>DATIWF010000064.1:0-99047 GCA_035519535.1 Vicinamibacterales bacterium | reverse complement strand
TCGGCGTGGTGGTCATCGTCATCGTCGTGCTCGACCAGGTCCTCGTGAGACGAGAGGCGTAGGCCATCGGGGTTCCAAGGGGTTCAGAAAGGGCTGTGAGATGAGACGAGTCCTGGGTGTCAGCGTCATCGCGTGCGCGGTCGCCGTCGCGTGTGGAGGCGGCACCAGCCAGCCCGCCGGGCCGAAGACGCTGCGCTTCGCCTTGATTCCGAAGGCGCTCGACATTCCGGTGTTCGACTACGCGAACAAGGGCGCGCAGCGCGAGGCCAAGGCGCTCGGCAACATCGAGGTCATCTACCGCGGGCCCGATCACTCCGACGAGTTGAAGCAGAAGGAAGTGCTCGAGTCGTTCATCTCCCAGAAGGTCGACGGCATCGCGATCTCGGTGTTGAACGCGGACTTCTTGTCGAGCACGATCGACAAGGCCATCGATGCGGGCATCCCGGTCGTCACGTGGGACTCGGACGCGCCGAAATCCAAGCGCATCGCGTTCTACGGCGTGGACGACTTCAAGTCCGGCCAGATCATGGGCGAGGAGACGGCCAAGCTCCTCGGCGGCAAAGGCACGGTCGCGTTCATCACGAGCCTGGGCGCCAACAACCTCGCGCGGCGGCTCGACGGCGCGAAAGACGCGCTCGCGAAGTACCCAGGCATCAAGATTCTCGAGACCTACGACACGAAGGAAGACGGCGTGCGCTGCGCGGAGATCATCGCCTCGGCGACGAACCGCTATCCGACCCTCGGCGCGTGGATTTCGGTCGGCGGCTGGCCGGTGTTCACCGCCAACGCGCTCACGCCCGTGCCGGCGACGACGAAAGTCATCTCTTTTGACACCAACCCGCCCGCGCCCGATCTCCTCAAGGCGGGCAAGGTGCAGGTACTGCTGGGGCAAAAATATTTCGGCTGGGGCAGCGAGACCGTCAAGCTGCTGGTCGACATCATCAACGGCAAGCGTCCCGCGAATCCGATCATCGACTCCGGTGTGGACGTCGTCACCAAAGACAACGTCGATCAGTACATCGCCGACTGGACCAAGCTCGCGAGCGGGGGAGTGTAGGACGGCCTGGCCGCCTAGTCGGATTCCCCGAGCGCCTTCAGCCGCTTCAGCGCCTTCTCCCTGAGCTCCGAGGCGTCTCGAGCGATCTTGGCCTCGCCGAGGCGCTCGATATGCGGCACGCGGCGGTCGAGGGCGGCGATCAACTGCCGCAGATGGCGAATGGCTCGTTTTCGCTCGGCGGCCGCGGCATCAGCAGTCATGGGGACGACGATCTTAGCATCCATCGCCCGCGGTCCTGGCGAGCCCTGGACTCGGGCGTGCGACTGACCCTGGTGTGCCCGGGCAGGTCCGCCCGCACGGCGCTCGAGATCCGCGATTCTCGTCGGCCGAATTCACGCCGTTGTCGCTCGCGGACGTGATGGCGGTGCTTCGGGCGCGCGAAGCCGTGGGCGCCATCAGGCTGGTATCCAAGGCCAGACAGGGGGTTCCCTCGGGTTCTCAGTGTGATTCCCAACGGGGTTCCAATTCGGCGCCCATGAGGAACCTGATAGGAACCCTTGAAGAACCCCGATAAGATCGTCCGAAGGAGTTCCCGTGGCTTCGTCCCGCCGTGGCGTCCTGATCATCATCCTGGTGCTGGTGCTCGTCGTGTGCGTGTCGGCGGTGTCGCTGTTCCTGCTGACCGTCACCGCCGGCGCGCCGCCGACCGTGCCGAGCGAAGCGGCGCTCTACCTGAAGCTCAACGGCCCCTGGGATGAGGTCGCGCGCATGGACCTGTTCAGCCAGCTCGGCGAGCCGTCGCCGACGCTGCGCGAGCTCATCGCGTCGATCCGTCGCGCGAAGCGCGACGCGCGCGTGAAGACGCTCGTGATCACGCCCTCGGTGGAGGGGGCGCTCTGGGCGCAGATCCAGGAGCTGCGTGCGGCCATCGACGACTTCCGATCGGCGGGCAAGCCGGTCGTGGCGTACCTGGAGGCCGGCGGCCCGCAGGAGTACTACCTCGCGTCGGCGGCCAACAAGATCATCCTGATGCCCGCGGGCGCGATCGATCTGTCCGGCCTCGCGACCTACGAGCTGTTCTTCCGCGGCGCGCTCGACAAGATCGGCGTCTACCCGGATCTGCTTCACATCGGCGACTACAAGACGGCGTCGAACACGTTCACCGAGAAGGGCTTCACGACCGCGCACAAGGAGATGTCGAAGTCGCTCAACAGCGACTGGTTCGGCCAGCTCGTGACGGGCATCGCCGAGGGCCGCAAACGGCCCGAGGCGGAGGTCCGCAAGCTCATCGACAGCGGGCCGTACCTCGCCGAGGAGGCGAAGAACGCCGGCCTCGTCGACGTGCTCGGCTACGAGGACCAGATCGACAAGGCGCCGCCCGTGCAGGGCACGACGAAGATGGACGGCGACGCGTACGAGCGCGCGACGAACTTCGGCGGGGCGTTCGCGTCGAATCGCATCGCGCTGCTGTATGCCGTCGGCACGATTGCCAGCGGCAAGAGCTCGTTCGACTCCCCCGGGGCGACGGTGCTGGGCTCCGACACGTTCGACCAGTGGGTGCGGAAGGTGCGCGTCGATCCCTCGGTTCGCGCGATCGTCGTGCGCATCGACAGCCCGGGCGGATCGGCCATCGCGTCCGATGCGATCTGGCGCGAGCTGATGCTCGCCCGCGACGTGAAGCCCGTCATCGTCTCGATGGGCGACGTCGCCGCATCCGGCGGCTACTACATGGCCGTGCCCGCGCACGTCATCGTCGCGGAGCCGGGCACGATCACCGGATCGATCGGCGTCGTGACGGGGAAGTTCGTGGTCAAGGACACGCTGGAGAAGCTCGGCATCGGCGTCGATTCGGTCAGCGACGGGCGTCTGGCGGAGATCAACTCGCCGTTCAAGCCGTTCTCGAAGGATGAACGCGCGCGGATTGAATCGCAGCTGCAATCCACCTACGAGCTGTTTCTCTCGCGCGTCGCCGAAGGGCGGCATTTGACGACGGCCAAGGTGGATACGATGGCGCAGGGGCGGGTGTGGACCGGCCATCAGGCGAAGGACCTGGGGCTGGTCGACGAGCTCGGCGGCCTCGACACCGCGCTCCAGATCGCGAAGCAGCGCGCGAAAATCGATCCCAAGAGCGAGGTCGAGCTCGTCGTCTATCCGGCGAAGAGGTCGCTGTTCGAGGTGCTGTCGAATCCGCTCGGGCGCAACGCCGATTCGGGCCTGAGCGTGCTGGCGCGCCCGCGCGACGCGCGCATCGTCGATGCGGCGCTCGCCATGCTTCGGCTCTTCCGCCGCGGCGAGCCGCTCACGCTGATGCCCAACGTCTTTGTCAACTGATGATCGTGACCAGAGTCTGGACGCCGCTCGTCCTCGCCGCGGCCATCGCCGCCGCCCCGGTCGCCTGCGGCCGGCAGGCGGGCGCCCCGCCGCGCGGCGCCGAGCACGCGAGGCTCGACTTCACGCTGCAGGATCTCCACGGCGCGCCCGTCGCGCTCGCGAGCTTCAAGGGGCGGCCGCTCCTGATCAACGTGTGGGCGACCTACTGCGAGCCGTGCAAGCTCGAGATCCCCGATCTCGTCGAGCTGCAGGCGAAGTACCAGGCCACCGGGTTCACCGTGCTCGGCGTGTCGTTCGACGACGCGGCCAAGGACCTGCGGGAGTTCGCGGCGGCGTACAAGATGACCTACCCGGTGCTCATCGGGACCGACGACATGCGCGACGCGTATGAGACGATCGGGATCCCGACGTCCTGGTTCATCCGCCGGGACGGCACGATCAGCTACACGCGCGTCGGCATCGGCACGCGCGAGCTCCTCGACGAGCAGATCCGCGCGCTGTTCTGAGCGACCCCGCGCGTCGCCCATCGCGCGAGTCCTCTTCGGCCTGCCTTCGCAGGCCGACGGACGTCGCGCTCGAAATCGGCGCCTCTTCCGGCGCGCCTTCACGCTTCCGCCAGCGCCCTGATCGGAGTCGGTCGGTGACGGCCGCTCCCCGGCGGCGGCCTAGCTGCCGAGGATCGTCCGGATCGCGGCCTCGTTGAAGCCGATCTTCAGCTTGCCCTTGGCCTTGGCCATGTAGGCGGCGAAGAACTCCGTCCGGCGCTGTTCGAGCAGCTGCTGCTTGAGCGCGTCCTTGTCGCCGGCGAAGGTGGCGGGGTTCATGTCCTGTCGTTCCTTCACGTGCGCCACCACGACGGCGTTCTCGGTCGCGATCGGCGCGGTCGTGTCACCGGCCTTGAGCGCGAACACCGCGTCGTCGATCGCCGGATTGACGCCGACGTCCGGATACGCCGTGCCGCGGGTGATGAAATCGGTGTTCTTGACGTCGACGCCGGCGGCCTTGGCCGCCGCGGCGAAATTGCTCTTGGCGGCCTGCGCCATGGCGGCGGCCTTGGTCCGCGCGACCTCCACGGCCTTGAGCCGCACGACGTCTTCCTTGACCTTGTCCTTGACCTCGTCGAGCTTCGGCACGTACGAGGGTTTGATCTCGGTGAGCGCGATGAACGCGAACCCGTTGTTGGTCCGGAGCTCGCCGCTCACCTTGTCCTGCTGCATCGTGAAGGCTTCTGCTGCCACGGCCGGCGCGAATCCGAGCCCCGCGATCGGCTCGTCGCGGGCGAACAGCCCCGAGTCGCCAACCGTCAGGCCCTGGGCCTTCGCGACTTTGTCGAGGTCGGCCGGCGACGTGATCTCCTTGACCATCGCGTCGGCGACCTTCTGCGCCTCGGCCTGCGCCTTCTCCATCTTGATCTGGTCTTCGATCTGCGGCCGCACCTCGGCCAGCGTGCGCGTCACCGCCGGCTTCTTGTCGGTCACCTTGATGATGTGGAAGCCGAATGGCGACTTGACCAGGTCGCTCGTCTGGCCCACCGGGAGGGAGAACGCGACGTCCTCGAACTCCTTGACCATCGTCCCGCGTCCGAAGTAGTCGAGGTCGCCCCCGTTCTTCTTCGAGTCGTCGTCCGAGTACTGCCGGGCCAGCGCGGCGAAATCGCCGCCCGCCTTGACCTTGGCGAGCACGCTCTCGGCCAGCTTCTTCACGGCGGCTTCATCCTTGCCCTCGGTCTTGAACAGGATGTGGCTCGCCCGGACCTGCTCGGGCGTCGAGTACGTCTGGATGTTGTCCTTGTACCGCGCCTCGATTTCCGGTCCCGTGGCGGTCATTTTCGGCCGCAGGCTGTCGGCGTCCACCGAGAGGTACCGCACGCGCCGCTTTTCCGGGATCTTGTAGGCATCCGGGTGCGTGTTGAACTGGGCGGCGAGCTCGGCGTCGGTCGGCTGGATGCCGGCCCGGAACTGGCTGGCGGTGAAAATCGCGAGGTCGAGCTTGACCTTCTCGTTCCGCCGCCGGTACTCCTGTTCGACCTCGGCGTCGGAAATCCGCATCCAGCCGGTGACCGCCGCCTGCAGCTTTTCTGCCGTCAGCTCGCTGCGCATCTGGTCCTCGAATTCGGACGGCCGCATGGGCGGGCGCTGCATCTGCAGAATCTGGCGGTACCGCGCGTCGCCGACGAACTGGCCGTTCTCCTGGAACCCCGGAATGCGCACGATGCGCTCGCGCAGCTCCGTGTCGCCGACGGTGATGCCGAGCCGATCCGCTTCGGCCAGCACGGCCTCTTCATCGATCAGCTGCTGGACGATGCGCTGCGCGATGCCGAGCTGGCGGAGCATGTTCTCATCGAACTTGTCGCCATACGCGGACCTCAGCGACTGCATCTGCGATTGATACGCGCGCTGATAGCTCGCGACGAGCACCTTGCGCCCGTTGACGGTGGCGATGGTGTCGGTCGGCGCTGCGCCCGTGCCGGCGCCCGGATTCAAAAAGCTCGGCACGTACAGCAGAATGAATGTGGCGACCACGATGCCCAGGCTCCACTTGAGCCAGCTCCTGTGGCGTCGCATCCGGTCAAGCATCGTCATGGGGCGAAAAACTCCTTCGAGTTCGAAGTGTGAAGCCAGAAGTTCGAAGTGAAGAGCGGGCGTGGAATTCTACCTCGGGCCGAACTTCTGAGTTCTGGCTTCTAACTTCTCACCTGGCGTGTCACTACCTACAAATTATGCCACGCCCGCCGACAGGACCGGTGTGCGGGTCCGCCAATTCGGTCGGACGGTAATAGTCTGCCTCCGCGGAGCTTTCAGAAACGTGCGCCGCGCGTCGCGGACGCGCGAAAACCTGCAGATTTCGGCCTGTTTTAGCGAATTCTCCATGGTATAGTCTGGCGGTTAAGGGCGCCCCTTTCCCTCGTTCCTGGCGCTACAACTGATGCTTGGACGACGAGTGCCGCGGCCTTCCGCTCCCGAGACGCCGGCGCCTGAGGGCGTCCTGACGCTCGCCGTGTTTCATCGCAGCGAGGACATCGACCGCCTCGTTGCGCCGCTCCGGCCTGCGACCGGTGTTCGCCTCGAATTCTTCAAGAAGGGATCGCTCTGGCGCGTGCCGACGCACGTCGGTGGCGTGCTGTGGGAGCTCGCGCCCGATGACGGATCGCACCGTTTCGTGTCGGCGCTCATCGGCACCGTGCCGGCCGCGTCGTTCAGTCCGCCGAATCAGCCCGCGCTCGCCGAGCTCTCCAACGCGCTCGGCTTCCGCGCGCACCTGACGACGCCGCTTCGGCTCGAGGATGTGGAGCGCGCGCTGGGATTGCGCGAGGCGATCGACCTCGCCGACCGCGTCGAGGCCGCCGCGCCTGGCCTCATGCGTCTGGCTTCGCAGCCCGAGACGATCGGCGCGCTCGTCCGCGCCGTCAACGCGTCGCTCGATCCGGCCGAGGTGGCCTCCGCGCTCGTCACGCACGTCAGCGAGTGGCTGCCGCTCTCGGCGTGGTACGTGATTTCCGCCGAGCCCGACGGCGTCGTGAAAGTGCTAGGCAAGCAAATCTCGGATGCCGGTCTCAAGGCCGCGGTCGAGTCGTTCGCCGACGTTGTCGTGCAGACCGGACAGTCGGCCGTGCGCGTCACGAACTATGTGGACGACCGCGTGGCCGGGCCGGCCCGCCAGGCGAAGTCGATCGAGGCGTCGGCGCTCGGCTGGCCCTTGGTGGCCAACGGGACGGTCGTCGGCGCCCTCGTGGGCCTCGACCGGGGTCGGGCCCGCCGGCTCCCGCGTCTCCCCCAGGCGCTCGCCGATTCACTGGCGACCCTGATTGAACCCGCCGCCTACGCTCTGGCCAACGCCCTGCGGGTGGCCCGGGCGGAGGCCCTGTCCGTCACGGACGACCTGACCCAGCTCTACAACTCCCGCTTCCTCAACGACGCACTTCGCAAGGAAACCAAGCGTGCCATGCGAAGCGGATGGCCGCTGTCCCTGCTTTTCATCGACCTGGACGGTTTCAAGCGCATCAACGACGCCTACGGGCACCTGCTCGGGAGCCGGGCCCTCATCGAGGCGGCGGCGATCATCAAGGCCAGCGCGCGAGAGACCGATATCGTGGCCAGGTTCGGGGGGGACGAATTCGCAATACTCCTGCCCGAAACGGGAGCGGAAGGGGCCCTGATGGTGGCCCGCCGACTCAAGGACCGTATCGCCCGGTATACCTTTCTGGCCGATAGCAGTAACGGCCACCGGCTGACGGCCTCGATTGGCGTGGCGACCCTACCAGATGCCGCCGATACGGCGGAACGCCTCTTGCAGGCAGCCGACGCAGCCATGTACCGTATAAAGGTGACCGGGAAGAACGGCATCTACGTGGCAGGCAGCGAAAGCGATAGCGCCCCGCTCACCGAAGAGAAGCAGGAGCAGCATTGACGCTTCGGTCACTGTTTTCACTTTTTTCGAGCGACCTCGCAATCGACCTCGGCACGGCAAATACCTGCGTCTACGCACGCGGCAAGGGCATTGTCGTCAACGAGCCCTCGATCGTCGCGATCAACAAAGTGACCGGGAAGATCGAGGCCGTCGGCAAGGAAGCGAAAGAGATGCTCGGCCGCACGCCGGGCAACATCGTCGCGATCAAGCCGATGAAGGACGGCGTCATCGCCGACTTCGAAGTGACCGAGAAGATGCTCGCGCACTTCATCCGCAAGGCGCACAACCGCACGATGTGGGTGCGGCCCCGCATCGTCATCGGCGTGCCGTCGGAGATCACGCAGGTGGAAAAGCGCGCGGTGAAGGACAGCGCGTACCGCGCGAAAGCCAGCGAGGTCTATCTCGTCGAGGAAGCGATGGCCGCCGCGATCGGCGCCGGGATGCCGATCGAAGAAGCGTCGGGCAACATGGTCGTCGACATCGGCGGCGGGACGACCGACATCGCCGTCATCTCGCTCGCGGGCATCGTCTACAGCAAGGCGATTCGCGTCGCCGGCAACGAGATGGACGAGGCCATCATCCAGTACATCAAGAAGACGTACAACCTGCTCATCGGCGAGCGCACGGCCGAGCAGATCAAGATGGAGCTGGGCTCCGCGTTTCCCCTCGACGACCGGCTGACAATGGAGATCAAGGGCCGGCATTTGATCGAGGGCGTACCCAAGACGATCACGATTACCGACGAGGAGATTCGCGAGGCGCTGGCCGAGACGGTCAACGTGCTCGTCGACGCCGTGCGCGTGGCGCTCGAGCGGACGCCGCCCGAGCTCTCGGCCGATATCGTCGACCGCGGCATCGTGCTGACCGGGGGCGGCTCGCTCCTGAAGAATCTGGACAAACGCCTGCGGGAAGAGACGGGCCTGCCGGTGTCGATGGCCGAGGATCCGCTCTCGACCGTCGTGCTGGGCGCCGGGAAGATGCTCGCCAATTTCGAACTCCTGAGGAAAATCTCGTTAGATTGACGATCCGATAAGTAACGGGGGACCTCCGGGGAGGTCTGCCCACGACCATGCTTCACCACCGCACGACGTCCCTGCTCGTGGTCCTTTGCCTGGGCCACGTTTTGCTCATTTCTGCACAGGTGCAGTCGCGGTCCGGCCTGCCCTTGCTGCAGGCGGTGGCGTTTGGCGCGTTCGCCAAGACCCAGAGCGGCACGGCGTCGGTCGCCGACTGGTTCCGCGGTGTCTGGTCCCACTACCTCGCCTTGAGGGGCGTGGCAGCCGAGAATGACACGCTGCGCCGGCAGGTGCTCGAGCTCCAGGGCCAGCTCCAGCAGGAACAGGCGGTGGCGGACGCGTCCCGCAGCCTGGAGGACGCGCTGAAGCTGCAGCAGAGCATGCCGGCGCCGACGCTTGCGGCGCGGGTCATCGCCGGCAGCCCGCAGCCGGGTTCGCTGACCCTGACCGTCACGATCAACCGCGGCGCGGCCGATGGCGTGCAGCCGAACATGGCGGTCATCGGCGGACTCGGCGTCATCGGGCGGGTCATCAACCAGCCGTCGGCTCACGCCGCTCAGGTGCAGCTCCTGCTCGACCGGAATGCCGCGGCGGCGGTGACGCTCGCGCGCACGGGCGCCGGCGGCATCATCAAGGGCGGCGCGAGCGACGGCTTGTATTCCGTCGACTACGTTTCGAACCAGGCGGATGTCCAGGTCGGGGAGCGGGTGTTGACGTCCGGCCAGGACGGCATCTTCCCGGCGGGTTTCATCGTCGGCTACGTCGCCAAATCGGAGAAGGGCGCCAACTACCGGCTGGTCCGCGTCAGTCCGGCGGTGGATTTCAGCCACATCGACCTCGTGCTTGTTGTGCTCGGCAGACCGCCGGTGGCGCCGACCACGCCGCCCTCGCCGGCGGCGGCGGCCGCCGGACGCGGGCGGGGGGGCCTGTGAGGCTGGCGTGGGTGCTCGCCACGGTCGTCGTGGCCGTGGTCTTGCAGGTCACCCTGGCACGATTTACCGTGGGGGGTCGATGGGCGTTCGACCTCGTGCTGGTGGGCGTGGTGTACGCGGCGCTCTTGTGGGGGCCGATCGCCGGCATGGTCGCGGGGACGATCGGCGGCCTCCTGCAGGACGTGCTGTCGGCGGGGATTGTGGGCGTCGGCGGGCTGACAAAGACGATTGTCGGCTGTGCGGCGGGGGTCGTCGGGACGCAGTTCGTGCTGGTGCATCCCCGCGCCAGAACGCTCGTCGTGGCGGGCGCGACGATTCTGCACCGGCTGCTGATCGTCGGGCTGTACTCGCTCATCGATCAGCGCTGGTTCGGCGTGCCGTGGAAGGCTATTCTGGCGGAGACGGCGCTCAATTCGCTGGCGGCGCTCGTGGCGCTGCACGCGGCTCAGGCCCTGCCGGGCATGGTCGCGCGCGGCCGCGAAAGCCGGCGGTCGAGTTTGAGTAGAAGAAACTGGTAAGGCAGAAGGCAGAAGGCAGAAGATCCGATGGTGACAGCGGGCAGCTTCGAGGATCGCCGGGGCCTGCAGGTCAGGCTGGTCGTGCTGCGCGTGGTCGCGTCGGTGGGCTTCGCGCTGCTCGCGGTCGGGTTCTGGGTGCTGCAGGTCGTCGAGCACGACAAGTACAAGGAGATGGCGGACAACAACTTCCTGCGGACGATCCCGCTGCGCGCGCCGCGCGGCGTGTTGTTCGACCGCGACGGGAAGGTGCTCGTCGAGAACCGGAGCTCGTTCACGATCGCCGTCATCCGCGAGCGCAGCCGGAACGTGAACGAAGCGATCGCGCGGGTGGCGGCGGCGACCGGCGTCGACGAGCCGCGCCTGCAGGACGTGATGCAGCGCCATCGCCGCGATCCGCTCTTCGCGCCCATCCCCGTCATCGAGCACGCGAGCTTCGCGCAGGTTGCCGCCGTGATGGCGCGCCGCCTCGAGCTGCCGGAGGTCGTGGTCCAGCAGGTGCCGACGCGCGCCTATCCGGAAGACGATCTCGCCGCACACCTGTTCGGGTACGTCAGCGAGATCCAGGAATCGCAGCTCGATCGGCCCGAGTACGCGGGCATGCAGTCGGGCGCGATCGTCGGGCAGGCGGGCCTGGAGAAGTCCTACAACCAGCGCCTGATGGGCGCCGACGGCGACCGCAACGTCGTCGTCAACAGCGTCGGGCGGGAGATCGAGGAGCTGAACGAAGATCCGCCGACCGACGGCCAGCGGCTGCAGCTGACAATCGACTACGACCTGCAGCACGCGCTCGAGGAGGCGTTCCACGCGGGCAACATGGCCGGCGCGGCCGTCTTCATGATCCCGAAGACCGGCGAGATCCTCGCCATGACGAGTCAGCCCGCGTTCGATCCGAACGCGTTCGCCAACGGCATCGATCGCAGCACGTGGGCGAAGCTCAACAACGACCCCCTCCTGCCGCTGCAGGATCGACTGCTCCAGGGCAAGTACCAGCCCGGCTCGACGTTCAAGGTCGTCGTGACCACGGCCGCGCTGAGCGAGGGGCTGATCACGCCGGATTTCAAGGTCACCTGCCCGGGCTACGCGACCTTCTACGGCCACACGTTCCTGTGCGACAAACACGAGGCGCACGGCACGCTCGACCTGCGCCATGCGATCGCGGAGTCGTGCAACGTGTACTTTTACACCGTCGGCAACATGCTCAGGATCGATCAGATCCACGAGTACGCCGAGAAGCTCGGCCTCACGGGCAAGACCGGGATCGACCTGCCGAACGAGGTCGAGAGCCTCGTGCCGTCGACCGAGTGGAAGATGAAGACGACGGGTGAGAAGTGGTATCCGGGCGAGACGATCTCGGTGGCGATCGGCCAGGGCCAAGTGTCCGTCACGCCGATTTCGCTCGCGACGATGATCACGACCGTCGCAAATGGCGGCACGGTCGTCACGCCGCACGTCGTGAAGGCGTTCGATGACGGGACCGGCTGGCAGTCGATCGAGCCGCCGAAGCCGCGGTCGCTGTTCACGTTTCCCCCCGGCGTGCTGCAGCCGCTGCGCGACGGATTGTGGATGGCGGTGAACGGGACGGGCACGGCGAGCCGCGCGCGCATCGACGGGCGCGACGTCGCGGGGAAGACCGGGACCGCGCAGGTGATTTCAAAGGAAGGCAGGCTGGCCGCGTCCGCCAAAGGCGGCGTGGACCTGCGCGACAACAGCTGGTTCGAGTTCTTCGCGCCGGTCGGCGACGCGGAGATCTCGGGCGCCGTCTTCGTCGAGCACGGGGGCTACGGGGCGGCGTCGGCCGTGCCCATCGCGAGGTACGTGCTGGAGACATACTTCGCGAAGAAGGACGGCAAGCCGCTGCCGCCGCTGCCGGCGTCGATGGTGACTGCGGCGCCCGCGGGCGCGCCGCCGTCCGCGGCGGGACCATCGACCGGGCGCGGAGGGGGCGGGCGGTGATCGTCGAACGCCGCCTGCTGCCGCACCTGGATCTCAGGCTGGTCGGCGCCGTCCTCGCGCTCGCGCTGATCGGGCTGGCCACGATCTACAGCGTGACGTGGGACTTCCGCAACAACCGTCCCGGCGGCGAGTTCTGGACGCAGGTCTACGCGCTGCCGATCGGCCTGGTGGCGGCGACCGTCTGCCTGCTGATCGACTACCGCACGCTGACGCAGCGGTCGCTGTTCCTCTACGGCGCGCTGGTCCTCGCCTTGGTCTACGTTTCGTATTTCGGCGTCGTGCGCGGCGGCGCGCGGCGCTGGATTCCGCCGATCGCTGGCTTCAGCCTGCAGCCGTCCGAGTTCGCGCGCATCGCGCTCGCGCTCGTGCTCGCGATGTTCTACGGCGAAAGCCGCCGCAGCGCCCGCAGCATGGGCGAGCTCATCACGGGCGGCGTCCTCGTCGCGGTGCCGTTCGTCCTCATCGCGAAGCAGCCCGACCTGGGCACGGCGGCGACGCTCCTGCCGGTGTTTCTGGGCGTCGCCTACCTGGCCGGGATGCGCGTACGCTGGCTCCTCATCGCCGCGCTCGTCGTGGCGCTGTTCTCGCCCGTCATCTGGCACTACGGCCTGAAGGATTATCAGAAGCAGCGCATCGAGACGTTCGTCAATCCGTCGAAGGACGCCCGCGGCGCGGGCTATCAGCAGATCCAGGCGAAGATCACCGTGGGATCCGGCGGCCTCATGGGCAAGGGCTTCCGGCAGGGGACTCAGGGGGGGTATGGCTTCCTTCCGGTCGCCCACAACGACTTCGTCTTCTCGGTCCTCGCGGAGGAGCAGGGGTTCCTCGGGGTCCTCGTCACGCTCGGCCTCTATCTGTTCGTCATCGTCCGAAGTCTGGACGCCGCGAAGCTCGCGCGCGACCGCGTCGGCGCGTTTCTCGTCGTCGCGATCATTTCGGGGTTTGGGTTCCAAGTGTTGTACAACATCACTATGTCGGCCGGGCTGGCTCCCGTGAAGGGGCTGACCCTGCCGCTGATGAGTTATGGCGGGTCGTCGCTCGTTGCGACGCTCGCCGGGTTCGGCCTCATCCTCAACGTGCGGATGAGGAGGTTTACGAATTGATGGCCGCGTCCATGGTTGTGCCGTTCGGCATGCTCCTCGTCTGGTCGCTCGTCGTGCTGTGCGCCTTGGTGTGCGCGTCCGCCGGCGGCCTCGGGGTCTGGCCGTCTGGACCGACCGACGGAGCGGTCCTGTGGGGTTATCCGAATGAACAAGGAGATGATCATCTCCTCGACCAGCCACGAAACGCGCGTGGCCATTCTCGAGGACGATCAAGTCGTCGAGGTCTTCATCGAGCGGGAACATTCGCGTGGCGTGGTCGGCAACGTCTACAAGGGCCGCGTCTCGAAAGTCCTGCCTGGCATGCAGTCGGCGTTCGTTGACCTCGGTCTCGAGCGCGACGCGTTCCTCTACGTTTCAGACGTCATCAGCCCGACCGAGGAGGCCCTCGAGGAGGACGAGGACTCTCCGGCGTCCGGCGGCCCCGAGCCGCCCGGCGCGAACGGCGGCGAGCCGAACGGGGCCGGCGCCACGAACGGCGGCGGGGAAGCGGCCGAGGTCGACCGCGCGCCCGCGGCCGCGGCGGCGCCCGAGGGGGGCAACCGTCCGTCAGGCCGGCCGGATCGGGATCGCGACCGCCGGTCGCGCGACCGCGAGCGCCAGCCGCCAACCGCCAAGATCGAGGACCTCCTGAAGGAAGGGCAGGAAGTCGTCGTCCAGGTCGTGAAGGAGCCACTCGGCACCAAGGGCGCGCGCATCACGTCCCACTTGAGCCTGCCCGGCCGGTTCCTCGTCTACATGCCGACGGTCGATCACATCGGCATTTCCCGCAAGATCGACTCGCGCGAGGAGCGCCGCCGGCTGCGCGGCGTCGTGCTGCGGTTCCGCGAGCAGTCTGGTCTGCCCGGCGGCGTCATCATCCGCACCGCGGCCTCCAACCGGTCCGAGGAGGACCTGCTTGCGGACCTGACCTACTTCCAGCAGGTGTGGACGGAGGTCCAGAAGCGCCGCGAGACCGAGCGGACGCCCGCCGTGCTCTTCCGCGAGGAAAGCCTGGTCACGAAGCTGCTCCGCGATCTGCTCAACGAGCAGTACTCCGCGATTCGCATCGACGACGAGGCGGAGTACCGGCGGGTGATGCAGTTCGTGGGCCGCATCATGCCGAACATGGTCGGCCGCGTGAAGCGCTACACGAAGGACTACCCGATCTTCGACGAGTACGGCGTGCAGAGCGAGATCGACAAGGCGCTCCGCAGCAAGGTCTGGCTCAAGTCCGGCGGCTACATCGTCGTCAACCAGACCGAGGCGCTGGTGGCGATCGACGTCAACACGGGCCGCTACATCGGCAAGAAGTCCGCAGGCCGGCTCGAGGACACGATCGTCAAGACCAATCTCGAGGCCGTGAAGGAGATCATCCGGCAGATCCGGCTGCGCGATCTGGGCGGCATCATCGTGCTCGACCTGATCGACATGGAGGAGAAGAAGAACCGCCAGAAAGTCGCGCAGGCGGTCGAACAGGAGCTCCGGAAGGACCGCGCGCCGTCGAAGTCGGTGCAGGTGTCGGACTTCGGGCTGATTATCATCACGCGCAAGCGCGTCAAGAGCAGCCTCGAGCGCCAGCTCACCGAGCCGTGCCCGTATTGCTCGGGCACGGGGACGATCAAGACGAGCGCGACGATCTGCTACGACATCCTGACCGAAGTGAAGAAGGTGAGCGGCGACCTCGATGGCTACAGCCTCGTGCTGCGCGTGAACCCGGAGATCGCGCGCGCGCTCAAGGAGGAGAGCCGCAGCGTGTTCAAGGAGCTCGAGCAGTCCGTCGGACGGCCCGTGACGGTGCGGTCCGACGAGCAGATGCACCATGAGCAGTTCGATCTCATGGCGATCTGACGATCAGGCACCGGGCCGTGGACGCCAGGCATCAGCCGGCGCCCAGTGCCTCATGCCTGGCGCCTTGGATCTGAGGCCTGACTTATAATCGGAGACCGGGAGGTTTCACATGGCTCGAATGAGGCTGCTCATCTTGGCCGGGGTCGCCTGCATGGCGGCGGTGGGGTTACTGCCGACTCGCGTCGACGCGCAGGCCGCGGCGCAGTCGCTGGGCTCGGTGACGATCTCGAAGAAGGTGATGGCGAACGGCCAGCCGCTGGCGGCCGGGACCTACACGGTCCGCCTGTCAGCCGACACGGTGTCGGCCGTTGTCGGCCAGTCCGCCGACAGCGAGAAGTGGGTCGAGTTCGTGCAGGGCGGCCAGGTCAAGGGCAAGGAGCTCGCGACCGTGGTCGGCAGCGCCGACGTGAAGACCGTGTCCAAGGAGAAGCCACCGGCGGCGGGCACGAGCCGCGTCGACCTGCTGAAGGGCGCCGACTACCTGCGCGTGTGGATCAACAAGGGCGGCACCCACTACCTGATTCACCTGACGCTGGCTACTTCTTGATAATCACCACGTCGCCGCTGAACGCCGTGGCGACGACGGTCGCGCCCCCGTCGCCGACGGTGCCGCGCGCGGAGTGGCGCGAGATGCTCGCGCCCTGAAGCTGCAGGGGCGGAGTGAGTTTGATCTCCCCAGAAAACGTGCTCGCCTGCAGGTCGAAGCCCACGCTGCCCGTCACCGTCAGACGGGCGTCGCCGGAATGCGTCTGCAGCTCGTAGCGTCCGCCCTTCGCGAGGGGGCCGGAGTACTCCACGTCGCCTGACATGCTCTTGAGATCGGCGCTGCCGCACGTGATCTCGTGCGCCGCGACCGTGCCGCTCACGATGCTCGCCGACAGGCGGCGGCACTTGATCTGATCGAGCTTCACTTCGCCGCTGACGCTGCCCACGTTCACGGTGGCGTCCGTCGTCACGTTCATGAGCGTGACGTCTCCGGAGATCGTCGTCGCCGACGACAGCCCGCCGTCGCTGATCTTCACGGTGCCGCTCACCACGTCCACCGCGGCGTCCGTCTTGATGCCCTTGATCGAAACGTCTCCCGAGATGCTCCGGATGGTGAGGTGCGTGCCGGCCGGAGCCACGACGTTGTAGTCGATCGTGACGCTGTAGGGCGGCCGGTTCATGTTCGGGTAGTGCGCCTCGACGCTCGCCCGCTCGCCGCGGGCGTCCACGCTGACCTTGACCTGCTCGAGGCCGAGCTTGGCGTCGGCGTCCGTCCGGCCGCGCGATCTGCGGACGATCTCGACCGTGGTGTCGCGTCCGGATCCGGCGGTGACCGTGATGTCGCCGCTGACGTTCTTCAGATCGAGCGTGCCGTTCGCGCCGAGCGTCAGCGTCCGCTTCTCGGTGTCCGTCTGCTCGACACGGAAATTGCGGTCCTGCCAGGCACCGGGCGTGCGGCCGATCTCCTTGGCGACCTCCGGGATCGCGCGGGTCGTCTCCCGCACGGCGTCGCGCACCGCGGCGCTGATTTCGCGGCCGACGTCGGAGCGGAGGACGTCCTGCAGCGCGCTTTGCAGCTCGGCCACCACTGCCGGGTCAACCTGCACCCGCACGCGCACGTCCTGCGCGCGGGCCGGCGCGGCCGTCGCGAGCGCCACGCTTGCCAGGATGACGACGCCGACGGTCGCTCGCTCTGGGATCTGCATATCCTCTGCCCTCTGACTTCTGCCTTCTGACTTCTGCCCCGTGCCCTCTGTCCTTCGAGGGCCTACGATTTCCCGGCGCCGGCGACCACGCGCGCCGCGCCTTCCTGATTGCCCCGGCGAATCTCGTTCATCAACGCCACCGTCGTCTGCAGCACGCCGACCTTCTGCCGGAGCGCGTCGATCAGGCTGTCGAGCGCCGGCTGGCTCTGCGGATCGCTCGCAAGCGCGGCGCGGCTTTCCGCAATCGCCCGGTCGATGACATCCAGGTTCTTCTGCAGCGTCGCGGCCGTCGCCGGGTCGATCGTGCCGTCATTGTTCTTCGCGAGCATCTCGAGCTGGGCGATCGCGTTGTCGTAGTGCTGCAGCGCGAGCCCCAGCTCCTGTGCTACCGATTCGACGGAGCCCGCGGCCTGACCGTTGCCCGCCTGCGGCGCCGCGGGTGTGGGCGCCTGCAGCCGCATGACGAGAAACGCGCCAAGCGTGATGATGACGAGCGCGGCGGCGAGCCCGAGCCACTGCCACGCCGCGGACCGCCGGATGTCCTGAGGCGCAGGCTGCCCGGGCGCCGGGTGCTCGCCGAGGCGGATCTGTCCGGCGATCTCGAGCCAGATGTGATCGGGCGGCGCGATCGGTCCCAGACCGCGCGCTGCGTCGCGAACGCGCGTGAGGTCGTGCGTGATCGCGCGGCACGCGGCGCAGGTGTCGAGGTGCGCCGACACGGCGGCCTGCTCGTCGGCCGACAACTCGGCGTCGACGAACTGGCTCAAGCGTGGTTGAACGTCCCGGCAGGTCATCCCTCAGATCCTCGCACGACCGTTCGTCCCGTCAGCACGCCGCGCAGCCGCATCCGCGCCTTGTGCAGCTGCGACTTCGAGGTGCCCTCCGAGATGCCGAGCAGGTCGCCAATCTCGCGATGCTCGAGGCCCTCGACGTCGTGCAGCACGAACACCGTGCGGCATCCCGGCGGCAGCGTCGTGAGCGCGCGCTCGAGATCCAGGCGATCGACCGCGCTCCGCATCGTGCCCGCGCTCGCCGCCGCCGGCGGCTCCTCCTCGAGGGTGTCCGTCACCTGCGCGAAGCGCGCGCCGCGGCTCCGCAAGAAGTCGAGACACTGGTTGGTCGCCAGCCGGAAGAGCCACGTCCCGAGCGAGGACTCGCCTTTGTAGAGCCCGAGCTTCCGGTGGGCCGTCAGGAAAATGTCCTGGAGCAGGTCCTCGGCGTCGGTGCGGCCGACCATGCGGCACGCCAGCCCGAACAGCCGGGGCGCGTGCGCCTGATACAGCTCCTCGAAAGCCCCGGCGACGCCGTTTCGACACCGCTCCGCGAGCGCCAGGTCGCGGTGCCCCGACACGGCCTCGTTCACAGAGTTAGACGGGGCCATGGTCCGACGGCGTTGCTCCGAGGAGTCATCTCAGCTCTCTAGGAAAAACGATAGCCGGCCCCCTGCGGTTCCTCAGCGGGACGAGGGCCACCGGTGGCGGCTGAATCCGACAATACGCGTGCCGCGGATGACCAGCCCCTCGGCCTTGAGCAGGGCCGCCTTGAGTCCCGGCGCGCCGCCGTAGCCGCCGAGGCGGCCGCCCGCGGCGACGACTCGGTAGTAGGGCAGGTGCGGCACGTTGGCCGTGCGCATGATATTGCCCACGGCGCGACCGGCGCCTGGCCGGCCCGCCAGGCGCGCGACGTCGCCGTACGTGGCGACGCGGCCCGGTGGAATGCGACCGAGCACGGCGAGGACGCGTCGTGTGAAGGGCGTCATGAACCGGCCTGCCGGACCTCGACGCCGACGGCGGTCCAGGCCTGCGCGATCGCGCGCATCGCCCGGCTGTCGGCGCCGTAGAGATCGAGCGCCGCCTGCAGCGTGGCGGCGCGCGCCATGGCGACGGTCGCGCGCGCAGGCAGCAGCATCGTGAACGCGCGGTACACGACGCGCTCGATCTGGTCGCGGTTGCCGGCGCCGACGCCGTCCACGGTAACGCCCGCGGCCCCGGTCGTTCCCCCGGCGATCGCCAGCGCGAACATCGCGCCGACGACGTTCGACCTCGCGGGCTCGTCGGTGACCGAGGGCTGAGCGAACGCCTTGGCGGAGACGCCGATGATGTCGGCGAACGCCTCGTCGAGCCTCCCCGCGTCGTCGTAGTGCACGAGGCCGGACGTCGCCGCAATCACGCCGTGCGACACGGCGTGCGCGCCGGCCTCGACTCCGGCCGACAAGGTCGACGCCCCCACGGTGGGAAGGTCTCTCCGGCCGAAGCGCCGCAGAAAGTACTCAGAAATCACGTCCAAGGCGGCCCGGGCCGTTCGCGACTCGGCGTCGCCCGCGTCGATCGATGGCCGAGCGCCGGCTCGTTCCGCCGCCTCTCGCGCGCACGCATCGTCGTAGGTGAAGAGCAGGTCGCCCGACGTCGCGTCGGTGAAAATCCACCGCCGAGCGCCAGCCGTCTCCGATCCCGCGCGCGTCATCCACGTGAGCCTGAAGCCGCGATCGGTTGGCAGAATCTCGAGCGTCGCGCCGCCCGGTGCGGTCGTCCCGGGCGTGACGTCGACGTCGACGTCGGGGTAGTACGTCCCGAAGATCGATTCGGTCTGGCCGAACGTGTTGATCTGCCGGCGGACATCGCCGCCCCAGATCGGAACGCCGAGATGGGTTTGCCGGAACCGTTCATGGCGCCGTTCCGGCATCAAGGGATCGTCTTCGATGGTCACGCGCGTGAATTCGCCCGCCAGCCATCCGTCGGTCACGAGTCGATTCCATCCGCGCAGCTCGGCCAGCGCCGCCGCGCTCGGCAGGCCCTGGCCCAGGCTCGAGGCGCTGGCGATGATCTGGCGCCCGTCCGCCGGGCGCGGCGCGCCCGCGATCGTCGATTGGGCGGCGAGCGCGGCCGTTGCGCCAAGCCACGCGACGAGCACGAGGCGCGACGACGCCATTACCGCGCCGTGGTCAGCAGAGCGTCGGACAGGACGTGCCCGCTCGCGTACGGGAGCGTCACGCCGATGAGCGACGCGAGCGTCGGCGCGATGTCGGCCGGCGTCGCCGCGCCGTCGTACCGGCCGCGTCGAATGCCGGCGCCGAAGAAGACGACGGGCACGTGTTCGTCGTACTCGTACGGCGTGCCGTGCGTCGTGCCGGTCGCGCCGTGGACGATCCAGTTGGGCTTCATGATGACGACGAGGTCGCCGCTGCGGCCCGGGCGATAGCTGAGGCGGGCCTTGGCCAGCAGGGGATCGTCGGTGGGCGCGGTGCCCGCGAGCTCGTCGGCCGAATACACGCGCGCCAGACCGGGGCTCGCGGCAAGCGCTGTCTTGACGGCGTCGAGCGCGCCGGGCTTCCCGCGCAGCCGATCGACCGTGCCGGGCGTGAGATACAGACTTTCCTCCGCGTACGTGAGGACGTACACGCCGTCGCCCAGCACGCCCGCGATTGCCGCCTGCGCCGCCTGACGCAGGTCGTTCGCCCGGACGCGGCCCGCGTCGAGGCCGAGCGCGATCGCTTGTTCCGGAATGACGGCGACGCCGTGATCGGCCGACATCGCCAGCACGTACTTGTCGCGGCCGACGACGCGGTCGAGCGTGTCCAGGAGCATTCCGACGACGATGTCGAGGCGGGCCATGACGTCCTGCACTTCGTGGCTTCGCGGGCCGTATTCGTGCCCGACGAGGTCCAGGGCAGAGAAGCTCACGGCCAGGAAGTCCGTGCCGGATTGTCGCCCGAGCCCCAATCGCGGGACCAGCGTGGCCAGCAGATCGCCAAGGTAGGCGTCGCTCCAGGGCGATCGTTCCCAGGCTGACACGAAGGTCGCGTCGGGCTTGCCCGTCGGGCTCTCGAGCGGATGCGGAAAGGTGCGGGTCCACGGCCGTGGCGACGCCTCGCCCGGGGCGTCATCGTCATAGAGATACGCGGAGTCGGGCAGGAGACGCGTCCACACCTGACCGTACGCCGAGGCGATCGGGTGCGCGCGGACGTATTCGTCGACGACGGGCCAGGGGGTCTTCGTGTAGGCGTCGGACGTGGCCCAGGTGCCGTTGTCCTCTTCCCACAGCACCATCGTGCCGGGCCCGCCGTGACCGCCGAGGCCGATGGCGGATCGCGGCTTGAGCGAGATCGCGACGATCTGCGGCGGCTGGCGAGCCTGCCGCCGCAGTTCGTCGGCGAGCGTTGGAATCAGCAGCGAGCGCGGCCCCTGGTGCTCCGTGCCGATGCCGCCGCCGAAGGGCACCGACGTCGAGGCCGGGTCGTTCGAACACAGGATCGTCCGCTTGCTGTCCGGGTCGTACCACGAGTTGCCGATCATGCCGTGCGCGCTTGGCAGCGCGCCGGTGCCAATCGTCGCGTGGCCGGCGCACGTCACGGTGTTGCTGTACGGATACGCCGCGTGCGTGAACACCGCGCCGTCGCGGAAGAGGCGCGCGAGCCCATGGGTCCATTGCCGGCCGTAGGTCTCGGGATAGTCGCCGCGGAATTGATCGACGACGAGCAGCACGACGAGACGGGGCGGCGCGGACTGTGCGGCCGGCGCGGGCCCCACGAGCCCGGCGGCGAGGGCGACGAGCACGAGCGTCAGGCCGGCGCGCACTCTCATCGGCGTCTGGCCCAATAGCATAGTGCGGCGATGAACACGTTGTAACTCGCGCAGCCCACGACGTACCAGCGCGGGACGAGATCCGGCGAGAGCCAGCCCGGCCGGTGCGCGAGGTCCACGAGCGCGTGGAGCACGAACCCGGCGGCGGCGAGCGCCAGGCCCTCGCGGGGATCGCGCAGCTGCACGAACCCCGCGAACAGCACGAAGCCCACGCCGATGGCCGCATCGAGGTGCCCGGCCGGGATCGTGGGAAGCGCGACGGCGAGGCCGACGGGAATGCCCGCGGTCGCGGCGAGCAGAATCGCGGCCCACTGCGCCACCCGCAGCTCACCGACGCGGCGATCGGGCAGTGAAGGATCCGCGCGGCCGACCCGCCACGCCAGCACGCCGAACGCCGAAGCCGAGAGCACGGCTGCGGTCAGCAGGACGCGTCCGGTGTCGGTCATGGTTTCCCACTATACTTGGCCCCGCATGCGCGCGGTCGATCTGATTCGCCAGAAGCGCGATGGAGGAGCGCTGGCTGAGACCGACGTGCGCGCGTTCGTCGCCGGCGTGACCGACGGATCGTGGCCCGACTACCAAATCGCGGCGCTGCTCATGGCGGTCGTGCTCCGCGGGATGACACTCGACGAGGCGTCGGTGCTGACCGACGCGATGGTGAAGTCGGGCCGGCGCCTGGACCTCTCGGAATTCGGCGGCACGCCGGTGGACAAGCATTCGACCGGCGGCGTCGGCGACAAGACGTCGCTCGTCCTGGCGCCGCTGGCGGTCGCCTGCGGCGCGATCGTGCCGATGATGTCGGGGCGCGGGCTGGGTCACACCGGCGGCACGCTCGACAAGCTCGAGGCGATTCCCGGGTTTCGCACGCGGCTGTCGCTGGACGAAATGCGGCGGGTCCTCAAGGCGACCCGCTGCGTGCTGATCGGACAGACCGACGAGATCGCGCCGGCCGATCGCCGGCTGTACTCGTTGCGCGACGTGACGGGGACGGTCGAGAGCATCCCGCTCATCTGCGCTTCGATCCTGAGCAAGAAAATCGCCGAGGGCATTGGCGCGCTCGTGCTCGACGTCAAGGTTGGCCGCGGCGCCTTCATGAAGACCGAGGCCGACGCGCGGGCGCTCGCCGAATGGCTGTGCGGCATCGCGACTCGCAACGGCGTGCGCACGGAAGCGCTGCTGACGTCGATGGACGCGCCGCTCGGGCGCGCCGTCGGCAACGCGAACGAAGTGATCGAGTCGATCGAGACCTTGAAGGGCCGTGGACCGAAGGACGTCGAGGATCTTTCCGTGCAGCTCGCGGCCCGGATGCTCTGCGCGGCCGGCGTCGCGGCGGACGAGGCCGACGCCGAACGGCGCGTGCGGACGGCGCTCTCGAGCGGCGCGGGCGTCGAGGCGTTTCGAACGATCATCGCCGCGCAGGGCGGCGATCCCGGCGTGATTGACGACTACGCCCGGCTACCAGCCGTGCGCCACAAGGAGTCCTGGCGGGCGCCCCGGGCGGGCGTGGTGGCCGCGATGGACGCCGAGCTCGTGGGCCGGGCGGCCGTCGCGCTTGGCGCCGGTCGCGATCGCGCCGACGCCGCCGTCAACCCGGCCGTCGGAATCGAGGTCATCGTGCCGGTCGGGACGACGGTGCGCGCCGGCGAGGACGTGCTGATGATTGCGTGTGACGAGGCGGCGCGGGTCGGCGCCGCCCGCGTGCTGCTCGATCGCGCGGTCGAGATCCGCGATGCGGCACCTGCCGCGCGCCCGCTGGTGATTGGAGTGGTGAGATGACCCGTCTGCAGCCCCTGTGTGGCCTGGCGCTGATCGCGCTGACCGCCTATGCACTCTCGACCAACCGGCGGGCGATTCGGGCGCGCACGATCGTGTGGGGCTTCGGCCTGCAGTTCCTGTTCGCAGTGATCGTCATCAAGACGAGCGTCGGGCAGACCGTGTTCGGGGTCCTGGGCGACAAGATCCGCGACCTCCTGGGCTTCGCTTCGGTCGGGTCGTCGTTCGTCTTCGGGGCGATCGGGAATCAGCCCGTCTGGACGCAGGTCATGACGAAGGTGCTTGGACCCGAAGGCGCCCAGTACGGCACGATCTTCGCCTTCCAGATCGCGCCGACCATCATCTTCATCGCCGCGCTCTTCGCGATCCTCTACTACTTCGGCATCATGCAAATCGTCGTGCGCCTGTTCGCGCTCGTGATGAACAAGGTGCTGGGCGCGAGCGGCGCGGAGTCGCTCAACGTCGCGGCCAGCATCTTCATGGGACAGACCGAGGCGCCCCTGACCATCCGCCCGTACCTGCCGAAGATGACCGAGTCGGAGCTCATGACCGTGATGACATCCGGCATGGCGCACATCTCCGGCGGCATCATGGCGGCCTACATCGCGTTCGGCATCGAGCCGAAGCACCTGCTCACCGCCGTGATCATGACGGCGCCGGGCACGCTGATGATGGCGAAGATGTTCGTGCCCGAGACCGGGGTGCCGGAGACGATGGGCACCGTACGGCTGGAGGTGCCGAAGACGGACGTGAACGTCATTGACGCCGCGGGCCGCGGCACGGGCGAGGGCTTGCACCTGGCGATGAACGTCATCGCCATGCTGATCTCCTTCGTCGCGCTCATCGCGCTGACCAACGCGATCCTGGGCTGGGTCGGCGGGTGGATCCACATGCCGGACTTCAGCCTGCAGAAGGTGTTCGGCTGGGTGTTCGCGCCCGTGGCCTGGAGTCTCGGCGTGCCGTGGCGCGACGCGGCGACGATCGGCAATCTGCTCGGCACGCGCATGGTGCTCAACGAGTTCATCGCGTTCGCCCAGCTGGGCCCGATGAAGGACGCGCTCGACCCGCGGTCGTTCACGGTCGCGACGTTCGCGCTGTGCGGCTTCGCCAATTTCTCGTCGATCGGCATCCAGATTGGCGGCATCGGCGCGCTCGTGCCGGAGCGGCGTCACGACCTCGCGAGGCTCGGACTGCGCGCCATGCTCGCCGGCACGCTCGCCAACTTCGCGTCGGCGTGCATCGCGGCCCTCCTCCTCTGACGCCGATGGATCACGCGCGCTACTACGACAAAGTCGAGCAGGCGGCCGCGTTTCTGCGCGGTCGGCTCCGCGTCGTGCCCGAGGTCGCGGCTGTCCTCGGGTCGGGGCTCGGCGCCTTCGCGGCGAGCCTCGCCGACGCCACGACGATCGAGTACGAGCGGATTCCCTACTGGCCGGCCTCCCGTGTGGTGGGGCACGCGGGCCGGCTCGTCGCCGGCACGGCGCGCGGGCGGCGCATCCTGGCGCTGTCGGGCCGCGCGCATTTCTACGAAGGGCACGACCTGCCGACGGTCACGTTCGCGATGCGCGTGCTGGGCCTCCTCGGCGTCAAGGTCGTGATGCTGACGAACGCCGCCGGCGGCATCAACACGCGCTTCGGCCAGGGCGCGCTGATGGTCATCGACGACCACATCAACCTGCTCGGCACCAATCCGCTCATCGGGCCCAACGAGGATCGATTCGGACGGCGCTTTCCGGACATGTCGGAAGTGTACTCGCGCCGCTTGCGGGCGATCGCCGACGCGGCGGCGAAGGCCATCCCGCTGCCGATTGAACACGGCGTGTACGTCGCCGTGACCGGGCCCAGCTACGAGACGCCGGCCGAAATCCGCGCCTTTCGGACGCTCGGTGCCGACGCCGTCGGCATGTCCACGGTGCCCGAGGCGATCGTCGCGCGGCACATGGGGATCGAGGTCCTCGGCATCTCGTGCATCTCCAACATGGCGGCGGGCATCCTGCCGCAGCCGCTGACCGAGGAGGAAGTGATCGAGACGACGGGCCGGGTGCGCGGCCAGTTCATCGCGCTGCTGGAGGGCGTCCTTGAGCGACTCTGATCGGCTCGTCGCGGCGGCGCGCGCCGCGCGCGATCGCGCCCTCGCGCCGTACTCGACGTTCAAGGTCGGGGCGGCCCTGCTCGCCCGCGACGGAACGATCTACTCCGGCTGCAACGTCGAGAACGCCTCGTACGGACTGACGATGTGCGCCGAGCGTGTCGCTCTCTTCAAGGCGCTGTCCGAGGGCGCTCGCGAATTCACGATGATCGCGGTCGTCGCCGACACGGCCGCGCCCACGCCGCCCTGTGGCCCGTGTCGCCAGCTGCTCTGGGAATACTGCGGCGACATCCCAGTGGTCATGGCGAATCTCCAGACGATCACCGGCCAGCACCAGATGCGCGAACTGCTGCCGCTCCCGTTCGACGGCAGGCTGCTCAAGTAGGGCTCAGGCCTGAGGCCCCGGGCCCGATCCGTTATGATTTTGTCGTGCTCCCGACCATCGAGTGGCAACCCGACGCCGTCGTGATGATCGACCAGCGCAAGCTGCCTGGTCAGGAGATCTACGTTCGCTGCAAGACGCCGCAGGAAGTCGCGCGCGCCATCAAGACGATGGTGATCCGCGGCGCGCCGGCGATTGGCGTCGCGGCGGCGATGGGGCTCGCGCTCGGCATGCGCAGAAGCAAGGCCAGGGGCACGAAGCAGTTCGCCGTCGAGTTCAACAAGCTCTGCGCGCTGATGGCGGGAACGCGGCCGACGGCCGTCAATCTGTTCTGGGCGATCGAGCGGATGAAGCAGAGCTTCGGCCTGGGCGTCCGCGAGGGACAGTCAGTCGAGGAGCTCAAGGACCGCCTCGAGCGTGAGGCCCGCGCGATCCATGACGAGGACGTCGAGAGCTGCCGGACGATGGGCCGCTTCGGCGCGGAGGTGGTGCCCGCCAACGCGCGCATCCTGACGCACTGCAACGCCGGGGCGCTCGCGACAGCGGGCTACGGCACGGCCCTCGGCGTAATTCGCGCGGCCGCCGAGCAGGGCAAAGTCGCGCAGGTGTTCGCCGACGAGACGCGGCCGTTCCTCCAGGGCGCGCGGCTCACCGCGTGGGAACTGGTGCGCGACCACGTCCCGACGACCGTCATCACCGACAGCATGGCCGGGCCGCTCATGCGCCGCGGCGAGATCGATTTCGTCGTCGTCGGGGCCGATCGAATCGCGGCGAACGGCGACGTCGCGAACAAGATCGGCACCTACACCGTCGCGATGATGGCGCAGGCCCACGGCGTGGCGTTCTACGTCGCTGCGCCGCTCTCGACGATCGATCTGAAAACGCCTGACGGCGACCACATTCCCATCGAGCAGCGTCACGCTCGCGAGATCACGCACCTGGGGCCCACGCGCCTCGCGCCCGAGGGCGCGAGCGTCTGGAACCCGGCATTCGACGTCACGCCGGCGCGGTTGATCGCGGGGATCATCACCGAGCGCGGCATCGCGCGGCCGCCGTACGAGCAGTCACTGAGATCCCTGTTCGACGTCGGTACGTCGGGTACGTCGGGTACGTCAGGTACGTCAGGTACGTCGGGTACGTCGGGTCCAAGGAACGTGAATGTCGTCAACATTCCATGAACGTCCTCGGCATCGAAACCTCGTGCGATGAAACGGCTGCGGCCGTGGTCTCCACGACCGGCGTCGAGGCGCGGCCGTGGCGGATCCGCTCGAACGTCATCGCCTCGCAGGCCGAGATTCATCGTGAATGGGGCGGGGTCGTGCCGGAGATTGCGTCGCGCCAGCATGTCCGCGACATCTGCGGCGTGGTCGAGCGCGCGCTGGCCGACGCCGGGGTGCGGTGGGCGGATCTCGATGCCATCGCTGTCACGCAGGGACCGGGCCTCGTGGGATCGCTCCTCGTGGGCGTGTCGTTCGCGAAGGCAGTCGCGGCGAGCCTGGGCAAGCCGGTGGTGGCCGTGCACCACCTGGCCGGCCACATCGAATCGATTGTGCTCGAGCACGGACCGATCCCGCTGCCGGCGGCGGTCCTCGTGGTCTCCGGCGGACATACCAGTCTGTACCTCGTTCCCGAACCTGGCGTGTATCAGCTCGTCGGCCGAACGCGGGACGATGCAGCCGGCGAGGCGTACGACAAGGTGGCGAAGCTCCTGGGGTTGGGGTATCCGGGCGGGCCGCCGGTCGATCGCCTCGCGCGCGAGGGCAACGACCACGCGGTCGATCTGCCGCGGACGCGTCTGACGCACGCCGATCGCAACCCGCCGCCCGCCGATCTCGCGCCCTCGCCGTTTCCACAGGCGCGCCGGCATCTTGGGGAGTTCAGTTTTTCTGGGCTGAAGACGGCGGTCGTGCGGTATCTCGACGAGCGAGGAGTCGCGACGGCCACCGGCCTGGCCGTGCCGGCCGACGCCGGACCGCTCTCGCGCCAGGACGTCGCAGACGTCTGCGCGAGCTTCCAGCGCGTCGTCGTGGAATCGCTGGTGGACCGCACGTTCGCCGCGGCGCGCTGGCTCGGCGCGCGGAGCATCGGCATCGCCGGCGGCGTGTCGGCGAACAGCCGTCTCCGGCGCGACGCGACCGCGCGGGGCGAGCGCGAGGGCCTGCCGGTGTTCGTACCGTCGCTGGCGCTCTCGACCGACAACGCCGCCATGATTGCCGCCGCCGCGCTCCGCAAGCTCGAGCACGGTGAGACCTCGGCGCTCGATTTCAACGCCGAAGCGTCGCTGCCGATCCGGTAGGGCAGAAGACAGAAGGCAGAAGGCAGAAGGCAGAAGGCAGAAGGCAGAAGATGCGTCTGCACACTGATTACCTGTGGTTCAACACGAAGCAGCGCCGGGAGTTCGTGCGGATCACGGATGATGTCCAGCGCATCGTGAAGGACAGCGGCGTCACCGACGGCATCGTGCTCGTGTCCGCGATGCACATCACCGCTGCCGTGTTCGTGAACGACTGGGAGGACGGGTTGCTTCACGATTTCGACGTGTGGCTCGAGAAGCTCGCGCCGGCGGGGCTGCCGTACCAGCATCATCAGACCGGTGAGGACAACGCCGACGCGCACCTCAAGCGGACGCTGATGGGACATCAGGTGCTGCTGCCGATCACGAACGGCGCACTCGACCTGGGACCGTGGGAGCAGGTGTTCTACGGGGAGTTCGACGGGCAGCGACGGAAGCGGGTCGTCGTGAAGGTCATGGGACAGTGACCGGGCGCGAGTACCCGTCGCGGCCGATTGTCGGCGTCGGCGCGGTCGTGAGGGATGACGACGGGCGGGTGGTGCTCGTCAAGCGCGGCCACGCGCCGCTCGCCGGCGAGTGGAGCCTGCCCGGCGGGACCGTGGAAGTTGGCGAGACGCTCGAGGCCGCGGTGGTCCGCGAAATTCGCGAGGAGACCGGCCTCCTCGTCGTGGTCGGCCCGGTCGTCGAGGTGTTCGATCGGATCCTGCCCGACGAGCACGGGCGCGTGCGGTACCACTTCGTGATCGTGGACTATCTCTGCCGGATTCGCGGCGGTAAACTCGAGGCGGGATCCGACGTCGAGGACGCGGCGCTCGTCGCGCCCGAGGCGCTCGACCCCTACCGCCTCAACGAGAAGGCGCGGAGCGTGATCGCCGCCGCGCTGGCGACCCGGTTCAAGGGGGATCAATGACCACAGACGGCCTGCTTTCTCGCGATCGTGCGTGGGCGCTCGTCACGGAGCACGTGAAGGCCGAGAGCCTGCGCAAACACCTGCTGGCCGTCGAGGCCGCCGTGCGCGGCTACGCGCGGATGTGGGGCGAGGACGAGGAGGCGTGGGGCTTCGTCGCGCTCGTCCACGACTTCGACTACGAGAAGCATCCGGACCGCGAGAATCACCCGTTTCGCGGCGTCGAGATCCTCAAGTCCCTGGGCTATCCCGAGTGGGTGACCCGCGCGATCCTCTCGCACGCCGACTACAGCGGCGTGCCACGCGAGAGCCGCCTCGAGAAGACGCTGTTCGCGTGCGACGAGATGGCCGGCTTCGTCTCCGCGGCGGCGCTCGTGCGGCCGTCGAAGAGCGTTCTCGACCTCGAGGCGTCCTCCGTCATCAAGCGAATGAAGGACAAAGCGTTCGCTCGCGGCGTGCCGCGCGAGGACTTGCGCAAGGGCGCCGACGAGATCGGCCTGCCGCTCGACGAGCACATCACGAACGTGATTCGGTTCATGCGGGAACGGGCAGGGGAGTTGGGCCTGAAAGGCACGCTCTAGGGATCAAGCTGGACGTTCTGACTTCTAACTTGTTACTTTGACGCGTTGGTGGTCACCCGGAACGCGTAGCCCGCGAGGTCCTGGGGACGTCCATCGGCCATGACGCCGCGCAGCAGCACCTGATAGTCCGACTTCTTCAACCGGCCGGCCGGCACGATGAAGGGCACGGCCCGGCCTGCGCGAGAGAGGTGCGCCGCGGTCCAGATCGGCCGGCCCTCGGAGTTGAGCAGCGCCGCGCTGTACGAGGGATACGCCCCGCCGCCGTTGGGCAGAGTGAGCGTGAGCTCGAGTCCGCGCGCGGCCGTCGTCAGGTCCACGCGCGTCAGCTCCTGCCCGGAACTGATGAGCAGACCCGGTTTGAGCGCGACGGTCGAAAGCGCCGCGCCCGGCGTGGGCGTCGGCGTGGGTGTCGGTCGGGCCGGAGAGGCATGGCTCGCGGCCGCCAGCTGTTGCTCGAGCTCCAGGCTGTGGGCTTGCACGCGCGCCAGTTCATCACGCAGCCGCGCGGCGTCCGCCTGCGCGTTCTGGAGGCTCGCCTGCGAGGTCGCGGCCCCGGCCTCGATGTCGGCCAGCTGCGTCTGATGCGACGCGACGTCGGCCTGCGCCTGTGCCACCTGTCGGCGGAACTGTTCGAGCGTTCGGGTCTGCAGCGTGACGACGACGCCAAGGCCGATGACCGCGACGGCGAGCGCGGCGGCGATGGCGTGGTTCTTCCATGAAGTCTTGGGACGCTGCGGCTCGGTCACGGGAGCCGCGTCGGCGGCGAGCAGCAGCGCCTGCGCGAACGCCAGGCGCTCCCGGCCCTCTGGCGTCGACAGGTACCGGCCTTCGAACCGGCCGTGGTCGGCCGGCGACAGGCGCCCCAGCAGATAGTCGAAGCGCAGCTCGTCCTCGATCGCGACCAGCTGCTCGAAGATGAGGCTCTGCTCGGCGAGGCACTGCCGCTCGATCGCTTCGCGCTCGCCCTCGGAGAGATCGCCGAGCAGGAACTTCCTGAGCCGTTCCGACGTGTCGCGCGTGCTGGGCACAGCCTGCGTCTCCTCCGTCTCCTAGTTGGGCGCCGCGTCCGCGGCGCCGGCCGCGGGACGCGCGAGACAGCGCGTCACCGATCGCTCGACCGACCCCCGCAGCCGATGGACGCGCAGACGCAATGCGTTGAACGGGATGCCCTGCGTCTGGGCCAGCGCGTCGTACGTGTCCAGATTCATCGCGCTCCGGTGATAGTCGAGGAGGAGCGCGCGGTGCTTCGGCAGCAGCTCGCCAAGGCACGTCTGGACGCAGTCGAGCTTTTTTCGCGCCGCCGCCACGACCTCCGGGTTCGGCGCCGGTGGTACGGCGGGCGCGGACGCATCTGTCGGCGCGGTTGCATCAGACGATGCGGGCGCCGGGTCGGCCAGGCTCGGCGGCGGTCCGGCCTCTTTGATCACGTTCATCGCGATGCCGTAGAAGTACTGAAACGGCTCGGACACGTGCCGGTCGTTCCCTTCGCTGAGGCGCTTCGCGACGCGATCGATCGTCCGGCGCGCATAGGTTTCCGGCGGGGCGCAGTCGCGCCACGCAAAGAGCTTGAGCAACCGTCGGCTGACCTCGTCGAACTTCGGCGCCGCCCGTTGGGGATCAGCGTCGAGGAACGTCAGCAGCTTCGTGTACGCTGCTTCGTCCGGGGTCCAGGGGGTCGCGGTATCCGTCATAGACAGCCTTCCGGCCGGACGACCGGCCATGGGGAGTCGCGCACAGATCTGTTGGTGCAAAGCTGGTGCCGAGTCGAAAGCCCCGACAATGGGCCGTTTTCCGTCAATTTTGTCAGTCTGACGTCCGATCTCGAACTGGGCCTCTCACGTCTTCGTATAAGCTGGTGCGCCGTGACCCCCGCTGTCGCGCTCGATCACGTCACCGTGACCTACGGAAAGAATGCGGCCCTTCGGGACGTGACGGCCGTGTTCCCGAAGGGTGCGGTCGGGTTGCTGGGGCCGAACGGCGCCGGCAAGAGCACGATGCTCAAGTCGCTCCTGGGCTTTGTGGCACCGGACAAGGGCCGGCTCGAAGTCCTGGGGCTGAACGTCGCCGAGCGGCCGCTCGACGTCCGCGCCAAGCTCGGCTATATGCCGGAATCTGACGGGCACATTCCCGGGATGAACGCGGTGACATTCGTCGCCTACTGCGGCCGGCTCGCAGGCCTGCCCAAGGCGGACGCGATTCAGCGCGCGCACGAGGTGCTGTACTACGTGGGCCTGGGCGAAGCGCGGTACCGCAACGTCGAGACGTACTCGACGGGCATGAAACAGCGCATCAAGCTGGCCCAGGCGCTGGTGCACGATCCCGACCTCCTGTTCCTCGACGAGCCCACGAACGGGATGGATCCGAAGGGGCGCGACGAGATGCTGGAGCTCATCCGCGACCTCGCGCACAACAAGGGCATCGATCTGATCCTGTCGTCGCACCTGCTGCCCGACGTCGAGTACACGTGCGATCACGTCGTCGTCCTCGACAAGGGCGCGGTGGCGACGTCCGGGCCGATCGAGGCCCTCAAGGGGCCCGGGGGCCGGATCTACGAGGTGCGCGTCAAGGGCGAGCTGGCGCCATTTCTGGCGGCGCTCAAGGGCGCGGGGCTCGAGTCGCACGAGACCGACGAGGACGTCATGCGCGTGTTCGTGCCCGGCGCGATTGGCGCCGACGGCGACGACCAGCGCCGGATCTGCGAGATCGCGCTGGCGAGCCGCGTGCAGGTCCGCCACCTCAAGCCGAGCGTGCCGACGCTCGAGGACGTGTTTGCACGCGCCGTGGGTGAGTCATGAGTCCCATCCACGATCAGAGCTACCGCCGCTACGAGGGGACTCGCCAGCCGCCCGGCCGCGGGTGGGCCGTCATCACGTGGAACGGCATCCTGACGCTGCTGTCGCGCCGGATCTTCCTGGCGGTCATGTTGATCGCCTGGGTGCCCTTCATCGTGCGCGCGGTGCAGATCTACGTCGTGACGATCTATCCGACGGCGTCGCAGCTCGCGCCCGTCGACGCAAAGATGTTCCAGAACTTCCTGGAGCAGCAGGGGCTGTTCGTCTACTTCGTGACCGTCTACGTGGGCGCGGGACTCATCGCCACCGACCTGCGGGCGAATGCCCTGCAAATCTATCTCGCCAAGCCGCTCCTTCGGATCGAGTACATCGGCGGCAAGCTCGCCGTGCTGATGGTGTATCTGCTCGAGGTCACGCTTCTGCCCGGCCTGCTGCTGATCATGCTGCAGGTCATGTTTTCGGGGAGCTTCGAGTTCCTGCGAAACAACGCGTTCGTGATTCCCGCCGTCACCCTGGCGTCCCTCGTGCGGGTCGTCGTCGCCGGCTGCACCATGCTGGCCCTGTCGTCGCTGTCGAAGAGCAGCCGGTACGTGGCGGTCATGTACACGGGCGCGATCTTCTTCAGCGCCGCGGTGTTCGGCGTGCTCCAGGTCATCACGGGCTCGACTCGCATGGCGTGGGTCTCGATCACCGCCAACATCGACCAGGTGACCGACGCGATCTTCCGTCAGCCCGTGCGCTACGAGACGCCGGTCGTCGTCTGCGTGCTCGTGCTGCTGGGGCTGGTCGCGCTGTCGATTTCGGTGCTTGAGCGGCGCGTCCGCGGCGTGGAGGTCGTCAAGTGAGCGACGCCATCTTCGCCGCCGATCACGTTTCGAAGTGGTACGGCCAGGTCATTGGCTTGAACGACGTCAGCGTGACGGTCGGGCCCGGGATCACGGGCCTGCTCGGACCGAACGGGGCGGGGAAGAGCACGCTGATGAAGCTGATCACCGGACAGCTCCGGCCCAGCAAGGGCGAGGTCAAGGTGCTCGGCGAGCCGATCTGGGGCAACCCGGGGCTCTACACGCGCATCGGGTTCTGCCCCGAGCAGGACGCGTTCTACGACCGCATGACCGGCCTCGAATGGGTCATGGCGCTCGTGCGCCTGAACGGGTTCGACGAGAAGGCCGCGCGCGAGGCCGCCGAGCGCGCGCTCAACGCCGTTGACCTGATGGACGCCGCCAACAAGCGCATCGGCGCGTACAGCAAGGGCATGCGCCAGCGCGTCAAGCTCGCGCAGGCCATCGTGCACGATCCGCAGCTTCTGATCCTCGACGAGCCGCTCTCGGGTATGGACCCGCTCGGCCGCCGCAAGACGATTCGGATGATTCGCGAGTGGGCGCGCCAGGGCAAGAGCGTGCTCGTGTCGAGCCACATCCTGCACGAGATCGAGTCGATGACGGCAAACATCCTGCTCATCAACAACGGCCGAATCCTCGCCGAGGGCAACGTTCACCAGATCCGCGACCTCATCGACACGCACCCGCACACGGTCTATGTGCGCGCCGCCGATCCCCGGGGCCTCGCGCGCGAGTTCCTGACGCGCGACGACGTGATCAGCATGCGGTTCGAAACGAGCGCCGTCGTCGTCGAGACCGCCAAGCCCGATCTGTTCTATGCGCGCCTGACCGAGCTCGTCGCCTCCGGCCAGAGCGGCGCGGTTGACGAGGTCACGTCGCCCGATGACAATCTGCAGGCGGTGTTCAAGTACCTGGTGAAGACATGAGCGCCGGCAAAACGTCACGTCCCAGCCTCTTCTATTCGGCGATGCGGGTGTTCGACCTCTCGCTCGGCGAGATGCTCTGGTCGCGCCGCACCGTCTTCATGGGCCTCGTCGTCGGCCTCCCGGTCCTGATCTCGCTGATCGTGCGCGTGCTGCACGACCTCGGGGCGCCGAACATGCGCATCAACAACGCGACGACGAGCGGCCCGGTCATCTTCGGGTTGATGATGTGGGCGTTCTTCGTCCGCTTTTCCGTGCCGGTGCTCGGCGTCTTCTACGGGACGGCGCTCATCGCGGACGAAGTGGACGACAAGACGATTACCTATCTGTTCACGCGGCCGATCGCCCGGAGCGCGGTGGTGCTGGGCAAGTACTTCGCGTATCTCGCATGCACGGTCCTGGTGGTGCTGCCGTCGGTCGTGCTCGTCTGGCTGCTCGTCGTGCCCCTCAACGGCAGTCTCGGCGCGAGCTTCCCGGACCTCCTCACCGACCTCGGCCTGCTGGCGTTGGGGCTCGCGGTCTACGGCGCCGTGTTCGCGTTCATCGGGACGGCCATCAAACGGCCGCTGCTCGTCGGCCTGCTCTTCGTGTTCGGCTGGGAGACCGGCGTCATGGCACTGCCGGGCTACCTCAAGCGCTTTTCGGTCGCCTACTACCTCCAGGGTCTCGTGCCCCACGCGATGCCCAGCGACTCGGCTATCAGCATCATCTCGTCGATCTTCCGCGAGACACCGACGCTCACCGATAGCCTCATCTCGCTGGCTCTGATCACGGTCGCCAGTCTCTGGCTGGCGGGGTCTGTGGTCTCGAAGCGCGAGTACATCCTCGAGCAGTGAACCCCCGGGAACCCCAAAGGAACCCCTCGGAACCCTGGAGGCCCCCCGTTGGGACCGCCTGGGAACCTCACGCCCGTGTCCCGGAACTTGGACCGCTCGGAACCGTATAATCCCTTCAGAGGTCGAGGTTTATGACCCGCCGTACCCGGTATTTCCTGATTGGCTCGTCTCTGGTCCTGATTGTGGGACTCTGCACTGGCCTGGTGGCCTATTACAACGGCGCCTTGCCCCTGCGGACGTCGACCGTCGGGCCCGAGGAGCTGGCGTACGTGCCTGGGAGCACGACCGCCGTCGCCTTTGCGAACGTCCATGACGTGATGAACTCCGAGTTCCGGCAGAAGCTCCGTCAGGCGTTCCCGACCGGCGAGGAGAAGGACAAGATTCAGACCGAGATCGGCGTTGATATCGAGCACGACATCGACACCGTCACGGCGGGCTTCACCGGCGTGTCGGCGCCGGACGGCAAGACCGCGGTCGTGCTCGTGCGCGGCAAGTTCGATGACAACCGGATCGAATCGGTCGCCACGCAGCATGGCGGCGCTGCTGAACAGTACAAGGGCAAGAAGGTGATCGTCATGAGCGATCACGGCGGCGCGAGTGGCGACCGCTCGGACGCGGGCGCCGTGGCGTTCCTCGAGCCGGGGCTCCTGGCGCTTGGCAGCGCGGCGTCCGTCAGGCTCGCCGTTGACGCGGCGGCCACGGGCGAGAACGTCACGAAGAACGCCGAGCTGATGAAGTACGTCGGCGAGCTCACCGGCCGCAACACGGTCTGGGCTGTGGGTCATCTCGAGGGCAGCCTGGCCGATTCGGGCCTGCCGCAGCAAGCGAAGGATCAGCTCGCCGCGATTCAGTGGTTCACCGCCAACCTGCACGTGGACGGCGGCGTGAGCGGGGTGGTGCGGGCCATCGCCCGCGACGACAAGGCGGCCGAGAATCTCCGCGACGTCGTTCGGGGAGGGCTTGCGGCGGCGCACTTGATGGCCGGGCACGACACGCGGCTCGACGCGGTCGTCAATTCCGTGCAGGTGACGGGCACCGGCAACGACGTCGCCGTGTCCTTCACGGTGCCGCCGGAGATCCTCGACATGATCAACGGCCTCGCCGGCATGCACAATCTGCAGAAGGGGCCGAAGCCGCCAGCCGAGCCGAAGGCGCCGGCGCCGGTCAAGAAGGGCCTGTAGGCACGAATCTCACACTATGATCGGGGAGAGATGGCTCTCCCCGATGTCGTCATTCTTGGCGCGGCGCGCACGCCTCTCGGACGGTACGGCGGCACGCTGCGCGACACCCATCCAGCAGAACTAGGCGCCCGGGCTGCGCGAGCGGCGCTCGAGCGCGCCGGCGTCGCGCCCGGCGACGTCGACGAGGTTCTCGTCGGCCACGGCCGACAGGCCGGCTCCGGGCCGAATCCCGCGCGGCAGGTGGGACGCCGCGCCGGGCTCCCGGACGCCGTGCCGGCCCAGACCATCAATCAAGCATGCGCGTCCGGCCTGCAAGCGGTCGCGCTCGGCGCGCAGGCCATTCAGTTGGGTCAGTCCTCGATCGTGCTGTCGGGCGGCATCGAGTCGATGAGCCGCATGCCGTATTTCGTGGACAGCGGCGACGCGCGGTGGGGCCACCGCATGGGCAACTTCGCGCTCGTGGACGCCATGTACCGCGACGGTTTCCTCTGTCCGCTCTCGAACCTCATCATGGGCCAGACGGCCGACGTGCTCGCGCACCAGTACGGCATCACGCGCGAAGCGTCGGACGCCTACGCCCTCGAGAGCCAGCGGCGGGCGGAGGCAGCCATCGCCGCCGGGCGTTTCAAGAACGAGATCACACCGGCGCCGGGGCGCGATGCCAAAGGCGCGGCGATCGATCTCGACCGCGACGAGCATCCGCGGGCAGGCGTGACACTTGAGGCGCTGCGCAAGCTGCCGCCCGTGTTCGATCCGGTCGATGGCCAGCCCGGGATCGTCACCGCCGGCTCGGCCTCGGGGATCACCGACGGCGGCGCGGCGGTCGTGCTGGCAAGCGCCGAGGAAGCGAGGCGGCGAGGCCGGACGCCCCTGGCCCGGATTGTCGGCTGGGCGACGACGGGCGTCGATCCACGGATCATGGGAATCGGGCCGGTGCCGGCGATCCACAAGCTGTTGGATCGGACGGGCCTGAAGATCGACGACTTCGATCTGGTGGAGCTCAACGAGGCATTCGCCGCCCAAGTGCTCGCCGTGCTGCGCGACGTCCCGATCGATCGCGCGCGATTGAACGTGAACGGCGGCGCCATCGCGCTCGGCCATCCCATCGGCTGTACGGGCACGCGGATCCTCGTCACGCTGCTTTACGAAATGTCCCGCCGCAAGGCCCGCCGCGGGCTCGCCACGCTGTGCGTGAGCGGGGGCTTGGGCATGGCGCTGGCGGTTGAAGCGGTGGCCTAGGCGACCCAAGGGCCTGAACCACGAAGGACATGAAGGCTGGCCGCGGCGCCGTCGATCTGACTGCCCGGCGTCGCCGGGCCCGCGGGGCCACCTGTATTCCCTCCACGAACTTCATATATGATTTTCTGTTGGAGCGTAGATGCGGATCGCAGTTCTTCCGGGTGACGGCATCGGCAAGGAAGTCACCGCCGAAGCCGTGAAGGTGTTGAAGGCCGTCTGTGACGTGGCCGGCCGCCGCATCGAGCTCGAGACGCTGCCGTGGGGCGCTGATCACTACCTCCAGACCGGCGTGACCATCCCGCCGAACGGCTACGACCTGCTCCGCGACGACTTCGCGGCGATCCTCCTCGGCGCGCTCGGCGATCCGCGCGTGCCCGACAATCGCACCGCGCGCGACATCCTGCTCGGCACGCGGTTCGCGCTCGATCTGTACATCAATTTCCGGCCGGTCCGGTTGATCGACGATCGCCTCAGTCCCCTCAAGAACCGCGGCAAGCAGGACATCAACTTCGTCGTCTTCCGCGAGAACACCGAGGGCGTCTACGTCGGCATCGGCGGCCGCTTCAAGGCCGGGACGACCGACGAGATCGCGATTCAGGAGGAGGTCAACACCTACAAGGGTGTCGAGCGGATCATCCGCCAGGCGTTCGAGTACGCGAAGGCGCACGCGCTGACGAAAGTCTGCATGGCCGACAAGAGCAACGCGATGCCGGACGGCCACGCGCTCTGGCAGCGCGTCTTTCGCGAGGTCGCCGGGCAGTACCCGACGATCACGCCGACACACCTCTTCATCGACGCGCTCGCACTCTTCCTGGTGCGAGACCCGGGGCAGTTCGAGGTCATCGTTACGAACAACCTGTTCGGCGACATCATCACGGACATCGGCGGCGCGCTGCAGGGCGGCCTCGGCATGGCCGCGTCGGGCAACATCCATCCCGGCCGCACGTCGCTCTTCGAGCCCGTGCACGGATCGGCGCCGCCCCTGGCCGGGAAGAACGTCGCCAACCCGATGGGTGCGATTCTGTCGGCCGCGCTGATGCTCGACACGCTCGGCTGGAAGGACGAGGCCAAGCGGATCGAAGCCGCCGTCGAGGCCGCCGTCCTTGCCGGCCAGACGACGACGGACATCGGGGGCACGCTCGGGACGTCGCAGGTGGGGGATTGGATTGCCAATAAGATCAGGCATTAGGCAAGAGAGCACGGAGGCACCCGGCACCCGCGAGTGCACGAGGCAGCGTGACACTCGCCAGTGCCTAATGCCCAGTGCCCAGTGCCCAGTGCCTAGTGCCTGAAGGAGATCGATGAGCGAAGTTCTTGTGATTGGTGGCGCCCGCACCCCCATGACCGAATACGCGGGGGCGCTGAAGGACGTGTCCGCGCTGGAGCTTGGGGCGATCGCCGCGCGCGCGGCGTTCGAGCGGACAGGCGTGAAACCCGAGTGGGTGGACCACGCGGTGGTCGGCAATGTGATGCAGACGAGCAGCGACGCGATCTACGGCGCGCGGCACGTCGCGCTCAAGGCCGGCGTGCCGATCGAGGTGCCGGCGCTGACCGTCAATCGCTTGTGCGGGTCGGGCATTCAGGCCGCCGTGAGCGGCGCGCAGCTGCTGCAGCTCGGCGAGGCCGACATCGTCCTCACGGGCGGCATCGAGAGCATGAGCCAGGCGCCCCACGTCATCCGCGGGCTGCGCAGCGGGCTCAAGCTCGCGCAGGGCAAACTCGAGGACTCGCTCTACGAAGCGCTGCTCGATCCGTACTGCGGTCTCTTCATGGCCCAGACGGCCGAAAAGTGCGCGGCGAAGTACGAGATCTCGCGCGAGGCGCAGGACGCCTACGCGCTGCGCAGCCAGCAGGCGGCCTCCCGCGCGTGGGCCGAGGGGCGCTTCAAGGACGAAGTCACGCCGGTCGAGATCAAGTCCCGCCGCGGCGTCACCATCGTCGACAAGGACGACCACCTGCGCGCCGATACGACGCTCGAAGGGCTCGCAAAGCTGCCGGCGGCGTTCTCGAAGGACGGGTCGGTGACGGCCGGGAACGCCAGCGGCATCGTGGACGGGGGCGCCGCGCTGATTCTGGCCGGCGACAAGGCCGTCAAGTCGAAGGGCCTGAAGCCGATCGGGCGGCTCGTCGCGTGGGCGGCCGTGGGCGTCGAGCCGGCCTACATGGGGATGGGGCCCGCGCCGGCGACGAGGAAGGCGCTGGCCAAGGCGGGCCTCTCGCTGCAGGATATCGACCTCATCGAGGTCAACGAAGCGTTTGCGGGCCAATACCTGGCGGTGGAGAAGGAGCTGGGTCTCGACCGCGACAAGACGAACGTCAACGGCGGCGCGATCGCGCTCGGTCACCCGCTGGGGATGACGGGGACGCGACTGCTGCTGACGCTCCTGCTCGAACTGGGCCGCCGAGGCCAGCGCTACGGCTTGGCCACAGCGTGCATCGGTGGTGGCCAGGGAATTGCAGCGATCGTCGAGCGGCTTTAGCCGCCCGCAGGCAGACCGCGTGGCGGAAGTTGGAAGTGAGAGGCTTCTCGCTTCGAACTTGATAAGGGGACATTGATGCAGATCAAGACGGTTGGCGTGCTGGGATGCGGCCTGATGGGCTCGGGCATTGCGCAAGTGGCCGCGGGCGCGGGCTTCAAGACGATTGTCCGCGAGGTCAATCAAGGCGCGCTCGACAAAGGGATGGCGCGCATCAAACGCTTCCTCGACGACGGCGTCAGCAAGGGGAAGGTCACGGCCGAGCAGCGCGACACCACGCTGGGCAACCTGACCGGCACGACGCAGTTCGCCGCGATGAAGGACTGCGACATCATCGTCGAGGCCATCATCGAGAACGTCGAGGAGAAGGCCGCGGCCTACACGTTCCTCGAGGCGGGCGTCGGAACGCACACGATCTTCGCGTCGAACACGTCGTCGCTCTGCATCACGGAGCTGGCGGCCAAGACGAAGCGGCCGGATCGCTTCGGCGGGCTGCACTTCTTCAACCCGGTGCCGCTCATGAAGCTCGTCGAGGTCGTGCGCGCGCTGACGACGAGCGACGAGACGTACCAGACGCTCTTCTCGTTCTCGCAGGCGCTCGGCAAGGACCCGATCACCGCGCCCGACAAGCCCGGGTTCATCGTCAACCGCCTGCTCGTGCCGTACCTGCTCGACGCGATCCGCTGCTACGAGCGCGGGCTCGGCACGATCGAGGACATCGACAAGGGCATGAAGCTCGGCTGCGGCTACCCGATGGGCCCGCTCACGCTGCTCGACTTCGTCGGCCTCGACACGACCTACTACATCGCGAACATCATGTTCGACGAGTACAAGGACGCGATGTTCGCCGCGCCGCCGCTCTTGAAGCGCATGGTGCTCGCCGGGAAGTTGGGGCGCAAGAGTGGAGAAGGATTCTACAAGTACTAGCTGGCATTGAGAGATTTCGGAATCGCATTGATGCGATCCCACAATCTCTCGATGCGGTCATTTGATCTTCGCTGACAGTCCCTCAGCCTTGCGCTTGAAGCCCCTGTCTTCCGGGGCCCAGTCGGGATCGAGCGGCGCGTCGAGGACCTGCTGCAGCGTCTTGCGCGCCTCGTCCTTCTTGCCGCGCTCCAGCAGGACCTCGGACAGAAAATACAGCGACACCGTGCTCTGCGGATTGTAGGTGAGCGACTTGCGGATGTAGGTCTCCGCCTTGCTCTCGCTGCCGCCGAAGAGCCCGGGCACGCGATGGTACCACCAGCCCAGCGCGCGGTCGGCCGATCCCTGCTGCCAGCCTTCGTCGATCTTGAGCACCTGCTCCAGCTCGTCCTTGATCCGCCCCTTGTACTTGATCCCCTGGACGAAACCGAAGGACTCGGCGAGCGCGCCCATGTTTGCGGCGAGCCAGAAATGGCCCTCGGGCTTCGACCGGTCGAGCGCGATCGCCTGCTCGCCGGCCTTGACGCCGCGCTCGAGCGCATCCCGCCGCTCGGCGTCCGGGCCCTGCGTGCCGAGCCAGTAGCATCCGCGCGCGAGCTTCCACGAGGCGTCGAAGTCCTTGCCGTCCGCGGCCTGCGCGGCCCAGAGGCCGACCGCGCGCTTGGCCGACGCGAGGTCTTCACGGTGGCGATACAACTCGTCCGGAGACTCTTGTGCGGCCCCACGCGCGCCCATTAGGTAGAATGCCAGCATGGAGAACACGATCAGACGTCTTCTGGCGGAGCTTGGCGAAGATCCCGACCGCGAGGGGTTGCGGGAGACGCCGCGGCGGGTGGCGAAATCGCTGGAGTTTCTCACGAGCGGCTACCGCGCCAATATCGACGACGTGATCAACGGCGCGCTGTTCTCCGTCGAGTATAACGAGATGGTGATCGTGCGCGACATCGACTTCTACAGCCTCTGCGAGCACCACCTGCTGCCGTTCTTCGGCAAGTGTCACATCGCGTACATCCCGGACGGCCGCGTCATCGGCCTCAGCAAGATCCCCCGCATCGTCGAGGTGTTTGCGCGGCGCCTGCAGGTGCAGGAGCGGCTGACGTCTCAGATTGCCGAGACGATCGAGTCGCGCATCGCCCCGATCGGGGTCGCCGTCGTCATGGAGGCGACGCACCTCTGCATGGCGATGCGCGGCGTCGAAAAACAGAACGCGACCACCACCACGAGCGCGATGCTCGGCGCCTTTCACGCCGACGCGCGCACCAGGAACGAGTTCCTGCAGCTCATTCGGTGCGCCGGGCCGCTCGGGCCCGCGATGGACGAGCGGCCAATGGAGATTGGCGATCGGTGATGGGTGATTGCATCGGGAGACGGGCGATCGCGCGATTGTATTGAGCGATCGCCCGACGGCAGCGAGCAATTGAGCGCTGGCCCGATGGCCATGGCCGATTGTCGATGCCAATGATCGATTGTCGATCTCGTTCAGGCGCCAGGTACTGAGGACGATATACTGACCCTGATGTTTCGCGCGTGCGTCGCCCTGGTGGGCTTGCTTGCCGTGTCGGCGAGCGTGTCAGCCGGGCAGGGCGGCTCCGCGGCTACACGCCGCGCCGCGTCCACCAAACTCGCGAAGGACGCGACCTGCGTGTCGGCGCTCGGCGCGGGCGTGAAGACCAACCGGTCGTTCTGCGACGTCATCATCGCGAATACGCCGGCCAGGAGCGTCGCCATGGCGATTCCACCGCATACCGGTGCCGCGACGCTGCTCTTCGATCTGCACAACCGGTTTTCGGCGCCGGCCGGTCCGACCGATCCGGCCCAGGCGTTTCAACGGCACACCGTCGTCGTCGGCGTGATCCGGCCGACGGGGGAAGTCATCGACCGCGCGGCGGTCGTCGGCGAGTTCCGGACCGTGCAGGACCTCTTCGATCGCATCACGGGCACAGGCCCGGCCGGCGTCAAGGCGGTGGCGCCGGGGCCGGCGCAGGCCGTGCGCGTGACGATTCCGGCGGGCGTCCAGGCGATCGGCATCGTGGGCATCCGACAGGACATCGACACGCGGACCGCGCACGCGGCGTTCACGACCCCGGGGCGGCCGGTGGCGATCGTCTCCAACATGCGGATTGAATACGTCCCGGGCCGTCAGTGAGGGCCGGGAGGTCGAGAAGTCAGAGAGTCGAGACGTCGAAACGTGCCTGAGCCATCCGACCTCCTCATCGTCGGCGCGGGTCCCGCCGGGCTCGCCGCCGCCATCGCGGCCTCGCGGCGCGGGCTCTCGTACGTCGTCCTGGAGAAGGGCGCGCTCGTCAATTCGCTCCTGCACTATCCCACCGACATGGTGTTCTTCACGACGCCAGAGCTGCTCGAGATCGGCGGCTTCCCGTTCGTGAGCCCGTACGAGAAGCCGACGCGGCAGGAAGCGCTGCGCTACTACCGGCGGGTGACGGACTCGGCGCGGATCGACGTGCGATTCGACGAGCCTGTCACGACGATTACGCGCCGGCCGGACGGCTTCGTCGTCACGTCTCACCCGGTGCACGGCGCGCCGGCGACCCGGACGGCCCGAGCGGTGGTCATCGCGACGGGCGCCTACGACCTGCCGAACCGGCTCGGCGTGCCCGGCGAGGATCTGCCAAATGTCTCTCACTACTACCGCGAGCCGCACGCGTTCTACCGGCGCCGGGTCGTCATCGTGGGCGGCAAGAACTCGGCGGCGGAGGCGGCGCTCGACATCTTCCGAAACGGCGGGCAGGTCCTGATGGTGCATCGCCGCGAGGCGCTCGGCGAGTCGATCAAGTACTGGGTCAAGCCGGACATCGAGAACCGCATCAAGGAGGGCTCGATCCGCGCGCTGTTCTCGACGCACGTCGTCGAGATCACGCCGGAGCACGTGTTCGTCGATGGTCCCGGCGGCCGGCTGCGGGAGCCGGCCGATGCGGTCCTGCTCCTGACCGGCTATCGCTCGGATACGACACTCCTGCGCCAGGCCGGTGCGGCCATCGACGAAAGCATCGGCGCGCCCGTGCATCACCCCGACACCTACGAGACGACGGTGCCTGGGCTGTTCGTCATCGGTGCCTGCATCGCCGGGCAGCAGAGCGGCCGCATCTTCATCGAGAACGGGCGGTTTCACGGCGAAGTCGTGGTCCGGGAGATCGCCTCGCGGCTTCAGGGGCAGACGGCGCGGACGTAGTCGAAGGCCGGGTACGTCGGGTACGTCGGGTACGTCGGGTACGTCAGGTACGTCAGGTACGTCAGGTACGTCGGGTACGTCAGGTACGTCGGGTCCCAGGAACGAACTGACGCTGGCCAACTTCCTTCCTCCCAGCGTCTGAGAATAGAGAGAAGGCAGCTGAAATGCGCGCTCCTGGGACCTGACGTGTCCGACGTACCCGACGTACGACGAATGTACATGCGAAGAGCCGGCCCGTTGTCGAGCCGGCTCTTCGTGTCTTACGCGAGCGTGCCTACTTGCTGAACCAGAACGTCACGCCGAACCGGATGATCCGCGGTCCGAGAACGCCGGTCGCCGAGTTGAACGTCGGGATCAGGATCGTCGGGCCGGTGGGGATCTGGCCGTTGTTGATCGCGTTCTGCGCGGCCGGGTCGGAGTAGTCGACCACGCGGGTCAGGCCCGTGCCGGTCCGAATCGAGTACACCGTGTTCGCGTTCGTCAGGTTGTACACGTCCATGTCGAACTCGAACCGCTGCTTGCCCATCGTGAACAGCTTGCCCACGCGGAGGTCGAGCGTGTTCAGCGCGGGCAGCAGGAAGCTGCCGCGCTCGGCCACGTTGATGGTCGTGTTGTTGGAGCCTGACGGCAGGAAGACGCAGCCAGTAGTCTGGGCCGCACCGCAGGCCGGGACGGACCACACCCGGTTGGTCGGTAAGCCGGACTGCATGCGCAGGTTCACCCCGAACGTGATCTGGTACGGGAACAGGTACGAGCCGGTCAGCTTGAAGATATGACGTCGGCCGCCGTTCTCGCCCGCCGAGTTGATCAGCGCGTTGGGTGACGCGATGCTGAGCGTGTCCGTCGTCGTGTGCGAGTAGGTGTAGCCGCCCACCAGCGCGAAGCCCTTCGCGTACCGCTTCGTCACCGTCAGCTCCAGGCCGTTGAAGAACGTCGAGAGCCGATCATCGTTGACCGTCTTGGTCGTCGGCGTGATGCCGCTATTCAGGGAGTAGGCGATGAAACTTGCGTCGTCGGCCGTTCCCACGACACCGTCCGGACCGGGGTCGTTCAGCGTCACGGGTGTGTACGCCGTCGGCCAGGAATCCACTCCGCCCGTGTCCACGGTGCCCTGAGGGTTCCGGTCGCGGCGATGGATGTACGTCGCACTGCCGCGCACGCCCGCCCAGAGCTCCTTGTCGATGCCGACCGTCGTTTCCACGCGGTACGTGCGCAGGAGCGTCGGGTCAAAGGGGTTCGGGTTGGGAATGCTCGTCGAGCGCAGCGCGCCGAACTCGCCGCCGACATACTGCGTGCCATTCCAGGTGGCGTTGCCCGGCTGGAAGATCGCGTCGCCGTTGTCGCTCCAGTTGTAGGTCTGCGAGATCGTGCCGTTCGGATTCGGGCCCGGCGTGCCGGTGCCGATCTGGTCGTAGTACTCGCCCCAGGAGGCTTTGAGCACGGTCTTGCCCTCGCCGGTCAGGTCGTAAATCCCGCTCACGCGCGGCGCCCAGTTCTTCCACAGGGGTGAGTTGTTGACCGCAGCGAATGTGTCCGGCACGGTGTAGCTCGTGAGGGTCTGGCCCGTCGCGTTGATCTTCACGTTCAGGCCGTTGATCACCATGCCCGTCGGGAAGTACTGGCTCGACGGATGGGTCTGATCCGGCAGACTCCCGTTGACGCGCTCCCAGCGGACGCCGGCGATCACGTTCAGCCGTCCGATCGAGTACGAGTCCTGGCCGTAGATCGCGGTGTTATTGACGGCGCGTTTGACGAACAGCGGCGTGTTGTAGACCGTCACCTGCGACGGCACCATGACGTTCGCGGCGTTCACCGTGCCGGTCTCCGTGACGTTGTCGACGCGGTCCGTCTCGACATCCTCGGGCGTGTACGCATTGTCGTACCCGACCTTGAACTCGTGCCGCCCGCCGAGCATCTGTGGCACGAAGTACTGCCAGTTCGTCGTGAACTGGATCCGGCGGCGGAACATGATCGGCTGCGACGTCGCGTTGCGGTACAGGATGTTCGTCGAGCTGTCGGTGATCGGCTGCTGGCCCGTCTTCTGGTTCAGCGGGAAGTGCACGTTATTGTAGCTGAGGTTCGTGTTCGCGAACAGCTTGTCGCTCACGACCCAGTTCCACAGGATCTGCGCGGTGTTGTCGATGTCGTATTCCTTGAACGCGGAGTCCTGCGTGACCGTGTTGCCCGCGCCACGGTTCGGCTTGTCGTACCGCTGCTTCTGCAGGTAGCTGTCGAACCGGTTGCTGGCGTTCAGCTGATACGTGAACTTGGCGGCGCCGGTCAGGATGTCCGTCGTGTCCTCGTCACTCGTGCCGGCGAGCTGCGTCGGGATATTGGTCGGGGCCACGACCGGGAAGCCCGGCACGCGCACGTGCGTCGGCTGGAAGTTGATCGACCCGAAGTAGAACAGCTTGTTCTTGATCATCGGGCCGCCGGCCTGGGCGTTGTAGTTCGAGATGTAGTCCACGGCGTTGGCGTTCGGTCGGAAGCCCTGCTTGTACAGCGTGGAGTCGATGTTGTCCCACTGCGTCTTGTCGCCCTGATACGTGTAGAGGCCGAGGCCGCTGAACACGTTCGTCCCGCTCTTGCTCACCAGGTTGACGACGACGCCGGAGGTGCCCATCGAGATGTCCTGCGAGCCGGTCGAGACCTGGATGTTCTCGAACGAGTTCGGGTCGTAGTAGTTCATCGAGAAGCCGATCGCGGCGGGGTCACCGACGTTCGACCCGTTGATGAGCTGCACGTTCTGCGAGTTCGGCGTGCCGCGCGCGGTGAACCCACGCTGCAGCCCCGCCTGGTTGCCGCCGACGTCGGGCTGGTCGAAGATCAGGCCCGGCACCTTGTACTCGAGGATGTTCCAGATGTCCTTGCCACCCGGCGTGTTCTCGAGCAGGTTCTTGTCGAGGTTCACGTTTACGGTCGTGCTCTTCGTGTCCACGACCGGCGACTCGCCCTTGACGGTGACCTCCTCGTTCACCGTGCTGACCTTCATGGTGAACTCGAGCGTGATGGTCTGGCTCTGCAGGAGCACGACGTTTTCACGTGTGATCGTCTGGAACCCCTGCAATGAAACTTTCACGACGTACGTGCCGACCGGCACCAGCGGTGAGCGGTAGCTGCCGCTCGAGTCGGTCACGCCCGTGATCGCCGCCGGCAGGACCGGCGCCGTGATCGTGACCGAGGCGCCGGGAACCGCGGCGCCTTGTTCGTCGGCAGCCTTGATGAAGAGGCTGCCGTTCTGGATCTGCGCGAACGCCGGCGCGGCAAACGCCAGCGACACCACGAGCAGGATCCCGATGAGACCCAGCTTGCGACCCATAAGTTGTGTTTTCCCCCAACGCAGTGTGGTCACTGCAAACGCAAACACCCGGCGACACGCGCCGCCGAACTGCTGCTGCGCGTGAGGATACGGGGTTTGGGTGCCCCCTGCAAGCGTAAAGGGACCGGGGCGTCCCCCGCGGGGACGGACGCCCTGAGACGCCAGACCAGGGTCATTCCGGCCGTATTCCGCCGAAAACGGACAGCCGGGCGGATGCCCTAATGGACCGTCCGGGTCTTGCGGCTGAGGTAGTCCATCAGCACGTACTGCCCCAGGGTATACGGTGTCGTGAAATACGCCTTCCCACGGCAGATCCGGGCCACCCGGCGCACGAAAGCGACCAGGTCGTAGTCGCGCGCCAGCATGAACGTGTTGATCATCACCCCGGCGCGGCGGCAGGCCGCGACCTCCGCGAACGTCTCGCGCAGCACGAACGGATCGAGGCCGAAGGCGTTGCGGTAGATGCGTCCGTCGGGGCGCGTCACGGCCGACGGCTTCCCGTCGGTGATCATGATGATCTGCCGCATGTCCTTGCGCTGCCGGTCGAGCACGCGCCGGGCGAGCCGCAGCCCTTCGCGCGTGTTCGTGTAGTAGGGGCCGACGCGCACGCGGCCGAGCTGGCTCAGCGGGACCTCCTCCGCCGAGTCGTGAAAGAGCACCGCGGAGAGCGCGTCGCCGGGATACTGATGACGAATGAGATTGGCCAGCGCGAGCGCCACGCGCTTGGCTGGCGTGAAGCGATCCTCGCCGTAGAGCACCATGCTGTGGCTGCAGTCGAGGAGGAGCACCGTTGCGCACGAGCTTTGATAGTCGCCCTGCGTGACCATGAGGTCCGCATAGTCGATGGCGAGGCCCTCCTGGTCTGCCCCCGGCGTGTCACCCGTCGCTCCCAAGGAGGGCAGCCCCGGCTGACGACCGGCGAGGCCCGCGCCCTCTTCTGCCTGCCGCCGGACGGCGCTCAGGATCGTCGCCGCCGCATCGAGATTCAGCGTGTCGCCGAACTCGTACGGGCGCGGCGGGCCACCCGCTTCGACGCCCGTCGCGAGCTCGCGCGTGTCGTGGCGGCCCGCGCTGCTGCGGCCGAGCGATCCGAGCAGGTCGCGCAGGGCGCGGTAGCCGAGAAAATCGATCGCCTTGTCGGTGACCTCGAAGCGCGCCTCGCCCTGGCCGACGCCGCCCGGCCCGCCGAGCTTCTGCGGCCCCGGCTGCCCGGCCATCGTCACATAGCCCTGTTCGGTGAGTCGCTCGATGATGCGCTGGATCAGCGCCTCGAGCTCGTCGCGTCGATCCTGGCCGTCATTCCCCTCGCGCCGGGTCTGGTCGGACATCAGGCGCTCGAGCATCTCGTCGGACAGCACGCCGCCGTTCAGCAGCGCGTCGAGGATCGCGTCGTGCAGCGCCTGCATCGTCCGGTCGGCGTCGCTTTGGGGGTCCCAGGGATTGTCGAAGCCGCTCGCCAGGAGCAGGTCGGACAGCTGCGACACCAGGGACTCCATGTCGACGCCGTCCAGCATGTCTTCGATGTAGCGAGAGTATTTGTACTTCATTGCAGGATCTTCGATCGCATCAATGCCAAGTGATTGGTGAATTGATGGTGCCGCCCAATCCTCCATTCAATCTGCATTGATGCGATCCCAAAATCTCTCAATGCCACCTAATTGAAGTATTTCTTCTTGCCCTTGACCGGCGCTTCATCTTCCATCAGATCGTCGAGCGTCCTGGCCTCCTCGCGCGGCTTCGGCCGCGCAGCGTTGGGCGGCGCCTGCAGCCGGCCTTCGTCGGTGCGCGTGATCTTCTTCAGCGCGCAGAGCCCCTCGAGCACGAAGTCCACGATCGCGGCGCGCATCGGCTCGGGCGCGCGCGGGTCGCGGTCGATCGCGGCGACGACGCGATCGAGGCCGTCGATGGTGTCGGCGGAGGCGAGCAGGCGGCTGGCGGCGGCGGTGTCCGAGAGCTCGATCGTGCCGCCGCGCTCGAACCAGCCGATGACCGGCCGCGCGTCGGTCTGCGTCGAGTAGCCGTCGAACACGGTGGCGATGGCCGCGCGCACCAGCTCGCGCCCGACGTCCTCGGCGCCCTTGAGCTCGCCCTCGTATTCGAGCTCGATCTTGCCGGTGAGAGCCGGCAGGGCGGCGTAGAGGTCGCTCACGCGCGGCACAGCCACGGGCTCGTTGTTGGCGAGCGCCCTCCGCTCGGCGTTGGACACGACGTGCTCGAGCGTCGTGATGGGCAGCCGCTGGCTCACGCCCGATCGCTTGTCCACTTTGGCGTCGGCGCGCGCGTGGAAGGCGATTTCCTCGACGACCTCGCGCACGAACTGGGGCACCGCGACGGGCACGCCGCCGCGGCGATCGGTCCACGCTTCCTGCTTCGTGATCGCGAGCGCGTCGAGCCGCGTCTTCGGATAGTGCGTGCGAATCTCCGAGCCGATGCGGTCCTTGAGGGGCGTGATGATCTTGCCGCGCGCCGTGTAGTCCTCCGGATTGGCGCTGAAGACCAGCAGCACGTCGAGCCGCAGGCGCACGGGATAGCCTTTGATCTGCACGTCGCCTTCCTGCAGGATGTTGAACAGCCCGACCTGCACCTTGCTCGCCAGATCCGGCAGCTCGTTGATCGCGAAGATGCCGCGGTTCGCGCGCGGCAGCAGCCCGTAGTGCATCGTCAGCTCGTCGCCGAGCTCGCGCGCCGCGCGCGCGGCCTTGATGGGATCGAGGTCGCCGATCATGTCGGCGATCGTCACGTCGGGCGTCGCGAGCTTCTCGACGTACCGGCGCTCGCGCGGGAGCCACGCCACCGGCATGGCCTGGCCCTCGCTCGCCACCCGCGCGCGGCAGGCGGCGCAGAGCGGCGCCAGCGGATCGTCGTGGATCTCGCACCCGGGGACGACCGCGATCTGCTCGTCGAGCAGCTCGGTCAGCGCGCGGAGCAGCCGCGTCTTCGCCTGCCCGCGCAGGCCCAGAAGGATGAAGTTGTGGCGGGCGAGCACCGCGTTCACGATCTGCGGGACGACCGTCTCGTCGTAGCCGACGATGCCGGGGAAGAGCGGCGTGCCCGCGCGCAGGCGCGCGATCAGGTTCGCGCGCAGCTCGTCCTTGATCGATCGATGCGGCACGCGGCCGGACGCGACGGCTTCGCGCAGCGCGCCAAGAGTGGTTGGGAGAGACATGATGAGACCATAGTAATCTGCAATCGACAATCGATGATCGGGGAATCGAAAACCATCGATTATCGACGATCGACATCGGCGATCGGCCATCGGCATCGATGATCGGGCATCGGCATCGATGATCGGCCATCGGCATCGAGGATCGGCCATCGAGATCGATGATCGGGCATCGGCATCGATGATCGGCCATCGACATCGGCGATCGGCCATCGAGATCGATGATCGGCCATCGACATCGGCGATCGGCCACCGACATCGATGGTCGGCCATCGAGGTTGGCGATTGGCCGGGGACCTCGACCATCGCGACGCGATGGCCGACGCCTGTCGATGGCCCGATGCCCTTCGATGCCCGACCAGCGATGTCGCTGATCGATAATCGATGACTTTCGATTCCCCGATCATCGATCATCGATGGCCGATGCGACTGCTCTCTCCCTCCGATCCCGTTGTGATCGCCCATCGCGGCGGCGGGAAGCTGCGCCCCGAGAACACGATCGCGGCGTTCGACCATGCGGTCGCGCTCGGCGTGGACGGCTGCGAGTGCGACGTGCGCCTGTCGCGCGATGGGGAGGTCGTGGTCATCCACGACCCGACGCTTGACCGGACGACCGAGGCCGCCGGGCCGGTGTCGGCGCGGACGGCGGCGGAGCTCGCGGCAACCGACGCCGGCGCGCGCTTCGACGCCGAGCACGGCAGCCCGTTTCGTGGGCGCGGCTTCGGCGTGCCGCGGCTCGCGGACCTCCTCGCGCGCTATCCGACCGTGGACTGGGTCGTCGAGATCAAGGGCGACCGGCCCGAGGTCGCCGAGGCCGCGATCGAGGTGATTCGCCGCGCCGGCGCCGCGAGCCGGGTCATCGTCGGCGGCTTCGATGCCGGCGTGATGCAGGCCGTGCGGCGCCTGGCGCCCGAGCTGCCCACGAGTGCCGCTCAGGCCGAAGCGCGATCCGCCATCCGTCGCGCACGCTTCCGCCTCCGGCCGAGGCCGACGGGCTTCCGGCTGTTTCAAGTGCCGATTCGCTTCGACGGCCGCGACGCCTTCAATCGCGCGTTCGTCCGCCTCGCGCACCGGGCCGGCTTTCCGGTGCACGCGTGGATCGTCGATGACGCGGAGGAGATGCGGCGCTTGCTCGATTGGGGCGTCACCGGCCTCATCAGCGATCGCCCGGACATCGCCCTCGAAGTCCTGGGGCGCCGAACCCTCTAGGAACCTCCCGGCCGGGAACCTCCCGGGAACCCCGCAGGGACCCCCTCGGAACCCCCTTCCCAATCCGTTACACTTTCCCTGCCCCGGAGGGATTACCCATGTCGTCCTCTCGCTTTGCGTTCCTGACGTCCGCTTGTGCCGCCGCCGGCGCCGTGGCGCTGGTGCTCGCGCAGCAGCCGCAGCCGCCCGCCGCGCCGGCCGCCCCCGATCCCATCAAGACGCTCGTCGATCGCCTCGAGCTCGAGAAATACAAGGCCACGATTAAGGGCCTCACGCAGTTCGGCGATCGGCGGCAGGGCACGCAGCGGAACCGCGATGCGGTCAACTGGATTCAGAAGCAGCTCGAGAGCTACGGCTACACGAACGCCGAGCGCATCACGTACGATCCGCCCGTGCCGACGAGCGAGTGCGGCCCGAGCGTGCCGGCGTCGATGGTGGTGGCGCGCGGCGGGCGCGCCGGGGCCGGCGGCGCGGGAGGCGGCCAGGCAGGCGCCGCGCGCGGGAACGCGGCGGCCGGCGCCGGGCGGGCGGGTGGCGCCAACGCGGGACGCGGCGCGACGAACACCGGCCAGGGCGGCGCCCGGATCGTCGGCAACCGCGCGCGCACGGGCGTCAACTGCGATCCCCTGGCGCAGCCGGACGCGCGGATCCGCGAGCTGGACTCCGCGCCGATCATTCCCGGCCCGGTGGACGAAGTCTACGTCACCAAGGTCGGCGCAACGCATCCCGACGAGATGTACATCATCGGCGCGCACATGGACGGCCACGGCTACAACGAGGCGGCGAACGACGATGGATCGGGCACGGCGCTCGTGATGGAGCTCGCGCGCGTCTTCGGCGATCCGAAAGTCGTGACGGACCGCTCGATCCGCTTCGCGCTGTGGAACGGCGAGGAAAGCGGCCTCAACGGCGCGCGCGCCTACGTCGCGCAGCGGCAGGCGCTCCAGGGCATCGAGAATCCGAAAGGGTCCGGCAAGTATCCCGAGCCCAAATGGATCGCGATGATCCAGCACGACATGATGCTCTGGGACCACGGCATGCCGCAGCCGGTGATGGGCGCGGACGGCAAGCCGCAGGTGGACGCGCAGGGCCGCCCCGTCTTCATGGCGCCGAAAGATCAGCGTCCCGAGGCGGACGTGAACGTGGAATTCCAGATCGCGTCGAAGTTCGCGGACGAGGCGATGAAACTGGCATTCGTGTTCAAGCTGGCCGGTGAGAAGTACGCGACCGACTACCCGGTCAACGTCGGCCCGCACATGACGAACACGGATTCGCAGCCGTTCCAGGACATCGTGCCGGCCCTGAGCCTGCGCGAGAACGAGCGCGGCGCGCAGACCGGCGCCGGCTGGAATCCCACGTGGCACACGCAGCTCGACGTGTTCTCGACGTTCTCCGACAAGGACTTCCGTCTCGGGCTGAACGCCGCGCAGACCACGCTCTCGGCGATCGCGCAGCTCACGAGCACGAAGATCATCGATAATCGATAATCGGAAATCGGGTAATCGAAGGGCATCGACAATCGATCATCGACATCGCATATCGATCATCGGCATCGCGCATCGATCATCGACCAATCGATCGCTGACCGATGGTCGATGTCGATGGCCGATTGTCGATGTCGTTCATCGATGTCTTCGATTGCCGACTTCCGATCATCGCTTATCGATGATCGCGTTCTTCGTCACAAAATTCGGCTCGACGTCGACCGGCACGTCCGAGAGCCTGTCGAGGATCCGCTGGATCTCCGGGCGGACGACGACCATCTTCTGCAGCAGGTCCTTCGCGCCGGCGTAGTTGCCCTCGGCCTCGAGCGTCATCAGGTCATGCGTGAGGCCGGCGACCGCGTCCTTGATCTTCGCGTCCATGACCGACAGCGTGCCATCCGCGTTCACCGTGACGGCGCCGTGGTCGAGCAGGTAGTTGAGCTGCATGGCGATGCCCTTGCCGTGCGCGTCGGTGAAGCCGAACCGGATCGATCGGATCGCCGACGCCACGAACGTCGTGTACATCGTCCGCGCGACGTCGGCGGAGACGACGCCCTTGTCGGCGAGCTGCTGGAGCGCCCAGAGCCCTGAGATGTCGGCCTTCGCCTCCTCGAGGGCGGCGTAGGCGTCCTTGAGTGCCTCGCGGACCGGCTGGCCGGTCGAGCCGACCTGGTGCGGCCCGAGCCCGTGCATGAGCTCGTGCATCACCGTGTGGGTGAAGAACGCGTCGAACGAGAGCTTCGGGCGGTCGGCCGCCGCGAGCGCGGCGCCGCCGATCGGCACGAGCACCTTCTGGAACTTCGCGTCCTGGATGTTCTTCAGCATGACGCGCTTCGATCCCTTCTCGCGAATCACGCGGTCGTCGTTCGGCAGGTTGTACGCCGTCGTCTGGATGCCGCGATTGCCGTCGCCCGCCGAGAACACGACGTTCACCACCCGGAGCGGCGCCAGCCCCCCGAGCTTGGGATTGCGGTATTTCGGATCGATCGGCAGCTTGTCCTCGAGCCCCTGCAACTCCGCGCCCAGGGCCGCCAGCTTCCTGGTCTCGGCGTCGTCGCGCACGGCGATGAACGCCTCGAAGAACGCCTTGTAGCCGAACCACTCGTCTTCGTAGGTCTCGTAGGGCCCAATCGTCGGCTCGATCGAGGCGTCGAGCTCCATCCAGGCCATGTCGCTCGGGAAGTAGTCGTTCGAGAGAAACGCGCCAGCGCGCAGCTCGAGGAACTTCTTGAGGGTCGGCTGCGTGGTGAGCGCCGCCGCCTGGCGCAGGTGATCGGCGGCAATCGCGAGCGCGTTGCGGTACTCGACGTTGTAGGGCACGGCGGAGAGACGCCCGTCCGCGCCGCGCCGGATGACCGTGAAGAACCCGACGGCGTCATCGTGGGCCTGGCCTTTCAGGCTCCCGAACCACTTCTCGACCTCGTCGCGCGTGGAGTCCGCCGGATAGACGTTGGCCTGCGCGGGCTTTTCGGGAATGCCGGCGCCGGGGCCGAGGAACGACGCGTTCTGGTCGAGCCGCGACCACGGGCCCTTGTTGATCAGGAAGTAGTGGAGCCGCGCCTGGCCTTCGGGCGACCGATCGGCGGCGAGCTGCACCGCGACGCTCGGGTTGCCGGCCCAGACCTGATCGAGGAACAGGCCGTCGACGATTTCCGCGGCCTTGATGATTTCCGCGAGCGCCTTGCGCTCGTTGTCGGGGAGCGCCGCAGTGTCGACGGCGAGGTCGACGGGCGCGAAGCGCTGGATCTGCTTCTGGAGCGCGGCCAGCGCCGGCGGGGTCTGCGCCGGTGGCGGAGCGGGCGGCGCGCACTCCACCGTCAGCCCGGCCGCGAGGCCGAGAGCGAGCGTCGAAATCAAGTGGCGGCGGGTAAACACGGCGTGAATCGCAGCATGCATGTGCCTAATTCTGCACGCATTTACCCCGCCTGGGTATGCTCGAACACGCACCGGGGATTACAATAGTCGGATGCGCCACCCTGCAAGGACGACGTCTTTATGAAGAATCTCGCGCCGACGGATGCCGCGGCCCTCGAGGCCGTCGAGACTCGCGAATGGCTTGAATCGCTCGACTACGTCTTGCGTCAGGGAGACAAGGCGCGTGTGGTGCGCCTGCTGGATGCGCTGCGCGCGCGCGCCCGTCAGGCCGGCGTCAGGGAGCCGTTCACCTCCACGACCCCGTACATCAACACGATCCCGGTTGGCGAGGAGGTCCCGTTTCCCGGCGACCGCGAGATCGAGCGCCGGATCAAGAGCCTGGTGCGCTGGAACGCGCTCGCCATGGTCGTGCGGGCGAATCGTGAGTCGGACGGCATCGGCGGTCACATCTCCACCTACGCCTCGTCGGCGACGCTGTACGAGATCGGGTTCAATCATTTCTTTCGCGGCCGCAACGCCGGCGGCGACGGCGACATCGTCTACTACCAGGGCCATGCCTCCCCCGGCATCTACGCCCGGGCGTTTCTCGAGGGCCGGTTCGACGAGTCGCACCTTCACAATTTCCGCCACGAGCTGCGCCCGGGCGGCGGGTTGTCGTCGTACCCGCACCCGTGGCTCATGCCCGATTTCTGGGAATTCCCGACGGTCTCGATGGGGCTCGGGCCGCTCATGGCGATCTACCAGGCCCGCTACGCGAAGTACCTCGAGAATCGCGGGTTGAAAGCGCCGTCCGACCAGAAGGTCTGGGCGTTTCTCGGCGACGGCGAGACGGACGAGCCCGAGGCGCTGGGGGCGATCTCGCTCGCGGCTCGCGAGAAGCTCGACAACCTGATCTTCGTCATCAACTGCAATCTGCAGCGGCTCGACGGTCCCGTCCGCGGCAACGGGCAGATCGTCCAGGAGCTCGAAGCCGTCTTCCGCGGCGCCGGCTGGAACGTGATCAAGGTCCTGTGGGGAGGCGATTGGGATCCGCTCCTGGCGCAGGACACCGAGGGCGCGCTCGTACGGCGCATGGGCGAGGTCGTCGACGGCGAGTACCAGCGCTACGTCGTCGAGGACGGCGCGTACATCCGCAAGCACTTCTGGGGCGCTGATCCGCGGCTGCTCGAGATGGTGCGGCACTTCTCGGACGACGACCTGCGGAAGATGCGCGTCGGCGGCCACGACCCGGTCAAGGTCTACAACGCCTATCGCGCGGCGGTGCAGCACCGCGGCCAGCCGACGGTCATCCTCGCGCGGACGATCAAGGGCTACGGGCTCGGCGAAGCCGGCGAGGGCAAGAACATCACCCACCAGCAGAAGAAGATGAACGAGGAGGATCTGCGCACGTTCCGCGATCGCTTCAACGTGCCGATCCCAGACGACCGCATCGCCGCCGCGCCGTTCTATCGCCCGCAGCAGGGCAGCGCCGAGGTCGAGTACATGCGCAAGCGGCGCGACGCCCTCGGCGGGTTCGTGCCGCGGCGCGCCGTGGTCGCGCCGGCCATACATCCGGCGATGGAGGACGTCTTCGACGAGTTCCAGAAGGGCACCGAGGGCCGCAAGGCGTCGACAACGATGGTGTTCGTCAGGATGCTGGCGAAGCTGCTCCGCGACAAGGAAATCGGCAAGCTCATCGTGCCGATCGTGCCCGACGAGGCGCGCACGTTCGGCATGGAGTCGCTCTTCCGCGCCGTCGGCATCTACTCGAGCATCGGCCAGGTCTACGAGCCGGTCGACATGGACACGCTCCTGTACTACAAGGAAGCGAAGGACGGCCAGATCCTCGAGGAGGGCATCACCGAGGCCGGATCGATCTCGTCGTTCATCGCGGCGGGCACCGCGTACGCGACGCAGGGCGTCAACACGATCCCGTTCTTCATCTTCTATTCGATGTTCGGCTTCCAGCGCGTCGGTGACTTCATCTGGGCGGCCGCGGACGCGCGGTGCCGCGGGTTCCTCCTCGGGGGCACGGCAGGCCGCACGACGCTCGCCGGCGAGGGGCTGCAGCACCAGGATGGCAACAGCCATACGCTCGCGCTCGCCGTGCCGACCTGCCGGGCGTACGACCCCGCGTACGCGTACGAGCTCGCGACGATCATCGAGGACGGCATCCATCGGATGTACGGCAACGGTGAACAGGCCTTCTACTACATCACCGTGATGAACGAGCAGTACGACATGCCGGCGATGCCCGAGAGCGCGCGCGACGGCATCATCAAAGGGCTGTATCGCTTCAGCGCGGCGCCGTCGATCCCCAACGCCGCGCGCGCGCAGCTCATCGGCAGCGGCGCGATCCTGAACGAGGTGCGTCAGGCGCAGCAGCTGCTCGCCAAGTACGGCGTGGCGGCCGATGTGTGGAGCGCCACCAGTTACAACGAGCTGTACCGCGAGGCGCACCGCGTCGAGCGGTGGAATCGCCTGCACCCGACCGAAACCCCGCGCGTGCCGTACGTCGCGCAGTGCCTCGCCGGCGCGCCCGGCGTGGTCGTCGCCGCGAGCGACTACCTCAAGAGCCAGCCGGACATGGTCTCGCGCTGGATCGGCAAGCCGGTCGTGACGCTCGGCACCGACGGGTTCGGGCGCAGCGAAGACCGCGCGTCGCTCCGCAGGTTCTTCGAGGTCGAGGCGCGCTACGTGGCGGCCGCGACGCTCTCCGCCCTGCTGGCGCAGCGGCAGATCGAACCCGCGGTGGTCACCCGGGCGTTCAAGGAGCTCGAGATCGAGCCGGAGAAAAGCGATCCGACGATTTCCTAGAGTCAGCCACCAGGCACGAGGCATTGGGCACCAGCGAAAGTCGCGCGGCTCGCGCTAATGCCTCTGGTTCATCAGTCTGGTGCGTAGTGCCTGACGGCCAGGCTGGAGCGAAGAATGTCAGTGGACTTCAAGATCCCCGAGCTCGGAGAGAACGTCGAGAAGGGCGATGTCGTTCGCGTGCTCGTCGCGCCGGGCGACGTCGTGAAGGTCGATCAGTCCGTGCTCGAGCTCGAGACCGACAAGGCGACGATCGAGGTGCCGACGTCGGTCGCCGGGAAGGTGACCGAGGTCAAGGTCAAGGCCGGGGACAAGGTGAAGGTCGGGCAGGTGGTGCTCGTCCTGGACGGCGCGAGCGCCGCAGACACGCCGACCGCGAGGCCGGCGGCGAAGGCGCCCGAGCCCGCCACGCCGGCCGTCGAGGCGCCGAAGCCCGCGGCGCCCGTCGACGTTCCTGCGGCCAAGGCGGCGAAGCCTGCTGCGGCGGTCGTGGATATCACGTCGGCGCGTCCGGTCGTCGCGCCCGCGCGGCATGACGTCCCGGCCGCGGCGGCTGCGGCGACCGCCCCCGCGGCGCGCGAGCTCTCGGCGCCGGTGCCGGCCGCGCCGTCGGTGCGCCGCTATGCGCGCGAGCTGGGCGTCGACATCGCGCAAGTGCCGGGTACGGGGCCCGGGGGCCGTATCGGGCAGGACGACGTCATGGAGCACGTGAAGTCGGTGCTCGCGGGCGGCGTCGTGCCGGCTGGGGCTCCGGTCGAGCTGCCGGACTTCTCGAAGTGGGGCGAGGTCGAGGTGCGGCCGATGTCCAACATCCGCCGCAAGACCGCCGAGCATCTGACGGCGGCGTGGCGCGCGCCGCACGTGACCCAGCACGACAAAGCGGACGTGACCGCGCTCGAGGACTTTCGCAGGGCCTACGGCGCCCGCGTCGAGCAGGCCGGCGGCAAGCTCACCGTCACGGCGATCGCCATCAAGGTCGTCGCCGCCGCGATCGCGCGCTTCCCTCAGTTCGCCTCGTCGGTGGACATGGCGCGGACGACCATCATCTACAAGAAGTACTGCCACATCGGCGTTGCCGTGGACACGCCGAACGGATTGCTCGTGCCGGTCATCCGCGACGCCGACCGCAAGACGCTGACGCAGATCGCCGCCGAGCTCTCGGTGCTCTCGCAGAGGGCGCGCGACAAGAAGCTGGGCCTCGACGAGATGGCCGGCAGCGTCTTCTCGATCACGAATCTGGGCGGCATCGGCGGCACGGCCTTCACGCCGATCGTCAACCAGCCCGAAGTCGCGATCCTCGGCATGTCGCGCACGGCGATCGAGCCCGTCTGGAAGGACGGCGCGTTCGTGCCGCGGCACCTGCTGCCGCTGTCGCTCTCGTACGACCATCGCGCGATCGACGGCGCCGCCGCCGCGCGCTTTCTCAGGTTCGTCGCGGAGGGGCTCGAACAGCCGCTCACGATGTGGTTATGAGTTAACTTAGAACTTAGAACTTAGAACTCAGAACTTTGGGTTCGGAGTCTCAAGTCTCAGGTCCCGAGTTCCAAGTTCTAAGTTTTGAGTTCTAAGTTCATAAGTTGATCCGCTGATTCACTCATGTCCTCAGTCCCCTTAGTCGTCATCGGCGCCGGCCCAGGCGGGTACGCCGCCGCCTACTACGCCGCCGATCTCGGGATGCAGGTGGCGATGGTCGATCCCGAGCCGAACCCTGGCGGCGTGTGTCTCTATCGCGGGTGCATCCCGTCCAAGGCGCTCCTGCACGTCGCGAAGGTCATGCGCGAGGCGCGGCACGCGTCGGCCTGGGGCGTGACGTTCGGCGAGCCCCGCGTCGACCTCGACAAGCTCCGCGGGTTCAAGGACCATGTCGTCCAGAAACTCACGGCCGGCGTCGGCCAGGTCGGGAAGTTCCGGAAGGTGAAGTACCTCCAGGGTCGGGCGTCGTTCGCGAGCCCGACCTCGCTCACGATCGACCTCGTGAGCGGCGGATCGGAGACGCTGACCTTCCAGCACGCGATCATCGCGACGGGATCCCGGCCCGCGTCGGTCCCGGGGCTCTCGATCGACAGTCCGCGCGTGATGGATTCGACGGCTGCGCTCGACCTGCCCGACATTCCCAGGACGCTGCTCGTCGTCGGCGGCGGCTACATCGGCCTGGAGCTCGGATCGGTGTACGCGGCGCTCGGGACGAAGGTGACGGTCGTCGAGATGACGCCGGGTCTTCTGCCGGGCGCGGACCGCGACCTCGTGGCGTTCCTCCAGAAGGACATGGAGCAGACGCTTCACAAGATCCTGCTCAACGCGCGCGTCGTCGAGATGACCGACGTCAAGACCGGCGTGAAGGTGCGGATCGAGGGCGACGGGCTGGCGCCGGCCGACCGCGAGCAGACGTTCGACCGCGTGCTGGTGTCCGTCGGCCGCAAGCCGAATTCCGCGGTGCCCGGCCTCGACAAGACGCGCGTGCAGGTCGATCAGCGCGGGTTCATCGTCGTGGACGCCGCGCGGCGGACGGGCGAGCCGACGATCTTCGCCATTGGCGACGTCGTCGGCGAGCCGATGCTCGCGCACAAGGCGTCGCACGAGGCGCGCGTGGCGGTCGAGGCCGCGCTCGGGCACAACGTCGCGTTCGAGCCGCAGGCGATTCCGGCGGTGGTGTTCACCGATCCCGAGGTCGCGTGGTGCGGCCTGACCGAGACCGAGGCCAAGAAGCAGGGGCGCAAGGTCGAGATCGCGAAATTCCCCTGGGCCGCGCTCGGACGCGCCATCGCCATCGACCGTCCGGAGGGCGTGACCAAGCTCGTGATCGACCCGGCCACCGAGCGAATACTCGGCGTGGGTATCGTCGGATCCGGCGCCGGCGAGCTGATCGCCGAGGGTGTCCTCGCCGTCGAGATGGCCGCGCTCGCGACCGACGTGAAACTCAGCATCCATCCGCACCCGACGCTTTCCGAAACGATGATGGAGGCCGCTGAGGTATTCTTCGGGCAGTCCACGCACGTGTACAAGCCCAGACGGCGTGCGTAGCTGTCCTTATGCCTGACGGTCTGCCGACTCGCGACGTCGTGCGCCAGAGCGTGATTGAGGCGCTCGCGCGCCGCCGCGCCCGCCAGGCGGCCCGGCAGCTCGTCCGGGGCGTCCCGTGGGTGGCGCTGGGCGTCCTGGTGGTCGCCGCGGTCGCTCGTCTCCTGAAGTGGCCGCCCGTCATTCCCTGGGCGACGCTCGGCATGGCGGCGGTCGGCGTGCTGGGGTGGTGGTTCGTCAGCCGGCGCCGGCTCGCGCCGACCGATGCCATCGCCGCGGCCGTGGACGCCGATGCGGGGCTCGGCGGGGAGCTGCGCAGCGCGTTCTGGTTCGCCGGCGAGACCGAGGCGGGCGAGTGGGCGGCGTTCCACCTGGACGTCGCAGCGTCGCGGCTCAAGGTCGTCAGGTGGGAGGAGTTCTACCCGCCCGTCCGCGCTCCGCGCGCGTGGATCCTTGCCGCCGTTCTCGTCCTCGCGGCCGTCGTTCTGACCGTGCGGCTGCCGGCCGCGCGGCAAGCGGCGCTCGCCGAGGCTCGTCGGGCGGCGACGTCGGGCCAGCCCACGCTCGAGGCCGCGCTGCCGCCCGAGATCCGCAAGCGCCTCGAGGACCTGCTGGCTGCGATCGAGAAGGGCAAGATCGCGGAGGCGCAGGCCAACGCGAAGCTCCAGGAGCTGCGCGATCTCCTCTCGAAGATCGATCCGACCCTCAGCCCCGAGCTGGCCAAGCTGGCGAAGCTCGCCGAGCAGGCGAGCGTCGCAGAGCGCGGCAAGGACGATGCGAAGTCGCTGGCTGAACGAGCGGAAGCGGCGGCGAACTCGGATTTGCCCGCGGAGCTGCGCGAGCAGCTGAAGGACATCGCGCAGCGGCTGGCGAATCCGCGGGTCGGCGAGCGTCAGGGCGAGTCGTCGCAGGCGGCGGCGTCCTCGGACGCCGGTCAGCTGGGCAAGGCGTCACAGAGCGCCGAGGCCAGCCAGGCGAATGCCGCCCAGGCGGCGCTGCAGCTCATGCACGAAGCCGCGAATGACCCGGCGAGCGCCCAGATGATGCTGGCGGGCGCGGGCTCGATGGGCGGCGACTCCCGCGCGGGCGCGGGCGGCAACTCGGGCGCGAAGAGCGGGAACGCCGACGCGACGCAGATCGCGCAGGCGCTGCGCAAGGAGCTGATCGAAGCGAGCGCCGACACGCCCGGCACCAACGTCAGCACGGAAGACATTCGACGCAAGACGGAACACAGCACGTCGGCGCTTGGCTTCACGCACGTCGCGGCGCCCTCGGCAGTTGACCGGAGCCGGACACTGCCGCCCCCTCCGCTGCCCGATGCGCGCAAGCCGCTCGTGATGCAGTACTTTATCCGCCGACAATGACCGCACCGACTGTCGCCCAGCACATCGATCTGTTCCGCGAGCGTTTCACCCGCATCACCCGCGAGGTGGGACGGCGCATCGTCGGCCACGAGGAGGTCGTCTCGGCGACGGTGACGAGCCTGCTGGCGGGCGGGCACGTGCTGCTCGAGGGGATTCCCGGCGTCGGCAAGACGAGCCTCGTGCACACGCTCGCGGACGTGCTGCATCTGAAGTTCTCGCGCATCCAGTTCACGCCCGACCTCATGCCCGCCGACATCGTGGGCACGAACATCGTGCAGGAGCACGCGCACGGCGGGATGTTCTTCGAGTTCCAGCCCGGGCCGATCTTCGCCAACGTCGTGCTGGCCGACGAAATCAATCGCGCGACGCCCAAGACGCAGTCCGCGCTGCTCGAGGCGATGCAGGACATGAGCGTCTCGGTCGGAAAGACGACGTACAAGCTCGAGCAGCCGTTCCTCGTGCTTGCCACGCAGAACCCCCTCGAGATGGAGGGCACGTATCCGCTGCCCGAGGCCCAGCTGGATCGATTCTTCTTCAAGCTGAAGGTCATGTACCCGCCCGAGGCGGCAATGCACGACATCATCGAGCGCACGACGACGGCGAGCGACGTGTCGGTGACGCGGGTGATGGACGGGGCGGAGATTCTCGCCATGCGCGAGGTGTCGCGCGCGGTGCCGATCGCGCGGCCGGTCCAGGCCTACGCCATCCGGCTCACGCTCGGGAGCCATCCGGATTCGCCGTACGCCACGCCCCTCGTGAAGCGCTACGTGCGCTACGGCGCGAGCCCGCGGGCGGCGCAGGCGCTCGTGCTCGCGGGCAAGATCCATGCGCTCACGCGCGGCCAGGCGTTCGTGTCCGTCGAGGACATCCGCGCGACGGCGCTGCCCGCGCTCCGCCACCGGTTGCTGCTGAACTTCGAGGGCGAGGCCGAGCAGGTCAACCCCGACACGATCGTCGACGAGCTGCTCAGGACGGTGGCCACGGAGTGACATCGGCCATCGATGGCCGATGCCGGGGAGCGGACGAGCCATCGGGCCATCGATGATCGATGCCGGGCGATGTCCGATGGCCGATGTCGATGATCGATTCATCGATGGCCTTGCGATTGCCGTTTTCCGATTTGCGATTGTCGATGGCGTATGCCGCTGCGCTTTGAAGACGACTTTCTGAAGAAGCTCGAGTACCTGCACGTGGTCTCGAAGCGGGCGTTTGCCGGGCAGAACCGAGCCGATCGCCTGGCGCCGAAGCGCGGCCGCGGCCTCGAGTTCGCCGACCATCGCCAGTACGCGCCGGGCGACGACTTCCGCCATATCGACTGGAAGGCCTATCAGCGGCTGAACCGGCTGCTGCTGCGGCTGTTCGACGAAGAGCAGGATCTCCCGATCTACCTGTTCATCGACGCCAGCCAGTCGATGCACGAGACGGCGAAGTTCGACCAGGCGCGGCGGATCGCGGCGGCGCTGTGCTACGTCGGCCTCGCGCACCTCGACCGCGTCACGATCCTGCCGTTCTCGAACGACGTCGGCAACGAGAACCATCCGGGCCGGGGCAAGGGCCGCATCTTCCGCGTGTTCGAGTGGCTCGAGCGTCTGGAGACGCGCGGGCCGACCGACATGCGCGCGGCGTTCACGGCCTTCGCCTCGCGCGGCCGCCAGCGGGGGCTCGCCGTCGTGATCTCCGACTTTCTCGACCCGCAGGGCTTCGAGTCCGCGCTGAAGATCCTGGCGGCGCTCGGGCACGACGTATTCGCGGTGCACGTCACGTCGTCGCGCGATCAGGATCCCGGCGCGTTCGGGGAAGCGCGGTTCGTCGACGCCGAGACGGGCGACATCCGCGACGTGGATGTGACGCCCGGGCTGATGTCGGCGTACCGCGACGCGTGGCAGACCCACGCGGGTGACCTCGAGCGCTTCTGCGGGCGCTACAACCTTGGGTACGTGCGCGCGGACGCCGACGATGCCTTCGAGGACATCGTGCTGCGGACGTTCCGCAAGGGCCGGTTCCTCGCATGAGCTTCGCGGCCATGGCCACGTGGCAGGCGCTGGCGCTCGTCGCCGCCGCGGCGGGCGTGGCGGCGTGGCTCTTCTTCCGCAAGGTCCGGCCGCCGCGGATCGACGTGCCGTCGCTGCTGCTGTGGCGGCGCGTGTTCGACCAGTCGCGCGCGCTCACGTGGTGGGAGCGCGTGCGCCGGGCCGTGTCGCTCGCCGCGACCGTGCTGGTGGCGGTGTTGCTCGCGCTGGCGGTGACCAGGCCCGCGCCGCGGGTGACCGCGGCGTCGCACGGTCGCCTGCTCGTCGTCCTCGACTCGTCGATGTCGATGCTGGCGCGGACGGCCGATGGCCGCACGCGCTGGCAGCACGCGGTCGCCCTGGCGCACCGGCTGGCAGCGGCTGCCGGCAGTGCGGATGTGTCTCTGGCAACGACGGGTGAGGGACTGGTCGAAGGGCCGACGTCGGACACGGCGCTGATCGAGAGCGCGCTCGATCGCCTCGTCCCCGTCGGCGGCGCCGACGTTCCCTGGCCGCGCGTCGCCGGGACCGACGACGTGCACCTCATCACGGATGGCGCGCGCGCCAGGCCGATCGACCCGTCGGTCACCGTGCACTCCGTGTTCGAAGCCGCGCCGAACGTCGCGATCACCGCGCTGGCGGTCCGCCCCGCGACCGCTGCCGGCCAGGGCGGCGAGGCCTACCTCGAGATCGCCAACTACGCGGCGTCGGCGCAATCGGTGCGGCTCACGATCACGCGCGGTCGCGACGTCGTCTTCGATCAGCCCGTGGAGATGGGCGCGGGCGAGGCGGCCCGCCAGGTCGTGCCGCTGCCGCCGGCTGGCGATCCGCAGCTGCGCGCGCAGGTGCGCGCGCCGCTCGACGCGATGACGGAGGACGACGAGGCCGTGGCCTGGATTGCCGAGGCCGATCCGTTGGCGGTGACCGTCGTCAGCGATTCGCCGGCGCCGCTCGCGTCGCTGCTGCAGCGCGCGCCCGGCCTCAAGGCGACGTTCACGACGCCCGCCGCGTACCGACCGGGACGCGAGGACGTCGTGATTTTCGATCGCTGGCTGCCGGCGCAGGCGCCGTCGCGGCCTGCGTTGTGCCTGGCGCCGCCAACGGCGTCGTGGCTGGGCACGGCCGGCGCGCTCGAGAAGGCGCCGCGGTGGACGAGCGCAGGCGCGCATCCCCTCGTGGCCGGGCTCGATCCCCTGACGCTCGACATCGTCCGTGTGGTCGCGTACGAGGGCGCGGGCATCGAGGCGGTCGCGCGGTCCGACCAGGGCACACCGCTCGTTGAGGTCGTCGATCGCCCCGATCGACGCATCGCGATCGTGACGTTCGGCATCGCGGACTCGAACCTGGCGTTCGCGCCGGCATTCCCCGTTCTGGTGGGCAACGCGGTTGACTGGCTGGCGCGTCCGGCCGGCAGCGAGGCGCGGCATCCGGGCCTTGCCGAACTGCCGCCCTCGACCTCCGGCGTGACCGGGCCGGACGGTCGAGCCGTGCCGCTCGCGCGGGCCGAGGGCGCGGCATTTGCGCGGCTGACGACGGGCGGACTGTATCGCGTCGACGCGGGCGGCGCGCATCAGGCGATCGCGGTCAACGTCGGCGAGCCCGAGACGTCGAACCTGGCGCGGACGACGGTCGCGCGCGGCGCGGCCGGGCCGGCCGACGCGCCGGCGTCGGGCCGGGCGTGGTGGCTGTACCTGGCGGTGGCCGCGCTGGCACTCGTGACGCTGGAGTGGTGGACGTGGCAGCGGCGGATCACGGTATGAGGGCGCGCGGCGGCGTGACACCGCCAGCCCTCATGCCCTTCGTGGTGAAGGCTCTGACCGCAATCTGGACCCGATGTCTCTGACCCTCACCGCCCCCGGCGCCCTCTGGCTCATCGCCGCCGTGCTGGTCGTGTGGGCCGGCCGCCGCTACGCGCGCACGAACTTCAACCCCCGTCAGCGGCTGTTGCAGACGATGCTTCGCTCGCTGCTCGTCGTCGTGCTCGCGCTGGCGATCGCGCGACCGGTGATCTCGCTCGCGTCGTCGCAGGAGTCGATCGTGTTCGCCGTGGACGTCTCGGCGAGCGTCTCGAGCCGGGCGATCGCGGATGCGGCCAAGCGCATCGACGACCTCATCGCGGCGGTCCACCCGAGCCACACGCGCATCGTGGCGTTCGGCGCAGAAGCCGCGACGCTCGACACCACTGCGGCGCTGCGGCAGCTGGGCGAGCGGGAAGTGCGGCCCGATCGGCCGGACGTGATCGATCGGACCAGGACGGACCTCGAGCGCGCGCTCGATGCGGCGCGCGCCGAGCTGCGGCCGGGCTACGTGCCCCGCATCGTGCTGTTTTCCGACGGCCGGGCCACCGCGGGCGACGTGCGGGCGGCGACGGCCCGGCTGGCGGCGGCGGGTGTGCCCGTGTCGGTCGATCCGATGGCGCCGCGGGTTCTCGGCGACACCTGGATCGACGCCATCGCGGTGCCGCCGCGCAGCGTGCCCGGCGCGCTCATGAGCGCGGCCGTCGTCGTGGGCAGCCAGCGAGCCGCGCAGGCGCTCGTGGAGCTGCGGGACGGCACGCGTGTGCTCGGCAGCCGCGTCGTCACGCTGGCCGCGGGGGACACGTCGGTGCCGTTCGACGTATCGTTCGACGAGCCCGGCGCCCACGCACTCGAAGCGACGGTCGCGGCGCCCGACGATCCGCTCGCCGTCAACAACCAGCTCCGCCGCGAGGTCGTCGTCGGCCCGCACGCGCGCGTCCTGTACATCGAAAGCGCGCCGGACAGCGCGCGTTATCTCGCCACGGCGCTCGCGCAATCCGGCTTCGACGTCACGGCGGACGGACCTTCGGCGATCCCGTCGACGGTCGAGGCCCTCGACCCGTGGGACGTCGTGATCCTGAGCGACATTCCGCGCGCGGCAATTTCCGACGCGGCGATGTCCGCACTGTCAGTCTGGGTCGAGCAGCGCGGCGGCGGGTTGCTGGTTGCCGGCGGCGACTCGGTCTTCGGCGAGGGCGGCGCCGGCGGTCCCGGCTACCGCAAGACCGAGCTCGAGCGGCTGACGCCCGTGACGTTCGAGCGCAAGGACGAGCCCGAGGTCGCCCTCATCATCGTCCTCGACAAGTCGTGGAGCATGGCGGGCCAGCAGATGGAGCTGTGCAAGGCGGCGGCCCAGGCGGCCGTGGACGTCATGGCCGACGAGCAGTCGGTCGGCGTCGTGACGTTCAACGACGAGCTCAACTGGGACGTGACGCTCCGCAACGTCGGCAAGAATCGGGCGATGATCAAGAAGGCGATCGCGGCGATTGAGCCGAGCGGCCACACGCTCATCTATCCGGCGATCGAGCAGGCGTACCTGGCGCTGAAGAACGCCCGCGCGCGTGCCAAGCACGTCGTGCTGCTCTCCGACGGCCGCTCGTACCCGGACGACTACGAAGGGCTCGTCAAGAAGATGGTCGCCGAGAAGATGACGGTCTCGTCGATCGCCGTGGGTCCGGCCGCGGATCGCGAGCTCCTGGGCAACATCGCGCAATGGGGCAAGGGCCGCAACTACATCGTCGAGGACGCGAAGGAAGTGCCGCAGATCTTCGTCAAGGAAGCGCGGAGCGCGACGAATCCGAGCTTCGACGAGAAGCCGTTGAGACCTGTGCTCAAGACGCGGGCGTTCCTCGAGGGCGTCGATTTCACGCAGGCGCCGAGCCTGCACGGACGCACGGCGACCGTCCTGAAGGACGGCGCGCTCGAGCTGGTCGAGACGCCCGATCACGACCCGCTGCTCGCCTTCTGGCCGATCGGGCTCGGCCGCACGGCGGTGTTCGCCTCGGACGTCAAGGATCGGTGGGCGAGCGACTGGATCAAGTGGCGCGGCTACGGGCCGTTCTTCGCGTCTGTCGTCCGTGCCGTCGCGCGGTCACGCGCGGCGGCGATGACCCTCGACGTCGTGCCGGGGCCGATCCACGACGGGACGCGATCGGTCGTCGTCACGGTGGAGGCGCGCGATGCCGCCGGCGCGTATCGCGACTTGCTGAAGCCAATGATCCGGGTGCAGAGCGCGCGCGGATCGTCGGACCTCGCGGCGCATCAAACCGCGCCGGGCCGCTACGACGCGGCCGTCGTGGTCGACGCCGCCGAGCCGGTCACGATCGCGCTGGCCGGCGCCGATGCGTCGGCCTCGCGCGTCGTGCTGCCGGATCCGAACGAGGAATATCGCTGGCGCCCGGCCGACGAGCCCGGATTGAAAGCGATCGCCGATGCCACGGGCGGCGCGTGGAAGCCGACGCCCGAAGCGCTGCGCAATACCACCGCGCGCCAGGCCGCGCGGCGGGCGATCTGGCCCGCGCTCGTCGTCCTGGCGCTCGGGCTCTGGCTGCTCGACATCTGGCTGCGGCGCGTGCGCGTGTTCGAGCGCTCGGTCTCCGACGTCAGTCGGGCCGCCCGCCTCTCAGCTTGAGGTCCTGCGTCTTCTTTTCGCCCTCGGCCAGTGTGATCTTGAACGACGCTGCCGCGAGCTGCTCGAAGAACGACGCGTCCGACAGGTCTCCCGGATCGAGATCCGTCAGCGCCACCATGTAGTACTCGCCCGGCGGGAGGCCCACCACTCGATACTGTCCGCGCGCATCCGGACGCGCCGTGCGGACACGGCGCGACCCCGACGTCCACATCGTGCGGTCGGTCGTGAACGTCACGACCCAGTAGCCGGGCGCAGGCTTGCCGTTCGAATCGAGCAACGAGCCGGACAGCTCGGTCGGATGGTCGGTGAACGTCACGACGACACCGGCGAGGTCGGTTGTCCCGACCTCGAACGCCGTGTCGAGCGTCTCGACGCCGTTCGCGACGACGGACTTGAGCGTCCACGTCGGCGTGGACGGCCCGGACGCGCCGGGCGCTGGCGGCGACGTCCCGGGGACCGAGCCGAGCAGGCGATATCGTCCAGGCGTTGCGCCGGTGAGCGAGAACGTGGCGTCACCGCTGACGACGGCCGAGGAGCTGCCGACGATGACGGTCGTGCCGCCGCTCGGTCCAGGGCCGAGTGAAATCCGAATGCGCGACAGATCGCTCGGAGGCGCCGTCGATCCCTCGAACACGACGCGTCCGGAGACGGTGAGCCCGGGCTGTAGCCGCAGGCTCAGGCCCTTGACGTCGGTGCCGGAGACGGACACGACCTGCTCCGCCCACGACGTCGGGCGCGGGGCCGCACCGCCGGCCCGACCGGCCGGCGCCGCTGGCCCGCCCGCGGCGAGTGATCGCGCGACGATCGTGTAGTCGCCCGGCGTCACGCCCTGCAGCGTGAATCCCCCGCGGCTGTCGGTTCGCGACGTGCTGCCGAAGGGGACCAGCAGGGGGATCATCTGCTTGCCGACGAGCGTGAGCGTGACGTTCGGGGCGGGCCGCCCTTCGGCGTCGACGATCGTGCCCTCGATCCTCGCGGTCGGCACCCACTGGAGCGGAAAGTCGAGGCCTCCGCGCTCTTCGCCGGGGCCGAGCGTGATGATCGTGGCGCCGGCCGCATCGGGCGTGCCGGGGTAGAACACCGGCGCGTATCCGAGCGTCGGACCGGGCGGCGGCGCGGCGGGGATGCCGGCCGAGCCGGGAACAGGCGACGCGGGATGTTGGAGCACCTGCTGCGCCCATTGCGTTTCCGCCGTCGTCTCCAGCCGCGTGTCGGAGCTGACCGTCGTGACCGACGCGGCAACAGCGTACTCACCGGGGGCGAGGCCCCAGATGCGATAGCTTCCGCGATCGTCGGTGCCGAGCAGGAGCGGCCCGCCGGTGGAGACGATCGTCGGCTGGCGCTCGCCGTTGATCGTGCGGAACCGCACGACCATGACGCGCACGCCGGGCTGGGGTCGACCGAACGAGTCCAGCACCGTGCCGGCGATGACGCCGCCGTGGATCATGCTCAGCCTCGCCGTCACCTGCTGCCCGTCCTCGATCGAGATGGGCGCGCTCGGTCCCTGCCATGAGTTCCTGGCGCCGTAGTACGTCCGCACGTAGCCCGGCTTGCTCGCGCTGAGGGTGTAGTGCTCGGCGGGCAGCAGCGGGAATGCGAAGCGCCCCTCGTCGTCAGTGACCGTCGATCGGTTGTATCGGAGGTCGCTGCCGTTCAGGCTGACCAACGCACGCCGGATCGGCCGGTGATCGGCGTCGTCGCTCGTCACCGTCCCCGAGATGACCGCCGTGCCGACGGCCGGCGGCGCGAGCGCGTCGCGTTGCGGCTGCTGTGCGGCCGGGACGGCGGCAAGCGCCAGCGCGAAGACGGCGCCAATCTCGTGAGCGCGCAGGTCTCTCATCGCCTATCGTCCCGGACTCACGGTGAAGTCCAGCGTCTTGCGATCGCCGTCGGCGAGCGTGACGTGGGTGCCGACGCGCGCAAGCGCCTCGTAGAACTTCGTGTCGCGAATCGTGCTCAACGCTTCCGAGGCGACGGCTGCGACGACATAGTCGCCGGGCGGCAGGCCCGCGATCGTGTACCCGCCGCCCTTGCCCGTGCTGGCGGTGCGCGTGCGTCGGCCGGACATGCCCTGTTCGATCCACCCGGCGTAGTTGGACGGGAAGGCGACGATCGTCGCGTCCACGTCGGCGGTGGCGGAGGCGCCGGCGACGCGCACCGAGCCGCTGACGGCGGTCGGTCGATCGCTGAACGTCAGGACAAGCCCGCTGACGCTCTCGGTCTGCAGGTCGAGCGGCGCGTCGTCGAGGTTGCGGCCGCCGGCCGTCACGGACCGCAGCGACCACGCGCCCAGTCCGGCGCCGCTGGCGTTGACGAAGTATCGTCCCGGCGGGTAGCCCTGCGTCGTGAACTGCCCGTCGGCCGACACCGGCGCCGGCCTCGGCCCGTTGATCGTGATGCCGCCGTCGATGTTCGTGAGCGACACGGCGACGCGCAGCAGCGCGGCGGCCGGCGGCGGCGCGCTCGTGCCCTCGAACACGAGACGGCCGCTGACCTGCGCGCCTGGCCGCAATTGGACCGCGAGCCCCTCGACGTCACGGCCGGCGACGGGCACGGGCGACTGCGCGAACAGCGTTGGCTCGGTCGGCACGGGCGGCGGTGGGGTGAGATCGCCGCCCACGCTCGAGATGCTCACGAAGCCGCCGCCGCTGCTGTTCATCACCGTGACCGTGCTGCTCTGGTCGAACTGCGGCCGCGGCACCTTCTGGGCTTTCAACGTGTACTGTCCCTCCGGCACGCCGAGGAACGTGAACGCGCCGTTCCCGTCGCTGACCGTCGTCGCGGTCTCGAGGCCGTTGTCGAGTTCGAGCGCCAGCGCGGTCACCGGCACCAGCCGGACGCCGATATTGCGCGCGGGGCCGTCGGGGCCAGTGACGACCCCCGAGACGTGCAGCGTCGGAATCAGGCGCAACTGGAGATCGATGTTCGCGAGGTCCTGGCCGGATGCGAGCGTCAGCACGCCCGCGTCGGCTGAGGTCGGCGCGGCCGGGTAGAACGCCGACTGATAGGCCAGCAGGTGGCCGGCGTCAGCGGGCGCCGGTACCGACAGGCCAGACTGCTGCTGCAGGACGTGGTCGCCGACGCGCATCCCGCCGAGACTGGGGAACGGCGCGCCGGTCGAAGTCATTTCGCGGAGCAGGTCCGCCGTGCTCGCGCCGCCGACCAGAAGCGTCGAGTAGGCGTCGACGTAGGATGCCGGGAGCGTGGTCACGGACTGCGGCACGGCGAGAATGTAGTCTCCGGGCGCCAGCGTGTACATGCGATAGACGCCGCGATCGTCGGTCTGCACCTGCGCGCCCCCGGCGAGCGTGCGGCGTCGGGCGTTGACCTGCACGCGCAGCGCGCGGACCGTGACCCCGACCGCCGGCTCGCCTGCGTCGTCGGTGATGCGGCCGGAAATCGTGGCGTACTTCCACAACTTGATCGTTGCGTTGCCGACGTGCTCGCCGTCGTCGAGGTCGATCGATCGTCCCAGACCGCCAACCTGGTGCTGGCCGAACTGCCCGACCGCATAGCCGGGCGCGCTCGCGGAGATCCGGTACGAGCCCTTCCGCAGATCGCGGAACACGAACTGCCCGGACGCGTCGGTCAGGATGCGCGGCGTGTTGCGCGCCGCCGCCAGCGACTCCTGCATGGCCGGGTCGTCCGCCGGCAGCGGCTGGCCGTTGACCAGAATCGGTCCGCCGCCGAGCGTGACCATGGCCCCCGCGATCGGCTGGCCGGTGCCGGGATCGACGACCTGTCCGAATATCAGCCCGGTGCCGGGGGGCGGTGGCGGCGCAGGCGTCTGGAACAGGCCTCCGGCCAGCGCGACCAGCCCGACGAACCGGGCGACGCCGGGGAGCTTGGGCATGAGTCCTCCGCGTTTGGACGACGGACGCCGACTGACGGATTGGCGGACATTATCGCTCCGACAGCTGTTCGTTTTGACGAACTATCACCGGCCCGCTAGATTCTCGTCGTGACCATCGATCAGGCTGTCGAGCGTGTCCAGTTCGCCTATCCCCAGGTCTACTACGCCTGCCACACCCGTCACGCGCGGCGGCGGTCCAATCCGTTCCGGCTGTCCCCGCGCGACAGCGAGATCCTCGTGCACCTCGATTCGCGCGACCCGATGACGCTGTCGACGCTCGCGCGTCACATGGACCTGGCGAGGTCCACGCTCTCTGAAGCCGTGACGACGCTCGAGGCGCTCGGCTACGTGACGAAGTCGGCGGGCACGGCGGGCGATCGGCGGCACATCGGTCTGGTGCTCACGTCCAGGGGGGTCGAGGCGGTTCGCGGGTCGTCGGTGCTCGAATCGTGGCGGTTGCGGGCGGTCTTCGGCCGCTTGACCGCGCGGCAGCGCACCTCCGTGGTGCAAGGGCTGGATCTGCTGGCACGCGCGTCGCGCCCGTCGCCCGCGAGGAAGGCCGGCTAGCCATGCTCAAGTGGTCGCTCGTCGTTGTCGTGGCCGTCGGCGGGCTGGTCGGGCTCGTGGCGATCGTCGGGATGATGCTGCCGAAAGGCCATCGCGCATCGCGGACGGCAACGCTCGCCGCGCCGCCTGGCGTCGTGTTCGGTGTCATCACGGACTTCGTCCGCGGGCCGGAATGGCGGCGGGGGATCACGCACGTTGACGTCGTCCCAGACGACGGACGCGGACGTGTCGTCCGTGAACGCAGCCGACAGGGCGTCGTGCCGTATCGCGTCGAGACGTTCGAGCCGCCGGCGCGACTGGTCATGCGGATCGACGATCGATCCCTCCCGTACGGCGGTTCGTGGACGTACGAACTGCAGGCCGCAGGGACCGGGACGACGGTCACGATCACCGAAGAGGGCGAGGTCTACAATCCGATCTTCCGATTCATGCAGAAGGTGTTCTTCTCGCCGTACGTGTCGATCGATGGGTACCTCGAGGACCTGGAAAGGCGACTGGCGCGGTCCTAGGTCTTGAGCTCGCGCACTGCGAGTGCGAATGCGCGACGGAGCATGGCCGGCGTGAGCCGTCCGGTGTGCGTGTTCTGGCGGCTCGGGTGGTACGCGGCCACGATCGTCGGCCCGCCCGGCACGTGGTAGACGCCGCCGTGCTCGAACGGCGGACGCTTGCGCGGCCAGCGGCCCTCGCCGCGCAGCCGCGTTTCATGGCGTTCGGCGACGATCCGCCAGCACGCATCGTACGCGACGCGGCCCAGCGCGACGAGGACGCGGACGTTGGGCAGCGCGTCGATCTCGGCGCGCAGATGTGGATGGCAGGCGGCGATCTCCCGTGGCGTGGGCTTGTTGGCCGGCGGGGCGCAGCGCACCGCCGCCATGATCCACGCATCGTGCAGCGTGAGGCCGTCGTCGGCGCGGCGTGACGTCGGTTGATTCGCGAGGCCGTTGGCGTGGAGCGCGGTCATGAGGAAATCGCCGGATCCGCCTGCGCCGTCGCCGGTGAAATTTCGGCCCGTTCGATTGGCGCCGTGCGCGGCGGGCGCCAGGCCCACCAGCGCCATGCGTGCCTGCGGATCGCCGAAGCCCGGCACGGGCTTCGCCCAATACACCTCGTGCCGAAACGCCGCGCGCTTCTCGCGCGCGATCCGCTCGCAGTAGCGGCGCAATCGAGGACAGCGATCGCAGGAGATGATCGCTTCGCGGACGGCCGCCAGGTCGGACATCAGTTGAGACTCAGGACGCTCGGCCTTGGCGCGTCCTCCTCATTGTCTTCGATGAGCACGGTCCTCGAGTGGCCAATCGAAGAAGAACGGTCGATCAAGCGAGCATGGAACATCAGACACAGAAGCGTCGGGCGGGGTTCCCGAGGTGCGGCGACCGCCCAGCGACCTCGGAGGCCCTCCCGGAGAACGCCGATCAGCCGCGATGGAGGTATTGTTCAGTCTGCTCGTGCGCGTGATACGACGACCGCACGAGCGGGCCGGATTCGACGTGACCGAAGCCCAGGTCGAGCGCGATGCGCTTGAGCTCGTAGAATTCGTCGGGCGTGTAGTAGCGCTCCATTGGGAGATGGGCGAGGGACGGCCGCAGGTACTGGCCGACGGTGAGGATCTGACAGTCCACTCGCCGAAGATCGCGGAAGACATCGACCAGCTCGTCCCGGGTCTCGCCGAGCCCCACCATCACGCCGGTCTTGGTCGGGATGCCGGGCGCCCAGCGGCGCGCACGGTCGAGCAGCTCAATCGCCCGTGGATAGCGCCCGCCTGGCCGCGCGATGCGATAGAGCCGCGGCACGGTCTCGGTGTTGTGGTTGAGGACGTCCGGCCGCGCTTCGAGCACCGTCCGCAGCGGCGCCTCATGCCCCTGGAAATCGGGAATCAGGACCTCGACGCGGCACTCGGGCCGCCGGCCCTTGATGGCCCGCACGGTCGCCGCGAACGCGCCGGCGCCGAAGTCCGCCAGGTCGTCGCGATCGACCGACGTCACGACGACGTAGTCGAGGGCGAGCGCCTCGACGGCGCGCGCGAGGTTGTCGGGCTCGTCGGGGTCGAGCGCGCCCGGCGCGCCGTGGATCACGTTGCAGTACCCGCACGCCCGCGTGCAGACGTCGCCCATGATCATGAACGTCGCCGTGCCGTGGTGCCAGCACTCTCCGATGTTCGGGCAGTGCGCCTCCTCGCAGACGGTGTGCAGCTTCAGCCCGCGCATGAGATCCTTCAGCCGCAGGTAATTCGGCGAGCCGGGCGCGCGGACTTTCAGCCACTCGGGCTTCCGCTCGCGCGACAGCACGCTGTCCTTCACCTTGCGGCCGCGGATGAACTGCAGGGGCGCGATGCCGGACATCTCGATATATATTATCGGTAATCGGCGATCGACGATTGGCAATCGCACAGCCATCGGCGATCGATGATGGCCATCGACGAGCGGTCATCGATATCGATGACCTCTCACCGATGATCGATATCGATCAGCGATGATCGATGTCGCTGATCGATTCAGCGATGCTCTTCGATTACCCGATTTCCGATTTGCGATTGTCGATGCCCATGTCGTTGTCCATCACCTGGCTCGGCCACTCCACGTTCCACGTCGTTCTCCCGAACGGCAAGCGCCTCGTCACCGATCCCTGGCTCGGCAACCCGAACTGCCCGCCGGCCTGGGCGAAGCCCGAGGCGCTGAAGCCGCTCGATCTGATCCTGGTCTCGCACGGTCACAGCGATCACACCGGTGATGTCATTCCCGTCGCCCGCGCGACGAACGCCCCCGTCGTCTGCGTCTTCGAGCTCGGGCTGTTCTTCACCGGCAAGGGGCTCCAGAACGTGCGCGACATGGGCATCGGCGGCACGCAGGACGTCGCCGGCGTGAGCATCACCATGACGCAGGCGATGCACTCAGGATCGATCATGGACGACGGCAAGGTCGTGTATACGGGGGGCGCGACGGGCTACGTGCTGCGCGCGGCCGGTATGCCGACAATCTACTTCGCGGGCGACACGGGGCTCTTCGGGGACATGAGGATGATCGGCGAGCTCCATCATCCGCAGATCGCATTCCTTCCAATCGGCGACCACTACACGATGGGGCCGTCGCAAGCCGCGATCGCGGCGCGCTGGCTCGGCGTGAAGCAGGTCGTGCCCATGCACTGGGGCACGTTTCCGCTGCTGACGGGCACGCCAGCGGCGCTCAAGGCGGAGCTCGCCGGAACGTCGATTGAAGTGCTGGAGTTGAAGCCCGGCGAAACGGCGGAGTGAGACAACAAGAGCGGCGCGGGATGTGACCCTCGCGCCGCTCTCGTCGTCAGCCGCGAACCCGGAACCCCCGGGGAACGCTCGCGCTATTTCTCGTTCAGCCAGACGTCTTCGAGCACGCTGAACGTCTCGGATCCCGCTTCGCGTCCATTGACCGAGAGCGTGACGCGATAGACGCCCGGACGGACGCCGCCGGCGCCGCCGCCGCGCCCGCCGCCACCACCGCCGAAGCCGCGGCCGCCGCCGGCCATCGCGCTGCACATCGTCGTCCCGGGGGTGGCCGGTGCTGCGGCCTGGCCGCCACCTGCGCCACCGCCGCCGCGCCCGCCGCGCCCGCCACCACCGCCCGCGCCCGGGCCCTCGTCACGGGTGAGCGCCCACTGGAAGCGGTTGAGGCCCTGGTTCTTGTCGCCCATGCACGAGAAGATTTCCTGTCCCGTGGCCGTGTCGGTGATGGCGACCTTCACGTCGCTCGCCGGTGACTTGAGCAGATAGGCGATCGCCGTGCCGCGCGGCGCGACTTCGCCCTCCCAGAACTTGTCGCCCGGCACTTCCGTGCGGTGCGCGATGTCGTTCTTCCACGCCACGGCGTCGCGCGGCTTGAAGAGCTTCGCGTCCTCCGTCTGCGTGGCCGGCATCTGCTCGAGCGCCGTGATGTCGTCCATGATCCACACGCTGAAGCCGTGGCTCGCCAGGATCAGGTCGTGCTCGCGCGGATGCACCATCACTTCATCCATGCGGCCGTAGGGCAGGTTCGGCATGAACTGGCTCCACGACTGGCCGTCGTTGAGCGAGATATAGAAGCCGAACTCGGTCGGCGCGAAGAGCAGGTTGCGGTTGACCGGGTCCTGACGAATCGAGTTGACGTTGCCCCTCGGCAGATTGCCCGACACGGACTTCCACGTGGCGCCGTAGTCCGTCGTCTTGAACACGTACGGCTTCAGGTCGTCGTTGCGGTGGCCGTCGAGCGCGACGTACGCCGTGCCCGCGTCGAACCACGACGCTTCGAGGCCGGAGACGTAGTACTCATGGTTGACGCCCGGGATGTTCTTGCCGACTTCCGTCCAGGTGTGCCCGCCATCGCGACTCAGGTTCACGTTGCCGTCATCGGTGCCCACCCAGAGGATGCCCGGAATCACCGGGGACTCGGCGATCTCGGTGGCCGTGCCGAACTCGTTCTGGACGTAGCCGTCGTGCTTGGACAGGATGCACGGCTGGCCCGGGCCCGCGCCGCGGCCGCAGTTGGGCAACGCGTACGACTGGCCGAGCATGCTCCGCTGATTGAGGTCGACGTTCTTGCCCATCTCGGCGCTCATGGTCCATGTCTCGCCCCGATTGCGCGAGATGAACAGCTGGTGCCCGCCCAGCATGACCGTCGTCGTGCTGTGCGGCGAGAGCCGGATCGGCGAGTTCCAGTTGAACTGCATGACGGTGTTGGGTGGCGGTTCCGGAATGACGTTGGGCGCGCCGCCGCCGAATCCACCGCCGCCCGCGAATTGCGCCGCCGGGGGCGTGGCTTCGGCGCCCGCCGCGGCCGCTCCCGCACCGGCGGCGCCGGCCGCTCCCGCACCGCCGCCGCGTCCGCCGCCGCCACCGCCGCCGCCGCGACCCCCGCCACCGCCGCGCGGCTTGATGCTCTGCGTCTCCCCGGTGCCGAGGTTGTAGCGCTGAATGCCGGCGTTCTGCGATTCCGTGTAGAAGATACGGCCGTCGCTCTGATCGATCTGATTCTGGAAGCCGTCGCCGCCGCCGACGCTCATCCAATCCCACATGTGGATCCCGCCCGTGCGCGTGGAGCTCGGGCCGCACCACGATCCGTTGTCCTGCAGGCCGACGCACACCATGTACGGATGCCCGAGGCTCGCCGACGCGTGATAGGCGAGGCCGGTGCCGGTCAGGCGCGGAGATTCCCACGTCTCGCCGCCGTCCCACGAGACGTCGAGGCCGCCGTCGTCGCCGTACATCACGTGCTTGCTGTTCAGGGGATCGATCCAGATCGCATGATTGTCGACGTGGCCCTTGCCGTTGAGGTCGGCCCAGGTCTTGCCGCCGTCGATCGACTTGTACGCCGACACGCCGCCGGTGTAGACGATGTTCGCATCGTTCGGATCGACGCGGATCTGGCTGAAGTACATCGGCCGGGCGTTCTGGTTCGACATGAACTGCCACGTCTTGCCGTGGTCGATCGATTTCCACACGCCGTCGCTCTGCGGATTGGGCGGACCGGCCTGACCGCGGCCGCCGCCACCTCCGCCTCCGCCCGCCGCGCCGCCCTGGGCGCCCGCTGGCGCGCCGCCGGCCGCTGCGCCGCCGGCCGCTGCGCCGCCGGCCGCGCCACCCGCGCGTCCGCCGCCGCGTCCCCCGCGTCCACCGCCGCCACCGGCTGGCGCCGCCGCCGGGGCCGGCGTCGCGCCCGCGGCTTCCTTGTCCTGCGCGACTTCAATCTGCGCGTAGATCACGTTCGGATTCGTCTTGCAGATGTCGAGCGCGACGCGGCCCATCGTGCCGCTCGGCAGGCCGTTGCCCGTCTGCTTCTTCCACGTCTTGCCGCCGTCCACGCTCTGATAGATCCCGCTGCCCGGGCCGCCGCCGACGAAGCCCCACGCGGCGCGGCGCCGCTCGTACATCGCCGCCCAGAGGATCATCGGGTTGGCCGGATCGATGATCAGCTCCGTCGCGCCCGTGTCGTCGTTGAGGAACAGCGTCTTGTTCCACGTCTTGCCGCCGTCCGTCGTCATGAACACGCCGCGCTCGGGGTTCGGGCCGAACAGGTGTCCGCCAACGGCGACCCAGACGATGTCCGGGTTCTTCGGGTGGACGATGATCCGGGAGATCGCCTGCGAATCCGTGAGCCCGATGTTCGTGAACGTCTTGCCCGCGTCCGTGCTCTTCCACAGCCCGTTGCCGAACGTCGTCGTCTGTCGGTTGTTCGATTCGCCCGTGCCGACATACAGGACGTTCGGATCGGAGGGCGCCAGCGCGAGGTCGCCAATCGACGCCACGCCATACGTCTCGAAGATCGGCTCGAACGTCGTGCCGTTGTTGACCGTCTTCCACACGCCGCTCACGGCGTAGCCGATGTAGAACGTGGACGGGTTCTTCTCATCGACGGCGAAGTCGTCGATGCGCGCGCCCTGGCCGACCGGACCGATCGAACGCCAGTGGAAGCCGCGCAGCATCGGATCGTCCGGCTGATTGAACGCCGGCCGCGGCGGCGGGCCACCACCCCGACCTTGAGCGGCGAGGTCAACGACGATGAGTGATGAAAGGGCCGCGAGGCCGCCGAGAACCGCCCAGATGGAAAACCGGGAAGACAGCTTGCGCATACGTCGTCTCCTGAGGAACGGGAACGAGGGCGGACGGATTCGGGCAATCCGCCCACCGGAAGCGGGCTAAATCCTACAACAAATAGGAGAGCGACGGGCGTTCGGCTAGGCGCGTGCCGCCACGGCCGTCGGCATGGGTTGCGGCACCTCGAGCTGCTTCACGAGCCGGTCGACGGCCTGGGCGGGTGCCAGACTGGAGGTGTCTATGGTCAATTCCGCCTTTGCGTACAGCGGCTCACGGCGCGCGACGAGCTGGCGAAGGGCCTCCCGTGCCTGAGGATGCTGCTCGACGGGCCGCCGATCTCCCTGGCGGATGACCCGGTTCCAATAGTCCTCGGGACGGGCTTTGAGCCAGACCGTGGTCGTTTGCCTGAGCAGCAGGGCATAGGTGTCGGGAGCGGTGACCAGGCCGCCGCCGACCGTGATGACAAGCCTCTGCTGAAGCGCGAGGAGATCGACCAGGGCTTCGCGTTCGAGGCGCCGGTAGTACTCCTCGCCGTGGAGCGAGAAGATCTCGGCCAGGGTCAGGCCGGCGCGCGTCTCGATCTGGCGGTCGAGCTCGACGAAGCGCATCTTCAGACGCCGCGCCAGGCGGCGCCCGATCGTCGTCTTGCCCGCGCCGCGCAGCCCAAGCAGCGCGATCACGCGCGGGGCGGGATCCTCGGTGTGGGCCGTGACGAGATCGGCGGCCGTCGTCTGGAGCGCGGTCGCCAGGTCGGCAAGCCGCCGGACGGAGATGTTGCCGCGGCCTGCCTCGACGTCCATGAGGAAGCGCAGCGACAGGCCGGAGCGATCGGCCAGGCGCCGCAGCGTCAAGCCTTGCTGCTGGCGGAGGGCGCGAGAACGTTGACTGAGGGCGACGAGGACGGGAGCGGGCGGGGTGGCGGCGGCTGTGGCATTATATCGCATGTCAATCTCCACTCTTCGCATTATAGTGCCTTGACAGATCTGGAAGCCACCGGTAGGCTGTCAGTACCCTATGGCTGTGATGGCAAGTCGGACCACTTTGGGCCCCATTTCGTTCGAAACGCATCCCTTGCGCTACCGCCACTGGAAGCTGTCGTTCGACGGCGCCGTCGCGACGCTGTCGATGGACGTACAGGAGGATGCCGGCCTCTCGACGGACTATCGCTTGAAGCTGAACTCGTACGACCTGGGCGTCGACATCGAGCTCGCCGATGCGATTCAGCGGCTGCGCTTCGAGCATCCCGAGGTGCACAGCGTCGTCGTGACGAGTCTGAAGGAGCGCATTTTCTGCGCCGGTGCGAACATCTTCATGCTGCGCGGGTCCACGCACGCGTGGAAAGTCAACTTCTGCAAGTTCACGAACGAGACGCGCCTGGCGATCGAGGACGCGAGCGCGCACTCGGGGATCAGGTTTCTCGCGGCGCTGAACGGAATTTGCGCGGGAGGCGGCTACGAACTGGCGCTCGCGTGCGACGAGATCCTGCTGGTCGATGACTCGAATTCCGCGGTCAGCCTGCCGGAAACGCCGCTCCTGGGCGTCCTGCCCGGCACGGGCGGTTTGACGCGCGTCGTCGACAAGCGGAAAGTGCGCCGCGATCTCGCCGACGTCTTCGGCACGCTGGCCGAGGGCGTCAAAGGCCAGCGCGCGGTGGACTGGGGGCTGGTTGACGCGATTGCGCCGGCCAGCCGGTTCAAGGACGCGGTCGCGAAGCGCGCCCGGGAGCTCGCCGCGAAATCCGATCGACCCGCGGCCGGTCCAGGGATCGCGCTCGGGCCTCTCGGAGCCCAGGAATCGGCCGACGCCGTGGTCTACTCGACCGTGTCGATGGCGTTCGATCGGGCCAAGCGCGTGGCCACGCTCGTCGTGAAGGGACCGTCGGCGCCGGTTGAAGACACACCAGCGGCGATTCTCGCCGCGGGCGATCGATTCTGGCCGCTTCGTGCCTTCCGCGAGCTCGACGATGCGCTGTTGCGGCTGCGCGTCAACGAGCCGGAGATTGGCACGGTCGTCGTGAAGACGGCGGGCGATCCGCAGCTCGTGCTGCAGGCGGACCAGGTGCTGCTGGCGCATCACGATCATTGGCTGGTGCGCGAGGTCATCCACTTCATCAAGCGCACGCTCAAACGAATGGACTTGTCCGCGCGGACGTTCTTTGCGTTAGTCGAGCCGGGCAGTGCCTTCGCAGGCACGCTGTTCGAGCTGGCGCTGGCTGCCGATCGGTCGTACATGCTCGACGACCCGGAGCAGCCGACGTCGATTGAGCTCTCGGGCATGAACGCCGGGCCGCTGCCGATGAGCAACGGCCTGACACGGCTGGCGACGCGGTTCTACGGCGCGCCGAATCGTGTGGCCGAGGCGCTCGAGCACGCCGGGCCGTACGGTCCCGGCGACGCGCTCGATGCCGGCCTCGTCACGTTCGCGCCGGATGACATCGACTGGTCCGACGAGGTCCGCCTCGCCGTCGAAAGCCGCGCCGCGTTGTCGCCAGACGCCCTCACCGGCATGGAGGCGAATCTCCGGTTCGTCGGCCCCGAGACGCTCGAGACGAAGATCTTCGGCCGGTTGTCGGCGTGGCAGAACTGGATCTTCCAGCGGCCGAACGCGGTCGGACCGAAGGGCGCGCTCACGTCCTACGGGTCGGCGGACCGGGCCGAGTTCGATTTCGGAAGGACCTGAACCGGAAAGTCAAGAAGTCGGGACGTCGGGAAGTCGGGACGCCGGGAAGTGGAGCCGCGATGATCTCAGCCGAGAAGATCCCCAACAACGTCGACCTGCACATGAACAAGCGCCTGCAGCGGGCGCTCGAGCATTGGCAGCCGCACTACATCCAGTGGTGGCACGACATGGGCCCGCAGGGGTTCCAGCATTACCACCAGGTGTACGTGCGCACCGCCGTGAGCGTCGATCCGGCGGGCTGGGCGCACTTCGAGTACGTCCGGCTGCCTGAATACCGCTGGGGCATTTTTCTCGCGGATCCGGTGGTCGATCGCACCATCGGCTTCGGCGATTTCTTCGGCCAGCCGGTCTGGCACGAGGTGCCCGGCGAGTTCCGCAACCAGCTGCGCCGGCTGATCGTCACGCAGGGCGACACCGAGCCGGCGAGCGTCGAGCAGCAGCGCTGGCTCGGCCACCGGTGCCCGAGCCTGTACGATCTGCGCAACCTCTTTCAGGTGAACGTCGAGGAAGGCCGCCATCTCTGGGCCATGGTGTACCTGCTGCACTCGTACTTCGGCCGCGACGGCCGCGATGAGGCGGAGGAGCTGCTGGCGCGGCAGAGCGGCAATCGGGACAAGCCGCGCATCCTCGAGGCGTTCAACGAGCCGATCGACACGTGGCTCGATTTCTTCATGTTCACGATGTTCACGGACCGCGACGGCAAATCCCAGCTGCTGTCGCTCTCGGAGAGCTCGCTCGACCCGCTCTCGCGGACGACGCGATTCATGCTGACCGAGGAAGCGCACCACATGTTCGTCGGCGAGACCGGCATCGCGCGCATCGTCGAGCGCACGTGCCAGCTGATGAAGGAGGCCGGCTTCTCCGAGGACATTCGGCCGCTCGGCGGCATCGACCTGCCGACGATTCAGAAGCACGTCAACCTCTGGTTCTCGCTCAGTCTGGACCTGCACGGCAACGAGATCTCGACCAACGCCGCTGCCTATTTCGCCAACGGCCTCAAGGGCCGGGCCGAAGAGGCGAAGTGGGACGACCACAAGGTCGTCGAGCGGAACTACGAGCTCGAGACGGTGCGCGACGGGGCAGTCGTCACGGCCGAGATTCCCATGCGCAACGCCATGAACGAGGTCCTCCGCGATTGGTACGTCGAGGACTGCCAGGCCGGCGTCGATCGCTGGAACAAGATCTTCGAGCGCTACGGGATGTCCGATCGCCTCCGGCTGCCGGACCGCAAGTTCAACCGCGGCATCGGCCAGTTCGCCGGCTTCCACTTCGACCCGCACGGCCGCATGCTGTCGGACGAGGAGTGGGCGCGCCGGAAGGGCGAGTGGCTGCCCAGCGCGGAGGACAAGGCGTTCCTGCTGAGCATCATGAACGCGCCGATCTACGAGCCCGGGCGGTTCGCGAACTACATCGCGCCCCCGGCGCGCGGCATCAAAGGCAAGCCCATCGCCTTCGACTACGTCCGGACGGAAATGTGAGGGTCCTCACGTCCGTCCGCGCCGGGGTGTCGCTCCTGACGCTGAACGAGCCGCCGGCCAACACGTACAGCTACGAAATGATGCGCGAGCTGGACGAGGCAATCCTCGCGGCACGCATGGATCCGGCCGTGCACGTGATCGTCCTCACCGGCGCGGGCGAGAAGTTCTTCTGTGCGGGCGCGACGATCGGCATGCTCCGGGACGCGACGCCCGAGTTCAAGTACTACTTCTGCTTGCACGCGAACGAGACGCTCAACCGCCTCGAGCAGACGCCGAAGCTCGTCATCGCGGCGCTGAACGGGCACACGGTCGGGGGCGGCCTCGAAGTCGCGCTCGCCGCCGATCTGCGCATCGCGCGCGCCGCTGCCGGCAAGATCGGCCTGCCCGAGGTCGCGCTCGGCGTGCTGCCCGGAACCGGCGGCACGCAGCGCCTGGCGCGCACCATCGGAAAAGCGCGCGCGATCGAACTCATGACCACCGGACGCCTGATGACGATGGAGGAGGCGGCGAGCCTTGGGCTCGTGACGGCCGTCTGGGACGACGCGACGCTGGCCGGGCGCTCGTTCATCGACGCCGTCATGGACTACGCGACGACGTTCACGCCGCCGCACAAGGCGAGCCGGGCGGTCGGACGGATCAAGCGCGCGGTGCAGTCGGGGCTGGAAGCTGGTTTCGGCGAGGGACTCGCGCTCGAACGCGAGCTGCAGCAGCTTCTGTTCGAGAGCCGCGACGCGAAAGAGGGCATCGCGGCCAATCTGGAGAAGCGTACGCCGAAATTCATGGGCGATTGAGCGCGGGTCTGGCCCCGATTGGCGTCAGCCGGGCCTGACCGGTGGTGCGGTCGAAGCGATCCGACGATTCAGAGGCAGACAGGTGACGATGCTCGGAACCAAACAACTGCTGATCAACGGCGCATGGCAGGACGCGTCCGGCGGCAAGACCATGCCGGTCGTGAATCCGGCGACCGAGGACGTGATCGCGCACGTGGCCTCGGCCACCGCGGCGGACGTGGACGCGGCCGTGGCCGCGGCCCGCGCGGCCCTGGCGGGACCGTGGGGCAAGCTGTCCGCGCGTGAGCGCGGCCGGCTGCTCTGGAAGCTGGGCGATCGGATCACCGAGCAGATCGACGAGATCTCGCGGCTCGAGACGCTCCACAACGGCAAGCCGATTACCGAGTCGCGCCACATCGAAGTGCCGATGGCGGTCGAATGCCTGCAGTACTTCGCGGGATGGGCGGACAAAGTGCACGGCGAGACCGTGCCGGTCAAGGGCCAGGCGCTCGTCTACACGCTGCGCGAGCCGCTGGGCGTCGTCGCGTGCATCGTGCCCTGGAACTTCCCGCTGCTGCTCGCGATGTGGAAGGTGGCGCCGGCGCTGGCGACCGGGAATACCGTGATCCTGAAGCCGGCGAGCCAGACGCCGCTGACGGCGCTCGCACTGGGACAGCTCGCGATTGACGTCGGCTTTCCGCCCGGCGTGCTGAACGTCATCACGGGCCGCGGGTCGGAGGTCGGCGACGCGATCGTCCGGCATCCCGGCGTCGACAAGATCGCGTTCACCGGCGACACGAGCACCGGGCGCGGGATCATGCGCGGCGCGGCCGACACGGTCAAGCATCTGACGCTCGAGCTCGGCGGCAAGTCCCCGAATATCGTCTTCCCCGACGCCGATCTCGACGCCGCGATCCGCGGCGCCACGACGGGCATTTTCTACGGCAAGGGTGAGGTGTGTGCCGCGGGATCGCGCCTGCTCGTTGACCGGTCGATCAAGGACCAGTTCATCGCCAAGGTCGCCGAGCGGACGAAGAAGATGGTCGCCGGCGATCCGCTCGATCCGAAGACGCGGCTGGGCGCGGTCTCGTCGAAAAGTCAGCTCGAGCGCGTCCTCCACTACGTCGAGACGGGCAAGCGCGAGGGCGCCACGCTCGTGGCCGGCGGCCAGCGCGCCGACATTGGCACGGGCAAGGGCTACTTCATGCAGCCGACGGTGTTCGCAGACGTCCAGCCGGCGATGACGATCGCGCGCGAGGAGATTTTCGGCCCGGTGCTCGCGGCGATCGAATTCGGCGACGTGGACGAGGCGATCGCCCGCGCCAACGACTCGATCTACGGTCTGGCGGCCGGCATCTGGACGAGGGACATCAAGAAAGCCCACTACGTGGCGTCGAAGCTCCAGGCCGGGACGGTCTGGATCAACACCTACAATGTGTACGACACGGCGGCCGCCTTCGGCGGTTACAAGCAGAGCGGATTCGGCCGCGAGATGAGCGTGCACGCGCTCGAGTCCTACACCCAGGTCAAGACGGTCTGGGTCGATCTGACGTAATGCGAAGTGCTGGGTGCTGGGTGCTGAGTGCTGGGTGCTGGGTGCGATGATCGACCGGCGATGATCGATACCGATGATCGATCATCGATGTCGGTCATCGATCGTCGATCATCGATGCCGATCATCGATCGTCGATGTCGATCATCGATCGTCGATGCTGATCATCGATCATCGATGCCCTTCGATCACCCGATTATCGATTACCGATTGCCGATGACATGGATTCACTCTTAGCCTGGCGTCGAGAGTTCCCCATCGTCGAGACCTGCACGTACCTGGTGAGCCACTCGCTGGGCGCGATGCCGAGGCGCGCGAGCGCGTACCTGCAGCAGTTCGCCGACGAGTGGAGCCGCCGCGGCGTGCGGGCCTGGCACGAGGGCTGGTGGGAGATCGGCAAGGAGACGGGCAACCTCCTGGCGCCGATTCTCGGCGCGGCGCGCGACACCATCACGATGCACCAGAACGCGACCGTCGCCCAGTCGATCATTGCGTCCGCGTTCTCGTTCGACGGCCGGCGCAACAGGATCGTGCTCCAGGACCTCGATTTTCCGACGAACCACTACCTGTTCGAGGGGTTCCGCCGGTACGGCGCCGAGGTCGTCATCGTGCCGTCCGACGACACGATTCGCGCGCCGATCGATCGGCTCGTCGATGCCATCGACGAGCGCACGGTGCTGGTGCCGATCTCGCTCGTCCTGTTCCGCAGCGCGTGTTTGCAGAACATCGGGCCGGTCGTGGAGAAGGCGCATCGCGTCGGCGCGCGGGTCGTCCTCGACGTCTACCAGGGCGCGGGCGCGGTGCCGATTGACCTCGCGGGGTGGGGCGTGGATTTCGCCGTGGGCGGGTCCGTGAAGTATCTGTGCGGCGGGCCCGGCGCCGGCTACCTCTACGTGCGTCCGGATCTGGTGCGCGATCTGCAGCCCTCGGTGGTTGGCTGGGCCGGCCACGCCGCCCCGTTCGCGTTCGAGACGGGGCCGATCCGCTACGCGGAGGGCATCGAGCGCCTGCAGAGCGGCACGCCCAACGTGCCGGCGCTCTATTCGGCGCGCGCCGGGTACGAGATCGTCGCGTCGATCGGCGTACCGGCAATCCGCGAGAAGTCGCTCCGCCTGACGCGGCGCCTGATGGATGCGGCAGAGCGGCGCGGGTGGCGCCTCAACACGCCGACCGACGACCGGGAGCGCGGCGGGTCGGTCGTCGTCGACGTGCCCGACGGCGCGCGCGTCGCCGACGCGCTGCTGGCGCGAGGCGTCATCGTCGACCACCGGCCGAAGGCCGGCATCCGCATGGCCCCGCATTTCTACAACACCGAGGCCGAGATCGATCGCGCCGTCGAGACCATCGACGCGTGTCTCGCGGCCCGACTCACGCCGTGATGTCATGACTGTTCGCACCGTCACCGTTCTGGGCGCCGGCACCATGGGGCACGGCATCGCGCACGCCGCGGCGGCCGCGGGCTACGAGACGCGCCTCTTCGACGTCGCCGAGCCGCAGCTCTCGCGCGCGCGCCATCTGATCCATGAGATCTTTCAGAGGTCGGTCGAGCTCGGGAAGGCCACGAGCGCCGAGGCTGACCGGGCGCTCGCGCGGGTGACGACCACGAGCGATGTCGGCGCGGCCCTCGCGGGCGCGGATCTCGTGATCGAGGCCGCGCCCGAGCGCATGGATCTCAAGCTGAGGCTCTTCGCCGAGATCGAACGCGCGGCGCCCCCGGCGGCGATCGTCGCCACCAACACGTCCGCGCTCAGCATCACGGAGATGGCCGGATCGCTCTCACGGCCGGCGCGCGTGGCGGGCATGCATTTCTTCAATCCCGTCCACAAGATGAAGCTCATCGAGGTCGTCCGGGCGCTCGAGTCGAGCGATGAGGCGCTCGCCACGGTCGAAGCGGTCGCGCGGCAGATGGGCAAGGAGACCGTGCTCGTGCGCGAGGCGCCGGGCTTCATCACGACGCGCGTCAACGCCTCGATCGGCAACGAGGCCTTCTACATGCTCATGGAGGGCGTGGCGTCGGCGCGCGACATCGACAAGGCGCTCAGGCTCGGGCTGAATCATCCCATGGGCCCGTTCGAGCTCGTCGATCTCGTCGGGCTCGATACGCGGCTCAGCATCCTCGAGTACCTCCACAAGAGCATGGGCGAGAAGTACCGGCCCTGCCCGCTGCTCGTGCAGTACGTCAAGGCCGGCCGCCTTGGAAAGAAGGTTGGCCGAGGCGTGTACGACTATTGACGATCGCGTGATGGACGATTGGCGATTGCATCGCGTGATGGACGATTGGCGATTGCATCGCGTCATGGACGATTGGCGATTGCATCGCGTGATGGACGATTGGCGATTGCATCGCGTCATCGAGGATTGGCGATTGCATCGCGTCATCGAGGATTGGCGATTGCATTGGGCGATCGGGTGATTGAGCGATTGCTCGGAGCCGGGTTCGCGCCCGCGGAGGCCGAGAGCCGGGCCGGGCTGGTCGCCGAGACGGTCTCGGCGTTCCGCCAGGCCGTGGCCGCGCCGCCGCAGTGGGGCTGGTTCGTGCCGGGCCGCATCGAGGTGTTCGGCAAGCACACGGACTATGCCGGCGGCCGCTCGCTCGTCGCGGCCGTTCCTCGAGGCTTCGTCGTCGTCGCCGGCCCGCGCGCCGACCGCACCGTCCGCGTGCTCGACGCGCGCTGGCGCGATGCGACCGAAGTTCATCTGGACGACCCCGCCGCGCGGTTCACCGGCTGGTCCAACTACGTTGCGGTCGTCGCCCGGCGGCTCAATCAGAATTTTCCCGGTGCGGCCCTCGGCGCCGACATCGCCGTGCTGAGCGACCTGCCGCGCGCGGCCGGCCTCAGCAGCTCGAGCGCGCTCGTCGTCGCCGTGGCCACCGCGCTGATCCGCCGCGCGGGCCTCGACAGCCGCCCGGAATGGCAGGCGGCGATCACGACGACGCTGGACCTCGCCGGCTACCTTGGCGCGGTCGAGAACGGGCTGACGTTCGGTTCGCTGGCGGGCACGAGCGGCGTCGGCACGCATGGAGGCAGCGAAGATCACACGGCGATCCTCACCGGCCGCGCCGACCATGTCAGCGCCTACGCGTACGTGCCGGTCCGGCATCTCGGCGACGAGTTGATGCCGGCATCGTGGCGGTTCGTGGTGGCCGGCAGCGGCATCCAGGCCGACAAGGCGGGCAGCGCGAAGGATCGCTACAACCGCGCGTCGCTCGGCACCCGCGCGCTGCTCGACGTCTGGAACCACACCGTCGGCACGTCGTGGCCCACGCTCGCGGCTGCGCTCGCGAGCGGCCCCGGCGCCCTGAACGCCCTGCGCGAGCTGACGCGCGCGACCGGCTTCGGCGACTTCACGGCGAAGGACCTGCAGATCCGGCTGAGGCACTTCATCGCCGAGGACGCCCGGGTGCTCGAGGCGGCGAAGGCCTTTCGCGTCGCCGACGTCCATGCGATTGGCGACCTGTCGGCCGCGTCGCAGGCCGAGGCCGACGTGCTGCTGGGCAATCAGACGCCCGAGACCCGCGCGCTGGCCCGCATGGCCCGCGAGATGGGCGCTTTCGCCGCCAGCAGCTTCGGCGCGGGCTTCGGTGGCAGCGTCTGGGCCCTCGTGCCCTCCGACGACGCGGCCGCGTTTGCCACGCGCTGGCTGTCCGCGTATCGCGCGGCGTTTCCGGCGGTGACCCGCACCGACGTCTTCGTCACGCGCCCGGGCCCGGGCGTCGTGGAGCTGGGGCTTACTTGATGATGATCTGACCCCAGAGACTCTGGTTGCTGAAGTCGTCGTGGTCGTGGAACCCGCACGTTCGCGCGGTCACGAAGTTCTTAGTTTCGTGGCTCTGACCTGGGGACAGGAATCCCACTGTTTCCAACTCCGGGCAGTCCGTGTGCTCCGGATGTGGATCGGACTGCATGTTGTGCGAACGCGAGTCGTTGTTGACGAACGTCACGCGGCTGCCCACGGCGATCTGCACGCTCTTCGGGCTCACGCCGGACGACGTGATGGTGATGGTGTTGGTCGCGACGGGTGGCGTCGAGCTGGACGGCGCCGTCGACGAGCTGCCGCACGCCCAACACAGCGCGATGAACGCCCCGCACGCGACGAGGCGCACACGCGAGAGCCGGACCATCCTCCCGCCATCTTATCGCGACGGCAGAACGTCGATGGTCCGGCGGCCCGGGAGGGAGCGAGGTTCGGGAGGCCACGCCCGGCGATCGTTCCAGCGGCCTCGGCACGGCACCGAAACCGAGGCACCGTCGGTCCCCCAATCACGACGAGCGCACCACCCCCTCGCCCCCTCTCGGGCCAGGCCCGCGCGCCGGCGAAGGCGCACGGGCACTGTCGAGAAGGGGAGCAAGGATGATGCCGCAGTGGAACGCTGAAAGACACCGATCCGCAGCCTCGGATCGGCATCGCGCCTTACGCCGCAAGTAAACGCTTACATGGGACGTAAGGATCCGGTGTTCCTGGTTCTGCGTCCGGGGGCCGTCAGTCTCCCGGCGTGTCGATGTGATGCTTGGCGAGGTAGTAGCTGAGCGCGCGCTGGCTGATGCCCATCGTTTCCGCGGCGTCCTTCTTGACCCAACGTGCGGCTTCGAGCGCGCGCCGTACCGTCTCGCGCTCGGTCCACTCCAGATTCTGTTTCAGCAGGAGGGACGGCAGCGCCGCCTGCCCGGGCGTCGCGGCGCTGACGATGACGATGTCGCGCGCCTGAATGATGGGCTGCTGCGTCAGGACGACCGAACGCTCGATCGTGTTCTCGAGCTCGCGGACGTTGCCGGGCCATGGGGCGCCGGTGAGGAGCGCGAGCGCGTCCGGGGCGATGCCGTCGACGCGCTTGCCGGCCCGGTTGGCGTGGCGCTTGATGAAGTGCTCGACGAGCGCGGGGATGTCGTCGGGCCGCTCACGCAGCGGCGGAATCGTGATCGGGATGACATTCAGCCGGTAGAAGAGATCCTCCTGAAACTTGCCCTCGCTGACGAGCTGGCGCAGGTCGCGGTTGGTGGCGGCGATCACCCGCACGTCCACCTTCACGGTGCGCTCCGAGCCCAGCGGCTCGAATTCGCGCTCCTGCAGCACGCGCAGAAGCTTGGCCTGGACGGTGGGCGCGATCACCGCGATCTCGTCGAGCATGATCGTGCCGCCGTCGGCGAGGGCGAATCGGCCCTTCTTGTTCGCGACGGCGCCGGTGAACGCCCCGCGCACGTGGCCGAACAGCTCGGATTCGATCAGCGTCTCCGGCAGCGCGGCGCAGTTCACGCGCACGAGCGGCATGTCGCGCTGCGCGCTCCAATCGTGGATCGCGCGCGCGAGCAGCTCCTTCCCGGTGCCGGTCTCGCCCACGATCAGCACCGTGCTGCGCGACTGGGCCACCAGCCGCGCCATCCGCACCACTTCCTGAATCCCCCGGCTGCGCCCGACGATGCCGTAGTGGTCGAACTGCTCGTCGCGCTCGGTGATGAGGTAGTCGTGGTGGGTGCGCAGGCGCTCGTGCTCGACAGCGCGACCCACGACGACCAGGAACTCGTCGATCTCGAACGGCTTCTGCAGGTAGTCGATCGCGCCGAGCTTCATCGCCTCGATCGCGCTCTCGACCGTCGCGTGCGCCGTCATCATCAGGATCTGCGGGCGTTCCCCCCCGCCGGTCCCGGCGAGCACCTCGCGGATGAGCTCGAGGCCGCTGAGCTCGGGCATGAGGTTGTCCACGACGAGCAGATCGAACGGGCGCTCCGCGACCAGGCGCAGGGCCTCGCGTGGACTGCCCGTCGCGAGCACCTCGTGGCCCTCGCCGCGCAGCGCGTCGGCGAGCGCCAGTCTGATCTTGGGCTCGTCATCGACGAGCAGGATGGATCCGCGTGTCACACTGACTCCTTGGCGGCCGGAGCGCGATCCGGCAGCTCGATTCGGACCGTCGTCCCGACGTTCGGGCGGCTGTCGATGGTGATCGCGCCCCCCAGTCCTTCGATGATATTGCGCGCGATGGCCAGGCCCAATCCCGACCCCGTCCGCCGCGTGGTGAAAAATGGCTCAAAGAGGCGGGGCAGGTCCTCCGACTTGATTCCCGGCCCCCGATCGCTCACCTCGACGCGCCAGCCGCCGGCCTGTCGCCGCGTCGTCCGGAGGCGGATCGGCGCCGGGCCGTTGCGCGAGGAGCCCGCCGGCTGCGACCGCACGGCCTGCTGCGCGTTCGCCAGCACGTTTACGAGCACGGACCGCACGCGCTCGGCGTCGGTGACGACCGGCGCTTCACGCTCCGCCGCCTCGACCGTGACCGGCACGTCGTCCGGCCCGGCTTGCGCGGCCTGCGCCGCATTTCGGCAGATCGCGACGAGATCGGCCGGAGCCAGGTCGAACCGAATCGGCCGCGCGAAGTCGAGCACGTCGGTCACGACGTGGTTGAGACGCTGGACCTCCTCGTCGATGTCGGCCGCGACGGCAACGACGTCCTGCGACGGGTGCTTGCGCAGGTTCCGGACGGCGCTCTTGATGATCATCAGCGGGTTGCGAATCTCGTGGGCGACGACGGTCGAGAGCCGCCCGAGCGACGACAGCCGCTCGCGCTGCGCGGCCTCGCGCTGGAACCGAGCGAGCGCGCCCGTGAGCTGGCCGAACGTCGTCGCCAGCAGGCGCGCGTCCTCGTCGTCCCAGGGACCGCCGGGCGGGACCGGACGCGCCAGGTCGCCCGTCGCCGCCATCTCGCGCATCGTCGCCGTGAGCGCACGCACGGGCCGCGTGACCGTCCGGGCGATGGCGTAGGCGACCAGCGTCGCGAGCAGCACGGCCGCCAGGCCCGTCACGAGGATCTGCAGGTGCAGGCCGGGCAGGAAGCTCAGACGCTGCGTCCGCGATCGCAGCACGAGCGCGACCGGCTCCTGCGGACCGCCGGCGGGGCCGAGCGGCTGGACCTTGCCGATGTAGCGCTCGCTGCCCAGCAGGCGATCGAATTCACCCGTGGGTGCCGGGGGCGTCAGCAGGCCGGCGGTCCGGTCCGCGTCGAGCGTCGACGCGACGATGCGGCCGTCGGCCACGAGGACGATGTCGCTGTCTGTGACCGCCTTGATCGCCGCGGCGAACTCGCGGTCGAGGCTGAAGCCCACGATGAGCGTCCGAATCGGATCGAGGGGGAAGGCGACGGCGTGCAGTACGCCGCCAGGCACGACGCGGAACGACGAGCCGTCGGCGCTCTTGCGACACGCCGCCGCGATGTCGGCGATGTCGCCGGCGTCGGGCCGGATCCGCCCCGCGTTGGCGAGCACGCGGTCGCCGCTCGTCGTCACGACGAAGACGTCCGCGACGATCTTCTTCTGGTAGTCCTCGGCGATCGGCTGCACCGTGGCGGGATCGTCCACCGCGGCGGCGTTGGCAAGCCTCGGCAGGTCGGCGATGAGCGACCCCTTGGCCGCAAAGTCCGCGAACTGGCGGCGGCTGAGCTGGTCGACCAGCGACGCCGCCTCTGCGAGGCCGCCGCGCAGGTCCTTCTCGGCCTGATCGGTGACCGAGGTGTTGACGCTGTAGATCGCGATCCCGATCGCGATGACCACGACCAGCGCGCTCGCGAGGAAAATCCGGTTGGTGAGCGAGGAGATCAGGCTCATGACATCACCGCGCAACGCGGAAGTCGGCGTCCACGGTCTCGCCGTCGGCGACCGTGACTCTCCGGGGTTCGGCCCGGCCCAGCTCGCTCCAGACCATGAGGGTGTACGACCCGGGGGGCACCGCGGGAATCGTGTACCGGCCGTCATCGTCGGTCACCGCGAAGAACGGATGGCTGAACACGAGGATGTAGGCGCTCATGTGCGAGTGGATGTCGCACGAGATTGGAATGATGCCGGGGGTGTCGAACTTGCGGCCGCCGGTCTTGCCCGGCGGATAGCGGCCGAGGTCGAAGCTGTTCCCGCGCGCGAGCGAGAAGACGTTGTGGAACGTCGTGTCGCTGTTGGGGAAGTCGACCGTCGTCCCCACGGTGATCGCGAGCAGGTGCGGCACGAACTGCTCGTTGCGCTGGTCCATGCGCACCCGGGCGCGCTGGAGCTGGCCGAACGCCTCGCGCGGCGCCGACTCGAGATACACGACGCACCGGCGCCGGTCGATGGGATCGACCATCGGCGGAGCCAGATCGGCGATCGCGGGCCGCCCGGTGGACCGGGCCGCGGCGACGATCTGAACGCGCCCGCGGATCGTGCCCGTGTCGGGCGTCTGCGGCATGGCGGCGAGGGCCGCCGCGCTCGAGGCCGCGATCGCGAGGTGAAGAAGGGTCGGCCGCATCAAAACCAGAAGAGGCCCATCAGCGTGGGATAGCCCTGCTCATGGACGCGCCCGCCGTCCCGCCAGTTGTACTGGTAGCCGCCGCGGATCTCAACGTTGCGGCGCGCACGAAAGCCGAGGATGCCCTCGACCCGCTCCACCGGGGCGTCCCAGGTCGTCGGTGCGCCGTTGTTGATCGTCCCGACGAGCGTGCTGAACCCCAGGTGATCGACGCGCGCCGCGATCTGCCAGCGAGGATGAAAACGATAGCGCCCCTCGACGAATGCCGAGTCGGCGACGAGCGGGGCCGGCTGCACCGTCTCGCCGACGAACGGCAGCTCGAAGCTGCTGTGGAGCCACTCCGCGCGCACGAGCCACGGTCCGACTCCGGCCTCGGCATCGACGCCGACGACCGTCTGATTGTGCCGACCGCGGAGCGACTCGGGCACCAGGTTCAGGACGGACCGATTGATCCACCCGCCGCGTGCGCCGGACAGCCCCACGGTGAGTCCGCCGGGCGCGTGCATCGCAATCCGGCCGGAGTACTGCTGGCCGTCGCTCGGATCCTGTACGACCGGCGTCGCGGGCGCGCCGAGCGTCACGGCGCCCGCGAGCTCCATCCACTGATTGCGCCAGCTCGCCTCGGCGCCGGTGTCCCAGCGGAACGACGAGACCACCGGAATGCCCGGGCCGAGCGCTTGCGAGCCGATCGGGTAGCTCGGCTGCCATCCCCGGCCGCGCATGCGCAGGAGCTGATCGATCGTGGCCGGCAGCGCATCCGGTCGCAGCGAGATCAAATACTGGTACGGCAGCGGCGATCCGACGACGACGTTGTCACGGCCGTAGGCGCGGCGCGGGAACGATCCGATCACCGGCGGAATGCGCCCGATCTGTACGTCGAAGTTGTGATCGCGCCACGGCTGCCACCGGAGGTAGAGCGCCGGGATCTGCACGCCGTCGCCGTTTTCCGTGCGGGCCTCGCCGAGCAGCGAGAGGCGCTGCCAGATTCGCCACTCGCCGAGCAGCCGCACGCGCAGCACGCGCAGAGCGTTGTGCTCGTAGTCGGTGTAGTTGAAGAACGCCTGATCGTCCTCGGGGCCCGCGACGGCCGTGACCTCGCCGCCGCCCGTCACGCGGGGGGCGGACGAGGGCGCCGGGGTTTCCTGCGGATCGCCGGCGGCCGGGCCCGCGAAGGCGCCGAGAAGCACGACGACCGCCAGGGCCAGCGTGCCCCACGAGCCTCGGACCATGATGCTTGGCATCTTACCTCCGACCTTCCAGGGACTTGCTGAAGGCCTCGGCTGTGCATGTACAATGCCAGTTCGACCGAGTCGGGTCGGGCCCGGGAGGGGACGTGCGCCCGGGCACCGACTTCGGAGGAGAGTAATGGCCTACGTCATCACCGAGCCCTGCATTGGCGTCAAGGACACCGCCTGCGTCGACGTGTGTCCGGTGGACTGCATCCATCCGCGCAAGGACGAGCCGGCGTTCGAGTCGGCGAAGATGCTGAACATTCATCCCGACGAATGCATCGACTGCGGGGCGTGCGTGCCGGCGTGTCCGGTCGAGGCGATCTACGCGCTCGACGAGGTTCCGGACAAGTTCAAGGACTACATCCAGCAGAACGCGACCTTCTTCAAGAAGTAGGGGCCCGGCGCGGGCGGAGGGCGCGGTGGCGTCTCCCTACCTCGACTTCGATCGGGCGGCCTGGGCGCGGCTGCGTGCCGCCACGCCGCTGACGCTCGGCGAAGCCGATCTGGCGGAGCTCCAGGGCATCAACGAGCGCGTCTCGCTCGCCGAAGTCGAGGCGATCTACCTGCCGGTGTCGCGGCTGCTCAACCTGCACGTCGCGGCGACGCAAACGCTGCACAAGGCCGCCGACACGTTTCTCGGGCGGCCGCCGTCGCCGACGCCGTACGTGATTGGCGTGGCGGGCAGCGTCGCGGTCGGGAAGAGCACGTTCGCGCGCATCCTGCGGGCGTTGCTCTCACGGTGGCCCGCGCACCCGCGCGTCGACCTCATCACGACCGACGGCTTCCTGCTGCCCAACCGCGTGCTCGAGGCGCGCGGCCTGATGTCACGCAAGGGCTTTCCCGAAAGCTACGACGTGCGGTCGCTCGTGCAGTTCATGGTGGACGTCAAGGCGGGCGAGGGCGCGGTCCGCGCGCCGGTGTACTCCCATCAGGCCTACGACATCGTCCCCGACGAGTCCCAGGTCGTCGACCGGCCCGACATCGTGATCGTCGAGGGCCTCAACGTCCTGCAGACGGGGGAGAGCCAGCCCGGCCGCCCGGCGCGGCTCTTCGTCTCCGACTTCTTCGATTTTTCGATCTACATCGACGCGGAGGAAGCGCACATCGAGGCGTGGTACGTCGCGAGGTTCCTCATGCTGCGCGAGGCCGTCTTCCGCGACCCACGGTCGTACTTTCACCGCTACGCGTCGCTCGACGACCGGCAGGCGGTCGAGACCGCACGCGAGATCTGGCGCACGATCAACGGCGTCAACCTGCACGAGAACATCAAGCCGACGCGCGAGCGCGCGCGCCTCGTGCTCGAGAAGGGGCGCGACCACGCGATCGAGCGCGTCCGGCTCCGGCGGATCTGAGGGGCAGGACCGAGGACCTAGGACTGAGCAAACCGCCGCTTGGCCTCGAGCCGCGCCTCGCGGCGCACGGCGGCCTCGCGCGCGACCTCACGATCGCGCGCGGTCTCGAGCAGGAGCGGCGGGACCGGGACGCGGCCGCCCGACTTGTCGACCGTGACGAACGTCAGGAACGCGCGGCTCGTCAGCTTGCGCTCGCCCGTCAGCGTGCCCTCGGAGAACACTTCAACCTCCACTTCGAGCGACGTGTCGAACGCCGCCGTCACGCTGGCCTTGAGGATGATGAGGTCGCCGACCTTGATGGGATGCAGGAACTGCAGCCCGTCCACGGCCGCCGTGACGAGCAGGCTGCGCGTGTGCCGGTGAGCCGCAATCGCTCCGGCGATGTCGATCAGGTGCATCGCCGTGCCGCCCAGCAGAAACCCCAGCGGGTTCGCATCGTTCGGCAGCACCACCTGCACCATCTCCGTGAAGGACGCTGACCGAGGGCGGGCCGTCATCAGATGATTGGGGATCGGTGATTGGTGATTGGTGATTGGCAAGGAGCGATTGGTGATTGGCGATCGAATTGGGCGATTGGCGATCTAATTGGGCGATTGGCGATGGCATTGGGCGATTGGCGATGGCATTGGGCGATTGGCGATGGCATCGGGCGATTGGCGACGGCATCGGGCGATCGGCGATGGCATCGGGCGATCGCCCAATCACCAACGCCCTCGCTCAATCACCAATGCCCTCGCTCAATCGTCCATCCCATCACCCAATCACCCATTCAATCACCAATCACCCATTCAATCACCAATCGACAATCTCCCAATTCAATCCCCAATCACCCCTCCCCAATCACCCGATTAGAAGTCGTAGCCGATCCAGAACGCGAACCGGACCTTGCGGAATTCGTGGCTGCCGCCGTAGGCCGCGAAGAGCGCGTCCTCCCAGTCGCGGTTGAAGAGCGTCTTCCACGCCCAGTCGAAGTGCATCGGGAAGCCCAGCACGAACGTCTCGAGGCCGATGCCGTACGACGCGCGGCCGTCGACGAGGCGCAGGCCCGAGATCTGGACCGGCGGACCGTAGATCGGCGCCAGGTTGCCGATCGCGTCCACCTGCTGGTAGCCGACGATCGGCGTGTAGGTCTGCGTGCTGTTCGTCCAGAAGGTGAACGGCACGTTCTCGAACGCCGCGCCGCTCATGTCGGCGAAGAACACGCCGCGCATGCCCCCCACGACCCCGAACGGCGTCGCCATGGCCTCGACGATCGGGAACCGCAACTCGGCGTTCAGGAAGAACGCCTTCTGCCCGACGAACTGGAGGTAATCGTAGCCGCGCATCTCGGAGTTGCCGCCGAAGTACAGGAAGTCGGGGTTATTGCCCCAGCTCTTGAGGCCGCGCGCGCGCAGCGCCAGCGTGCCGTTCGCCGCCAGCCGGACGTAGTACCGGGCGTCGCCATCGAGCGTCTGGCGCGACAGCCAGGAGTCGGAGAAGCCCGGCGACGCGTTGTACGCGAGCCGGAACGTGCTCCCGGACACCGGCCCGTAATCGCGGAAGACCGTCGTCTCCTGGATGAACGACACGCCGACGGGCAGCATGTTCCCGTTGCGGAAGAGCGGCTGGCCGTACAGCGCGGTCTGGTACTGATCGGCCAGCGCCTGCAGCGACGAATCCAGATACTGCTCGGAGAGGTGGATGTACCCCGTGAACAGCTCGACGCGGCGATACCGGTTGAACGGATAGATGAGGAACGCCGTGCCGCCGCGCTGGCTCTGTTCGGCCTGCGCGAGGTCGCGGTCGATGTACGGCGCGATGGACGGGTCGTAGAAGGCCGCGTTCTGGCCGTAGAAGAAGTTGTCCTGCGAGAAGCCCTGGATGGCGTACTGCAGGCGGTTCTCGATGTTCTGGTAGGTGAACGCGAGCGTGCGGTACTGCGACACCGACTGGAAGAAGAAGCTCATCTGCTTGTCGCCCAGCACGTCGGTGAACGTCACCTGCGTATTGCCGTAGAAGTTGCCGCTGCTCGACACGCCCAGGGCGACCGGCGGCCGCCCGGCGAGGCTCATGCCCTCGAGCGCGCCCTTCTTGTGGATGTTGTCGCGCATCAGCGTGTGGCTGATCGGCGCCTGGAAGTCCACGATCGGGCCGGGCGACCCGAAATCGGCCGAGTCCACGACCGCGATCGGCTTGTCCCCCGAGATGATGTGGATGCCGTTCTCGCCCTTGTAGTACGAGATGAACGCGACCTTCAGCCCGCTGCCCTGATGGAGCACGACCGGAGAGACGTTGCCCGTGGCGGTATCCGTCCACTGTTTGAGCTGGTTGGTCGTCAGGTCGAG
>DATIWF010000063.1:0-44369 GCA_035519535.1 Vicinamibacterales bacterium | reverse complement strand
GCGATGGCCGATCCCCCGTCGATGAACGTCGGCGTGTCGGCCGTGTGCACCAGGCCGCCCCAGGTGCGTTTGCCGACGAGCGTCCCGATCTTCCGCGCGCGGAACATGAACGGCATCAGGTCGCCGCCCGACCCCGCCATCTCGTTGATGATCATCACTTTCGGTCCCCAGATGCCGGCGGCCGGGCTGGTGAACGGGTAGCGATCGCCCGCGACGTTGTTGAAGTAGCCGTCAAACGAGCGCTCGAGCACGTCGATGATGTAGTCGGCCGCGGACCCGCCGCCGTTGAAGCGCTCGTCCACGACCACGCCCTGCTTGTCCTGCTGCGCGAAGTAGTACCGATTGAAGCTCGTGTACCCCGGCTGGCCCGTGTTGGGCAGATAGACGTAGGCGAGCGTGCCGTTCGACAGCTTGTCCACGAGCCGCCGGTTGTCCTCCACCCAGGCGCGGGTGCGCAGCGTCTGCTCGTTGGCGACGGGCACGACAATCACGCGGCGCGTGCCCTCCATCGCCGGCCGCGGTCCCACCGTCAGCGTTGTCTGCCGGTTCGCGGTGCCGTCGAGCAGACGGTAGATGTTGTCGGGCGCACGCAGCTCGACGCCGTTGATGGCGAGGATGTAGTCGCCGATGTTGACGTCCACGCCCGGCGAGGCCAGCGGCGCGCGCAGATCGGGATTCCAGTTCTCGGTGTCGTAGATGCGCGTGATCTTGTAGCGCCCGCCGTCGATCTCGAAATCCGCGCCGAGCAGCCCGCCCGGCACCGCATTCGGCACCTCGGGCATCTCGCCGCCGCGCACGTACGAGTGGCCAATCGAAATCTCCGCGCCCATCATGTCGATGAGGTAGTTCAGATCCGCGCGGTGGTTGACGAATGGCAGGAGCTTGCCGTACATCTCACGGTCCTCGCCCCAGTCGGTGCCATGCATGTTCGGCACGTACAGGTAGTCGCGCTGATTGCGCCAGCCCTCGTTGAAGATCTGTTTGAACTCCTCCTTCGGCTCGAGGTACATCCGCAGCGACACCTCGACGCGGCCCTGTCCGGCCGCCGGCGCGTTGCGATCGGCGTCGACGATGAAGATGGGGACGGCTGCGGGTGCGGCCGCGGCGGCGCCGCCGCGTCCCCCGCCGCCTCCCCCGCCGGCGCGGTACACGAGCTTGCGACCGTCGGCGCTGACGTCGTAGGTCGTCGCGCCGGCGACGAAGGGCGCCGCGCGACGATCGCTGATGCGGTACCGCACGAGCGTGCTGCCACCGCCGCCGGCGCCGCCCGCCCCGCGACCGCCGCCGCCCGCGCCGGCTTCGAGATAGAACACGGTGCCCGGGACGCCGGCGCGCAAGCGCGAATACTCGCGCGCTGGCACGCCCTGAATCGACAGGATCCGCTTCGACAAGCCGTCGAAATCAATCGAGACCGTCACCGGCGCACGCGCCGGCCGCGCCGGGGCATCGCCGCCCGGCTCCTCGGTGGTGGCTCCGGCCCCACCCGCGCGACCGCCTCGTCCGCCGCCCGGCGGCGCCGGCGTGCCGGTGCCGACGCCGCCGTCCTCGTCACTTTCGGGCAGGAACGGCGACGCCTCGCCCTGCTTCAGCACTGCGAGGTACAGCCCGAAGTTCTCCGTGTGGTCGTACGACGTCATGTCGAGCCACTGTGACTGCAGCCCGAAGTCCGTGGACGCGAGGAACCAGAGGTACTTCCCGCCCGCGTCCCACGCCGGCCACACCGCATCGGACAAGCCGTCGGTGACCTGCTTCGACTCGCCCGTCTCCGCGTTGGCGATGAAGATGACGTGGTACAGCGATTTCAACCGGCTCGAATACGCAATCCACTTCGAATCCGGGCTCCACACGGGATTGAGCGTGCGCTCGGGCACCATCCATGGGTCGTTGCCGACGACCTTCGTCTGCCCGCTCGCGACGTCGAGCACCCACACGTGGAGGTTCGTGTCGGTGTAGAGAATCTTCTTCGAGTCCGGCGACCAGGCCGGCGTGTAGTAGTGCGTGGGATTGGGCAGCGCGATCTCGCGCGGCGGCGTGAGGCCGTCCTGTGCCTCGAGCACCAGCTTGTACTCGCCGCTCTTGTCGCTGAAGTACGAGACGTACTTGCCGTCCGGCGACCACGCCGGATCGCGCTCGGCGGACCCGCTCGAGTGCGTGAGGTTGCGGATGTCGCCCTTCTCGGCGGGAATCGTGAAGATCTCGCCCCGCGCCTCGGCGGCCACGCGCTTGCCCGTCGGGGACAGCGCCAGGTTCGTCATGCGCGCGGTCACGTCCTCCCAGCGCGGCATCATCCACGGGAAGTCGCCCGTCGCCGTGATCGGCACGACGTGCTCCTGGCCCGTTTGCGGGTTGAGCTCGTGCACGTATCCGGCCTGCTCGAAGACGACGACGCCCGCGCCGGCGTCCACCGTCTTGACGTCGTAGTCCTTGAACTTCGTCTGCTGCGCGAGCTTCCTGCTCTTCGTGTCGAACGACCAGACGTTCATGACGCCGTCGCGATCGGACAGGAAGTACACGACGTCGCCGACCCACACCGGATCCACGTCCTTCGACGTCGTCCAGGGCGGCGTGACGAGATCGAACGTCTTGAGATCGACGATCCAGATCGGCCGATTCTGGCCGCCGCGGTAGTTGCGGCGCTCCTCGTCCCATGAATTGTTCATGCGATATGCGACGTGCGTGCCGTCGGGCGAGATCTTGCCCTGATAGGCGCGCGGCAGCGCCATCGGCGCCTCGACGCCGCCTTCGACGGGCACGGTCCAGAAGCGCGGCGCGCCGCTCGGCGCCCACGTCGCCCGCGACGACGCAAACACGATCGACCGGCTGTCGGGCGTCCACCCCTGCACGTCGTCCGCGCCTGGGTGCCACGTGAGGCGGCGCGGCTCGCCGCCCTCCGCCGGCATGACGTACACGTCGGTGTTGCCCGCGTACTGGCCGCTGAACGCGATCCACTTGCCGTCCGGCGAAAACTTGGGATTCGTCGTCAGGCCCTGGAAGCTGGTCAGGCGCCGGGCCGCCCCGCCGGCGCGCTCGACGCTCCAGATGTTGTTCGCATACGCGAACGCGATCCGCGTCGCACTGACGGTCGGCGACCGCAGCAGCCGCGTGCCCTCCGGGGCGGCGCTCAGCTGCGAGTGCCAGAGTGTGCCGAGTACAAACAGACAGACAAGCGCAAGCAGGACGCGCCGCATTGGCATGGCAGAACCCTCCGGGTGTGGCGTATCGTAGCACCTCATGAGACAGCCAACTCGACGCGACGCCATGAAGCGCCTCGGTGCGGCCGGTGCGGGATTCGTGCTCGCACCCGCCGTGATTCGGGCGCAAGGCATGGATCTCACCGTGGGCGGGACGCCCGTCGAGATCGCGATCTCGTCGGTGAGCAACGCCACGGTACGCATCACCGTGCTGCCGGTCACCGACAGCCAGGCGGCCGCGGTCGTCGAGGACGGCGCGCTCGTGCAGAGCGAGTGGACACGCCAGGCGACGCGGTCCCGGATGCTGCGACAGCTCGCGTCGGTTCGCGCCGGCAGCCTGACCGTCCACGTCTCGTCGAGCCCGCTCAAGATCGACATCGAGGGCAACGACGGCCGGACCGTGCAGACGCTCACCTTCGACGACGGTGCGCCGGGCATGTCATTCGTGCTGCCCCGAGGGCCGCTGCTCGGCCTTGGTGAGGGCGGATCGCAGTACGATCGCAAGGGCGCGACCGACCGCATGCCCAGCGGTCAGGCCTCATATCTGCCGAATACACCGCGCGGCTACCGGCTGGCGACGCACGGCGGGCGGGTGCCGATCCAGTGGCTCGTCGGCACCGACGGCTGGGGGCTCTACATCCATCAGCCGCTCGGCGCGTTCGATTTCACCGGAGACACCGGGAAGTTCACGCCGCCGGCCCGCGCCGGGGCCTTCGATCTGTTCGTCGTGGCGTCCAAGGACCCAACGGTCGTCGTCGGCGAGTACGCGCGCATCACCGGGCGCGCCGAGATGCCCGCGCTCTGGACGCTCGGCTATCTCCAGTCCCATCGCACGCTCGCGGGACCCGATGAAGTCAAATGGGTGGCGCGCACGATGCGCGAGAAGAAGCTGCCGTGTGACGGGCTCATCTATCTCGGCACGGACTTCACGCCATCCGGCTGGAACACCCACAACGGCGAGTTCACCTGGAACGAGAAGAACTTTCCCGATCCGAAGGCGATGATTGACGAGCTGCACGCCGAACACTTCAAAGTCGTGCTGCATGTCGTCGTCGAGGCCGGGAGCGCTGCGCGGCCAGGCACGCTGAAAGGGAGCGTGAGCGACCCATGCACCGCGCCCGCGCTTCCCCCTGGCCGCACACCTGACGGGCAGTGGCCGCCAGATAGACAAGTCAGCTGCTACTGGCCTGCGCACAAGCCGCTTTACGATCTCGGCATCGACGGGTGGTGGCCCGATCAGGGCGACGGCCTCGACGGCCCCTCGAAGCTCGCGCGCATTCGCATGTATTGGGAAGGCAGCCAGCTCTGGCGTCCGAACGAGCGGCCGTTTGCGCTCCATCGCAACGGCTACGCCGGCATGCAGCGCTACGCGGCGTTTCTGTGGTCCGGCGACGTCAACTCGCAGTGGGAGACGCTCAAGAATCACGTCCCCGACGCCGTGAACACGTCGCTCTCCGGCATTCCGTTCTGGGGCACGGACATCGGCGGCTTCATTCCGACGCCGGAGTACACGGGCGAGCTCCACGTGCGCTGGTTCCAGTTCGGCGCGTTCTGTCCGCTCTTCCGCGCGCACGGCCGCGACTGGCACCTGCGGCTGCCGTGGGGCTGGAACACCGGCGAGCTCGGCCCGAACGAGGTCGCCAATTTCCCCGGTCCCGATCCGAAAGAGCTGCACAACCCGGACGTCGAGCCCATCTGCCGGAAGTATCTCGAGCTGCGATATCGCCTGATGCCGTACCTCTACTCCGCCGTGCGCGAATGCGCCGAGACCGGCGTGCCGATCATCCGTCCGATGTGGATGTACCACCCGGACGATCCGGCGGCCACGCAGCGCGGCGATCAGTATTTCTGGGGGCGCGACATTCTCGTCGCGCCGGTGGTCGAGCCGGGTGCGACGCTGCGCAAGCTCTATCTGCCGGGCGGCACGTGGTTCGATTTCTGGACGGAAGAGTCCACCACCGGCGGCGGCCAGCGCGATCGCAAGGTCGATCTCGCGACGATGCCGATCTATGTCCGCGCGGGTGCCATCATTCCGATGGGTCCGGTGCGCCAGTACACCGGCGAGCCCTCCGACGAACCGCTGACGCTCGTCGTGTACCCGGGCGCCGACGGCTCATCCATGGTGTACGAAGACGACGGGCAGTCGTTTGCGTACCGCACGGGCGCGTGGATGGGCATCACGACGACGTGGCAGGACCGATCGCGGACGCTGACCCTGCGGCTCGCGCAGAACTCGCGGATGCTGCCGCCGCAGTCGCGGACGATTCAGGTGCGCGCGGTCGGGGCAAAGGACACCAAGACGGTGACGTTCGCCGGCAAGACGGTGCAGGTGACGCTTTAGGCCCGTGCCGACGGTCGAGACGCCGGGCGCCAGACTGACGTACCAACGGGCCGGACATGGCCCCGCCGTGCTACTTCTGCAGGGCGTGGGGGTGATCGCGAACGCCTGGCGGCCGCGGTCGATCGGGGGGCGCTCGCCGCCCGCCTCGCGCGCCTCTTCGGCCGCGATCTTGCGGATCAACCGCCGATCGTCATGCGCCAGCTCCGCGCGATGTCGCGGTACGACGCGGCGGCGCGCCTCGGCGCGCTCGCCTCAATCCCGACCCTCGTCGTCAGCGCCGCGGAGGACCGGATCGCGCCTCCGCGCTTCGGCCGCGCGCTGGCGGCGGCCATCCCCCGCGCGCGGTTTGTCGAACTGCCCGCCGCCGGACACGGTGCGACGATTCAGTGCGCCGCCGAAGTCAACCGGCTGCTGCGGGCGCACTTCGGGCAACCGGCAGGTACGGCGCCCTCGTCTCAGGTGCTACGATGATTCGTCCTCGAAGGAGTGCGCTATGAGTCGACTCGCTGTCGGATTGCTGTTGGTCGCGCTGCCCGTTGCCCTGGTTGCTCAACAAGCCACAAAGCCGCCGCAGGCGCCGGCCAAGGCGCCGGCCACGAGCACCGCCGTCTTTCCCAAGGGTACGTATGGCGTCACGATGCAGGACGGGTCCGTGCTCGAAGTGACGTTCGGCGACGGCACGTACAGCGCCACGTCCGACGGCCAGCCGGTCGCCGCCGGCAAGTACACCACCAAGGGCAATCAGATCATCGTGTCTGACAACTCGGACGCCTGCAGCAACAGCGGTGAGGGCACCTACACGTGGGCCTTCGACGGCAAGGCGCTGACGTTCAAGGGCAGCCAAGACGGGTGCGACACGCGGCTTGGCATCATGACAGGGTACGCGTTCGTCAAGAAGTGACGCGGCCGCGCCGGCGCAGAGCCGCCAGCAGGCCGCCGCCGACGAGCGCGATCGTGGCCGGCTCGGGTACCACCCCGGGCGGCGTGCTCTGACCCGTGGCGTTGATCACGCCGAAGAGCCCGCCGGCTTCGCTGTTCGGCCCGGCGGTGAAGTACAGATCTAGCGGCGTGCCGTTGTTGCCGGCGTTGCCAAAGCGCAGTCCCCAGAGCCCGTCGATCGTGAGGGGCTGGTTGTTCGTCCCCAACAGCGTTTCGATGAATGCGCCCGTGGCTGGATCGAACGCGTTGATATGGCCGTCGCCAAAATTCCCGACGAGCAGGCTCCCGCCGACATCGCCGAACCCGGCGGGAGCGATCGCCAGGCCCCACGGTGAATTCAACACGCCATTGCTGACCAGGCGCCTGATCAGGTTGCCGTTCAAATCGAAGACATCCACGAACCCGTGGCCGGCCCCCGACTGGTCGTCCCGACCGGACGCGTCCTGCAGGGCGTACGTCACGTAGAGCAGGCCGTTGAGGTTCTGAATGTCGAACGGCGCGTACCCGGCGGGCAGGCTGGGATCTAGGAAGTGGCCGGTCAGGTTGGGAGCGAGGGCATCTCCCCTCATCACATCGATCTCGCCCGCTCGGAAGTCGGCAAGGTACGCGTACTCATGGCCGCCCGTGCTCGCCATCGTCATGCCTTTGTAGACGTTGTCGGGGTCCGCCGTCTGCAGCGTCTCGGCGCTGGTGCCAAGCGCTCCGCGCCAGCCGGACACGGTGCCGTCCTCGCTGGCAAACAGAAAAGGGTCCCCGTTGAAGGAGCTGGCGAACGCCGCATTGAAAACGACTCCGGTCACGGACCCGTCCCCCGGGATCGTCACGGCGAGTGCGTTCTGCACGCCCGCGCCCGAATACAGCACCGCCAAACCGCTATGGTTCGCGCCGATCCAGAAGGGCGACGTGGGGCTGGACGCCAGTCCCCAGGGGTTCGTGAGGTGCGGATCGGACTGGTCGGAGGCCAGCGGTGTGACAATGAAGCCGATCGGGCTGGCTAGGGCCGGAGCCGCGACGAGAATCAGACTCAGGAGGATGGCGGCGGCGCGCATGCGATGCATATGGCGCGTACTTGCAAATCCGTCTCCGTCGACACGTCCCGCCAGGCTCGGGATCGGAGCGACCGCTCCGCCAGATACCCTACCGGAGGATGACTAAAGTCTCTTGTCAGCGCGGGGGCTACCCGACCCTCACCGCCAGCATCGATACCGATCCGCCGTCGACGCCCTCGACGGGGAACGCGATGGCATCGTCCCGCTGGCGCGTTGCGATGACGTACAGCAGCGGGAGGTAGTGATCGGGCGTCGGGATGGAAAGCAGCGCATCCCGGCCGAGCCGATCGTACTGGACGAGCGGCGCCTGCTCGCCGGCGACGAGCATCTCGCGCGCCTGTCGCTCGAAGCGCAGCGCCCAGTCGAAGGGCTCGACGTTGTGCTTCCCCCACGCGAATGCGTGCAGGTTGTGCACGAGGTTGCCGCTGCCGACGATGAGCACGCCCTCGTCGCGCAGCGAGGCAAGGCGCTTGCCGATTTCGTAGTGGAACGACGCCGGCTCCCGTTCGTCGATGCTGAGCTGAACGATCGGCACGTCGGCACGCGGATACACATGCTTCAGCACGGACCACGTGCCGTGGTCGAGGCCCCAGCGGTCGTCGAGCGTGACGGGCAGCGGCGCGAGTATCTGCTGCACGTGGCGCGCCAGCACCGGATCGCCCGGGGCCGGATACTGCACCTGGTAGAGCGCCGGCGGGAATCCGCCGAAGTCGTGGATCGTGCGCGGCGCCGTGGAAACCGTCACGCCAGTCTCGGGCACGAACCAATGCGCCGAGATACACAGAATCGCCCGCGGCCTGGGGATGGCCTCGCCCACCGCAGCCCACGCCCGCGTGTACCCGTTGTCGAGCAGCGCGTTCATCGGATTCCCGTGGCCGAAGAACACGGCAGGGAGGCGCGCCATAGAGCACATCGTACGCCAGGTACGTCAGGTACGTCCGGTACGCCGGGTACGTCGGGTACGTCGGGTGCCAGCCATCTTTTTCCCGTTTCTGGGGGAAAAGGAGTAGAAAGTTGACGACCGTCAGTTTGCTGGGACCAGACGCACCCGACGTACCAGCCTACCGCCCGCGTCGAGGCGGCGCCGCCAGGGATCGCACGCGCGCGCGCCAGTCGGCCGGTGACATCGTGGCCAGCTGACCCTGCTCGGCCGCGCCGATCACGAGCTCGCGCATCGACGTGACAAACGGAAACTCGAGCGCGGCTTTGGGCCGGGCGGTGCGATCCAGCACGGCGAGCTTGGCGTCGCGCCACGCGGCGTCAGGGGTGATCCGGCGCGAGAGACAGGTGAGCGCGTCGAGGCCGATCTCCCCCATCGCGGCCAGATCCTCGGCGAGCGGCGTGACCTCGCGGATGGCCGGCGCCGCGTCGGCGAGCCGGGCGATAGGATCGCGCGCATCGCGCCAGCGGGCGAACCGGGCCTCCAGCTCGGGGCGTGCCAGCGCAAACCGCGGCGCATCGCCGAGCAGGTTGTTGACCAGCGCCGTCGTGGCGCGGCCCGCCGGGCTGTCCGCGCTCACGGCATCGACCAGATGCGTGAGCGGCCCGAGGGTCGTCATCCACGGCTGCTGGCCGCCGCGCTGATAACCCTTCACCGGCTCGACGAGGTCGGCCAGCGGTTTCAGCGGAGCGACGTCGGCGCCGCCGGTCAGTCGCCGCAGCAGGACGTCGGCATTGCGCAGGTGCGTGAGGCCGAGCTCCTCGAGCTCGACGCTCGCGCGGTCGAGCCGTTGGTACATGTCGTTCACGTCAGCGACCTCGCGCGGCGACCAGAACCGCTCGGCGATCGCCGCCGTCCGGGGCCAGATGCGCGAGTCGATCGTCTCCGGATCCACCCACTCGCCCCACATCGCCGCTTCGCCGCCGAGTACGTGCGCGGCCTCGGCCTCGGTGAGATCCGAACCCGCGGGCAGCGGATCGACGGCATAGTGCGACGCGGCCGAGTTCAGCAGATCGATGTAGTAGCCCGCCGACAGCACGCCGTCGTAGCCCTGTTTCGCGGCGTCGACGAGCGACTTCTGGCCGCGCCAGGACTGAATCACGGCCTCCGTCGGCAGGCCGGGCTGCAGGATCTCGTCCCAGCCCATCATCCGCTTGCCGTGCTTGTGGAGGATGCCGACGAGCTGCTGGTTGAAATACGTCTGCAGCGCGTGCGCGTCCTTGATGCCCTTCTCCTTCATGAACGCCTGGATCTTCGGATTCGCCAGCCACTGCTTGCCGTTGTTCTCGTCGCCGCCGATGTGCCAGTACGCGTCCGGGAAAATCGGCGCCATCTCGCCGACGAAGGTGTCGATGAACTTGTAGGTCTCCTTGCGCGTGGGGTCGAACGCGGCGTCAAACACGCCGAACTTCCGCGCCAGCTCGTACGGGCCCGGGGCGCTCGCGAGCTCCGGATACGCGACGACCCAGCTCGTGACGTGGCCGGGCATGTCGAACTCGGGGACGACGCGAATCGCGCGCTGACGCGCGTACTCAACGACCTCGCGGAGTTCTTCCTGCGTGTAGTACTGACCGTCGGATGCCAGCTGCTGCAACTTCGGGAACTTGCGGCTTTCGACGCGGAAACCCTGGTCCTCGCTGAGGTGCCAGTGCAGCACGTTGAGCTTGACGGCCGCCATCGCGTCGAGCTCGCGCTTGATCACCTCCACGGGCTCGAAGTGCCGTCCCACGTCGATGAGCAGCCCGCGCCATGGGAAGCGCGGACGGTCCTGGATCGAAATCCCGGGGATGAAGAATCCGCTGGCGTCGCCCGACAGGAGCTGCCGCAGCGTCTCGAGGCCGCGGAGCGCACCGGCAACCGTGTTGGCGCCGAGCGTGACCTGCGCGCCAGCGTCGATCGTGTACGACTCGTCCTCGCCAAGCGCCGGCGTGGTGAACCCCGGGCCCTTGCACGTGATGACGACGGTCGCGCCGGCCGCGGGCGTCGACAGCGATCGGGACAGCACGAGACCCGTGCGCGCCTGGAGGCGAACGATCAGGCGACCCACGCCGGCGCGGAGCCGATCGTCAACGAACCCGTTGAGCGCAAACGTCGTCGCGGCCGTGATCGGCACGCGGCCGCCGCCGATGCGCGCCGCCGCGGGAACAGGCATGAGGGCGAGCGACGGAGGAGAGCCCGTCGCCTGCGCGGCCGCAAGCGCGACCGGCGCCAGGCACGCCAGGAGACGAAGCCACGCCCGGCTCATCGGGGACACGCGCCGTAAGCGTACCCCGAGTCGGCCTAGCCCGCAGCCTGGGCCTCCGGGCAGTCCGCCGACTGGCTCAGCAGCCATTGCCGGGCGGCCGGCTCGGTCCGGAACACCTCGATCGGCATGAGCCCGCTGAGGAAATTGGCAAAGACGCGGGCGACCCAGTAGTTGAACGTGTCGTCGACGACCATGGCGCGCGGCCCCAGCCCGAGCCCGGCCATCAGCCGGCGCGCATGATCGGCGAGCAGCCAGAGCTCCGACACCGACGGCGCCGGACCGACGGTGCCCCGGGCGTCGATGAGCTCGGCCCGGCCGAACATCTCCGCCTTGGCCATGGCGTTCAGATGCTGTCGGATATCTTCCGCGCTGACCGGACCCACCAGAACCGTGCGAAGGATGGCGTGGGAGGCTTCCCACTCGTACAGGATCATTGCGTCTCTCTTGCCGGCGGGCCGTACCGCGTACAGCGGGCGGGATGGGCCACACCCGAAACTTCCAGCGTAGCAGAAAAGGCGCGGCGCCGCGAGCGCCGCGGCGCGATCTTGATCCAAATCAAAGACGCGACGGCTATGATGCTCTGTGAGGTTGACGATGCGACCAGGGCTCGCGTTCATCGGCGCCGTCGCTGTGGGATCTCTCGCGCTCGCGCAGCCCGCCGCGGACGCTCGCGCGGAGGTCGCCGCGTACTTGACGAAGGTGAAGTTCAGCGCCGCGGAGATCGCGCAGCTCGAGGGCGGGCAGGTCGTGGCGCACGCGGACACCGGCCAGAACGACCGCGAGATGATCGCCGTGGCCGCGGTCAAGATCCGCGCGCCGCGCGACCGCGTGGTGAACTACTACGGCCAGATGATCTCGTACGTGGATGGCCAGGTCACGCTCGCCTTCGGGCGATTCAGCACGCCGCCCGTGCTGGCGGACGTCAAGGACCTGTCGCTCAGCCGCGACGAAGTGAACGACCTGAAATCCTGCAAGGTCGGCGACTGCGACCTGCGCTTCGGCGGCAGCGCCCTCGAGGCGATCAAGTCGTCCGTGAACTGGAACGCGGTCGACGCCGCCGATCAGGTCAACGTCGCCGCCCGCCAGGCCGCGGTGAAGTACGTCGCGGCATATCAAACGAAGGGCGACGCGGCGCTGGTGACGTACAACGATCGCGACCAGCCCGTGGTGCTGGCCGACGAGTGGCGCGGCCTTCTGGCGGCCTCGCCGTATTTCCACGAGTACGCACCGGAGCTCGCGGCGCACCTCGAGCGCTTTCCCGGCGACTCGCTGCCCGGCGCCCGCGACCTCCTGTACTGGGTGAAGGAAAACTACGGCATGAAGCCGGTGATCAGCATCGTGCACGGCGTGATTTATGCGCCGCCGAGCCGATCCGATCGGACCATCGTCGCGCAGAAGTACATCTACGCGAGCCACTATTACGACGCGTCGCTCGCGGTCGCGACGCTGCTCGACACGACCGTCAACGGCGCGCCGGGGACGTATCTCGTCTACGCGAACCGCTCGCGCGGCGATCTCCTCCAGGGGGGATTCGGCGGGCTCAAGCGCGCCACCGCGCGATCCCAGGCCCGCAAGGCCGCCGAAACCACGCTCACCACGATCAAGCAGGTGATGGAAGGCGCGGGCAGCTAAGAGGGCGCCGACGCCTCGGCCCGCAGGCGGCGTTCATAATCTCCCAGCTCCGCCTCGATCCGATCGCCCGTCCGGCGGCGCTCGGCGACGACCTCGCGGTAGCGCCGCAGGAAGTAGTCGATCGTCTCCACGCGGATGCGAATCGCGCCGGTCGGCGTGTTCTCATCGAGGTCCTTGAACGAGAAATAGGGCGTGCCCGACTGCTCGATGATCGCCTCGATCACGCCGTAGATCGGCGCGTCGTGACCGCACTTGAAGCTCGACACTTCGAGCGCGACGAGATTCGGGTGCCGCGCCGCGAACTTGGCCGCCCACAGCTTGTGATTCGTGCTCGCCGAGAACGTGTTCTTCCACACGTCGTCGAGGTCGAGCGGGTCGCGAATGACGCCCGCCCGCACTTCGGCCCCGAACAGCCGCTCGAGCAGGTCCGGATCGAGCGGCAGCGTGCTCTGCGAGAAAACCGGATAGCCGCGCTTCTGAAACTCCTCGAGAATGCCGTGATTGACGCCCGGGTCGTGGTGATATGGGCGCCCGAGCATCACGAGGCCGATGCGGTCCTCGCGCTCGAGCGCGTCGAGCACCTCCCGGGCGCGGCCGCGAATCCCGGTTTCGTACTCGTCGAGCGCCCGGACCCCCGCATCCACGGCCCGTTCGTTTTCTGCTTCGGAGAGGCCGAGGACGGGGCGCCACGCCCTGAACATCTGGTCGGTGAGCAAGCGCGGATTCGCGAAGTTGAGCATCGGATCGAGGAAGCGAATGCCCTGGTCACTGAACACGTCCCGCTCCTTCGTGAAGGCCGCCTTCACGGTGTTGGGACAGGCAGTGACCGTCGGGCACGCGTCGGTGGCCTGCAGGTGCTTCAGCCGCGAGTGCAGCACGTCGACCATCGGGAAGAAGATCACGTCCAGCGGCCGCCGGCGGGCCTTTTCCGTCATCAGGTTGTGGACGTGGGCGATCGCGATCTTCGACGGGAAGCACGGATCGATCGCGCCGCGGCTGGAGCCCGTGCGATAGAGCTCGTCGCTCGTGTAGTCGGAATAGACGATGTGTTCCGCCTGGACGCCCAGGCTCTGGAGATACGCGTTGTAGAGCGGCGCGTAGATGTAGGTATTGAGGACCCGCGGCATGCCCACGCGCAGCTCTCGGCGCCGGGCCATGAGCCCGGCGCGGACGCGCGCCGCCGTCGTCCAGCCGCGCGGGGGGCCCTCAGCGACCGCCGCGACCTCGCGGAGCCGGAACGCCTCGTGGGCCGCGAGCTCGACGAGGTTCGGATTGGCCAGCTTGGCCGCTTCGAGGCTGCTCTTGATGTTCCGCATCTCGTCGACCTGCTCGACCGCGCCCTTCTCGCACGTCGCGATGATCAGCCGGCGCGCGCCGACGGCGAGCGGCACGCGGCGATCGGCAGGCGCCGCGCCGGGATCCGGCGCGCCAATCTGGATGTCGATGAACGTGCGCAGGCAGTGGTTCTTGCAGAACGAGCAGCGCGTTCGCTCGTCGCGCGTCGTCGTGTACGTGATGCGGCGGACGGCCTCCAGGCCGATGAAGGTCGTCTGCCGGCCCGCCTGCCACAGCCGCAGCGCCTCGACGGCCGCGCCGATGGCGCCGGCCTCCCCGCAGTGGCGGTGGACGACAATCTGCGGCTCCCGTCCGGCGGCGCGGAAGCTGGCGCGAATGAAGTCGACTTCGGCCTTGACCACCGCCAGGTTGTGCTGCGTCCCGCCCTGCAGCACGAACCGTGAGCCGAGGCTCGGCAGGCTCGCGCAGCGCGCGACGTAGAGGAACACGTTCTTCGGCAGCACGGCGGCCAGGCCGGCGAGGATCTCGTCCGCGCGCCAGCCCTGGCGCTGAAAGTTCACGATGTCCGACTGCAGGAACACGGCGCAGCCGTAGCCGAACACAGGCATGACCTCCGCCTGCAGAGCAATGTCGGCGTACCGATCGACGGGAATGCCGAGGCCCTCGGCCGTGGACTGCAGGAAATAGCCGTTCCCGGCCGAGCACTGCGTGTTCAACTTGAAGTCCTTCACGCGGCCGTCCTTCAACACGATGAGCTTGATGTCCTGGCCGCCGACGTCGACGATCACGTGCGGGTCGTGATAATCGCGCACCGCCGCAGTGGTGTGGGCCACCGTCTCGACGAGCGCGACGTCGGCCTGCAACACGTCGAACAGCATGTCCTTCGCGTAGCCGGTCGTCGCAACGCCGAGGACGTCGAGGCGAGCCCCGCGGCCTTCGACCTGCGATCGCAGCGCCTCGAACATGGCCTGCGTGTCGCCGATCGGATTGCCTTCGGACAGCTTGTACGCCTTGGCGAGAACCTCGCCCTCCGGAGACAGGAGGACGGCCTTCGTCGAGGTCGATCCGCCGTCGACGCCGACGAACGCGCGAACCGTCTCGCCCGGAGTGAAGGCCGCCGGCACGAAGGGCGTCGGAACGAACTCGCGCCGGAACGCCTCGAGCTCCTCGGCCGAGGCCACGAGCCCGGGCGCGCCGGTGCGGGCGCGCTCCTGACGCCGCCCGCTGTCGAGGTACCGCGAGAGATCGGACGTGCCGCCATATGCGCCGACGAACTCGTCTTGATCCTTGCCAAACTCGACGGCGCCCAGGGCCGCGAAATACAGGGCGTGGTCGGGCACGGAGATCAGCTCGTCGACGCACGCGCCAGGCGGCACGTCGACGCCCCGCTCTTCCCACGTTCGCGGGATGTTGGCCCGCCAGGCTTCGCGCAGGCCGCGAATGAAGGCATTCGGCCCGCCGAGCAACAACACGTGCGGCAGCAGCGTGTGTCCGCGCGTCAGCACGGTGAGGTTCTGGAGCACGAGCGCGTCGAAGAGCGAGGCCATGAGTTGATCGACCGGCGTGCCGAGCTTCTGCAGGCCATTGATGTCCGTCTCGGCGAACACGCCGCACTTGCCGGCGACCTTGTGCAGTTTGATGCCCTGGTAGCCCAACTGCCCGACGTCCTCGGGCGGGATGCGGAGCTTGGCCGCGATCTTGTCGATCACCGCGCCTGTGCCGCCGGCGCACTTGTCGTTCATCGACGGGATCTTCTTTTTCCGGCCGCCCTCGGCATCCTCACGAAACACGATGATCTTGGCGTCCTGGCCGCCAAGCTCGATGACCGACCGTACCTCCGGGTGCAGCTTCTCCACCGCCAGCGAAACGGCGGTCACCTCCTGTACGAACTTCGCGCCGATCGCGTCGGCGAGCGACCCGCCGCCCGATCCCGTGATGAAGACGCGCGCCGACCCGGCTCGAACGCCGAGGTCGTTCTCGATGCGACCGAGAAACTCGCGCACCTTCTCGGGCTGACGCGCCTCGTGCCGCTGATAGTCCTGCCACACGATGCGGTCCGTGTCGCGTTCGACGACGACAGCCTTCACCGTCGTCGACCCCACGTCGAGCCCAATCAAGTGCCGGACCGGCCCGCCGCTTCGCGGAGCCATCATGTGGCCCTGACCGGCATGAAGCGCCGCGCCCGGCGCCACAGGGAACGATCGGCGTCCATGAGCTCACCGACGTGCAGCACGAACTGAGCGGCGGTGCCCGCAACGCCCGGCCGGCGCGGCACGCGCCAGAACGGCCGCTGCAACTCGGGGTGGGCGGCGACATAGGCACGAATCTCGTCGAGCCGGCGGCCGGTGGTCTCGAGCGCACGCGCGAACTCGGCACGAGCCTTGGCCCGCGCCTCCGCGAGTGCCATCTGCACACGGCTGTGGGCGTTCACCTCGCCCTCGCCGGAGGTCTCGATCGGCAGGAAGATCATCTTGTAGTGGCTCGTGACGGCCGACTGCACACCATCCGATTGCGAGGACGGCATGCATCCGAAGGGCTTGAGCGCCAGCACCATGTGACACAGGCGATTGATGCTGTAGTAGACGTTCTTCCCGACCTCCATTGAGCCCTCGCCGCCGCGCGCGAGCTGGTGGTAGTACGGATGCGCGAGGCGCGAGAGCTCCGACTGCGGCGCCAGTCGATGCGCGAGGCCGCCGAGCCGGGCGCCGACGCGGTGATACAGGTGCGACCAGAACGCCTCGCCGGCGTCGAGCAGCCACACCCTGCGATAGAACGTCCAGGCATTGGCCCAGCGCTGCCGGAGCCGCCACCACGCCGGATGCGGGCGCGGCGCTTCTGCGGCGCGGCGGTACGCGCTCGCCAGACGCTCGAGGTGCATGATGTAGGTCACCCACGTCGCAATCGGCTCGGCGATGCACTGGGCGCCCTCCTGCTCCAGAAAGTCGAACATCCGGAAGTTGCCGTCGCCTTCCGTCGTCTGCGCCCAGAACTCCCCCGTGATCTTGACGACGGGTTTGACCCGCATCCGATCCACTTTGATGCGGTCGAGCCGGTCGCGCCATCGCGCGAGCGCGCGTCTGTACGCCCGCCCATAGAGGTGATCGACGACCTTGGCCGCCACGCTGAAGACATCCTCGAGCCGCCGCCGTCTCGCAACCCGACGAACGAGCCAGGCGGGTGCGTCGTCCACGAACTCGAAGACGCGGCGATCGTGCAGAAAGGCCTCGATGTCGCGCGTGACTTCCTCGACCACCCGATCGGTCTCACCCGCGTGCACCTCGAACGGGCGAATCTGGTGGACCAGGTCGTTCATGACGTCGGCCAGGTGAAAGGCATTGAGGATGCCCATGCCGAAGTTCACCGTGAACTTCAGTCCGGGTTCGCCCGAGTCGGCCAGGATGCCGTCGGTCTGTTGAAACAGCAGCACCCGGAAGCCGCCGAACCCGGCGTTCTGCAACGCGTAGCGGTACTCGGTCTCGTACATGCCGAAGCGGCAGGGACCGCAGGATCCCGCGGTGAAGAACACGTGGTCGTCGAGGATCTGTTGCCGGGAGAGTCCGCGCGCCTCGAGCGCGCGCAGGTAGCCGATCAGGCTGCCGATCGTGAAGTACGCCGGGTTGCACTGCCCCGTGTTGCCGTACTCCTTGCCCAGCTGGAACGCCGCCATGTCAGGCGTCGGCAACCGATCGCAGCGATAGCCGGAGCCGCGGAAAACAGCGCGGATCAGCCGCTCGTGTCTCTCCGTGAGACCACCGATCAGGATCGTCACCCGATCGCGCTCGGCGGCCAGAAACGGCCGCTCGGCCGGGCGGTGGAAATGGTGCACATCGGGTAGCCCGGCCGTGCGCCGGAGGCGGGCGCGCTCGGCGTCGACCTGTCGCTTGGTCGCGCGATCGGACCCCTCTGAAGCAACCTGGGGCGGGTCGCTCTTCATCGGCTCACTTCAGCGTTTCTCCTTGAGCGTCAGTTCCAAGGCGAGCCACCACCGCGGGTGGTACTGAACCTGAAGCGGCACCTCAGCCAGCCCATCGCGCGTGCCGTAGGTGATCTCGAATTCTGTGGTCTCGTGCGTCGTGCCGTTCCGCACGTCGAACTCGCCGTCGATCACGTCCCGGTACGTCGTCTGCCCAAGCGTGAGGGCGTCGACCGCGCGTGCCCGGCGCAACGTCAGATCGAATGGCTGGCCGCCGTGGAGGTACTGCCGGCGAACGGGCGTCGCGACCCGGCGCGTCTGGACGTGGGCCACGACGCTCTCGTGGAGCACAGCGGCCATCGAGGACAGGAACCCGTGGTCTGCGTTCGGCGGCATCGGCAAACGCCGCGGAGCGGCGGGCGGCGGCAGGCGCGCGAGCAGCGTCTCGAGATCGCGATACGTCAGGTCCGCGCTTTCGAACAGGCGCACGACCTCGCTGTTGCTGTAGCCATCGGCCACCGTGGCGCGGATCGCCTTGTAGGCGCGGGCGGCCGAGGACGTGGCGGCCAGGCTTTCTCTGGCGTGCTCGACCGTCTGTTCGTCGGATTGCGTCATCACGCCCAGCACGGTCGTCGTGCCGCCCGCGGTCGACTCCGCGACGTAGCCCCAGCGATTCAGGTGGCCCGGTGCGCGATCCGGATCCGTGCCGATGAGGAGCGTCAACCCGCACGCGCCGTCAGCGGCGCTCGTCCAGTTGATGCGCGCGTTGCCGACTTCGCGGCGGCCGGTCCAGAAGAACAGCAGACGGACCCGCCCACTCACTGCATACGAGCGTTCGACGGGTGCGGCCGGCTGCCTGGAGCAGATGGGCGCAGGCCCTGAGGCGGCGGGAGGCAGCAACTCGCCCCAACCCGCCAGCGGTGCTGCACAGACGAGCGCGACAGCGACAACGATGACGCCGGTCGCACGGTTCCTTCTGCCAGCCATCGATCGCCCCGCAGAGGTTTCTGCAACCTCCATGCCGCGCCCATGCGCGGCCGCCCGACCCGCGACGTTGCCCGGGGACGCGCGCCACTGCGCGATAACGCGCGACACCTGGGGAAGAATCCGACGGCCGCCGGCGCTTTGTCGAGACGCCGGTCTCGGCCTTCGATGCTATTCTTCCGCCGACGGGCACCATGTCCCCTCGCGCAGCAGCCATATGCCTGATGGCGGTCACGTTCGGCGCCACGGGGCGCGTCGCCCAAGCGCCCGCCACTCGTCCGTACGCGCACCCCGATCAGCTGGTCGATACGGCCTGGCTCGCGGCGCACACGAGCGCTCCTGCGATTCGCATCGTCGATCTGCGCGCGAGCGGATACGCGCAGTCGCACATCCCGGGCGCCGTGCACGTCGACAACGCCGCTATTCGCGACGCGACGAACGCGCCCACGTTCGTCCCGAGCACGCAGGATTTCGAGAGGCTCATGGGCCAGCTGGGCATCTCGGACACGACCCGCGTGATCGCGTACGACGACCGCGGCGGGATCTACGCCGCGCGGCTGTGGTGGATCCTCAGCTACTTCGGTCATCCCAACGTCGCGCTGCTCGACGGCGGCTGGGTCGCGTGGACGAGGGAGGCGCGACCGACGACGGCGGAGGTGCCGACGGTGACGGCCGGACGATTCACGGCGCGGCCGCAGCCACGGTGGATTGCGACGGCAACGGACGTCCTTGCGGCCATCACGAACCCGCAGGTGAAGATCGTCGACGCGCGCACGACCGCGGAGATCGAAGGGCGCGACCTGCGCGGCATCAAGCGCGGCGGCGCGGTGCCGTCGTCGATCCCGGTCTACTGGGAGGATGCCCTCGATCCGGATCTCAAGACCTTCAAGCCCGCCGACGACCTCGCCCGGGTCTACCGCGACCGCGGGATCCGGCCCGAACACGAGGTCATCGCGTACTGCCAGGTGGGGATGCGGGCGTCGCACGATCTGTTCGTGCTGTCGCTCATCGGCTATGACAAGCTCCGCAACTACTACGGGGCGTGGGACGAGTGGGGCAACCGGGACGACCTGCCGATCAAGAAATGAGGCAGGGCGTCAATGCGCATGACGCAGAGAGGCTGAGGCCATGACACGACGGACGATCGCGATGTTGATCCCAATCACCTGCGCCGCGGTGACCACAGCGGCCGTCGTCGCCTGGGCGACGCGCACGGCTGCGCAGGCCCAGCCTCGGCCCGATCCGCAGTACATCAACATGGTCGAGCCGTGGCCGTATCCGTTCTCGTCGGCCGTGCGCACGGGCAACGTGCTTTTCGTGTCCGGGCAGATCGGCTCGCGCGTCGAAAACGGCGCGCCGGTGCTCGTGCCCGGCGGCGTCGAGCCCGAGGCGCGCCAGGCGCTCGACAACATCAAGGCGATCGTCCAGAAGGGCGGATCGTCGATGAATCAGGTCGTCAAGTGCACGGTCATGCTGGCCGACATGAAGGACTGGCCGAAGTTCAACGAGATCTACGCGACGTATTTCCCGGGCCCGAAGCCCGCGCGGTCCGCCTTCGGTGCGAACGGCCTCGCGCTCGGCGCGCACGTGGAGGTTGAGTGCATCGCGGCGGTCAAGTAATGCGCGCGTGCCTTCGCGCGCTCCCGGTCGCGATCGCCATCCTCGGTGCGCCGCCCGCCGCCGCGCAGCAGGGCGAGGGTCTGCTGACGCCGCCGGCCAATCCGGTGGTGCCGAACGTGAACGGCGTGCCGATCGGACCGTACGGCGGCCTGGAGACTGGTGCGTACGTGGCCCGGGTCGACGACCCGTCGGCGGCGTGGTTCAACCCGGCGGGCCTGTCGCGCGCGAAGACCGCCCAGCTCAGCGGCAACGCCGGACTCTACCAGTTCACGACGGTCGCGCCGGCGGCGCTGCCAGACAGCGGCAGTGCGCTGCAGCAGCTCCCCAACCTCGTCGGGTTCGTGCTGCGGGCCAGCGCCCGATGCACGCTCGGCGTCGCGGTGCTGACCACGAATTCGTGGGAGCAGGAGACGAACTCGCAGATCCTCAGCGGGTCGGCCGCCAGCGGCGCGCGCTTCGGATACTCGGCCGACGCCGACTTTTCCAAGCGGTACCTCGGCCTCGGCGCAGGGTGCGAGCGCGACCGCTGGCGCCTCGGCGGGGGCCTCGCGTTTTCGCTGACATCACTCCGCCTCGTGGACACCGTGAGCAATCGCATCGGCAGCGCGACGGGTCTGCAGACCGAGCTGCTCAGCACCCGGCGGTCTGGCGACGCCGTGCAGCTCCGGCCCATTCTGGGGGTCCAGTTCGATCCCTCCGCGGCCTGGCGCCTCGGCCTCGTCGTCCGCACACCGGCGATGACGCTCCATCACTCGGGCGAGTACTCGATCGACGGCACGCTGCAGAGCGGCGCCGCGTCGGTCGGGCTGTCGTTCTTCGACAGCGATGCGAGCTTTACCTACAAGATGCCGTGGGAGTTCCAAGGCGGCGTCGGCTACGTCGGCAAGCGGGCGCAAGCGGAGGTCGACGTGCAGGCGTTCACGAGCATCTCAGACTACTTGCTGCTCGCGAGCGACCAGTCGGTCTTCGTCTACGCAGACTCCGGCCAGGGCACGCCGCCGACGATCCAGTCACGCCCCTTTCCCGGCGCGACCACGAGCGCCCGGGCATTCGCGAACGTCAACGTGGGCGGGCACTATCGGTTTTCGCCGAACCGGTCCTATCTGCTGCACGCGGGCTTCACCACCGACCTCTCCCCGGTCGGCCCGGACGACGCGGTGTTCGACCAGGTCGACTTGTACGGCTGGACGATCGGGCTGAGCGGCGAGTGGAGCAAGCTGCAGTTTGCCGCGGGGGTGAACATCCGGCGCGGGACCTCGACTCAGGCCCTCGTGCGCGACCTGGTGACCGGAGAGGTCGTCACGACGACGATCGAGATCCGCACCGCCGCGCTCATCTACTCGATTGCCTACCAGTTCTGATATGTCCATCCTCACGCAGTCGTTCAGGATCGCCCTGGTGGGCGCGGCGCTCGGCACCGCGCTGCTCGCCGCCGCGCCTCGGGACCAGGGCCGCGGCGGTACCCCGCCTCCACGCGCGCGCAGCATCACGCTCGGCGATGTCACCGCCTTCGACGTCAAGGACGATGTCACGACGGTCGGCGCCGGACCGGATCAGCTGCGGGTCATCTTCTATCGCGACGATCTCTTCCGCGTCTGGCTCGGGCCCGACGGCCAGTTCGCCGACGCGCAGCCCAACGCGGCCGACGCGCAGATGGTCGTCTGGAAAGGCGCGCCGATCGCCGTGGCCTCGCGCGACGCCGGCGACTACTACCGGCTCGAGAGCGCCGCCGTCGTCCTGCGCGTCTACAAGCGGCCGCTGCACCTGGCCCTGTTCGACAAGACCAACACGATCGTCATCTGGCAGGAGACCAAGCCGCTGACGTACGGGCCGTCGACGGTCCAGACGCTCAAGCGCGGCGACACCGAGAACTTCTACGGCGGCGGGATGCAGAACGGCTACTTCTCGCACCGGGACACCTCGATCAACATCCGGTTGAACACGCGCGGCTGGAGCGACGGCGCGACCCCCAATCCCGCGCCGTTCTACATGAGCACGGCCGGCTACGGCGTGTTCCGCAACACGATGGCGCCCGGCCGGTACGACTTCCTCGCGCCCGTCGCGCTGTCGCACGACGAGTCGCGCTTCGACGCGTACTACTTCTACGGGCCGTCGCTCAAACACATCCTCGATCTCTACACGCAGGTCACGGGCCGGCCGTTCATGATGCCGCGCTGGGGCCTGGGCTTCGGCGATTCCGACTGCTACAACAAGACCGGCAAGACGATCGACGTCGTGAAAAGAGTCGCCGAGGTCTACCGCGCGAACGACATGCCGGGATCGTGGATCATGCCGAACGACGGCTACGGCTGCGGCTACACCGACCTGCCGCAGACGATCCAGACGCTCGCCCCGCTCGGCTTCCACACGGGCCTCTGGACCGAGAATGGCCTCGAGCGCATCGCCACGGAGGTGCGCGACTACGGCTCGCGCGTGATGAAGCTCGACGTCGCGTGGATCGGGCGCGGCTACCAGTTCGCGCTGAACGGCATGCGCGACGCCTACCAGGGCATCGAGAAGAACGCCGACGCGCGCGGCTTCGTCTGGACGACGTGCGCGTGGGCCGGCGGGCAGCGGTACGCGACGATCTGGTCGGGCGACCAGTCCGGCAACTGGGAGTACATCCGCTTCCACATTCCGACGGTGATCGGCGCCGGCTTGTCCGGCTTCAACGCCGCGACCGGCGACGTCGACGGCATCTTCGGCGGCAGCGCGCAGACGCAGGTGCGCGATCTTCAATGGAAAGCGTTCACGCCGGCGTGGATGATTATCAGCGGCTGGTCGAAGCAGACCAACAACATGAAGCAGCCGTGGATCTTCGGCGAGCCGTACACGTCGATCAACCGGAAGTACCTCAAGCTCAAACAGCGGCTGACGCCCTATCTCTACGCCTACGCGCGCGAGGCGTACGACACGGGCGTCCCGACGGCGCGCGCGATGGTCCTCGAGTTCCCAGACGATCCGGCCACGTGGTCGAAGCGCACGCAATATCAGTTCATGTCGGGCGAGTGGCTCCTGGTCGCGCCGGTCTACCAGGACGCGCCGATCCGCGATGACATCTACCTGCCCGCCGGCCGCTGGATCGACTACTGGGATGGCACTGAGCTCAACGGCCCAACGACGATCAATGGCTACGCGGCGCCGCTCGACAAGCTGCCGCTCTTCGTCAAAGCGGGCGCGATCATCCCGATGTATCCCGAGATGCTGTACGACGGCCAGAAGCCGGCGGATCCGGTGACGCTGGACGTGTACCCGTCCGGCAAATCCAGGTTCACGCTGTACGAAGACGATGGGACGACCCAGAAGTACCGCGGCGGCGCATTCGCGCGAACGACGATCGACGTCGTGGCGCCGGCGGTGCCCGATGCGTCTGGCGACGAGATCACGATCAACCTCTCACCCGTGTCCGGCCAGTACGACGGCATGCCTGGCAGCCGCGCGTACCTGCTGGACGCGCACATTGCGCGCAAGCCCGTCAACGTGACGATCGGCGGCCGGACGCTCGGCGAAATCGCCATGACCGGTCAAGGTCGCCAGGCTCTCGACAAACTCAGGTCAGACTTTGACGCCGCGAAGGAAGGCTGGTACTACGACTCGTCGGATCGGCGCGGCGTCGTGCACGTGAAACTGGGTCCGCAAGCGCTCAGCAAGGGCTTCGGCGTCCGCATCGGACTCTGACCATCAGGGCTTGATCGTGATCTTTCTGATGACCGGCGGCGTGAGCGGCTGGCTCATGTTGCGGTCTTCGCCCATGCGCGTCGGCGTCTCTGCGAGCGCATCGACGACATCCAAGCCGTTGGTGACCCGGGCGAAGATCACATAGGCCGGCGGCAGCTGATAGTCGTGGTGCATGATGAAGAACTGACTGCCGTTCGTGTTCGCTCCATGATTGGCCATGGCCAGCAGTCCGCGGCGATAGCCGCCCCGATACAGCGCCGAGTCCGGATTGATCTCATCGTCGAACTCGCCGCCCCAGGCGCTCTCACCGCCCCTGCCGTCGCCCTGCGGATCGCCGCCCTGGATCATGAAGCCCTTCACGATGCGATGGAACGTCACGCCGTCGTAGTAGCCGTGCTCGGCCAGCAGCCGGAAGTTCTCGACGGCCTTCGGCGAGTCTTGAGCGAAGAACTCGATCTCGATCGGACCCTTGTCGGTTTCGATGACGCCGTGCAGGCCGCCGGAGCTCTTCGCGCCGGCCGGAACCTTTGGATTGCCCGCCGGCGAGCTGCAGCCGGCCAGGCAGAGGATCACGCTCGTGACGAGCAGCGCACGCGTTGGAGTGGACAAGCCTCGATCCTAGCATTCCTCGAGGAGCTTCTTCAGGCCCTCGAGCACGACCTTCCAGTTCGCCTCGTTGTGCCGCCGCGCCTCTTCCGTCGGATTCTTGTCCCACGAGACGACCAGCGTCGTGCGTGGCCGCTCCTCGGTGAGCGTCATCGTCACGGTCTGATAGCTGTCCGGCGTGTCCGGCAGCCCGGAGAGCGGGCTGAAGTGCGTGAACCGAAGCAGCCGGCCGGGCTGGACATCGAGCACGGCGCCCTTGTCCTCGTACGCGCGGCCCTGCCACTCGCCGGTCCAGCGGATGGGACTCCCCGGCTTCCAGTCGGACGTCGTGTTGGTGCCGAACAGGTAGCGCTTGATCATGTCCGGGTTGATCAAGGCGTCCCACACCCGCGCCACCGGCGCCTGGATCGTCGTCGTCGCACTCGCCACATCTGATGGGTTCACAGGGATCTCCTCGGATTCATGTCACCTGGTCTCATAGGCGTCGGCCGCCGACGCGAGCCACTCGCCCGCCGTAAGAAACGGCTTGCCGCTGCGCCTGGCGCGGCTCAGCACGAAGGCGCCCTCGAGAGTCGTCACGACCATCTCGGCGAACGAGCGGCGCAGCGGCCGGCTCCGCCACGGCAGCCGCTCGGCGATCGCGTCGATCCATTCCGCGAACGCTTCCTGACAGACGGCGCGCAGCGCCTCGTCCGTGCCGGTCAGGTCGAGCGTCACGGCGCCGATCGCGCAGCCCCGATCGCGGCCGGATCGATCGAATTCGCGGGCGGCGCTGCCGAAGAGCGTGCGGACGCGGGCGGCCACCGGCGCGTCGCGGTCGAACATCGTCTCGAGCAGCCGACGCGCCCTGGCGCCGTGCCGGCGCAGGGCCTCGGCGGCGAGCTGGGCCTTGCCCCGGGGAAAGTGGTGGTAGACGGACCCGATCGGCGCGCGCCCGCGGGCGGCGACTTGCTTGATACCGGCGGCGGCGAGGCCGCCCTCGCGCATCAGGGCCTCCGCGGCGTCGAGCATGCGATCGCGGGAGGAGGCGGCGGGCCGGCGCGGCGTCACCGACTCAGAATATCTAGAACGCTCTATATAGTCAAGACCCTCGCCCATCGCTCCTCCGCCCTCTGTCCTTTGCCTTCTGTCCTATTTGCCGTGCTCCCAGGGCGGCGCGATGCCGACGAGTCCGTCAATCCGCATCAGCGCACTTCGACGCTCGTAGAACGACACGGTCAGACGGCTCCCGTCCGGCGCGATGCCGAACGACTCGACCTCCATCTCACCATCCGCGCCGAGGAGCTGGCGCCGGGTCGAAGTCGTGTCGCGTCCCGGGACGAAATCCTGCATGTACAATCCGGTTCGACCGTGCTCGTCGGCATTGACGAAGAGAATCGCGTGGCCGTCTGGCCGCCACCGTGATCGCCCAGACACGACGTTCCACTGCCCTTCCTCCATGACGGGTACCGGTGGCATTGCCGCGCTGCCATCAGCGAGGCGCACGACGCGGATCTCATCGGCGAGGCCGGAAAACGTGTGATACACGACGTAGTCGCCGTCCGGGGACACTTCGGGCCCCGCACCGGAACCGGATACGATGCGCGTCGCCCCTGAGCCGTCCTGACGGATCTTCCACACGCCTGCGCGCTGGGGATTAGAGGCACCGCACGCGTAGACGATCCAGGTGCCATCCGGTGTCGCTGTCGGATTCTCCGCGTCGGCGCCATCGTGAGACAGTTGCCGGGCGTTGCGACCGTCAGGCTCGGCGATCCAGATCTCGAAATGTCCCGACCGGTTCGAGCTCCAGAGAAGCGCAGATCCGTCGCGGGTGAAGCCCGGATCCCAGTCTTCGGCGCGATCGTCGGTCAGCCGCCGCACAGCGCCGGTGTTCGTCGACGTCAGCCACAGGTCAATATTCCCGCTGCGCGGCGACGAATATGCCACCCAGTCGCCATCGCGAGTGTACGCGGGCTGACGGTCGGCGCTGCTGCCACGCGTGAGCCACCGCCTGGCTGACAATCCCGCCGGTGTCCAGGCGAACTCGCGGAGGTTCTGGGCCATCGAAGGGAAATCCATCACGGCACTCCCGTGTCCCGCCAGGTCCAGCCCCAGGACGATATCCGGGACCGAGGCGAGCGTGGTCGCGCGGCCGGATGGCGCCTGCGCGATCATCCTCGACTCGGCAGCGTACGTCGTGACCGACGCGTTCTGCGCGTAGACGAGGTCGCCTCGACGTGACCACGCAAACGAAGACACCAGACCGCCGGACTCGGGAGGCGCCAGTGCCCGGCTGTTCAGACTCGCCGGCTCGAAGAGCAGAAAGTCGCTCGGCACCGCCCCGGCGAGGCCGAGCCGGGCCACGGCAATCGTCTGACCGTCCGGTGACCAGCGCGGGCTGCGCAGCTGAAAGGCCTCGCTCTTGGTCGCGAGCCGCTCCTCGCTGCCGTCCACCCGCGCGACCCCAAGTACCCATCGCTGGCCCGGCCGCTCGCGCACGAACGCGACGTGCGTGCCGTCGGGCGACCAGTCGCCGTCGGCGGAGTCGGCCACAACTTTTCGAGGCGGCCCGCCGAGAACAGGCACCCGGTACAGCGAGAACGCCTTACCGTCCCCTCTCGTGAACAGGATCGTTGCGCCGTCCGGCGAGAAGCGCGGGTACTCGTCGTCGCCATCCGTGAGCGCGGCCTCCTCACCCGTGGCGATCTGGCGGAGCCAGATACGGTCCCGTCCATCGCGACCGGACACGAACGCGAGCGTCCGACCGTCGGGCGCGACCGCGGGCGAATAGTCCGTCCCCGAGTACGTCATGACGGTGATGTGCGGTGGCGCCGTCGCGCCGGTCGGCGCGATCGGCCACAGCCGTCCGATGACGATCCAGCCAACGGCGATGCCCGCCAGAAGCACCGCGCCAGCAGCGATGATCCCGCGCGAGGCCCGCCGGCCGGAGGCGAGAGGGACGACCTCCTGCCGACCGCTCGCGGTCAACAGCGTCTCGAGCTGGAACGCGAGATCCGAGGCCGAGTGGAAGCGCTCGCCCGGCACCTTTTCGAGGCAATGGTGGACGACTCGCTCGAGCGCAGGCGGCACGTCGCGGTCCGCGGGCAGCGCCGGCGGATCGTCGTTCAGAATCGCCGTCATCGTCTCGGCCGTCGTGGCGCGCGCGAAAGCACGGCGGCCCGCGATCATCTCGTAGAGCACGACGCCGAAGGCAAAGATGTCGGCGCGCGCGTCGGCCACGAGACCGCGCACCTGCTCGGGCGCCATGTAGGCGGCCGTGCCCAGGACCGTACCGGGGATCGTCTGCGCCTGCACCGTCGTCAGATCGCTGGCGGGCCCGCGTGTGTCGTGGCGCGCCAGGCCGAAGTCGAGGATCTTCACGTGGCCGTCGGTCGTAACGAAAAGGTTTTCGGGTTTCAGGTCGCGGTGGACGATGCCCTTGTCGTGCGCCGCCGCCAGTCCGCGCGCGATCTGGGCCGCGTAGTCGAGTGCCTTGCGCACGGGCAGCGGGCCGGCCTGCAGGCGCGCGCGGAGCGTGTCGCCGTCGAGCAGCTCCATCACGGCGAAAGACACGCCGTGGTCCGTGCCGACGTCAAAGAGCGCGATGAGGTTCGGATGCGAAAGCGACGCGACCGCGCGGCCTTCGCGAACAAACCTCGCCTCGGCGTCGGGATCCACTGCCAGATGAGCGGGCAGCACCTTGATCGCGACCGATCGGTTCAGTCGCGTGTCGCGCGCCTTGTAGACCTCCCCCATGCCGCCGCTACCGAGCGGTGCGAGGATTTCGTAGGAGCCCAGGCGTGTGCCGGCCGACAACGCCATCGATCAGGTCCTCAGAGTCACTTCGCCCTCGAACGCACCCACTCGTTCACGCGCGTCTCCAGCACGTCGAGCGGAATCGCGCCCTGGCCCAGCACGAGGTCGTGGAACGCGCGCTCGTCGAACTTCGGTCCGAGCTGCTGCTCCGCCTTCGTGCGCAGCTCTCGAATCTTGAGCTGCCCCATCTTGTACCCGAGCGCCTGGCCCGGCCACACGATGTACCGATCGACCTCGACCGTGATGTCCTGCATCGTCTTCGGGGTGTTCGCCGCGAAGAAGTCGAGGGCCTGCTGGCGCGTCCATCCCATCGAGTGGAGGCCGGTGTCCACGACCAGCCGCACGGCGCGCCACATTTCGTACGCGAGCTGACCGAATTTCGAGTACGGGTCCTGGTAGAAGCCCATCTCCTCGCCGAGGCTCTCGGAGTACAGCGCCCAGCCCTCGACGAATGCCGTGTAGCTCGTGTTCTTGCGGAACTCGGGCAGGCCGTCGAGCTCCTGCGCGATCGCGATCTGGATGTGGTGGCCGGGCACGGCCTCGTGAAGCGTGAGCGCCTCCATCTCCCACTTCGGCCGCGAGTCGAGCTTGTAGGTGTTCGCGTAGAACGTCCCGGGCCGGCCGGCCGACAGCGCGCCCTGGTCGTAGTAGCCCGTCGTCTGCGACGGCGCGATGGCGTCCGGCACGGGGAGCACGCCGTAGGGTGTCCGCGGCAGCTTGCCGAAGAGATGCGCGAGCTGCGGGTCGGCGCGCTTGGCGATCTCGCGGTACGCCGACACCAGCGACGCGCCGTCCGAGAAGAAGAACTGACGATTCGTGCGGAGGAACGTCTTGAACTCCTCGAAGCCGCCCTTGAAGCCGGTGCGCGCCATGACGGCGTCCATCTCCGCGCGGATGCGCTTGACCTCCGCCAGGCCGATCTCGTGGATCGCTCCGGGCGTCTTGTCGGTCGTCGTGTGCCAGCGGACGTTGTACGCATACATCGCCGCGCCGTTCGGCATCGCGTCCACGTTCGTCGTCTCGCGGCACGCCGGCAGGTACTCTTGCACGAGGAACTCGCGCAGGCCTTTGAAGATCGGGCCGACGTGCTCGGTGTACGCGGTGACCGCTGCCTGCGTCAGGCGCGTGCGGTCGGCCTCGCCGATGCCGGCGGGGAAGGCCCGAAACGCCGCGAGGAGCGGGCTCTTCAGAGGATCGGCCACGACCTGCGCCGCGGCCTGGTCCGGCACGTCCCGCAGCGTGATCCGCGGCGGCGTCAGCTGCTTCGCGACGCCCTTTCTCATCAGCGCGGTCGTCGCCGCCACCAGATCCGGGATGCCGTTCAGGCGCTTGACGATGTCCTCGTAGTCGGCGACGGTCGCCGCCGGCATCATCGCGATCGTGCGTGGGATGTCCGACAGGATGCCCTCGAGCTGGTTGACCGGCATCCACAAATTGTGGGGAACCACGCCCCGGATCGGCAGGGCGTCGTTGCCGAACTCCAGCCCCTGCACGGCGGTCTGCAGCAGGTCGAGGTAGAGGTCGTAGTTGAGCTGGTCGCCGGCGTCGAGGGACGCGCGGGCCGTCGCCTTCAGCCGATCGAGGCTGCGGCGCAGGTACTCGGCGCGGGCGGCGATCGCGCCGTCCGAATAATCGGTCCATTTCGCGTTCTGCCCCGGGTAGCCGACGGTCGTCGCCATCTCGGGGTACTGCGTCATCCAGTACTTCCAGTCCTCGTCGAGCTGCGCGTGGAAGGACGGATTGGGACCGGAGGGGGCCTGAGCAACACAGGACGTCATGAGAAACAGACCGAGCACGAGACTGCCGACCAGCCGCGCGAGACGCATGGCGCTGATCCTACGCCAGACCGGGTGAACGAGCGGCCGTTCCCCTACTTCCCTCCCCCGACATCGAGGATGGCCCCCGTCGCGTAGGACGCCTCGCCGGACAGCAGCCACAGAATCGCGCGCGCGATTTCAAGCGGCTGCGCGCCGCGTCCGAGGGGCACCGTCGGGCCGAGCCGATCGACGCGGCCGGGCTCGCCGCCGCGCGTGTGGATCTCGGTGTACGTGAACCCTGGCCGCACGGCGTTGACGCGGATGCCCTCGGCGGCGACCTCGCGCGCGAGGCCGACCGTGAAGGTGTCGATGGCGCCCTTGGACGCCGCGTAGTCCACGTACTCGCCCGGCGACCCGAGTCGCGCCGCGATCGACGAGACGTTGACGATCGCGCCGCCCGAACCGCCGTGGCGCGTGGACATGCGGCGCACGGCTTCGCGGGCGCACAGCATCGCGCCGACGACGTTCACCGCGAACATCCGCGCGAGGCGCTCCGCGGTCATCGTCTCCAAGCGCATCTGCGGCTCGACGATGCCGGCGTTGTTGACGAGCGCGGTGACGCGCCCGAGGTGCGCATCGAGGTGGTGAAAGAGCTTGAAGACGTCGGCTTCGACCGCCACGTCGGCGCGCACGGCGATCGCACGGCCGCCGGCGGCCGCGATGTCGGCGACCACCGCATCGGCCGAACGCTGATCGCGCTCGAAGTTGACGCAGACCGCGTACCCGCGCTCGGCGGCCAGCCGCGCCGTCGCGGCGCCGATGCCCCGGCTGCCGCCCGTGACGAGAACCACCTCGGCTGCGCTCACGACTGAACGCTACCGGACCTTCCACTCCTGGACGCCCGCGGACCAGTTCGGCTGCATCGTGACCTCCAACCGCACCGCCGTCGTCGTCACCGGTGCGAACGCGACGGCGTTGTACTTGTTGATCTCGACGCCGTACGCCCCGGAGGCCTGGACGGGCTTCCACTGGTCGCCGTCCTTGTAGAGGACGCGCCACGAGGCCGGCACGCGCACTTCGCCGCGACCCGTGTCGTCGAACCAGTAAACCTGGACCTCCGAGACGCTGGTCGCCTTCGGGAAATCGTACTGCAACCACTCGGTCGCGCCCTTCGTCGGCCACCAGTCGAACGACGACCCGCCGGCCGACGACCGCGCGGGGTCCTCGCCGTCGTTGACCATCGTCTCGCTCAGGTGCGACTGGTGCGAGGTCGTGACCTTGCTGCTCATCGCGAGCGTCGGCCAGGGACTCGGCGTCGCGGCCGCGTCCGTGCGCGGCAACCAGACGGTCATCTCGCCGCGGCCGCGGTTCGCCCACGCGTAGTACGGAATCGCCACGAACGGCTGCGTCTTCGACACGACCTTGCCGGCGGCGTCGTACGCGAGCGCCTTCGACGTCCCGCGGACGACCGCGACGCCGTTCAGCATGGACGCGCGGAACTCCGACGACAGCGCGACATCGTCGGCGAGCACGAGGTTGCGGACGTGGCCGTCGGGGTTGTCCGGCCACTCGGCTGCGTAGACGATCGGACCGCGCTGGATCGCGACGCGGCCGCGGTCGGCCTGCACGAGATCGTTGGCGACGATGCGCCGGACGGGCATCGGCAGGGTGAGGTCGATCACGTCGCCCGCCTGCCACGTGCGCGCGATTGAGACGTAGCCCTTGTTGACGGTCAGAGCGACGGCCTGGCCGTTGACCTTGACCGTCGGCGGCGCGGGCGCGGCGTCAAGGAAGCGGTACAGATCGCCGGGGACGGGTTCGTTGCGCGCCCAGCCGGGAACGCGCACATTGATCGTGAAAGCGCCGCGCGTCGCCGGCCGTACGGTCATCCTGACGGCGCCGTCCCACGGGTAGCGCGTCGCCTGAGTCAGCGTCACGTTCTGCCCGCCGTCGAGCGCGATCTGCGCGGTGCCGGCGGCATAGAGGTTCACGTAGATCGTCGTGCCCTGCTTGGCGTAGACGTAGCCCGGCACCGACGCCATGAAGCGCGTGATGTTGCCCGGGCAGCAGGCGACGCCGAACCACGCCTGACGCGCGTGCTGGCCCTTCGACTCGAGCGGGTTCGGATAGAAAAACGTCTTGCCGTCGAGCGACACGCCGGAGATCAGGCCGTTGTAGAGCGTGCGCTCGAGCACGTCGACGTACCTCGCGTCGGCGTGCAGGAGGAACATGCGCTCGTTCCAGAAGTCGTTGCCGACGGCGGCGCACGTCTCGCAGTACGCGGTCATGTTCGGCAGCACGTACGGCCCGCCGAACGCTTCGCCACTGCCCGTCGCGCCGATCCCGCCCGTGATGTAGAGCTTCTTCGTGACGACGTCGGTCCAGATCGCGTCGATGGCCTTGACATAGGCCTGATCGCCCGTGAGCGCTGCGACGTCGGCGACGCCCGAGTAGAGATACGCGGCCCGCACCGCGTGTCCGACCGCCTCGGTCTGCTCCACCACGGGAATCCACGACTGGTTGTACGTCGCCGGATGATTGCTCGTCGGCGGCGCATCGGGCTTGCGCGAGTCGATGAGGAACTTCGCGAGATTCAGGTACTGCAGGTTGTCGGTCGCGCGATACATCCGGACGAGACCCATCTCCGTGATCTCGTGGCCCGGCCAGATGGCGCGCTTGCCCGGGCCGAATGTCGCGACGAGAAGATCGGCGGCCCGGGCCGCGACGTCCAGGAAGTTGCGCTTGCCCGTGGCCCAGTAGTGCGCCGTTGCGGCCTCGAACATGTGCCCCATGTCGTAGAGCTCGTGGCTGTCGACCTTCTCGAGCTGCCAGCGCTCGGTGCCCGCCCACGGATGCGGCTTGGCCGGATTGATCGTGCGCGTCGTGTACAGGTAGCCGTCCTTCTCCTGTGCCGCGGCGATCTTCGCGATGAGGCTGTCCACGTACGTGTCGAGCGTGGGATCGGGATGGACGGCCAGCGCGTACGAGGCGCCCTCAATCACTTTGTAGAGATCGCTGTCGTCGAACGGATAGCCGGGCGGCTTCGTGTTGGCGAGGGGCTCGCCGCGGAGCACGGTCGCCGCGCGGATGAAATTGTCCACCCGCCCGGTCTCCTCGCACTTGTCGAACGCCGCCGGAATCGTCGCCGTGCGATTCGTCTCGATCTTCGGCGCCCAGAACACATCGTCCAGGTGCACGGCCGTGAACGGCACCGGCTGGACCGGATAGTCCCTGTCCAGCCGCGCGGCTTGCGTGACCTGGGCCTGCGGCGCCGTGCTCGACGCGACACAGACGACCGCCAACGCCAGACTTGCCATCACGACACCGGATCGGCGCTTCATAAGGCTCTCATTCGGCAATCGACCAATCTCACAATCGGCAGTGATGCGATCCCGAAATCTCTCAATGCCGCAACTACTGCCGAACCGTCCTCACGTCGAAGATCGCGGCAGTCGTGGAGACATTCGCCCCGCCGCGTCCGCCGCGCCCCGCGCCGGCCGCCGCCGCGCCCGGAGCCGGCGCCGGTGGCGCGGGCGTCTCAAACCGGACCGTCACCTGCTGCTTGCCGCGCGTGAGCGTCGCGGGCAGCTCGTACTGCTTGTCGAAGAACTCGCCCGTCGGCGCCGTCAGCGATTCGCTCGCGATCTTCGTCCCGTCGACGATGACGTCGAAGGTGCGAGGGAACGCCCCCTCGAGACGGTACGTCACGACCAGCCCCGTCGCGGCGTCGGGCGCCACCTTCAGCGTGTAGCTCAGGAATCCTCCCCTTGCTTCGCGTCCGCGGCGGCCGTCGAGGAGTGTCGGCTGGGCCGGGCCGAGCGGCGGCGCGGTGCCGGGCGGCGGCGCGCCGCGCCCGCGTCCGAGGCTCTGGCTCGCGAACGCGTGCACCTGCTCGCTCTCGTCGCTGTTCACGTCGACCGCATCGATCGTCTTCGCCTCGATGGCCTTCCGGCGCGCGGCGGCGTCACTCGCGGCCTTCGTCATCGCCGCCCAGTCCGCCGGCGTGTACACCTTCCAGTAGATCGTGTAGCGCGGCTCGAAGAGCGTGTAGAACGGGACGAGCGTCACGGCGCCCGGCTGGCCCAGCCCCGCGGGCGCGGTGAACGTCAGCGGCTTGCCCGCGACGGGCTTGATCTTCGCGACGTCCTGCTTGAGATCGGCGCTCACGAACACGGGGATCTCGACGTGCGCGGCCGGCGGCACGAGGTTGCCCGCCGGCGTGTTCGGCGAGTAGCGATTCGCATTCTCCATCCCCGACGTGCCCAGGTCGCCCGCGAGGACCACGGGCCCGTACATGAACGCCCGATAGACCTTCGAGTTCGGCAGGGGCTCGACGTGCAAGGTCATCGGCGTCCTGACTTGCACCGTGTCGCCCGTCTTCCACTCGCGGTCGATCGTGACGTAGGACCCCGGCGGCCCCGTCACCGTTTGGCGCTGGCCGTTCACCATCACCGTCATGCCGGACGACCAGCCCGGATAGCGCACTTTCAACGCGATCTTCACCGGCTTCGCCGCCGTGAACGTCAGTTTCGTCGCGTCCTCGTTCGGGAACTTCGTGTCCTGACGCACCGTCAGGCCCTTGTCCTTCCACGTGAGCTCGGACGGAATGAAGAGGTTCAGGTACAGCGAGGAGTCGTCGTGGAAATAGATCGTGTCGTTGTATTTGCCGTGGTTCTCCATGCCCGTGCCGACGCAGCACCAGAACGAGTCGTTGGGCGACGAGAACACCTTGAACGCGCCGGGCCGGAGCGGCGTGTAGTAGATGACGCCGCCGGTCTTCGGATCCTGCGACGGCAGGATCTGGTTGAACAGCGCCCGCTCGTAGAAGTCCATCGTCTCGGCGGTCGGCTCCCACGAGAAGAGATGCCGCGTGAGCTTCAGCATGTTGTAGGTGTTGCACGTCTCCGCACTCGAGAGGCCCAGGTGCTGATCGAAGTTCTCCACCGGGAAGAAGCTCTCACCGTCGGTGTTGCCGCCGATCACGTACGAGCGCTGCTCGGCCACGATGTGCCAGAAGTTGGTGGCGATGGCCTTGTAGTGCGGATCGGCGGTCAGCTCGTACTCGCGCGCCGACGCGATCATCTTCGGGATCTGCGTGTTGCCGTGGACGCCGCGGCCGTTCGCGTCCACGAGCGGGTCGCGATCCTCCGCGAGCGGGTCGAACATCATCTTGTCGTCGAACTTCTCCGCCACACGGAGCCACTCGGCGTCGCCCGTGACGCCGTACAGATTGGCGAGCACCTCGCCCATCCCCCCGAACTCGGTGCGCAGATCCGCCTGCTGCTGCGCCTCGGTCAGCCGATCGACGCGAAAGCGCACCCAGCCGGCCTGCTTCTTCAGAATCTCGAGCGCCTGCTCGTTGTGGCTCTGCTGGTAGGTGTCGAGCAGGCCCGCCATGATCTTGTGAATCGTGTACCACGGCGCCCACACCTGCGTGCGCGCGTCGAGACGGTCGAAGAAGTCCTCGGGAAACGCGGACAGGTAGCCCGGGTGAAACTTCGCCGATTCGGCCGCCTGGACCCTCGCGAGCTCCGCGACGAGCAGATCCCCCCGCTGCTTGAAGCGCGCGTCTCCCGTGCTCGCGTACATGATCGCGAGCGCCGACAGGTAGTGCCCCATCGTGTGCCCGCGCAGCTCGGTGTCCGGACTCTCCCACCCGCCGAGCGGCTGCGCCGTGGACGGCAGACCCGCGGTCACGCGGAACATGTGCAGCAGCCGATCGGGATCGAGGCCGAGCAGGTAATTCTCGTCTCGTATCATCGCGTCCTTGAACGGGCCGTCGAGGAGCCGGACGTCCTCGAGCTGGAAGCTCACGGCCTTGAACGCGACCTTGTTGGGCACGTCGACCTTCCGGCCCCATTGATCCTGGGCGAAGAGCGTCGTGACAAGAGCGAGCGTGGCGAGACCGGCGACCTTGAGCGTGCGCATCGCGTTCCTCCGGGGCGGGTACGCGGGATTGTGACACGGACGGGGCGCCCGGCCACAACGAGGTGACCACGCGCATCGCGGGCACCTGGGCGGCTTCCGGCCGCGGGCGATCGCTCTCCGCCCCCGCATGACGCGTAGTCTGTCACAGGTCGTTTGCTTTGCCAGGCAGCCGTGCCGTACTATCGTGCTGTCCCCCCATGCGTCTCCTCGTCGCGGCGGTGACGATCGTCGCGGCGGCCGCCACGGCCGCGGCGCGCGTGGAGCCCACACCGCAGCTGGTGCGCGATCAGACGCTCGCCCGGTTTTTCGCACCGACCACGCCGCCGCTCGTCAGCTATCGCGCGCATCGGCATCTGAGCGCCGAGACCCGGGGCGGCAAGATGACGGCGTCGCTCGACGCGGTCACGGCCCTCGATCCGGCCGGTGGCTTCTCGTTTCAGATCCTCTCCGAGGAGGGATCGTCCCTCATCCGGCACCGGGTCCTCGAAGCGGCGCTCGACGCCGAGCGCAAGGCCGTCCGCGGCGACGACAGCCGCCAGTCGGCGCTCACGACGGACAACTACGATTTCCTCGCGGTCAGCCCCAGCGACTCGCTCGTGAAGGTCGATATCCGGCCGCGCCGCAAACAGGTGACGCTCGTTGACGGCTCGCTGTTCCTCAAGCCGGACAACTCGCAGCTCGTGCGCCTCGAAGGCGACTTGTCCGCACGGCCCTCGTTCTGGACGCGCAAGGTGCGCGTCGTCCGCGAGTACGCCGAAATCACGGGCGTCCACGTGCCGGTCTCCATGCGATCAGTCGCAGACGTGCTGATCGTCGGCGCCTCGACGTTCGAGATGACCTACCAGTACGACGAGATCAACGGGCAGGCCGTCCGCGGTCCGCGCTGAGCCGACTACGGCGCCTTCGGCGCCGGCGCATACGGCGAGAGCGCCGGCAGCGGCTGCTGGATCTGCGGGTTGTCGGCCTTGACGTTCTTGTTGCGGAATTGATTGGGGCCCGGGACGACGTCCGGACAAAACAGCCGGACGTCATCGGCCCGGCGGCCGACTTCGTAGCATCGCTCCCGATCGACCTCGTAGCGCGGCAGGCCGCGGTTGGCCTCGTAGAACACGCGGAACGGCACGCTCACGCCCAGGACGAGCAACCCGATGATCGCCACGCCCGCGATGACGACGGGCCGATCGAGCGCCACGACGCCGCCGGCGGATTTGATCAGCCGGCGCCAGGCGATGCCCATCGCCGCGGCCGCGATCGGCAGCAGCCGCTGGTAGTCGTTGACGGGGCCGAGGCGGTCGCTGTCGTAGAACAACACCTGCCATACCGACGGATTGGCGCGATCGAACGGAATCGTGAGCGCATACAACTCGCGCCGATAGACGACGAGAACGATGACGACCACGGCCGCCTGCGCGAGCAGCAGCCAGCGCGCGAGCGTGTTGCGGTCGCGCGGCGTCCGCCCTGTGATCGCCGATGACACGGACGAGTGCACGCGCCGTGCGAACCGCTGCAACGGCGGCATCGCCGACTGCGTCGTCTGCCAGATCGTCTTGACGACGAGCCAGCTCACGAGCACGAGCGTCACCCACACGGCGGGCGGCACGAGCGAGCGAAGACCGACGCGGAGCGACGTCGTGAAGGAGTCGTCCGCGAAGCGACCCAGGCCAAAGGCGCTGTCGTACGCGCGCGTCGCCAGAAACCCGAGGACGACGATCGCCGCGACGGCGCCGGCGGCCCCGGCGGCCCACCATGCCAGGCGCGCCGGCCACCGCGACGCCGCGACCACGCGGCCCGCCGGACCCGGCACGGGTTGCCGCGTCGCGATCGCGTTCAGATCTTCGAGCAGCTCGCCGGCCGTCTGGTAGCGTCGCGTGCGATCCGACAGTGCGCGCTCGACGACGCGAATGAAGTCCGGCGGCAGATCCGGCCGGCGATCGACGAGCAGCCGGCGCGCGCCCGATCGGTGCGCCATCGCGATGTCGAACGCCGTCGCGCCTTCGACGGGATGCGCGCCCGTCACCAGGTAGTACAACAGCACGCCGAGGCTGTAGATGTCCGAGGCGGGCGACGCGTCGTGCCCGCTGAAGAGCTCGGGCGCGAGGTACGGCGGCGTGCCCGTCAGGTCGTCGCGGGGTCCGCTCGTCGCGAGCTCCCGGCCCGCGCCGAGGTCCATCAGGATGATCTGGCCGCGCGAGTCGCGCATCACGTTGCGCGCCTTGATGTCGCGATGCAGCAGGCCGGCCGCGTGCACGGCCGCGAGCGCCTGACAGAGCGTCTGACCGATCGACACCGCTTCGTCGGCGCCCAGGCGGCCATCGCGCCGCACGCGATCGGCCAGCGACTCGCCCTCGACGAGCTCCATCACGAAGCCGATCTCGTCGCCCACCTGGCGGACGGCGTGCACGGTCACGACGTTCGGATGCCGGATGCGCGCGAGCATCTGGCCTTCGCGGAGCACGGCGGGAATGCGGGCCGGATCGGCGGGCCGGACGATCTTCAGCGCGATGTCCTTGGCCAGACCGGCGTCGAACGCGCGATACACGCGCCCGAAGCCGCCGTGACCAAGCTCGGCGACAATGCGGAACTCGCCCCACTGGGCGGGCGCATTGGGAGGCAGGCCGGCCGCGGCGGTTTGCGTGGTGCCGTCCTCCGGCGTGGGCGCGCGATCGGAGTGTGCCACGGCGGCTCAGCGGCGCGGGTCAGCGCAAGAAGACGAACGCGATCCCCCAGACGCTTTCCGCGCCGGTCTTCGGGCTGCCCGCCGAGAACGCGCCGGCGGGAAATCCCTGGGGAATGAGGTTGTAGTCGACGCGCACGCCCGCGCCGCCCTTGAACCGCAGCGTCGCGCGCAGCTGGAAGACGAACCGCGTGAGGTCGCCGGCCGGAATCCCTCCGACAACGATAAAGCCCGCGCCCGCCGCGGGGAGAAACATCACCTTCGGTTCCTGGTTCCCCTCGTGTGAGGGTGGGCGGTATTCTGCGAGGAACGTCACCGGGACCGTGTACATTCGCGCGCCCTGGTCGTCGGCCGCGCCGACGGTCACCGCGTAGTTGGCCCTCACCAGCAACTTGCCCGGAGCCGGATAGGTGCAGGTGCGGATGTTCTGTCCCTCCACCGAGGCGGGATCCACCCCCTGTGGCACAGGCTTCGAGCGGCAGAGGGCCGTCTCCATGCCGATGCCGCCGGACTTCGGGTCGAGGTCGCTCAGCCAGGCGACGAAGGCGGACCAGGGGCCGGCGGCCGCGGGCCGAGGCGCGGCCAGGGTCAAGAGCACGACGGCACTGATGAGGATGACCGGTCTGCGCATGGCACACCTCGGACCAACTGGAGGAGAGGTTGGCGAGTATAGCAAGGCAACGGCAACGGGCAGAAGGCAGGAGGCAGACGGCAGAGGCGTTTGCCGGCAGGGCGGATGGCCCGCTAGAATGGTCGTTCCTGCCCACGCGGAAGTGGCGGAATTGGCAGACGCGCAAGCCTCAGGAGCTTGTGGCCGCAAGGTCGTGGGGGTTCGAGTCCCCCCTTCCGCACCACCAATCAAGTCAATTACTTAGCTGCGGTTTTGGAGGAGCGGCTGAGGGGTCCGTGGCAGCTTCTGGGGTGGCTGTGTGCAAACCGTGTGCAAAACCGTCGCGGTGCTGCTCGAACGCCCGGCGCGCGTGCTGCAGTCCGACGCGTGTCGTCGCCAGGTACCGGCTGGTCGTCGCCATGTCCGCATGACCGAGCCAGTCGCGGACGTGGTGATCCGAAATGCCCGGCGTCTCTCGCAGTCGCGAGGCGAACTCGCGGCGCAAGTCGTGAAAGTGCAGACCCGTGATGCCCGAGCCCTTACACGTCTCGAGCCACGCATCGCGAGTGTCGGCGATCTGTTCACCGACTTCGTTGCCAAACACGAACGCGCCCGGCCCGTGCTCTGAACCGTCCGGCGCGTGTTTTCGGAGCCCGAGCACGGCTTTCAAACGCCGCGTCATCGGCACGTCTCGAGCTTCGGCCGTCTTCGTGATCTCCGCTGGGAGCAGTAGGAGATCCGCGGCCCACTTCACATCGCGCCAGCGCAAGGCCAGAAGCTCGCCCCGGCGCATCCCGGTTTCGAGCGCCGCCGTGATCAGCGCATGGAGGTGGGCGGGCGCATGCTCAAGAAGCTTCGCTTCCTCCCCGGGCTCGAGCCGGCGCGCGCGACCCTGATCTTTCGCGAAGTGGACCACCGTTACGCCGTGCCGGTTGAACGGCGTGTGCTCAGCGTAGCCTTTCTCGATCGCCCAGTTGAAGAGATGCCGCAGCCGCTTCAGCGCCCGATCAGCGCCAACCCGCCCGCCTCTGCTCGCGCGCTTTCGCTTCCAACCGTCTCGGATGGCCTCGACGTCGGCCGTCGTGATGGCGTCGATGGCCTTTCGTTCCAGTCGAATGGTTGCACCATTCGGGGCCGGCACCTCGAAGCGCCTGAACGCCGCGACGTACCATTCCATGAGCTTTCGGCCCGCCTTGCGTCGGCCTTCCCTCTGGACGTGCTTCTTCAGGTACTGAACGCAGACGTCGCCGAGAGTGAGTCGCCCCTCGGGCTCCGCTCGGGGCGGATCCACGGTGAACACGTTGCGTCGAATCTCGTTCCGCAATGTGTCCCGCCACGCCTCTGCCTCGGTCTTCGACGCAGGCGGCGGTTCGCCGCGCGACCGCGCTATCGCGTCGAGCGAATGGCGGTGAGCGCGCCCGTGAAATCGGAAATTGAAGTGCCACGGATGCGCACATTTCGCGGCGTTCTCATGACCGCTTCCTCGTCAGACAGCCGCCGCGACCTCGGTCCCGCCGCTTGCCGACGGCAGGGCACGATCCAGGCCCTCGTGGTGATCGTCCGCGACCTCCGGGCGGTGTTCGATCCGGCGCGGGCGGTCGCTTGATTCCGGCCCATCGCGCATGCCGGGTCGATCCCGTTCAGGTCATCCGCGAACTGTGATTCGATAATCAAGTTCCTCGAAGGGTTTCTATCCCTATGGGAGACTCGACTACGACTCGCGTAGGACGGCACCAGCGTCGAGACGCGACGTCCGTATCGCCGGTCCGGACGTCGCAAGGACGGCCACGAACAACATGAGGAACCCCGCGGTCACGTACGGAAGGGATGTATGCGCCGACATCCCAATCGTCAACGCTTCGCCCATCGCGGTGATCCATCCTGTTGCACTCAAGCCGAGTGCCGTTCCCACGGCGACCGGGCGAAGTGTGACGAGGAGCATCCGAAGCACGATGTCGCCTCGCGTGCCCCCGAGCGCAAGACGAACCCCCATCTCGTACTGACGACGCAACATTTCAAAGCTGGCGACAGCATAGAGACCGAGGCCTGACAAGACGAGGGCGATGCTCCCGACGCTCCCGAACAGCGCGGCAAGCAGGCGCGGCTTGCGGAAGACGGGTTCAATGGCCGTCTCAACGGACTCCACAGTCACCTGATGGCGCGAAAACCGCTCGTTGAGGCGAGCCTCGATCACGAGCGCATCTGGACGTGCGCCTGAAGCCATTCTGACGATCGCCGTGAGTTCCGTTCCAGGACGCAATCGCGCACTCGCCGCGGTAATGGGTACGTACATTGTCGGAGCTGCGGCAGTGCCTGGTTTCACATGGATGTCTTCAACGACACCGACGATCTCCCGTTCGCCAGTTGCCGTCAAGACCCTGCGGCCCACAGCGGACGCGGCGGACAATTGCGGCCAGAGCAGATGCACTCCAGCTTCGTTGAGCACGGCTGTTTGCGCGGCTTCGTTGATGTCATCGTTCGTCAATAGTCGTCCCGCCCGGAGCGCGGCGCCAACCGTCTCGAACCATCCGTCACTGACGGCGATCGCGTCCGTCTGACTACCCTGCACGCGCCACAAGTCACGGTTCCCATATCCAAATGATGTGAGTTGTGCCGCAGCGCGCTCCACTCGCGGAAGCCCACGAAGCGTCTCCAATACGGTCCGCACACGAGCCGGCCGCGCCGCCAGTTCCACGGAGGGTAGCGATCGATCCGAGGCGTCGGATCCATGCGGCACGTCGACGGTGTACAAGTCGCGAGGTTGATAACCCGGAGAGCGATACACGAGCGACAGGAATCCGGGAATCGCGACCGCCGCGCCGACCACGAGTGCTGCGCCCAACGCAGCTTCGACGGTCAGCAACGCAGCGCCTCCTCGAAGCCGGGAAGTCGCTCGATCCCGCCCAGCGCCTTGCAGGATCCGTATGACATCAAGCCGCACAGCAGTGATCGCGGGTCCGAGCGCCGAGGACATCGCTGCGGCGACCGCCACCGTGACCGTGATAGCTAGCACGCGGCCATCGAGAGGCGTCTCGGCGAATCCACGAAACTCAGGCGGGGCGATGGCCAGCACGACTGGCGCGATCCACGCGCAGACCATGACGCCGACGGCGCCGCCCAGTCCGCAGAGCACCAGTGCCTCGAGCACGGCTCCGCGAATGAGACGAGAAGGCGAGGCGCCCAGTGAGGTGCGGACCGCCGCCTCGCGCTCGCGCGATCGGCCCCTGGCCAGCAGCAGCGTCGATAGGTTCACGCAGGCCACACCAAGCAGCACCCAGGCGCCGCCGACGAGCAGCCAGAGGTAGGGTCGAACCACCATCGAGATCCCGGATCTCAACGGCTGGACGACAACACGCCTGCCCGTGGCTTGAATCGCTTCGGGAAGTCGCGTACTGCCCCACTGATCGAAAGACCCCATCAGGGCCGCAATCTCCGCTTCCGCGGCGGCAATGCTGACGCCCGGTCGCAGGCGGGCCACTGCGCCCACGGACATCGCACCGGGTATCGCGTTCACCCACACGCCGCTGCGAGAGTACAATCCATCGCACCGCTCCATGAAGCGCGCGGAGGGCAGGAGGAACCCAGGTGGCAACACACCGACCACTTGATACGCTCCGGTCCCAATCCCCCACGTCGCGCCGAGTACGTCCTTGCTGCCGCCAAACTGGCGCTGCCACGCTTCGTATGTCAGGACGACGCTCCGCGTCGCACTGACGGCGTCGTCTGACACAAATCCACGACCGAGGACCGGGCGGACGCCCAGCACATCGAGGATGTTCGATGTCGCGACACTAAGGATGAGAGGAGGCTGTCCCGCGACCGGGGACGTCGCCACTGGAAAGCCCTCAGCCCAGGCCACGCCGCTGAACGCCTTCGTGCGTTGCGCAATCGCAAGACTGACTTCACCGAGAATGACCGGCGAGGCAGGCGCGGTGTCCATCGGGGGAGTCACCGACTGATGCAACTGCACGAGCTGGTCTGGATAGGCATATGGTAACGGTCGAAACATCAACCGGTCGACGACAGAAAATACGGCGACGTTGATCGTGACGCCTAGCGCGAACGTCAGTACGGCGGCCGTCGCAAATCCTCGTGCGCGTAACAGCGAGCGAACGGCCGCCCGGAGATCGGCGCCGAGCGGATTTCTATTCACCCAGCTGTCGGGGAGTGATTTCATCGCGATGACCTGTGGAGGTTGACTCGGCGCGAGGAGTGTCTCCCAACTGCCGGCGGGAGTGCAACACAGTGCCAGGACTCTCGCTTCAGCTCGGAACCGAAGGTGCCATCGACGAGATCCGTCTGCACATTCACGAGGCCCTTCATGTGCAACAGCGAATTAGCAAAGAGACAGCCCCGCCACCTTCGCGCAATCGAGTAGTACTCCTTCGGTGTGTTCGCGTCGGCGGCTCCCGAGATCTAATCCGCCCACGCCGTCGAAGGGAAGTGACGAGCCGCGATTGCGCGGACCAATCGGCGTGGCTCTGAGCCGAGCCCGCTCCCTGTTGCCTCGCCGTCCAAGTACGAGCGAAAATGTAAGCTCGGTTCAGCTAATAGTCGTTAGGGGAGCGGTCCGATTGGTCCGATTTCTCTCAGTTCTGTTGAGCCTGCTGGCGGTGTCGGTCGGCGACGGACGGCAACCGCAGGCCGAAGTCCCTGCAGCAACTGGAACCGGCGCAATTAGCGGTGTCGTCGTGGACGGAGAGACGAATACGCCGCTGCCGAGAGTAATTGTCTCTTTGGGCCCGTCCACGCGACCGCAGGTTGGCGAACATCTGCGAGAGCTCACCGGACCGGACGGGCGGTTTGTATTCGTCAACCTTGCAGCGCGGCCCGACGGCTATTCCGTGGACGCGAGCAAGTTCGGCTACTTTGACGGGCACTTTGGAAGAGTTCTAGGGTCGCAGCTCGGTGGCCGGATTGTGCTTCGCGACGGTGAGTGGTTTGCCAACGCGAGGGTCGTCATGCACCGACCGTCTGCGATTAGTGGGACGGTGACCGACGAGCGCGGCGATCCGGTCGTTGGCTCGTACTGACGTCCCCCCTTCTTCAGTAGCGGATCAATCTAGAGTCCGGCGGTTACTTTCGCCCCGTTCGTTTCTTGTCGTCAACTGCTTCGCATAGGCGCTCGGCGTGAGCCCGCCCAACGCCTCCTTCGGTCGTTCGTCGTTGTA
>DATIWF010000062.1:0-79850 GCA_035519535.1 Vicinamibacterales bacterium | reverse complement strand
CGCGAACGTCCGCGTCGTGACGGCGATGCGCTATGGCGAGCCGTCCATCGCGGCGGCGCTGGCGGCGCTCGGGGCCGACGGCATCGATCGCCTCCTCGCGTTTCCGATGTACCCGCAGTATGCGGGCGCGACGACGGGGTCGAGTCTCGAGCGACTGTTCGAGCTGGCGCGCGCGATGCGCGTCGTGCCCTCGATCCGCGTCGTGCCGCCGTACTACGCGGACCCTGACTACGTCGCCGCGCTCGCGGCGGTCGCGCGCGACTCGATCGCGGGCCGGGACGCACCCGAGTTGTGTCTGCTGAGCTTCCACGGTCTGCCCGCGCGATACGCCGCCGAGGGCGATCCCTACCCGACGCACTGCGAGGCGTCGGCGCGGCTGCTTGCCAAGACGCTGAGCTGGCCGGCCACATCATTCCAGACGACCTTCCAGTCGAGATTCGGGCGGGAGGTGTGGCTCCAGCCCTACACGGATGTCACGCTCGAGGAGGCCGGGCACGCGGGCAAGCGCGTCGCCGTCATGTGTCCGGGCTTCACCGCGGATTGCCTGGAAACGCTCGAAGAGATCGGCATCCGCGGCGCCGAGCAGTTTCACGAGGCGGGCGGCAAGTCATTCCTTCGCATCCCGTGTCTCAACGAGCATCCCGCCTGGATCGATGCGATGACGACGATCGCGCGGCGCGAGCTCTCGGGCTGGGCCTGAACTGGGGCCGGACCCCGATCTGACCCCATAATGGGGGAACCCGACATGGCTGGGCGTCTCGTCGCCGCGACGGCGCTTTCGGCGCTTCTCTGGGCCTCACCTCAGTCGCCCGGCCAGCCGGCCGCGAACCAGACGGCACCGCCGCAGCCCGTGTTCCGCGCCGGCGTCGACTACGTCGAGCTCGACGTCGTCGTCACCGACAAGCACGACGTCGCGGTCAAGGATCTGACGAAGGACGACTTCCAGATCACTGAGCGGGGCAAGGTCCAGCGCATCGCCGATTTCCGGTTCGAGCACGTCCCGCCGACGCGCCGCCGGGTCGATCCGACGACGGCTGTGCCGACGATCGACGTCGCGACGAACGCGCACGCGCCAAACGGCCGGCAGTGGGTGCTCGTCATCGACGATCTGCACATCTTCGAGCAGCGCATCGTCGAAACGAAGCGCGTCGTCCAGAGTTTTCTCGAGCAGGTCTCGCCCGACGATCAGGTCGCGATTGTCTTCACGGGGCACTCGAATCTGAGCCAGGACTTCACGAGCGACCTCGGCGCGCAGATGCGGGCGGTCAATCGGATCAAAGACGCGCTCGGATTCGCCGAGGACCCGCCGAGCTCCTTCGGGCGTGCCGGCGGCTTTACTGCTGCGCCCGCCCTCTGTGGCACGCGCTTCGCTAATGCTCGAAGCTCGCTGTACGTCCTGTCCAACGTCGCCTCGGCGCTCAGTCGATCGTCGTTCCCGCGCCGGACGCTCGTGTTCGTGAGCCAGGGCCTCGACTACGACCCGTTCGAGCCGCAGCTGGATCTACGAAACCTCTCAACCGACCCCGGCTCGAGGATCAAGGCGGGCGCCACGCAGACTGCCTCCCCCAATGTCAGCACCAGTGAGATCCCCTCGAACGCCGAGATCTGCCCGCACGAAGACACCAACGCAAGAGAGGTGACTGACGAAACCCAGCTCATCATCCAGAAGGCGCGCCAGTCGGGCGTGTCGGTCTACACGGTCGATCCGCGCGGCGTCGTGACAGACGGAGATGTCTCGCGGAACGGACCGCCGGACGCCAAGGCCCTGAAGATCGAGCTCGACTTCCTGCGCAACGTCGCCGACAGCACGGGAGGACGGCCGATGGTGAATCGCAACATGCAACAGGCGATTCCCGAACTCATCGAGGACAACAGCAGCTTCTATCTGCTCGGCTACTATCCCGATCCGTTCGTCCGCGACGGCCAGTTTCACGACGTCCAGGTCAGCGTGAAGCGGCCCGGCCTGCGCGTGCGCTCGCGCGTCGGCTATGAAGCGCCCCGCGCCGGCAGGGCGTCGGCGGCCGAGGCCAAGCAGTCGCTCGAGGACGTGCTCGGCGCGGCGCTCCCGGTGTCCGGCCTCGCGCTGCGCGCGTTCGCCGCGCCGGTGGCTCCCACCGCGCACGGCATGACGACGACCGTCACCCTGGAAGTGACCTACCCGACGCCGCCCGACGGCGCGAAGATCGACGACGAGCTGCAGTTCGGGATCGTCGCGATCGATCGCGACGGCAAGATCAAAGGCACGACGCGGCACGCCTATCACTTCACGGGATCGCCGCGCGGCGCCGCGACCGTGACCTATGCGATCAACGACACGCTCGACCTGCCGGCGCAGGCGATGACGCTGCGCGTCGGCGCGTCGAGCCAAGCGCTCGGCCGCGCCGGCACCGTGCATCTGCCCGTGGAAGTGATCAACTTATCGAAGAGCGACCTCCAGATCAGCACCGTCGTGTTGGGATTCGACGGCCCGGCGCGCGAGGCCGCCGTGCCCGCCGGCGCGCTGAAGGACCTCGTGCCGTTTCAGCCGACGACCACGCGCACATTCCGGCCGGACGACACGCTGCGCATCTTCGCGCCGGCCTTCTGGGGATCGGCGGACGCGACCGCGACCGTCACGCTGGCCGTGCGCGGCGACGCCACGCTGCCGCCGGTCGTGACCGCGGCCAGGTCATCCGCCGCGGGACGCCGGCGGCAGGCTACGATCGACACGCTGTTCCCGCTGAAGGCGCTCGCACCGGGGAGCTACGTGCTCGAGGTCACGGCCGCGCTGGCCAGCGGCCAGACCGCGCGCCGCGACGTCGCGTTCGAGATCAAATGATTCGCGATCTTCGCTACGCGTTGCGCTCGCTCGCGGCCACGCCTGGCGTGACCACCGCCGCGGTGCTGTCGCTCGCGATCGGCATCGGCGCGAACACGGCGCTTTTCAGCGTGGCCAACGCGCTGCTCCTGCGCCCGCTGCCCTACGCCGACGCCGATCGGCTCGTGATTCTCTGGAATCGATCGCCCGGGCTGAACATCGCTGAGGACTGGTTTTCGACGGCGCAGTATTTCGACATCAAGACGGGCCATCGCGGCTTCGAGGACCTCGCGATCGCGATCGGCGCCAACTACAACCTGACCGGCGGCGGCGATCCCGAGCGCGTCGGCGTGATTCGCGTGTCGTCCAATCTGCTCCCCATGGTGGGCGCGCGCGTGGCCTACGGCCGGCTGTTCGCGCCGGAGGAAGACGGGCCCGGCCAGGCCACGACGGCGATATTGAGCTACACGATGTGGACCCGCCGGTACGGCGGCGACCCGCAGGTCGTCGGCACCTCGATCCTCCTCAACGGGCAGGGCTATCGCATCGTCGGCGTGCTGCCCGCGTCGTTTTCGCTGCCGCGCGAGGTGCTGCCGACACTGGGCGTCGCCGAGGACGGCGAGATCTTTCTTCCGCTGCCGATGGCGGCCGACGCCGCGACCGTGCGCACGCACGAGGACTACAACATCCTCGGCAAACTGGCGCGCGGCGTGACGGTCGCGCAGGCGCAGTCGGAGATGGACGCGATCACCGCCAGGCTGCGCCGCGACTTTCCCGACAGCTACCCGCCGAACGGCGGCCTGACGTTCAGCATCGTGCCGCTGATGGAGCAGGTCGTCGGCAACGTCCGGCGGCCGCTCGTGATGCTCGTCGGCGCCGTCGGATTCGTGCTGCTCATCGCGTGCGCGAACGTCGCGAACCTGATGCTGTCGCGCGCCCTGGCGCGACGCCGCGAGATCGCCGTGCGCGCCGCGCTCGGCGCCGGCCGCGCGCGCCTCGTCCGGCAACTGCTCGTCGAGAGTCTGGCGCTGTCGCTTGCCGGCGGCGTGCTCGGGGTCCTGCTCGCGCGCGCGAGCCTCGCGTGGATTCACGCGGTGCAGCCATCGGACGTCCCGCGGCTGCAGACGATCGCGATCGACGCGCGCGTGCTCGCGTTCACGCTCGGCGTGTCGCTCGTGTCCGGACTGCTCTTCGGCCTCGCGCCGGCGCTCGGCACCGGACGCCTCGATCTGCATGCGACGCTGAAGGACGCCGGCCGCGGCGCGGCCGGCGCCGGCGCGGTCTGGGGCCGCAGCCACGGGCTGCGCCGGCTGCTCGTCGTCGCGGAGCTCGCGCTGTCCCTGATGCTGCTCATCGGTGCGGGCCTGCTCGTCCGAAGCTTCGCGGGACTCCAGAGCGTCGCGCCCGGGTTCAATCCGTCGGGCGTCCTCACGCTCGAGCTCACGATGAGCGGGCAGAAGTACGCGAACGGCGGCCTCGTGCTGAACGCGTACCGGCAGCTCTGGGAACGGCTCGACCATCTTCCCGGCGTGGTGGCGTCCGGCGGCGTGTCCGCGCTGCCGCTCAGCGGGTATTTCTCCTGGGGACCGATCACCGTCGAGGGCCGCACGCCCGCACCCGGCGAGGCGTTCCTCAACGCCGATGAACGCGTCGTGAGCGGGCGCTACTTCGAGGCCATGGGCATTCCGCTCGTCCGTGGGCGCTTCTTCACCGACGAGGACACGGCGCAGAGCCCGCGCGTGATCATCGTGGACGAGTTCATGGCCCGCGAGCTCTGGCCCGGACAGGACGCCGTCGGGAAGCGCATCCGACTGGGCGACGCCAGATCCGAAGGTCCCTGGCAGACCGTCGTCGGCGTCGTCGGACGCGTGAAGCAGTACTCGCTGGATGGCGACGGGCGCATCGCGCTCTACCTCCCTCAGCGCCAGGTCCCGTCGCGCGCGCTCTACGTCGTCGTGCGCGGTCAGGGCGATTCCGCTGCGCTCGCGTCGTCGGTCGGACAGGCTGTGCACGATCTCGATCCCGATCTGCCGCTGTATCACGTGCGGCCGATGGCGCAGCGCGTGGAGGGGTCGCTCGCACGACAGCGATTTCTCATGATGCTGCTGGCGCTCTTCGCCCTCGTGGCGCTGGCGCTGGCGGCGATCGGCGTCTACAGCGTCATGTCGTACCTCGTGAGCCAGGGTTCCCGCGAAATCGGCATCCGCATCGCCCTCGGCGCGACGCCCCGGCGCGTGCTCGGTTTCGTGCTCCGGCAAGGGGCCGGCGTCACGCTCGCCGGCATCGTCGTCGGCCTGGCGGGCGCCGCCGGCGTCACGGGGCTCCTCCGAAGCCTGCTGTTCGGGGTCCGCAACACCGATCCGCTGACATTTCTGGCGGTCGCGGCCGGTCTTGGCGTGGTGGCCCTGCTGGCCAGCTACGTTCCAGCCCAACGTGCGGCACGGATCGATCCGATACGTTCCTTAAGGAACGACTGACGAATGACCGCGCCTGGACTCCCGCTCACCCGCCTGCTGGCTGGCGGCGTCATCGGCCTGTGCGCCGTGCCGCTCGTCGCCCAGCAGCAGCCGACGTTCCGCGTCACCAATCAGACGGTGTCGATTTACGCCACCGTCACCGACCCCGAGGGGCGGCTGGTTCCCGACTTGATGCGGGACGACTTCGAGGTCTTCGACAACGACCGGCCGCAGGATCTTGCGGTCTTCGAAAACGGGATCCAGCCGATCACGGCCGCCGTCATGCGCGACATGAGCGGCAGCATGCTGCCGGCGCGCGACCTGACGGACGCCGCGGTCCGGAAGTTCGTCGCGAGCCTCATCGACGGCGACCGCGCCTGCTACGGCGTGTTCGGCGGATCGGTGCTGGTCAGCCGCAAGCTGACCGGCGATCACAACCAGCTCCTGCAGGCGATCTCGATGCCACTGCCGGCGCTGCGTGACGGCACGGCGCTCTGGGACGCCGTGTCGGTCGGCATGCAGCTTCTTTACCATGAGCCCGGCCGCCGCGTCGTCCTCGCGATGACCGACGGCGGCGACAACCGCAGCGAGATCGATCTCCAGAAGCTCGAAGACGTCATCATCCGCGACGAGTTCATGCTCTACATGGTCGGTCTGACGACGCGGACGGGCATGCAGGACCCGCCGCGCGACCTCAAGCGCGCGGCGAGCGTCGCAAGCGGCACGGGCGGCGGGTACTTCTACGTGCGGCCCGGCGACGACCTGGACGCCGCGTTCCACCGGATCTCCGAGGAGCTGCACCACCAGTACCTGCTGGGTTTCACGCCGGCGGCGCTCGACGGCAAGGTGCACAAGCTCGACGTCAGGATGAAGCGTGGCGACTTGAAGGCGCGGGCGCGCAAGAGCTACGTCGCGTCGGACAAATGAGGCTTACCGGCCCGGCGCGTTCAGTTTGATCGGCATCACGAACGCGCCGTTGCCCGCCGAGTCCCAGGCCGCAAAGCGGACCCACTTCTTGCCCGTCGCGTCGAACGGGATCTCATAGTGGTGCGTGCCGAACGCCGGCAGATCCGTCGCCGGGATGATCTGGCGATCAGTCTTCTGCCCGTCGCCCCACACGACCTCGACGAACTCGAGCGGGAAGGTCCATTCGACGTCGGCGACAATCGTGCGGCTCGTTCCGGCGCCGCGTACCGCGTAACTCGGGATGAGCACCTCGCCCGACGTCACGAAGTACTCGCCGTTCTTCATCGCGTTGACGATCGGCGTCCAGTCGCCGGGCGGCGGCAGCGGGTCGACCTTGACGTAGTTCACCGGGTTGTTCGCGTAGACGTCGTCGCCGTAGCCCTGCTGGTAGATCTCGGAGATCGCCTGCAGGTACTTCGGCGGCGTCGGCAGGTCGGCGACCCAGTTGTTCATGTCGTCGAAGAGCGCGAGGCAGCGGTACTCGCAGAGCCGCGTCTCGGATCCGTCGAGGCCCATGCCCCAGCGGAAACCGGCGCCGCGATAGTTCGGGTCGCGGAAGTGGGGCGTGTCCTTGATCGCGTCCGGATAGCCCGCCGATCCCTTCGTCCGTGGATGCGGCATGTAGAGGAGCATGTTCTCGCGGTGCGCCATCTCCATCATGTCGGCCGTGCTGCCGACGTGATAGACCCTGCCGTACGTCGGGTGGTCCTCGACGAGCGGCTGGCCGGGCGCGCGGCCCTGCGTCCAGAACACGCGGTGCGACGTCAGCAGGTCGGAGTGCCCGCCGAGCGCGCGCGTGACGTCGCCGCGAATCATCTCGGAATTCGGCATCACGACGAAGTGGCGATCGGATTGCCGCGTCGCGACCTCGTAGTAGTCCGCCTCGTTGCGATACGGATCGGCCGGGCCGCGGCCGGCCGCCCCGCTCTGACCCGCGCCGGCGGCGCGTCCTCGACCTGACGGCGGCGGCGCCACGCCCGACCCGACGATGTACTCCGGCGGCGCGCCCAACCCGCGGCTCCATTGCAGCCACTTCGGATCGTCGCCGTTGTAGGCGGGATCGCCGCCCGACTGCCCCGCGACGAACCCGCCGCCGCCGTCGATCGGCGCCGCGATCGTGATCCCCGCCGCCTTCAGCACCTCGAGATCCGGCACGCGCGCATCCAGGCCGCCGAAATGCCGCGCGCGCGCCAGCAGGCTCATGTGAAAGTGCGTCGCCATCGCCTGGTAGCCGGGCACCGCCTTGAAGTGATCATCGCGGGTGAACGCCCACGCGCCGGCCATCGCCACCGCGGCGTCGCCCGCGCTGACGTAGTAATAGACGGGCATGCGCTGCCAGGTGCCCGGCCGCGCGCTCAGCAACGCGAAGTTCTGATGGCGATCCTCGGTCCCGCGACCCTCATCCTCCGGACTTTCTTCGCTCTCGGCCTGCCGCACGCCGAACGAGAACGACGACGCGTCGTCCTTGCGATACCAGTCGTACCCGAGGTTGTAGCTGGTCTCGCGCGCCCAGAAGAACGTGTGCGGTGGCGGGAACGCGGCGATCGATCCCGCCGCGCCTTCGGCGACGACGATGCGATTGCTCGTCTTGAGCGTGACCGGAGCGTCGTCGGGCGCGCTGCCCAGCCCGTAGTCCTGCCAGAGATTGGTGATGCCGCGCCAGGCGACCCGCGACGCGGGCTGGATCGCCAGCCCCTTGAGGCCCGCGTCGTACTTGTAGGCGACCGACGGCTCCTCCGTCTTCGCGATGATCTCCTGGCGGATGAGATTCGTGCCGCGGTACACCGTGAATTGCAGCCGGCCGGAGAAGACACCGAGCGTCGCGCCCGGAAACGAGACTTCGAGGCGCGCGCCGTTCGTCTTCACGTCGCAGGCAGTCGCACGATACGCTGCCGAAGCGCGCGTGATCTCGTTCGGGCTCCGCGGAAGCCCCGGCTGGTTGAGCACACCGTGTACGGGCGGCGTCACGTCGTTGTGCGCGGCTTCGCCCCCAGGCACGTTCAAGGGCGCGTCCCAGAACGCTTCCCACTTCTCGCGATCGACGACCGCTTGCGTGATCGGCACACCGAGGCCGGCGAGCGGATCGAGCTGCTGATTGGTCAGGCGTCGCAGGCCGGAAACGACGCGGAACTCCGGCGTGAGATTCGCGGCGACGGTCGTCCACGCTGCCCCCTTCTGGCGGACGGACAGATCGCGAATCGTCGGCGTCCCGGCGGCGACAGCGAACCGCACCCTGATCTCGCTGTTGGCGGCGCCGTCCCACGTCACCGTCAGCGCCTCGTCGGCAAACGAGGCGGCCAGACCCGGCAGGGCGCGGTACTCACCGAGATCGCACGCGACGGCCGCGGCGGCGATCGGCCGCGAGGCGTGAGCCAGTGCGACGGCCAGCAGAATCGCCGTCAGACCACCGGAAACAAGGCGGAGGAGGCCGCGCACGCGCATGAGCCGCTTTGTTCGAGCTTCTTACAAAGCCAGCCCATGCTACGAACGCGGCCGGCCGGTGTCAACGCGCGACGACGTTGCGGCTGGCGATCGCCGCAACCATCAGCACGATCAGTGTCTGTTCCAGCAGAACCGCCATCTTCATCGTGATGACGCCGCCGAAAAACGCGAGGAACACGACCTGAGAGACGACGTAGAGCCAGATGAACGGCGCGAACGCCGCGCCGGAGCCGCGGCCACTCCGGATCGCCCACACCCCGACGATCAGGAAGGCGACATGAGCGCCGATGAACAAGAGCGACGGCAACGAATCGAGGAATCCACCGATCGGCATGACGGCTCTCCTCTCCGGTCCGTGAAGGACTGCCTACTTCTTCTTGTTGCGCGGATCGTCGTTCGGGTTGACGTACTTGAACTCGACCGGGCCGATGCCGTACAGCAGGATCGTCGTCTCCGCCTTCGTGAAGGCGTAGTGGTTCATGTTCGCCGGCGCCAGCGCGTAGCCGCCGGGTCCCACGACGGTGCCCGCGTTCCGATCCAGCTTGTCGCCCATCCCGAGCGTCAGCGCGCCCGACACGACGGCGACGTTCTCGTCCGTTGGATGGGAATGAGCCGGGATGTTGTAGTTCGCCGGAAACTTGAGCCGCACGGTGTACGGGGCGGCTTTGCCGGGATCGCCGGCAAGGACCGCAATCTGCGCGCCCGGCGGCAGCATGGGTGGCGCCGCTCCCCACTTGGCCTCCGCGACCGGTTGAATCACCGGGCCCTGAGCCAGAAGAACCGCACCGCAAACCGCGCCGAGCACGAAACCCGCCGCCAACAGACGTACCTTCATGATTGCCTCCTTGACGCGCACTGTAGCGAGCGGCGCCCGGGCCGCGCATCGCCGAATCGGGTCATTTTGAACGGCATGCGCGGCATGGCCCGATCGGGCCATCACCGGCGAGGGCGGCCTTATTCGAGGGACAGGAGGCCCAGCGCGGCGGCTCTGGCGACGATGGCCGACCGCGAGCGAACGTCGAGTTTGACCAGGACGTTGGCGACGTGGCGATGCACGGTGTGGTCGCTGATGAAGAGACGCTCGGCGATCCGCTGGTTGCTCAGGCCTTTCGCGACCAGGCGGACGACCTCGACTTCGCGCGCGGACAGAGTGCTGGCGGCGCGTCGCCGGCCCGCAGGGGCGGGTTGCTGCAGGCGCTGCTCCACCTTCTGCGCGCGCGTGAGCTCCTTGTCGGCATGGAGCTCCGCGAGCGCGTTCAACGCCCGTCGGATTTCGCGAAACGCCGCGTCAGTCTGGCCCAGGCGCTCGAGCAGGAGCGCCATCTCGACGCGCACCTGCGCCGCCTCGAAGGGCGCGCCGCTCTCGTCGTACGCGTCCACGGCGTCTTCGAAACACCGGCGGGCTTCGTCCTCGTCGCCGTCGCGCGCGGCGATCAGCCCGGCGGCCAACGACGCCGACGCGCGCAGCGACAGCGTCGACATGGACTTCGCGATCGTCGCGAGGTCGGCAGCTGCCGCGCGGGCCTTCTCGAGCGCGCCCGTTTCGACCCGCGCGCGGACCAGCAGCTCGAGGGCCGCCGCGCGCTCGGTGAGATTGTGGCGCGGCGCCTTGCGCAGCTGGCGATCGGCCAGCTCGGCGGCGCGGGATGGGTCGCCGCGGTCGAGCGCCAACGACGCACGCCCCAGGATCGCGAGCGGATGATGGCCGGCCTGATCGAAGAGCTTCTCCGCGTCGGCGAGCCGGCCCTGGCGGCGGCGGAGCTCGCCCAATCGCGCCTGGCCCTCGCCGCTCATCGCGGGGCGCGACGCGACCAGCTCGTCGGTCGCCTTGACGAGCTCGCGCTCCGCCTCCACCCAGTCGCCGCGCCAGACGCAGACCGACGCGTACTGCGTGCGACAGACCGCGAGCAGCGGCTTGAGGCCCCAGGTCGTGCAAAAGCCCTTGAGCCGCTTGCACCATTGCGTGGCGCGCCGGCTGTCGCGCACGCGCTCGCAGGCGGCGACGAGGTAGCAGCCCGAGAGGCCGATGGCGATCGGATCGCGCACCTCGCCGGCGAGCACCGCGGCGTTCACCTCGTCGAGCTGGCGCATGCCCTCGGTCACATGGCCGCCGGTGACGAGCGCGAATCCGCGCAGCGCGCCGCCGATCATCTCGTAATCGACCGCGCCGCTCTTTCGGCCGACGCGGACGGCGTCGTTGGCCAGCGCCAGCGCGCGATCCGGATCGCCGTCCTCGAGCAGCGCGAAGATGCCCGCGCGCACGGCAAGCCAGGCGTTCTCCGGCGAGTCCGGGAGATCCTCGAGCAGGCGACGCGCGCGCTCGAGCCAGCCGCTCGCCACGTGCGCCTCGCCGCGAAACGCGGCCGAGTCCCAGGCGAGCCACACGGCCACGCGCGCCGCCGCCTCGCGGTCGCCGCGTTCGCGGTACAGCCGGTACGCGCGCTCGCGCGAACGGAACACCAGGTCGGCCGCGTCGAGCCACCACGCCGCCAGCCCGAGCCCTTCGAGCGCCTCGGGCGATTCCTCGCGAGCGAGCACCGACTGAAACGCCCGCCGCGCCTCGCGCCACGCGCCCCGGGCAAGCGCCGCCTGCCCCACCGCCAGCTGACTCGGCGGGCGAATTGGCGTGACGCGTGCGTGTCGAAGGACCCGGGACTTCGCCGTGGGCATCGCTCGCAGTCTGGCAATTCTACAGGACCGGATCAGGCCCCACGTACCAGGCGCAAGGCAACAGGCCGCAGGCACGAGGCGGTCTGCGAAGAATGGCACTCGCCAGCGCTGAATGCCTAATGCCCAAGGCCTGACGCCTGGCGAAGATCACGAATGATGAACGTCCTGGCCCGCCAGGTCGCCCGCTCCTGCGGGAGCCACGCCGGCCACGCTCCAGGCGCCCCGTCGGGAACGCCCGCGCTAATCAACACGACCGTGGACCGCGCCAGATCTTCTGGCGCCTCCCGATCGAACTCGAGGTGCATGTCGAGGCCCGACGCGGGCGGCGCGACGTACGTCGCCCGCCACACCCCGGCCGTCTCGGCGCCCGCCACCGTCGAGTTCGCGGGCCGCACGCCGGCCGGCAGCGAGAGTCGTACCGTGACAGGCCCGCGCGGCACGATCGTCACGTCGAGCCTCGTGCGGCCGTCCGCGCCCGTGACGATGCGTGAGGTGACGTCGGCGGGCAGCGACGACACGACAGGCGCGGTGGCCGTGCGAAACGCGAACGGCGAACCGATCGGCCCGAGCCGCACGCTCGACGGCACGGCGTCCGTCACCGGGTGCCACTCGGCGCCGGGCGGGCCGGGCCCGGCAAGATCGAGCGATCGCTCGTTGCCACCGACCTCCCACCACGCTTGTTGCGCCGTGTCGTCCTGGACGTACCACACCGTGCGCATCTGCGGGCGCGTCGTCGTATACGCGGGCGAGGCCAACGAAAGGACGCCGCTTGCGATCGCCAGCGCGGCAATCGCCAGCCCGATCGCACCTGGACGCAGCGAGCGCACCGGCACGCCCGCGGCGGGCGCGAGCGCGGGTGGCGCAATCATGAGGCTCGCGGTCGCGATGAGGGCTGGATAGAGCCAGACCGGCGCGACTACCGGCAGCCACCCGAACAGCGGCACCATGAAGCCGAGCAACAGCCACGTGTTTCTCGCCCAGAGCGCAACGGCGACCAGAAGCACGACGACTGATCCCGCGATCATCGCGAGCCGCGAACGATGGCCGACAACCGCCATCGCGCCCGCGACGAGGAGCGGCCAGGCGACGAGGTAGGCCGCGGCCGGCGCGGCGATGTCCAGGACGATCGCGAACACGATCCACACCGGCAGCGTCACCCACCAAATCGCCGCGGGGGCGCGAACGGGACGCCAGGACTCGGGCACGAGCGACGCCAGGCGGTGCACGAGCCAGCCGCCCAGCACACCCGCGGTGAGGACGAAGAAGAAGAACGGCGAGGGTGTGGCGTACCACGGGTTGAGCTCGCTCCGCAGGGCGCGGACGAGCCACGCGGCGGCGACGCTGCCACCCACGCTGGCGGCCGTGGACAGGCTGGCCCAGGCCGCCGTGGCGACCGCACCGGCCGCCCGGTGCTCGCGAATGATCCACCGCGTCAGGAACATCCAGCCGAGTGCCGCCACGGCGACCGACATCCAGACGATCGCGGCGCTCAGCGCCGCGCCGTAGACGAACGCCCGCCGGCCGAACACATCGAAATACGTCGGCGCCTCCATGGCGGGCGCCGTCCATTCCATCGCGTCGAGCGCCCGCACCGTGCCGACCGCGTTGCCGATGCCGTGGCGCAGCGTGTACGGGTCCACATGCGGTGCGATGTCGCGGTCCGTGTGGTACGCGTACGAATCCCCGACCGGCGCAAAGTTCAGACCGGACCCGAGGCGCTTGAGCACCGTGAAGTCCGTGTCGTTCGGCAGCCGGCGGTAGATTTCAATCCCGAACGACGCGCCGCTCGGCGCGGGCGCACCGGCACGCCATGCCGACAGCGGCGGGCTCCAGCCCGGCCCGGTTTCGAAGAGCAGCGTCGGACCGGCGGCGCCCGTGCCGTCGAAATTGAGGAAGGTCCGGACTCTCGCGGCCACGTCGGGATCGGTCGCGACGGCGCGCGCCCCCATCAGGCCCACTTCTTCCCCATCGGTCACGAGGACGAACAGCGAGTGCCGCAGCCCGCCGGCGACGAGCAGGCGTGCCGACTCCAGGCACGTCGCCACCCCCAGCGCATCGTCGCCCGCGCCAGGACCGTCGGGCACGGAATCGTAGTGCGACACGAGCGCGACCGCGTCACGAATCGGTGCGTCCTTCGTGGCGATGATGTTGACCACATGCGCAGTGAGCCCGCGGGGTGCGTCCACCGCGTCGGTCTCCTGCAGGCGTACGGCGAAACCAAGCGTCTGCAGGACGCCGGCGACGTACTCACGCGCCTGGCGATTGGCGGTCGATCCGATCGGCCGGCTGCCGATGCGGCGCGCGAGCATCTCGACGTGCGCCCGCGCCGCCTCGTCGTCAATGGCCGGCCCGGTCGGGGCGCAGCTGGCCAGCGCCGGCAGGAGGAGCAGAATCGCCCGCCACACGCGCCAAGTGTAGCGGTTCTTTGGTCACCGCCCGTTCGGGCGGGGAAGCCCGGCCCCTCGACCGGGCGGCATGAGCGGATTCGATGTCGACACCGGCGCCTTGTGGAGCATCGCCGGCAGAATGATGTTCGTGACGACGGCGTCGCCTTCCTGAATGCCTCCGTCCGTGAGCTCCGTCCAGGTGCCGTCCGTGATGCCGGTGCGCACTTCGACCGGCTTCAAGCGGCCCTGGTCCATCACCCAGACCAGGCCGGATGCGCTTGGCCGCGGGACAGGCTGATAGAACTCGTCGATGATGCCGCCCTGGGTCCCGACGACGGGCTTGTCCGACACCGGGTGATCCGCCACAGCCGTCGTCATGGCGCGGCCGCCAACGCCGGGCTTCATGCGCGCCTCGGGGGGCACGGGCTGTCCGAAGGCAGCGAAGACGTCATCAGACGGCCGGAAGCGCAGGGCGGCCGACTGGACGCGCAGGACGTCGTTGACCTGCCAGATCTTGACGTCGACGGTCGCCGTCATGCCCGGCATCAGCCGCAGATCCGGATTCGGTACATCGATCACGACCTGATAGGTGACGACGTTGTTGGTGCTCGTCGCGTTGAGGCGAACGCTCGTGACGGTCGCGGGAAACTGGCGGCCGGCATACGCGTCCACCGTGAACGTCACGGTCTGGCCGGCGCGAATCCGGCTGACGTCCGATTCGTCGACGTCTGCGACCAGCTGCAGGTGCGTCAGATCGGTCGCAAGGACGTACAGCGTCGGCGCCGCCAGGCGCGCGGCCACCGTCTGACCCTCGTCCACGTTCCGGGAAATCACGACGCCGTCGATCGGCGACCGGATCGTGCAGTACCCGAGATCGACCTTCGCCTGCTCGAGGTTGGCATCGGCAATGCTGATAGCGGCCTGATCCTGTTTGATCACGGCCTCGTCTTCCTTGACCTGCAGCGTCGCCTGGTCGAGGTCCTGCTGCGTGTCGAGCTCACGCGTGCGCAGGCTCACGGCACGATCGAAGTTGCGCCGATCGATGTCGAGCGCCGCGTCCGCCTGCTCCAGATCAATCTCCGCGCGCTCCCGCGACGCTTCCGCCTGGTCGACTTCCTCCTGGGCGTTTGCCGGATCGAGCTCGGCGATCAGCTCGTCCTTGTGGACGATCGAATTGAAGTCCACGTAGAGCTTCTTGACGATCCCGGACACCTGCGTGCCGACATCGACGGTGCGCAGGGCGCTGATGGTACCGGTCGCGACCGCCGCCTCGGTGATGTCGCCTCGTGCGGCGGCCGCCGTGATGATCAGGGGCGCCGGCTGTATTCGATAGAACTTCAAGTAGCCGACCACGCCGGCGGTGGCGGCCACGAACACGACGATGAGAACGATGAGACGGCGCATGAAATGACTCGCGGCAGAGCACTGGTACTAGCCATAGACCGCAGAACGCACGCCGCCGTTTACCGCAGGGCGGGCGCGCCGATACTGCATGCGAGTGGCGCCGACTTCACATTCGGATCGAACGAGTTGAACCGGGCGGCGCCGCGCCGAGGGCGCGAGCTGGAGGGCAGTAACGGCCCGCCTCAGTGCGTCAGGCCGTAGATGATGTAGTTCACGCCAAGTTTGTAGGCTTCATTCGACTCCGGCACCGGCCGGAGTCCCTCGCCGGAGAACTCCCAGAAATTCGAGACGTCCGTATTGAAGTTGATGACGGCCATGATCCGCTTGCTCGGATCGTTGTCCTGATAGATCGCGCGCAGGACCGGGGCGCCGTAATCGTAGAACTGCGGGATGATCTGCAGCTCGTTGATGTCGAAGAAGCAGTGGAAGATGGGCGACGACGCGTCCAGGTCGAAGAACTTCACGCCGGGCAGGATGCGCATCATGTTCGACTCGAAGTTCTCCCAGCCGCCGCCGCCGCGGGGCGGCGGGCGGAAGTCATCGAAAATGACGAAGCCGCCCTTGAGGAAGTACGCGCGCAGCCCGGCCGCCTCCTTGTCGTTCATCACCCAGTAGCCCGCTTCGGTCATGTATGCGACCGGGTATCTCGTGAGCTCCGGGTCGTCGAGCTCGACCACGACGGTGTCCGTCACATGTGGATGGACGGCCGTGATGGAGTCGAGAATCTGCATGAGGTTGTTCTCGGCCTTCGGGTAGCCGTGGGCCCAGGCCGGAAGCCCCATGTAGTAGTAGCCGCCGGGCCCCGTCGTGTACTTCAAGCGCGCCAGCGCGAACTTGCCGTCGTATCGCGAGTGGGTGATCGTCGGCTCGAATCCGAATTGCGGTCCGAATCGCTGCGCCGGCGCCGCCGTCGTGAACGCGACGACGGCCAGGCAGGTCGCGACCCACAGGACGCGGGCGCGCGACAAACGACTCGAGGCCATCGGGGAATCCCTGCAGAGTACCTTACCTTGTTTTCGGCTCGTCGCGCGCGCCGGGACAGATTCGTCCGTCCGCGGACGCCGCCTGCCGCCCACACTCCTCTACAGCTCAGGCCGCCGCCGACGCCGACGCCTGTTTGACCAGCTCGAGATCCACCGAAATCCTGACCTCGTCGCCCACCACGACGCCGCCTGCCTCGAGCACCGCGTTCCACACCAACCCGAAGTCCTTGCGGTTGATGACGGTCGTCGCCGAGAAGCCGGCGCGCTCCCCACCCCACGGGTCGCGCACGCGTCCCTCGTGGCTGACGTCGAACGTCACAGGCCGGGTGATGCCGCGGATCGTCAGGTCGCCCATCACGCGGTAGGCGTCGCCGGCGCGCGCGACCTCGCGGCTCGAGAACGTCATGACGGGGAACTTCTCCACGTCGAAGAAATCGGCGGATCGCAGGTGCTGATCGCGCTGCGGCTCGCGCGTGTCCACGGTGGCGGTCGGGATCGTGACGTCGAACCGCGCCGTGCCGAAGTCCTCACCGTCGAGGACGACGTCGCCCTTCACGTCGCTGAAGCGGCCGCGAACGGTCGAAATCATCAGGTGCCGGACGGCGAACGCCGCCTCGGTGTGGGCCGGGTCAATTCTCCAAGTCGTGAACATGATCTCTCCTCCTGCCAGCGTGTGACTAACTAGTAAGTAGCTACTATAGAATTATTAGTTACTGAAGTCAAGTCGCTTTCATCTGGTAAGCTAGGCGCGTGATCTCCCGCACGCTCTGTCCGCGGTTTCACCGGGCCATCGAGCTGGTCGGCAGCCGGTGGACCGGCGCGATCCTCCAGCTCCTGCTGGCGGGGCCCGCGCGGTTCGCGGAGCTCGCCGAGTCGATCCCGCAGATCAGCGACCGGATGCTCTCCGAGCGGCTCCAGGTCCTCGAGAAGGAGGGACTGGTGACGCGGTCGGTGCTCCCGACCGCGCCCGTGCGTGTGGAGTACGCGCTGACGGCCAAGGGCCGCGAGCTGCAGCGATCGCTCGATGCCGTCGCGGCCTGGGCCCAGAAGTGGCTGCCCGATCCGGCGCGGGCTACTGGACGACGATCGTCCCGTTCATGAACGAGTGAATCGAGCAGTGGTACTTGTACGTCCCCGGCGTGTCCAGCTTCACCGAGAACGTCTGCCCTGAATTCAGGTTGTTCGAGTTCCACTGACCGCCATCCGCGGTCGTCGTGTGCGCGGTGACGTCGTTGTTGCCGAACATGACGGTCGTGCCCGCAGCCACCGTGATGGTGTTCGGCGCGAATCCCGGCCCGGGCCCGAGATACGCACCGTTTGGCACGAGCACGGTATTCGGTCCCGAGGGGATCGGCGTGGCGCTCGGCATGTTGGACGAGCCGTAGCTGGAGCCGCAGGCAGACGCGCCTCCGACGAGTGCGGCCAGGAAAGTGATGATGAGAACGTTTCGACGCATGGTAGTGCCTCCATCGCCTGATTCAGCAAGACCCTTGCCACGCTGGAGAGCGTCGAGAAGCCGTCTTGGAGTCTACTCCCGCTCGCAAATGGAAAGCACGTTACGCTCCACGAAAGTGTCCCGTCCGGGAACAATCGCGCGTGATTCATGAGTGGTATGCTCCGGACCCATATGCCTTTCCTGGTGAAAGAAGAACCGGACCACTATGGGTACGACGCGTTCGTGAAGGACGGCGGCACCGAGTGGAGCGGCGTGAGGAACCCGCTGGCCCAGAAGCATTTGCGGAGCATCCGCAAGGGCGATCTCGTCTTCTACTACCACACCGGCAGCGAAAAGGCCGTCGTCGCGATCGCGCGCGCCGCGGGCGACGCGCGTCCCGACCCGAAGGACAAGACCGGGAAGGCCCACGTCGTCGATCTCGTGCCGGTGAAGAAGCTCAAGCGTCCGGTCACCCTGGCCGCAATCAAGGCCGATCGGCGCTTCAAGGACTTTCCGCTCACGTACATGCCCCGGCTCTCGGTGATGCCCGTGGATCAGCGCACGTGGGACGCGATTCTGAAGATGGCGGACGCGTAAGAAGGCAGAGGGCAGAAGGCAGAGGGCAAATCTGCGCTAGTATGTGAACGGTGGTTCGATCTTCGAACAGCCGTTCGCTTTTGCCGTCTCCCCGGCGGGCGCGCCGCCGCGATGCCCGGCGGGACGCGATTCTGCGCGCGGCCGCCCGGATCTTCCGCGACCGCGGCTTCGCGGACACCGGCATGCGTGAGATCGCCGAGGCGGCGGATCTATCGCCCGCCAACCTGTACCACTACTTCCGCGGCAAGGACGAGATCCTCTACTACTGTCAGGACCGGACGCTTGACCGGCTTTTTTCGGCCGTGGCGCACGCGCGGCGGACCTCCCGGCACGCCGGCGAGCGGCTCGGGGCCGTCCTCGCGTCGCACGCACGCACACTGCTCGACGATGTCGAGGGCGCCACGGCGCACCTGGAGGTCGGGGCGCTCCCTCCAATGCTCCGCGGCCGCGTGGTGATCAAGCGCGATCGGTACGAGCGCGCCGTCCGGCGGATCGTGAGCGACGGCATCGCCGGCGGCGAGTTCATCCGCGTCGATCCGGCCCTCGTCACCCGCGCGATGCTCGGCGCCGTGAACTGGACCGCGACGTGGTTCCGGCCCGAGGGCGGGACGACCGGCGCGGACGTCGGTGCCGCCATCGCGGATTTTCTGGTCCGTGGGATCAGCGCGCGGCCGCGCGCCGCCCGCCAGCCGCTGCGGCTGGTCCACGCGCCCCGAGACGAACAGGAGCCGACGTGAACAAGCTTCGAATCAGGCTGACGGTGAACGGCGAGCGGGTCGAGCTCTTGATCGACGGCACGAAAACGCTGCTCGAGGTGCTGCGCGAAGACCTGCAGCTCACGGGCACGAAACACGGCTGCGAGCTCGGCGAGTGCGGGGCGTGCGCGGTCCTGGTCGATGACGAGCCGGCGCTGTCGTGTCTCGCGCTGGCTGCGGACTACGACGGCTGCCGGATCACGACGATCGAGGGCCTGGCTGCCGACGGGCGCCTGCATCCGCTGCAGGAGGCGTGCGCGGCGCTCGGCGGCGCGCAGTGCGGCTACTGCACGCCCGGCATTCTGGTCACGGCCAAGGCGCTGCTCGACCGCGAGCCGTCGCCCTCGCGCGATCGGATTCGCGAGGCGCTGTCCGGCAACCTGTGCCGCTGCACGGGGTATCTGCAGATCTTCGAGGCCGTCGAGGCCGCCGCGGAGAAGATGCGATGACCGAGTCGACGCGGATCATCGGGCGCGCGCGGCAGCGCGTGGACGGCCGCGCCAAGGTCACCGGCCAGACGCGATACGCGGACGACATCGTTCTGCCGCGCATGGTCCACTGCAAGCTGCTCCGGTCGCCCCACCCCCACGCACGCATCGTCCGGGTCGACACATCGAAGGCCGCGGCCCATCCGGGCGTGCATCTCGTGCTGACCGGCGAGGCGTTTCCGATTGCGTATGGCGTGCTGCCCGTGAGTCACGACGAGCACGCGCTCTGCCGGGACAAGGTGCGGTTCGTCGGCGATCCCGTGGCGGCGGTCGTCGCGCGCGACGAGTCCACGGCCGCCGACGCCGTCGAGTCGATCGAGGTCGAGTACGAGCCGCTGCGCACGCTGGCTTCGCCCGAGGAGAGCCTGGCGCATCCGGAGCCGAGGATCCACGACTACGGCGACGGCGGCAACGTCCACAAGGCCGTCGCCCTGCAGTTTGGCGACGTCGACGCCGCGCTCGCCGGCGCCGATCGCGTGTTCGACGACGTGTTCTTCTACGAAGGCAACACGCACCTGCCGATCGAGCAGCACGCCGCGGTCGCGACCAAGGATCCGGACGGCAAGCTCGTCGTGTACTCGAGCACGCAGACGCCGCATTACCTGCACCGCGCGCTGGCGAAGGCGCTGGCGATGCCGGCCGCACACATTCGCGTGATCGCGACGCCGAACGGCGGCGGCTTCGGCGGCAAGAGCGATCCGTTCAACCACGAGGTCATCGTCGCGAAGGCTGCGTGGATCCTCGATCGTCCGGTCAAGATCTGCCTCACGCGCGAGGAGGTGTTCTACTGCCATCGCGGGCGCCATCCCGTGTTGATGCGGTTCCGCACGGGCGTGACGAGCGACGGCACCCTGACCGGGATCGACCTCGAGACGCTGCTCGACGGCGGCGCGTACGGATCGTACGGCGTCGCGAGCACCTTCTACACCGGCGCGCTCCAGACCGTGACGTACCGGATTCCGCGCTACCGCTTCCGCGGCTGCCGCACGTTCACCAACAAGCCGCCCTGCGGGCCGAAGCGCGGCCATGGCACGCCGCAAAGCCGGTTCGGGCAGGAGATCCAGCTCGACAAGATTGCCGAGGCGCTGACGATCGATCCCGCCGAGCTGCGCCTCAGGAACCTGGCGCCGGCCGATTCGCTGACGGCGAACTTCCTCCGTGTGGGCACGATCGGGCTCGCCGAGTGCATCCGGCGCGTCACCGAGCGGTCTGACTGGGCGAACCGGTTTCGCAAGCTGCCGTACGGACGCGGGATCGGCCTCGCCTGTTCGTCCTATCTCTCCGGCGCCGGGCTGCCCATCAACTGGAACGACCTGCCGCACTCGGGCGTCCAGCTCAAGCTCGATCGCAGCGGCGGCGTCACGGCATTCTGCGGCGCCACCGAGATCGGCCAGGGGTCGGACGACGTGCTGGTGGCGTGCGTGGCGGAGATTCTGGGCGTCGATCCGTTCGACATTCGGGCGGTCACGGGCGACACGGATCTCACGCCGGTCGATCTCGGCTCGTACTCGAGTCGCGTCACGCTCATGATGGGCAACGCCGCGGTCCAGGCCGCCGAGCGCGCGCGCGACCTCCTCGCCGAGCACGTCGCCGCACGCCTCGACGTCCCGAAGGAACGGCTCGTCTTCGCCGATCGCCGCGTCTTCGACCGCACGGATCCCGCGACGGGCGTGACGTTTCAGGAGGCGGTCTGCATCGCCGAGGCGCGCGTGGGCACGATCGGCACGACCGGCTCGTACGCGCCGCCGAAATCCGCCGCGGCGTTCAAGGGCGGCGGCGTCGGCCCCTCCCCCACGTACTCGTACACGGCGGCCGTGGTCGAGGTGACGGTGGATCCGGAGACGGGCTGGGTGGTCGTGCCCCGCGTGTGGATCGCGCACGACATCGGCCGCGCGCTCAATCCGACGCTCGTGCGCGGCCAGGTCGAGGGCAGCGTCTACATGGGCCTCGGCGAGGCGCTGATGGAGGAGCAGGCGTTTCGCCGGCTGCCGGCGAGGCTGTCGGGCGCGCTCGTCCACAAGTTCCCGTCGATCCTCGAATACAAGAGTCCGACGAGCCTCGACATGCCGGACATCGTCACGGACCTCGTCGAGCACCCGGATCCCGCGGGGCCGTTCGGCGCGAAGGAGGCCGGACAGGGCCCGCTCCTGCCGATCATGCCGGCGGTCGCCAACGCGGTGTACGACGCGGTGGGCGTGCGCGTGGACGAAGTGCCGATCACGCCGGACAAGATCGTGCGCGCGCTCGCGGCCAAAGCCGGCGGCAAGCCCGCGCGCACCGGGCCGTCGGCGTTCCCCGCGATCGCCTGGCCCGAGGCGCTGCTCGTCACGCCGCCGTGGGAAGGCGGCGATGGTCACGCCTCGAACGAGCCGGCGCGCAAGTCATCGCGCAAGGCCGACGCCGGCGTCGAGGCGAGCGCGGGGGTGCGGCGATGATGCGCTTGCCGCCGTTCCGGTTCCGCGCGCCGCGCAGCGTCGAGGACGCCGTCGCGTGGCTGGCCGAATCGCCGGCTGACACGATGCTGCTCGCGGGCGGCACGGATCTGATTCCGAACATGAAGCGGCGCCAGCAGACGCCGCGCACGGTCATCGCGCTTCGCGGCATCGACGCGCTCAAGGCGATTCGCAACGGCGCCGGGTTCACGATCGGCGCCGGCGTGACGCTGACCGAGATCGTGCGCGACGACCGGCTGCGCGCGCGGTGCCCGGGCCTCTGGCAGGCCGCCGCGCAGGTCGCCACACCGCATCTGCGCAACATGGGCACGATCGGCGGCAACCTGTGCCTCGACACGCGCTGCACCTACTACGACCAAAGCCTCGAATGGCGCAAAGCCATCGACTTCTGCCTGAAGAAGGACGGCAAGACGTGCTGGGTCGCGACGTCGAGCCCGCGGTGCCTGGCCGTGTCGTCCACTGACACGGCGCCGATGCTGGTCGCGCTCGGCGCGCGCGTGCGTCTCGCGTCAGCTGCCGGGGAGCGCGTCGTGAGCGTCGGCGACCTCTATCAGAACGACGGCATGCGGTACCTCACTCGCCGGCCCGACGAGCTGGTCACGGACGTGATCGTTCCTGATCAGACCGGGTGGCTGAGCGCGTATTGGAAGCTCCGCCGGCGCGGGTCGTTCGACTTCCCCGTCGCGTCGGCGGCGGTGGCCGTCCGGCTCGACGGCGATCACGTCGTCGAAGCGCGCCTGGCGCTCGGCGCCGTGGCCTCGCGGCCGCTGCTCTCGGCGAAAGCCCCCGAGCTGCTGATCGGGCGCGCCCTGACCGACGATGTCATTGCCGCGGCGGCCGACGCCGCGTACGACATCGCCAAGCCGATGGACAACACCGACTTCGAGCTCGTCTGGCGCAAGCGGATGGTCAAGGCGCTCGTCACGGCGGCGCTGCGCGAGGTGCGGGGCGACGACGTGCGCGAGCTGCGGCTGCGGATCGCGCGGCAGACGCTGTCCTGAGTCGCGCAGTCGAGGGCGCGTCACAAGGGCGATCGACAGGCCCTTCAGGCTTCTGGCGGCGCGTCGCGCTTCAGGAACAGCGCCCCAAGCGGCGGAAGCGTGAGGTTGAGCGACTGCACGTGGCCGTGCGCCGCCACCGCGTCGGCGAACAGCCCGCCTTTATTGCCGACGTTGCTGCCCGCGTAGTACTCGGCATCGCTGTTGAGCAGCTCCTTGTAATAGCCGGGCTCCGGCACGCCGACGCGGTACCCGGCGCGGACGAGCGGCGTCCAGTTCAGCACGACCACGACGCGGTCGCCCTCCGCCCGTCCGTGGCGCATCAGCGAGATCACGCTCGACTCGTAGTCGTTGCAGTCGATCCACTCGAAGCCCGACGGGTCGAAGTCGATCTCGTGCAGCGCGGGCTCGGCGGCGTACAGCCGGTTCAGATCCTCGACGAAGCGTTGCAGGCCGGCGTGGAGCGGGTGGCCGAGCAGGTGCCAGTCGAGGGACGCGTCGTGGTTCCACTCGTGCCACTGGCCGAACTCGCCGCCCATGAACAAGAGCTTCTTGCCCGGATGCGCGTACATGAACGAGTACAGCACGCGGAGCGTGGCCGCCTTCTGCCACGCGTCGCCCGGCGCCTTGCCGATCATCGAGCCCTTGCCGTGCACGACTTCGTCGTGCGAGAACGGCAGCACGAAGTTCTCGTTCCACGCGTACAGCATCGAGAACGTGAGGTGGCGGTGCTCCCAGCGGCGATAGAGCGGGTCCTTGCTGACGTAGGTGAGAATGTCGTTCATCCAGCCCATGTTCCACTTGAACGTGAAACCGAGCCCGCCGACCCAGGTCGGCCGGCTCACGGCGGGAAACGCCGTGGACTCCTCGGCAATCATCACCGTGCCCGGCTGGTGCGCGTGCGTGAGCGTGTTCAGCTCGCGGAGAAAATCGATCGCATCGAGATTCTCACGGCCGCCGTACTTGTTCGGGACCCATTCGTCGGCCTTGCGCGAATAGTCGAGGTAGATCATCGACGCGACGGCGTCCACGCGCAGCCCGTCCGCGTGAAACGACTCGAGCCAGTACAGCGCGCTCGCGAGGAGAAAATTGCGGACCTCATGGCGGCTGTAGTTGAAGATGAGCGTGCCCCAGTCCTGGTGCTCGCCCTGGCGCGGATCCTCGTGCTCGTAGAGCGCCGTGCCGTCGAACCGGATCAGCCCGTGGATGTCCTTCGGGAAGTGGCCCGGCACCCAGTCGAGGAGCACGCCGATCCCGTGGAGGTGGCACTCGTCGACGAAGAAGCGGAAGTCGTCGGGCGATCCGTACCGCGACGTCGGCGCGAAGAACCCCGTGACCTGGTAGCCCCACGAGCCGTCGAACGGGTGCTCCATGACCGGCAGGAGCTCGACGTGCGTGAAGCCGAGTCGCTTCACGTACGGCACCAGCTCGGCGGCCAGCTCGCGCCAGGTCAGCCGCCGATTGCCGTCGTCCGCGCGGCGTCGCCAGGATCCCGGATGCACCTCGTAGATCGCCATCGGACGATCCAGCGCCGCGCCGCCATCGTGACGACGGCGTGACGCCATCCACTCGTCGTCGCGCCAGGCGTAGCCGTGCAGATGGCTGGTAATCGATGCCGTCTGCGGCGGCAGCTCGGCGCAGAGTGCGAACGGATCGGCGCGCGTGAGCGTCGGCCCCTGCACGGGCTGGACCTCGAACTTGTAGACGGCGCCCTCGCCCAGGCCGGGCACGAACGTCTCCCACAACCCGCTCGCGCCCAGATTGCGCATCGGGTGCGCGCGGCCGTCCCACTGATTGAAGTCGCCCACCACGGCCACGCGCCGCGCGTTTGGCGCCCAGACCACGAACGAGAATCCGGCGCGGCCCTCGACCTCGGCGGGACGCGCGCCCATCTTCTCCCACGCGCGCAGCCAGTGGCCCTCGCCGAAGAGGTACGCCTCGTAGTCCGTGATGATGCGGCCGGACGAGGCCGCTGACGAATCCGGGCTCACGCCCGGACTGTGGCAGAAAATGTGGAGGCAGACAAGGGCGGCGCGTCGGTCGGAAAGAACTCGCGCTCCCTGCGGCGAATCGCCTTGTATCGGCGGAACGCCTCGCGCTCGGGCTCGAGGCCCAGCCACGTCCGCACCGTCGATCCGCGGAACGTGTGCTGCAGCATGCGGTGCCAGTGCGTGAGCACGAACCACGTGTCGTGCGCCAGCGCCGCCGGCATGTGCCGGACCTTCATCCAGCGCTCGGCGCGCCAGCGCATGAACTCGACGTCCTCGGCGCTCAGGTGCTCCGTGCGCACGACCGCGGTCGTCCCGTCGTACTCCTCGACGGCCTCGTTGACGATGAGATTCCGATCCCGGAAATCCTTCGTCATCGGCGTGCCGGGGTACGGCGTCGGATGCTGGATGTAGGGCCAGTCCACGTACCGCCGCGCGAACTCGAGATTGGCGTCGATCGACTCGCGCGTGTCGTCGGGACTGCCGACGATGAGCCCGCCCACGACCTGCATGCCGTGCCGGCGAAGCAGCGTGACCGCGGTGAGCGTCGCGCTGCCCACCGCTCGTCCGCCCTCGCGCTGCACGTTCTTCGCTTTCGCGCGCAGGAACGCGAGGTCCTGGTCGAGCACGTTCTCGATCCCGAGAAAGACGTAGCGGAATCCGGCCCGGCGCATGAGCCGGGCCAGCTCGTCGCCGCTCGAGGCGATGGCGCTCGTCATGGCCTGCACGACGTAGTCGATGTCGTCGTGGCCCGCGTCGATGATCGCGCGGCACAGGCCCTTGAAGCGCGCGACATTGAGCGTGATGTTGTCGTCGACGATGAACACCGCCCGCGCCCCGCGAGCCTTCGCGTCCGCGATGTCCGCGATCACGCGGTCGAACGCCCAGGTGTGGAAGTTCCGGCCGCGCATCTCGATGATCGAGCAGAAGCTGCAGTCGTACGTGCAGCCGCGCGACGTCTCGACGATGTCAATCGGCCGGCCGAGCAGGGTGTAGCCGCCGAGCACGCGCGCGGCGCGATTGGGCGGCCGCACGTCGCCGTCGAGGTGGCTCACCGGCCGATCCGGATTACGCACGAACCGCGCGCCGTCGCGATACGACAGCCCGGGAATCGCCGACAGATCGCCGCCAGATTCGATCGCCCGCAGCAGCTCCCGGAACGTGTGGTCGCCCTCGCCGCGCACGATGACATCCACGTTGAACGCCGGATCTTCGTAGACGTGCGAGGCCAGGCTCGGATCGTAGCCGCCGACGACGACGCGCGCCTCAGGGCGCAGCGCGCGCACGAGCGCGATCACCTTCCGCGCCGTGTGACGCTGAAACGTCATGACCGACAACCCGACGACGTCTGGCGCGATCGACCGGACGAGACGCTCCACCGTCTGCGGCACCGCCGACTGCACGAGCACGAGATCCGCGATCGCCACGCGATGGTGCGGATCGACGTTGCCGGCGAGCGAGGCGAGCGCGCCGTTGGGCATCCGCATCGCTATCGTCGGCGTGTGCTCGAACGAGTCCGGCATCGAGAACAGCAGGACGTTCATGGGGCGGTCTTGTGAGGATAGCACCACGGGGCGGGTGCCGAGTGCTTGGTGCTTCGTGCGGCGTGCGGCGCGCCGGCGCGGAGCGCCCGGCGCGAGTCCGAACGGCCAGCGAGTGAGTCTGACTTGAGGCTGTCCTGGGGCCGGAGGCCGACCGCCTCGGGCCTAGTTCCGCGGCGCCCCGGCCGGCTTGGCGGCCTGCATCTCGAGCTGCCCGCGGTAGATCGAGCACCACGCCTTGTGTTCGGCAACGGGCATGCCACATTCCACGCAAATCCGCACGCGCGTCTTCGGTGGTTCAGCCTTGCCAAGGAGCTTTTTCAAGAACGACATGCCCGCCTCCCTCCGAGGAGCTCAGTAATCCAACGATACGTTTGACGACGACGCCGGGTTCCGGGTTGGGGGTGGCGGACGCGCCGCGACGGCGCGACGTGGATTAGGATCGGGCCACCCAAGGGAGTCCCTGCCATGACCGTCACATCCCTGAAACATCTCACCCGCCTGGGGTGCGTTCTGTCCCTGGCGCTCGTCTTCTGGCCCGCAGCACCGGCGGCACGACAGCGCGCCGACGCCAACCCGCCGGCGGCCGCACCCAAGACCGCACCGGACGGCAAGAAAGTGCTGACGCTGGCGGACTACGGTCCGTGGAAGCGCATCACGTCGACGGCGATCAGCGACGACGGCAAGTGGGCGACGTATACGTACTCGCCCAACGACGGCGACGAGACGCTGTTCGTCAAGCAACTCGATGGCGACAAGCTCTACACGATTCCGGTCGGCTCGGCGGCTGGCGGAGGCGGGCGCGGCGGCGGGCGTGGCGGCGGGGGCGGCGGCGCGGCCGTGCAGTTCTCGGACGACAGCCGCTGGATCGGCTACTACGTGAATCCGCCGGCGCGGGCCGCCGGACGCGGACGCGGCGCCGGGGGCGCCCGCGGCGGCGCCCGCGGCGCGGCGCCGCCCCAGCGCGGCGGCAGCACCGAGCCCGGCGCCGCACCGCAGACCGGCGCCAATGCGAACGCCGACACCGTTCGCCGATTCGAGCTGCTCGACCTGACGACCGGCGCGAAGTTCGACGTGCCCAACGCCGGCGGCTATCAGTTCTCCAAGGGCTCGGCCTGGATCGCAATCAAGGTCAACGGCGCCGCGGGCGACACCTCGCACCGGGGCAGCGATCTTCTGCTGCGTCGCCTCGCCACGGGCGTCACCCAGAACATCGGCAACGTGAATCAGTACGACTTCGACGACGGCGGGAAGCTCCTGGCGTACACCGTAGACGCGGCGAATCACATGGGCAACGGCGTCTACGTCGCGAACCTCGCGACCGGTGAAACGCGCGCGCTCGACAGCGCCGCGAAGGACTACGACGGCCTGTCGTGGGGCGATGCGTCCACGCGGCTGGCGGCGCTCCGCGGCCAGAAGCCGGACGGCAAGGTCGAGAAGGAGAACGTCCTGCTCGCGTGGACCGACGCCGCCGCGGCGCAGCCCTCGGCGCTCGAGTGGGATCCCGGCCAGGACGCGACCTTCCCGAAAGGCTTCGTCCTGAGCGAGTACACCACGCCGCGCTGGAGCAAGGACGGCAGCCGCGTGTTCGTCGGCATCCGGGCACAAGAAGACTCACGGCCCGAGGCGACCGAGCCGCAGGCGAATCTCGACATCTATCACTGGAAGGACGTCGAGCTGCAGTCCGAGCAGATCCTCCGCGTCGGACAGGAGCGCCGGGCGACGCTCGCCTCGGTGCTGATGGTCGCGTCGAAGAAGTTCCTGCAGCTCGCAGACGCCTCGATCAAGACGGTCACGCCGACGGCGGACGATCGCTGGGCAATCGGGCGCGACCCGACCCCCTACGAGCATGACTTCTCCGAAGGCCAGCCGGCCCGCGCCGACTACTACAGGATCGACACCGCGACCGGCGCGCGCACCCTCATCGCGAAGCGCCTCTTGCGCGCGATGGGCTCGTCGTCCGACAGCAAGTGGTTCCTGTATCTCGAGAGCCAGCACGTGATGGCGTACAACCTCGAGACGGGCAGGGCCGCGCGCGTGGACGCCGGCGGCGCGAACTTCATCAACACCGACAACGATCAGGCGGCCGAGAAGCCGATCTGGGGCGTCGCGGGCTGGGCGAAGGACGGCAAGTCCGTGCTGCTCTACGACAAGTTCGACGTGTGGTCGCAGCCGCTCGACGGCGGGCGCGGGACCAATCTCACGGCGGCAGCCGGCGCCGCCGATCAGGTGCAGCTGCGACTGGCCCGGCTCGGTGCCGGCGGCGGGCGCGGCGGACGGGGCGGGGGCGGCGGCTTCGCCGGGGCGGGCGGCGCCGACGAAGGCATCGACCTGTCGCAGCCCCAAACGCTCACCGCGTACGGGGAGTGGACGAAGAAATCCGGCTACTGGCGCCTGCCCGCCGGCGGCGGCAAGCCGACGCCGCTCATCTGGGCCGACAAGAGCATCGGCGGGGCGCAAAAAGCAAAGGACGCGGACCGCGTGATGTTCACGCAGCAGACGTTCGAGGAGTTTCCCGACTACTGGGTCAGCGACTCGTCGTTCGCCGCGCCGCGGAAGATCACCGATGCGAACCCGCAGATTTCCGAGTACGCGTGGGGCAAGCGGGTGCTCGTCGACTACACGAACAGCAAGGGCCGCAAGCTTCAGGCCACGCTGACGCTGCCTGCGGGCTATCAGGCGGGCAAGCAGTACCCGATGCTCGTCTATATCTACGAGCTGCTGTCCAACACGCATCACCAGTTCTCGATGCCGGTGTACGACGATCGCCCGCACATGAGCGCCTACGCGAGCGACGGCTACCTCGTCCTCGAGCCCGACATCGTCTACGACATCGGCCACCCCGGCACGTCGGCGCTCGATTGCGTCACGGCGGCGGTGAAGAAGGTCATCGCGCTCGGCTACGCCGATCCGGCGCACATCGGCCTGCAGGGACACAGCTGGGGCGGGTACGAGTCGTCGTTCATTCTGACGCAGACGAACATCTTCGCGGCGGTGGTCACCGGCGCGCCGCTGACGGACCTGATCAGCATGTATGGCGAGCTGTACAAGTCGACGGGCGCGTGGAACGGCGGCATCCTCGAGACGAGCCAGGGCCGGATGGGCGCCAACGTCACGCCGTGGAACGCGAAGGACCTGTACGAGAGCGAGTCGCCGATTTTCAACGTGACGAAGATCCAGACGCCGTTCATGATCCTGCAAGGCACCGCGGACGGCGCGGTGGACTGGGACCAGGGCCTCGAGTTCTACAATGCGGCGCGGCGGACCGGAAAGCAGGTCATTTTCCTGTCCTATCCGGACGAACCGCATCACCTGGCGAAGACGGAAAACCAGAAGGATTTCCAGGTGCGGATGAAGCAGTTCTTCGATCACTATCTCAAAGGCACGCCGCAGCCGGAGTGGATGGCCACCGGCCTGCCGCAGGTGAAGAAGGGAGAGCCGATTCGGTGACTCGTCGGTCGTTTCTTGTGCTGTCAGCCGGCGGCGCCGGCCTGGTCGCGCTCGGTCGCCGGGCGTGGGCGCAGACCACACCCGCGGCCGCACCGCAACAGCCGCCCGCATGGACGCCCGTGTTCACGCCGATCCGCCGCAACGTCGGCTTCTTCACCGGCCGCGGCGGGACGATTGGGTACCTCGTCAACGCCGGCGGCGTGCTGGTCGTGGACAGCCAGTATCCGGACGCCGCGAAGGCGTTCCTCGACGGGCTCGGCGACCAGACGGGCCACCGGCCGATCGACGTGCTCATCAACACCCACCATCACGCGGACCACACCGGCGGCAACCCGGTGTTCAAGCCCGTGACGAAGACGATCGCCGCCCAGGCGAACGTGCCCGCGCTGCAGAAGATCGCCAACGATCAGGCGGCGTCGCCGGTCGAGCAGGTCTATCCGGATTCGACGTTCGACGGCGTGTGGAACAAGGTCATCGGCGACGAGACGGTGCATGCGACGAAATTCACGCCGGCGCACACCGGCGGCGACTGCGTCGTGTTCTTCGAGAAGGCGAATATCGTCCACGTGGGCGATCTCGTCTGGGGCGGATTGCAGTGCTACGTCGACCGCACGCCTGGCGGCGCGTCGGCGACGAACTGGATCGCGGTGACGGAGCAAATCGCCGCGAAATACCCGGCGGACGCGACGTACGTCTGGGGCCACTCGGCCGCGAAGCTGCCGGTGACGGGGACGCGCGCCGACGTGCTGAAGATGCGCGACTACCTGACGGCGCTCGTCGACTACGTCCGGGCCGGCATCACGGCGGGGCGCTCGCGCGATGAGATCATCAACGCGAAGGACGTCCTTCGCGGCTTCGAGGATCGGGGCCCACTGACGACGCGCGCCCTCGCGGGGACGTACGACGAACTGCACAAATAGAAAAATATGCCGGGATTATTTTTGCGTAATCTTGCAAAAATAATCCCGGCATATTTTTCTAGACTCGTGTTCACTGTAGGCGCACCACCGACCCCGGCAACAGCGTTCGCTGGCCCGTGTCTTGCTTCAAGTACCTCCGGAGCGACGCGTGAACGTGCGCGAGAACGAGCTCGTCGCCGGCAAGCTGGACCAGGCCGCTGAACTGCTCGCCGAACAAGGCGCGAACGTGTTCAGAGTCCGCGCGTACCGGCGCGCCGCCCACACCCTTCGGCAGCTCACCGACCCCGTGTCCGCCCTGCTCGACTTCGAGGGGCTTCCCGGTCTCGAACGGCTGCCCGGCGTCGGCGAGGGCCTCGCGCGCGCGATCCGCGACATCGTCCGGCTGGGTTACTTCCCGATGCTCGAGCGGCTCCGGGGCGAGGCAGACCCGATCCGGCGACTGAGCTCGGTGCCGGGTATCGGCCCGCGCCTGGCTGAGCGGCTCCACGAAGAGCTCGGGCTCGAAACGCTCGAGGATCTGGAGGCGGCCGCCCATGACGGCCGTCTCGAAGACATCGCGGGATTCGGCGCGAAGCGGCTCGATGCCATCCGCGACGTGCTGGCGCATCGGCTGGCGCGAGTGCGACCCCTCCCGCCCGACGCGGTGCCACCGCCGCCGGTCGCCGAGCTGCTCGACGTCGATCGCGAGTACCGCGAGGCCGCGTCGGCCCGCCGGCTGACGATGATCGCCCCGCGCCGCTTCAATCCCGCGCACGAGGCCTGGCTGCCGATCCTGCATACGAGCCGGGGCGATCACCACTACACCGCGCTCTTCTCGAACACGGCGCGCGCGCATCGCCTGCAGAGGACGCACGACTGGGTCGTCCTCTACTGCGATCGCGGGACGGGCGGCGGACAGTGGACGGTCGTAACGGCCTCCCACGGCACGCTCGCCGGGCGGCGCGTCGTGCGCGGGCGCGAGGACGAGTGCGCCCATTACTACGGCCTTGCCGCCGCCTGAGGGCGGCCGGGATTTCCGAGCCGAACGCGAAAATCCCCGCTTCATCACCGGCCGTGGGCCGGTCGCCGAACGCCTGGCCCGTGGGCGACCGCTGGTACGGGTTCTGCGTTTTGAGTGGTGAGGCCTGGCATGGACGACTCCGCTCGATTCGAAGAAATCTTCACCCAGTTCCTGAACGGTTACTGGGGCGCCTTTCACGAGCTCCTCGAAGCCGAGAGCATCCGGCCGGATCGGCTTGCGGCCTACCTCTTCGACGACGTGATGAACGAGCATAGGCGGTTTGCTGCCGTCTGTCCGGCCGACGCTCAGGCGGCCGTCAGCGCCCTGGATCGGCTCTGGCAGCAGGTCAGCGACCACCGGCGGGGGTTCCCGGACGGCCCGCTCACGAAGAGACAAATCCGCGAGGCGCTTGGCGAGTTTCGGACGATCCACGGCGTCCTCGTCGCGATCGGCCGGCGCGTTCCAGCCGTGCGCGACCGCGTGCTCGCGCTGGCCCCGCACGGCACGCCGGCGGGCCCGCTGCACGTGGACGCGGCGTCCTGACGTCACATCGGAGGTCAGCCATGCCCAGACATCTGACAACCAGACCCGAGTGGGAAGACGCGATCCGCGGCGGCACGAAGACGATCGACGCGCGGCTCGCCACCGACGACGTGGCGGACCTGCGCACCGGGGAGCACGTGAGCTACCCGGGGGCGCGCGTGCAGGTCCGGCGAATCCGCTACTACCCCGGATTCCGCGACCTGCTCCAGCACGAGAACTGGCGGGCCATCGCACCGGACGCGACAGACGCGGACGAGCTGCTGCGGCTGCTCGAGGGCGGTCATGAGGCGACGGTCGCGGCGAGTGGCGCCGTGGCGATCGAGATCGAGCGACTGTCGTGAGCGCCCGCGCGCGGGCGAAGGAGGACATCGTGGCAACGACCCTGCTCGACGTGCCGAGCCCCGCGGCCGCTCAGTGGCTGATGGATCATTCCCGGGGCGAGGGTCTGATCGTGAGTTGCTACGCCGACACGTCGGTGTCAGGCGTGCGCTCGACGTGGTCCGAGCACTTGAACCGCGAGCTGCAGCAAGTCGAGGCCGCGCTCAAAGACGATCCCGACGCGCGTCGCGAGCTTTCGCGCAACATCGATCTCGTCCGCAGCATTCTGTCGGGGCCGGCGGCCAAACAGGCGAAGGGCATGGCGGTCTTCGTCAGCCTCGCTCGTCATTTCGTGCGGACGTTTACGCTCGACACGCCAATCGCAAACCGCCTCGTCGTCGACGAGGCCATCTACCTCGTCCCGCTGCTCGAGTACCTGCACCGCCAGCGTCGGTACCTGGTGGTGCACACCGACAGCCATCATGGCCGCCTGTACACGGCGGGCCGCGGGCCGCTGCGGCTGATCGAGGAAATCACCGAGAGCGTGCCTCGGCGCGAGGCGGCCGCGGGCGAGACCTGGGGCAAGCAGCAGGCCACCATCGCGCGGCATCGCGAGGACCACCTGCTGCACTACCGCAAGGAGCTCGTCCGTGAGATCGAGCGGGCCTGGGCGGAGGAGACGTACGAAGGCCTGATGTTGTTCGGCGAACACGTCGTGCTGACACGGATCCGTTCGGAGCTGCCGGTGCATCTGGCCGCCCGCGTGGCGTGCGAGGCGCCCCACCCGTTCACCGGCAAGACACCGCGGCTCGAGACGGAGGTGCACGACGCGATGGCCGCCGCCATGGGCGTGCACGACCGGCGCCTCACGGCGCAGGTGCGCGATCGGCTGGCCGAGCACCGCGGGATCGCGGCCGGACCGCAGGCCGTCATCGACGCGATCCGCGGGAGTCAGGTGAACTGGCCAGGGTCGGTCGTGATGACGCCGGACCGCGGGGCCATCGGATCGCGGTGCACGCGATGCGAGGCCATCTTCGACCGCATCCAGACGGCGTGCCCGAACTGTCAGGCGTCGTGTGAGAAGGTCAACCTCTGGCAGGAGATCGCGCTGCTCGCGGCGCGCCACAACATTCCGGTGCATTTCGTCGGCGCGGACGAAGGTCTCGAGCGCCAGGGCGGCGTCGTCGCGTTCCTGACGCGCGAGCATCCGTGGGAGCCGCTGCCCGCCGAACCGGTCGAGAGCGGCAGCCAGCGGGCGTGAGCGCGCAAGCGCGCGTCAGCGGATGCCCAGCTGCTGCAAGCGCTTCAGGTTGTCGAGCGCCGGCGCGAAGTCGGGATTGAGCGCGAGCGCCTGCCGGACCTGCTGCATCGCGTCGGCATAGCGGCCGGACGCCGCCAGGGCGCTCGCCAGATCGTTGTGGATCACCGCCGAGTTCGGCATCAGCTCCACGGCGCGCCGGAAATGCGTCAGCGCCTCCGGCACGCGGCCGTGCGAGAACAGCAGCGACCCCAGGTTCACGTGCGCCTCCCCGTAGTCGGGATTGATCGCGAGCGACCGCTCGTAGGCAGCGGCCGCTTCATCGACGCGCGAGGCGTGGCTCAGCGCGTTGCCGAGATTGAAATAGGTCCGCTCGTCGCGCGGCGCCAGCTCGACCGCCCGCTGGATGTGCTGCAACGCCTCGGGCACCCGGCCCAGCTGCATCAGCGCCGTCCCCAGGTCGTTGTGCGCGTTGGCCGATCGCTCGTTGATCCGCAGCGACGCCTCGAGATGCGGCACCGCCTCGGCATACCGGTCCACATCCATGTAGCTGTCGCCGAGGAACAGCTGATACTCCGCGTTCTCCGGCTGCTCCCTGACGCGCAGCTCGCCCAGCGTCACGTTGGCTTGCGCGTCGCGATCGACGAACGACTGCACGAGCCGTGCGGCGTCCGCCAGCGACTTGGGCAGCACCTGCAGGCCGAGCTCCGCCATTTCGTCCGTCGATTTCGGTCCGAGCCGCACGCGCACCGGGGGATGATGCGGGTTCTCGCCGTTCGCCTCGGAGTTGTCGTAGGTGTAGCGCATGGTGAGCTTCGTGCCGGCGGGCAGCGCGATTGGCTCGGCGAACCGGTAGTCCTGCTGCCAGTGGAAGCTCCACTGCTTGATGTAGAGCAGCGTCTTGACGACGCCGCCGGGCAGCTCGGCGGTGACGCGCATCTCCTTGCCCAGATAGTGCGCATGTGGATAAACGCTCAGCAGATCGAACGGCACCGGCAGCTCGTACGTGTCGGTGACGACGTAGTCGGACTGGCCCGGGGGAATGTCGATCAGTTTCGAGCCCATCTTGAGCGTGAGCGGCGACGCGGCGGGCGGCTGGTCGGTCAGGAACAGCGCGATGGTCGGCTGCACGCTCACGGGCGACTCGCCGGGAATGAGGTGGAGTTCGAGGACGAGATCGGCCCCGCGCTCGAGCCGCCACGGCATGCGGTCCGGCGAGACGATCGGCCCGCGGCCGGGCGCCCAGCCGATGAAGTTGCCCTCGGGATCCTGCGTGCTCTGCCAGCTCATGCCGTCGAACCCCGGCTGCCCGTCGGCACCGTCGCGGGCGCGCGACGCGGGCGTGGCGTCGACGCGAATCACCGCGTGATGAATCGGCGCGCCGCCGGTCTTGAATTCGACCGCGCGCACGAACACGCCGGCCTTCAGCGACGGGTGGATCACCAGGTTGCGATACACGTCCTCGGGACCCGGCTTGAGGGAGTACGGCCGCGCCGGCGCGAGCACGAGGTCGGGCTGACCGAGCTGCCACCCGCCGGGAAACACGGGCGCCTTCGGCGCGTCGGCCGCGTTGCCCTCGAGCTTGCCGCCGGCGACCCATCGCTGGATCAGATCGATCTGACTGTCGCGAAGCCGCCGGTCACCGAGGATCGCGAACTCGCCCGGCTCGGGCAGCCACGGCGGCATGTGACGCAGGCGCGTTTCTTCCGCCATGCCGCTCGCGTGCTTGGCGGCGTCCGCGTACGTCAGCAGGGAGAACGGCGCGACCTCGCCCGGTCGATGGCAGGGCGCGCAGTGTGCGAACACGATGGGCGCGATGTCGCTGTTGAATGTGACCGGGGCGGGTGGCGCGGGCGCCGGCCGGCCGCAGCCAACGGCACCGGCGGCCAGCGCCACGGCGGTCACGCGCCGCCTGACAGATCCGGCGTTCCCGAAGCGCGGAAGATACACGGCTGCAACTTAGTCTAGCGGTTCTCACACGCCCGTCGTGCCGTACGGGTAGTATGGACGTTCCTGACCCTATGGCGCGCGTGCTTGCCCCGGCCCCCGCCCGTCTGCAGGACGCCCCGGAGTCCGCGATCCGCGAAGCGGCGCTCTCGACGGTCTGGGTCGACCGCGACCTGGGCTGGATGGAGTTCAACCGGCGCGTCCTCAACGAGGCGCTCGACGAGCGGACGCCGCTGCTCGAGCGCGCGAAGTTCCTCGCGATCTTCACGTCGAACCTGGACGAGTTCTTCATGAAGCGCATGGCCGTGCTGCGCGAGCACCGCACGCCCGAGCGCCAGCAGCTCATCGCCCGCATCCGCGAGCGCCTCGAGCCGATGCTGCGCCAGCGCGCGGAGTGCTTCCGCGATCGCCTCGTCCCCGAGCTCGCGCGGCACGGCATCCACCTGCGGCACTGGGAGTCGCTCTCCGAGGCCCAGCGGCGCGAGGCCTCCGCGTACTTCGACACGCAGGTCTCCGCAGCGCTGACGCCGCTCGTGATCCAGCCGTCGCAGCCGTTTCCCTTCTTCTCGAACCTGTCGCTGTCGATCTCGTTTCAGCTCCACGACGACCGGACCGGTGAGTCGGTGGACGCGCGCGTGAAGGTGCCGTCCGAGCTCGCGCAGTGGGTGCCGATCACGACGGAGGTCCGGCCGGGCGAGCGCCTGTTCGTGCGGCTGCACGAGATCATCCAGGAGAACGCGCACAAGCTCTATCCCGGCATGCGCCTGACGTCGCCCACGCTCTTCCGCCTCACGCGCGACGCGGAGGTCGAGCTCGACGACGAGAAGGATCGCAACGTGCGAGACGCAGTCCGCGAGCAGATCCGCCAGCGCCGCTTCGAGCCCGTCGTCCGGCTCGAGTTCGCGGGCGCGCCCGACCGCCGCGTGCAGCTCATGCTGCAGGAGCGCTTCGGCCTGCTGCCGCGCGATGTCTACGTGCTCACCGGCGAGATCGACTACTCGAGCCTGTTCGAGATCGCGAACCTCGACCTGCCCGAGCTGCGCGACGCGCCGTGGATGCCGGCGGCCCCGTCCAGCCTCCGCGCCGACACGGACATGTTCGAGGCGATCCAGGCCGGCGACATCCTCGTCCACCATCCGTACGAGAGCTTCAGCGACAGCGTGGAGCGCTTCATCGAGACGGCCGCGCGCGACCCGCGCACGCTGGCCATCAAGATGACGGTGTATCGCGTGGGCGACGACACGCCGTTCGTCCGCTCGCTCATCCAGGCCGCCGAGTCGGGCAAGCAGGTCGCGTGCGTCATCGAGCTCAAAGCGCGCTTCGACGAGGAGCGCAACCTGCACTGGGCCGCCGAGCTCGAGCGCGTCGGCGCGCACGTGACCGTGGGCGACATGTCGCTCAAGACGCACGCCAAGGTCGCGCTCGTCGTTCGCAAGGAGGCCGGCGGTCTGCGCACCTACGCGCACGTCGGCACCGGCAACTACCACGTGCGGACGGCCCGGATCTACTCGGACGTCGGCCTGCTCACGTGCGATCCCGCGATCACCGGCGACGTCGTGAATCTGTTCCACCACCTGACGGGGCGATCCGAGCCGCCCGACTTCCAGCGGCTGCTCGTCGCGCCCAAGACGATGCGGCAGCGGTTCCTCGACCTGATCGCGCGCGAGACCGCCAACCAGCGCGCCGGCCGGCCGGCGCGCATCGTCGGCAAGATGAACCAGCTCGAGGACCCCGCGATCATCGCCGCGCTCTGCGAGGCGTCACGGGCGGGCGTCGCGATCGACCTCATCGTGCGCGGCTTCTGCTGCCTCAGGCCCGGTGTGGCCGGCTTCAGCGAATCCGTGAGCGTGCGCTCCGTGATCGGACGTTTCCTGGAGCACTCGCGCATCTTCTACTTCGCGGCCGGCAGCGCCGACCCGCTCGAGGGCGAGTTCTTCATCGGGTCCGCCGACTGGATGTTCCGCAATCTCTCGCATCGCGTCGAGGTCGTCGCGCCCGTCGTCGCGCGCCACGGGCGGGAGAAGCTCTGGGAGATCCTCGAGATCTCCCTCCAAGACCGCCGTCAGGCCTGGGTCATGGGCGGCGACGGCGAGTACACGCAGCTCCGCCCGGACCCGCAGGCCGCGGGCCCCGAGACGCTCGGCACGCATCAGGCCCTGATGGACCTTACGCGGCGCCGCGCGCACTAGCGGCGGCCGCCGAGCGACTCGAGGCTATTTGTTTCGCGTGACGAGGATGATCGATCGGGACTCGAAGGTCAGCCGCGAGTCCTTCCGCCAGGCGCGCAGCTGCTGACGCAGCCGCTCGGCCGCGCGCCGCTCCGGCGTGCCGGCCCGCAGGCGCTCCATCTGATCGACGACCGCGATCTCGAGGTCGGCCATGCCGCGGCCGGGCGCGAGCGCCAGAAACGCCTCGTGATCCGACAACGGCACGATCTGCACCGCGGGCAGCCGCTCGATGGACGCCGGATCGACGACGATGAGCGAGGCGCCGGCGCCCACCTCGACGAGCTGGAAGTCCGCGGCGGCCGGCCGCGCCGCGCGCCCCCCCGCCTTCTCGACCAGCTTGACGACGGCCCACCCCAGATCGGAGTGGGAGGCCCGAAGCGCTTCAATCACCTCGATCGGGAGCGTCAGCGCGACGACCTTGCTCGGTCGGCCGTACTTGTGCGGTCGGCCACGCCGGGTGCGCGTCGGCCGGCGGCGAGTCGAGCGCGGCATCGCGCGCCATTGTATCGGAGCCCGCGCGATGGTCCCGGGTCTACAATGGCGGGCATCTCGGCGGCCTGGCGCCCACGGCCCGGCGACGATCTCAACGCGGAGCGAACTGTCGTGAGCGGCCACCGCACGCACTACGATGCCAGCTATGGCCACTTCCAGACGACGCTGTACGAAGACATCCGCCGAGAGGCCTTCGGCGAGGACATCGGGCAGCAGAGCTGGATCACGGCCGACGAACAGGATCGGTTCATTCGCTGGCTCGATCTCGGGCCGGGGAAGACGCTGCTGGACGTCGCGTGCGGCGCGGGCGGCCCGGCGCTGCGAATCGCCGCGGCCACCGGGTGCACGGTCACCGGGATCGATCTTCACGAGCAGGCGCTCGTGACGGCGCGCGCGCTGGCCAGCGACCGCGGCCTGTCATCGCGGGCGACGTTCGAGCGCGCGGACGCCCGCCAGCCCCTGCCCTTCCCCGACGCCCGCTTCGACGCGATCACCTGCATCGATGCGATCAACCACCTGCCCGACCGCCCGCAGATCCTCGGCGAGTGCGCGCGCGTGCTGACGCCTGGCGGGCGCCTCCTCTTCACCGATCCGGTCGTCGTCACGGGCCCGCTCACGAGCGACCAGATCGCGCGCCGCAGCGCGATCGGCTTCTTCCTCTTCGTCCCCGCCGACTACGATGACCGCGTCATCGCCGGCTGCGGGCTGCGTCTCGTGACCCGCGAGGACTCGACCGCGCACATGACCGCGATCGCCCAGCGGCGTGGCGCGGCCCGGGCGGCGAGACGCGCGGCGCTCGTCGAGATTGAAGGCGACGAGACCTATCGCGCGCAGCAGGAGTTCTTCGAGACCGTCGCGCGGCTCGGGCGAGAAGGCCGGCTGTCCCGCTTCACGTACGTCGCCGAGCGGCCGCGCTGACCGATCGCTCGGCGTGCCGCGTCAGACCGCCTCCGGCAGCCGCAGCAGCAGCATCGTCTGATCGTCGGTCTGGCCGCCGTGCCGCTGGGCAGCGGCGAAGACCGCGGCTTCGATTTCATCCAGCCCGCGCGTCGCCAGCGGTCGAATCACCGCCGCGACGCCGTCGGCGCCGAACTCCCGGCCCCTGGCGTCGAAGACCTCGAGGAGCCCGTCGGTGATCACCACGATCAGATCGCCCGGCTCGACGTCGAGCGAGGCGCTCGTGTACGTCGTCTCGGGCCGCAGCGCGAGCGCCAGTTGCTGCGAGCCCACCCACGAGGCCTGACCCGACCGCTTCGAGACGTGGAGGAACGACGGATGCCCGGCCAGCACGTACTCGATGCGCCGCAGCCCGGCGATCCGCAGGCACGCGCACGTCACGAACATGTTCGGCTGCGTCAGCGGGCACAGCGTGCGGTTGACGCGCGAGATGAGATCGCCCACGTCGCGCGCGTCCAGCAGGCTCGCGTGCACCGCCGTTTTGAACATGCCCATCAGGACGCCGGCCGCCACGCCGTGCCCCGTCACATCGGCGACGCAGCCGAACCAGGCGCCGCGATCGGCGACGACGTCGACGAGATCGCCGCCGACGTCGCCGCTCGGCCGCGACATGCCGCGCCAGATCGCGTCGTGCGTGGCGCCGCTCGTGGCCGGCACGAGCGACCCGTGAATCTCGCGCGCGAGGGCGATCTCCGTGTATGCGCGGAACGACCGCCGCCCCTCGCCGAGGATGAACATGACGAACGCGACGTACGCGAGCACGACCACATAGAGCGTCGCGACGGACATCGACGTGAGGCGGGCCTTGACCGCAAGGAGCGTTGCCCCGCTGAGGCTGTCGGGCACCAAGGGATCGGGCAGCCAGTACCTCAGGCCCACGGCCAGAAAGAGCGTCGCGAGAATGACGCCGGGCAGCCATCGCCGCTTGTGAATGGCGCACGCGGCCCAGCCAACCGCGAGCAGCCCCGAGAGCCCGCCTTCGATCGCGAGATAGGACCACGAGGCGGTGCCGAGCGACTGCATCCCCTTCAAGAGGCCCACCGGCGCGAAGCAGCAGAAGACGCCGGCGTAGAACAGCAGGCGCGAGCGCCACGGCGCGCGGTCGAAGATCAACTGAAGGTCGCGCGCGCTTTGAGAACGAGGCACCGCGCGCTAGTCCTGGCCGCCGACGCGCGGACGACGGCCGCCAAGGCCGGTGGCGCGTTCGATGACGCGGGCCACGACGAGCAGTCCGGCTTCGTCGTACAGACGCCCGGCCATCGTGAAGCCGGTCGGCGTGCCGTTCGGCCGGAACCCCGTTGGCACGGCGACGCAGGGATGGCCCGTGAGGCTGGTAATCGGATTCAGGCTGGTATTCGCTTGCAGCGTGACGCCGCCGCACACGACGACGTCCACGTCGCGCGTGGCGCGCGCGTAGGCATCCATCAAGCGCAGGCGCTCGCGATTGGCCTGGAGGTAGTCGACCGCGGTGACCAGATGGTACGCGCGCAGGTCGTTGCGGACGCGCTCGACGACGCCGGCGTCCTGCCCCGATTGCACGAGCGTCTCGAATCCGGCGGCCCGCTCGGTGTACTCGATGAAATAGCTGAGGTCGCTCTTCGGCGGGTCGATGGGACGGATCTCGAGGCCCGCCGCCGTCAGCGCGTCGATCGCGCGCGCGTTGTTGGCGCGTACCGCGGCGTCCGGCTCCAGCTCGAGCAGGCCGGCCGGCACCCCGACGCGCCGGCCCCTCGCGGATTCAGCGGCGTCCCACGCGAACGGCAGGTCGTCCGGTACCGACAGATCGTAGCCATCGGGCCCCGCGATCGCATGCAGCACGATCGCGCAGTCCTCGACCGTGCGGCAGATCGGTCCGACCTTGTCGAGCGTCCATCCGGCCGCCATGACGCCGCGCCGGCTGACGCGACCGAACGTCGGCCGCAGGCCGACGACGCCGCAACGGACGGCGGGCGAAAGGATCGAGCCGCCCGTGTCGCTGCCGATCGCAAACCCCACCAGGCCGGCGCCGACGGCCGCGCCCGAGCCGGCCGACGATCCGCTCGAGCCCTCGGCGGGATTCCACGGGTTGTTCGTGCGCCCGCCAAACCACTGATCGCCAAACGCCAGCTCTCCGCTCGTGAGCTTGGCGACGAGCACTGCGCCGCCATCCGTCAGCCGCTTCACGACTTCGGCGTCCTCGTCGATCACCCGGTGCTCGAACGGCTTGGCGCCCCACGTCGTCGGGTAGCCGCGAGCGGCGATGATGTCCTTGACGCCGAACGGAATCCCGTGGAGCAGGCCGCGGTAGCGGCCGCCGGCAAGCTCGCGGTCGAGGTCGCGCGCCTGCGCGAGCGCGCGGTCCGTCATCAGCGACACCACGCAATTGAGCGCGGGATTGTGGCGCTCGAGCCGCGCGAGCGACAGCTCGGCGAGCTCGGTCGCAGAGACGACCCGGCGGCGCATGAGATCGGCCAGCTGAGTGACGGGCCAGAATCCCAGCTCGTCGAGCGACGACGGCCGCGTCTGCCGCGCGGGCGTGCTCGGCCGATGCACGCGCCGCGGCACGGCCACGGACATCCCGGGCACGCGCGGGTTGAAGATGACCGGCGACGGCACGTCGTTGCCCGGTGAACTGCGATGGAGATCGTCGACGCGGGCGAGGATGCGATTGAGCGACGCCGTCATACCCTCGAGCTCGGCGTCGGTGTACGCGAGACCCGACAGGCGCGCCGCTTCGCGCGCCATCGCCGGCGTCACGCGCGCATTGGGCGCCTGTCGCACATCCGCCCACAGAGCCCGCGCAAACGGTGCGGATACGCCGATGGCCGATACCATCGCGAAGAACCGGCGGCGGGACGCGAATTGATCCATGGCCCGCCCGGATTATAGGGGAAACGACGCCAGAATCTTTCGGCGGTCACCGTCGTCGTGCATTGGTTACGAAACGATCACGGCGGCGTCACGCGTGCGCCACGCTTCCGACACAGCCAGACGCTAGCCTCGGACGTTCGAGTCGCGTCCGTCTTTCACCACGTGTTCGGAGGCTTTATGCGAGTGCACACCCTGGTTCCACGCGTTCTCTTCCTGGGCGCCGCGATGGTCGCGGCCACGGCGGTGGTGTCCGCCATCCGCGTCGAGATCGACGACAGCGTGCCGGCGCCCAACGCGCGCGCCGGATCGCCGGCCAACGTCATCATCGACGACTATCGCCTCGATCGCATCGCGCAGGGGACCGACCCGCTCGAGAATCCGTCAGGCGTCATCACGAAGTTCGGGTTCCTGAACGACGGGGGCCCGACGAAGACCGAGCCCGACCAGAACACCTACCTCGAGGTGCCCGGCGGCCTGCCCGGGCCGACGCCCAACTTCGACTACGGCCGGCGCTATCTGTTCCAGGGTCACGAGAACGGCGGCGGACTCGCCTACGTGACGCGCATCAATCTCGACGTCCACGACCCGGCGCATCGCATCACGCTGCTGACGCCGACGAATGGCGCCGGTCTGACGGGGTTCAGCTCGATCGACGGGTCGGTGTGGGATCCGTTCACGCGCACGCTGCTGTTCACGCAGGAGAACAACACGACCAACGGCGTCATCGAGATCACGCCCGGCTGGCCGCCGGCGCGTCGCACGTTCGAGGGCGTGATCGGCCGGGGCGGGTTCGAGGGCATCCACCCGGATGCCGACGGCGATCTGATCATCGCGGAGGACGTGAGCGGCGCGGCCGTGAACGTCGTGCCGAACAATGCGGCCTCGCCAAAGACCGCGCACCAGCCGAACTCGTTCATCTACAAGTTCCATCCGTATGACCGCACGAACCTGGCGGCCGGCGGCACGCTCTACGCGCTGCAGGTCTGGGTGAACGGCGCGGCGATCACGTTCCATGCGGGTGATCCGGTCGGCGACACCTTCGCACCAGTGCAGGTCGCGCTGCACGCGCCCGGCGCGCACCACGGCGCCGTCTGGGTGCAGGTGCACGACACGGCGGCGAACGGCTCGGCGGCCTTCGACGCGAACGCTCGGGCCAAAGCGGCCGGTGCGACGCCGTTCAAGCGGCCGGAGAACCTGGCGTTCCAGCCCGACGCTGATCTCGAGACCTTCTACTTCACCGTGACCGGCGACACCGACGCGGACGCCGGCAATCAGGCGGCGCTCGCGACGCGCGGCTCGTGGGGCGCGATCTTCCGGGTGCACTTCGACAGGCACAGCGCCCTCGGCACGATCACCGACGTCGTGCTCGGCGACGCCGTCCACGCGTCGTTCGACAACATCACGTTCGCCGATCGGTGCACGCTCCTCACCGCGGAAGATCGCGGCGACGGCCTGCACGGCCAGCTGAACACGCTCGACTCCGTCTGGGCGTACCGCGTGTGCGAGAAGGACGGCGACCACGACCGCGACGACCGGTGGTTCGCGCGCCGGCTGATCGCGCTCGGACGCGACCCGCTCGCGACCTCGGAGGACAACGAGCCCACCGGCCTCCTCGTCTCCGACGGCGACCGTTCGATTGGCGGCTTGCTTGACCGGACGCTGAACCCCGAGACGACGCGCTGGTTCGTCACGCAGCAGCACGGCATGAATCAGGTGTTCGAGATCAAGTTTGCCGAAGGCCGCGGTCACCACGACCGCTAACCTCCACGGCGCACCCCCGCGCCTTCGCACTGGTCACGGTGTCGGCGTCCAGCCGGTGCCGTGGCCAGCCTCCACTGGGCTACAATGCGTCGCCTCGAGGCCGCCGATGCCCGATCGCACGACGCAGAATCCCCGCTTGGAAGCCTGGCTCAATCGCTCCATTTCCCGCCGGTCGCTGCTCGTCGGCAGCGCGCTTCTGTGCGCGACGCCGTACGCGCGCCTGCTGGCGCGCGGCGCCTCGCTCTTCTCCCCGCGCTGGGCAGCGAATCCGTTCAGTCTCGGCGTGGCGTCAGGCGATCCCACGCCGACCGGCGTCGTCCTCTGGACGCGCCTCGCGCAGGACCCGCTCCACGACGGCGGCATGGATCCGGCGCCTGTCCGCGTGACCTGGGAAGTGGCCGACGACGATCGCCTGCGGCGAATCGTCCAGAAAGGCTCCGAGATCGCGACCGCCGACTGGGCCCACTCGGTCCACGTCGAGGTCGACGGCCTCGAGCCCGATCGGTGGTACTGGTACCGGTTCGCGGTCGATGGCGCCGAGAGCCCGATCGGCCGCACGAGGACGCTGCCGGCCGCGGCCTCCGCGCCCGATCGGCTGCGCTTTGCCTTCGTCTCCTGCCAGCACTACGAACAGGGCCTCTACACGGCGTACGATCACCTCTCGGCCGAAGACGTCGACCTCATCTTTCATCTTGGCGACTACATCTACGAGGGTGCGGGCACCGACGGCCGCGTGCGCAAGCACGTCGGCGCCAAGCTCCAGACCCTCGAGGACTACCGCAACCGGTACGCGCAGTACAAAACGGACCCCCACCTGCAGGCGGCGCACCTGCGGGCGCCGTGGTTCCTGACGCCGGACGACCACGAAGTCCAGAACAACTACGCCAACGACGTCTCGGAAGGACACGATCCGCCCGAGGCCTTTCTCCTGCAGCGCGCGGCCGCCTACCGCGCCTACTACGAGCACCAGCCGCTGCGCCGGACGTCCATGCCGCGAGGGCCGGCTGCGCAGTTCTACCGCCGCGGCACCTGGGGCACGCTCGCGTCCTTCCACATTCTCGACACGCGCCAGTTCCGGACCGACCAGCCGTGCGGCGACGGCACGAAGGCGCCTTGCGACGGCGTATTCGACGCGAAGGCCACGCTGATGGGCGAAGTCCAGGAGCGGTGGCTCTTCGACGGGCTGCGTCAGGATCCGGCGCGCTGGCACCTGATCCCGCAGCAGGTCATGATGGCGCGCGTCGATCAGCAGGCCGGCCCGGAGCAGCGGTTCTCCATGGATCAGTGGCCCGGGTACGACGCGCAGCTGAAGCGCATGATGCGGTTTCTGGGCGAGGCGCGGCCCTCGAACCCGGTCGTGCTCACCGGCGACATCCACGCCAACTACGTCAACGACCTCAAGCTCGACTTCGCCGATCCCAAGTCACCGACCGTGGGCACGGAGTTCGTCGGCACGTCCATCTCGTCGGGCGGCGACGGCGCGGACCGGGGTGTGCGCACGGCGTCGATGCTCGACGAGAATCCCTTCGTGAAGTACTTCAACGGCCAGCGTGGCTACGTGCGATGCACGGTGACGCCGGCGTCCATGCGCGCGGTCTACCTCGGCGTGGACTACGTCACGCGCCCCGACGCGCCATTGATGACGCGCGCGTCGTTCCAGGTCGAGAACGGCCGGCCCGGCGCCGAGCGCGACTGACATCGCCACACGACGGGCTTCTTCAACCGGCTCGCGTACGCGGCCAGCCGCAGCGTGGTGACGAAATCACGCTCGGGCCACTCGCAGTTCAACATCTCCGAAGTCGGCGGCACGCTCGTCGTCGCCAACGTCGGGAACCTCTACTACCCGGAGGACGAGCGCACGGCCATCGCGACGCTCGAGCGCTGGGGCATGCAGGCGATGTGGGACAGCGTGGCGAACGAGCTCAAGGAGTTCTGGCCGGACATCCGGAGGATGATGCACGGGCGGTAAGATAGGGTCATGGTGACCCGCGCGACCGTCGGCGTCGCGGCCTTCGTGGCAAGCCTGACCGTCGTCTCAGCGCAGATCGCGCCGCTGCGGCTGGTGTCGACGGCCTGGTCGCCGTTCACCAACGAGCCTGGCCGTCCGCGGTTTGCCGCGGATCTGGTCGACGCCGCGCTCGGTCGCGTCGGCATCAAGACCATCACGACGATTGTCGAGCCGGCGGCGTTCACGCCCGCGCTGCTCAGCCCCGCGTACGACGGCAGCGCGGCCGCCTGGAAAGACCCGGAGCGCGAACGCCTGCTCGTCTTCTCCCAGCCGTACCTCGAGAACCGGCTGATTCTCGTCGGGCGCAAGGGCGCGGACGTCTCCGCCACGACGTGGAGCGCGCTCAAGGGCAAGACGGTCGCGATCGTCGGCGGCTACGCCTACGGCGACATCGAAGGCGCGGGCCCGACGTTCGTGAAGTCCAAGGGCGAGGAAGACAGCCTCACGCTCCTGCTTCACAGCCAGGTGGACTACACGCTGATGGACGATCTCGTCGTCCAGTACCTGCTGGCCAACTACGCGAAGGAAGCGCAGGCCCGGCTGCAGCTGGGCGCAAAGCCGCTCATCACGCGGCCGCTGTACCTGGCCATCCGGCAATCGCGGCCCGACGCCGAATCGATCATCAGCCGGTTCAACGCCCAGCTGCGCGACATGATCGTCGACGGCACGTATCACAAGCTCCTGCACGTCGACTGGATTCTCGCGGACGTCGACGGCGACGGCGTGCCGGAGTACGTGCCGGCCAGCAACAGGGTCGGTAAGACCGCGCCACAGCACGCGTACAGCCTCACGACGACTGCACCGCCGCCCGATACGGGCGGTCGCTTCTACCTCGGCGGGACGATCTACACCGACTGGGCCGCCGTGCCGGACCACTTCAAACTCACGGGATCGCAGATTCCGGACCCCCGCGGTTCGACCGCCAGCATCTTCAAGTTCGTCTGGTAAGCTTCAGGCACGCTGTCACCATCCGGGAGGCTGACCATGGACGCATTCCTGCAGGACGTCCGCTACGGCTTCCGCCAGCTGATTCGCCAGCGGGGGTCGTCGCTGGTCGCCGTCATCACCCTTGCGCTCGGCATCGGCGTCTCCACGGCGATCTTCTCGATCATCGACGCCACCATGCTGCGGCCGCTGCCCTATCCGCACCCTGAGCAGCTCGTCGACGTGAGCCCGGAAGAGACGATGCCCGACGGCCGGGTGTCGCGCGCGACCGCGTCGATGGAGGACATGCGGCTGTGGCAGCAGTCCGACGACATCTTCGCGATGGTCGCGGGCACGGGCAGCGCCTTTCGCGGCCGGATCGTCGTCGGCGACCAGCCCGAGCGGATCGCGGTGACGCAATTCACCGAGGACTACCTGCCGATGCTCGGCGTCACGCCGCTCATCGGACGGAATTTCACGCGCGAGGAGACGGACCCCGGCGCGCCGCTGGTCGCGCTGCTGGGCTACGGGTACTGGACGTCCCACTACGACGGGCGCGCGGACGTCGTGGGTCAAACCGTACGGTTCGACACCGAGGTTGCCACGATTATCGGCGTGCTGCCGGCCTCATTCAATGCGAGAACGCCGGTGTGTCTCCCTCTGCGGACGCCGGTCGCGGAGTACTCGCGTCGCGGCACGGGCCGGGTAAGCGTCACGGCCCGCCTGCGGCCTGACGTGACGATCGAGCAGGCGCAGGAGCGGCTGTCTGCGCGGATGCCAATCCGGACGCTGCCGGGCGGCGAGCAGACGCGGAACCCTCACGTGTCGGTGCGTTCCCAGCTGCAGGGCGAGCTGAGGTACTACCGGACGACGATCAACGTCCTGGCGGGATCGGTCGCGCTGATCCTGCTCATCGCGTGCGTCAACGTCGCGGGGCTGCTGCTCGCGCGCGGCGCGGCTCGTCAGTCGGAGCTGGCCGTGCGCGCGTCGCTCGGCGCCGGACGCGGGAGGCTCATCCGCCAGTTGCTCACCGAGAGCACGGTCCTCGGCCTGCTCGGCGGCGCGCTCGGCGTGCTCCTCGCCTGGCTGTCGCTTGACGGCATCGCCGCCAACATTCCTCTCTCCCTGCCGGCGAACTCCCCCGTCGCGCTCAACCTCTGGGTGCTGGGCGCCACCGCGGCGCTGCTGGTGCCGACGACGCTGCTCTTTGGATTGGCTCCGGCGATCAGGTTGTCACGCGTGCAGATCGGATCGGTGCTCGCGCGCAGCGGCCGGCAGCGGAGCACCGCGCTGTCGCGACGCGGGGGCCAGCTCCTCATCGCGGCCGAAGTCGCGCTGGCGGTCATCCTCGTCACCGGCGCTGGGCTGATGATCCGCAGCTTCATGCGCATCGCCGCGGTCGATCTCGGGTTCGCGCGCACGGGACTGGTCGTCATGGACGTGCTGCCGCTCGATCAGAATCCCGCCGTGCACCAGGAGTACTACGCGTCGCTTCTCCAGCAGATCCGCGCGGTGCCGGGCATCGCCTCGGCCGGGATCGTGGACAACTTCACTTTGGGCGCCGGCACGACCTTCTCGTCCATCAACGTTGCGGGCAAGACCACGGGCGGCGGTGCGACGATGTTCCGAGCCACGCCGGGGTATTTCGAGACCATTGGCGCCGTCCTTCTCGCCGGCCGGTTGCCGACAGACACGGACAGCGCCTCGGGGTTGCGCGGCGTCGTCATCAACGACATGGCGGCGCGCAATTTCTTCGACGGCTCGGCGGTCGGGCGCGAGTTCACGCGGATCGGACCCGACCAGCGGCCCTGGATGGTGATCGGTGTCATCCAGAATCTCCGCCACGGCGGCCCGCTGTCCACGCGGCAGGAACCGCAAATCTTCTTCCCGCTGCAAATCACGCAGTACGACTTGAACACCGCGATGATGGTCGTGATGCGGCCGACGGACTCGACGTCCGGGCTCAGCGATCAACTGCGCCGGCTCGCGCAGAGCCTCGGACCGCGCGTGCTCGTGGAACGGATCCGGACGAGCGAAGAAATGTTCGGCACGACGGTGCTGAACCCGAGACGACGCACGGTGCTGCTCGGCCTGCTCGGCGGCCTTGGTCTGGCGCTGGCGCTGGTCGGCGTCTTCGGCATGACGGCGTATTCGGTGACGCGGCGCACCGCGGAAATCGGCGTGCGTCTGGCCTTCGGCGCCAGGCCGACGCAGGTCGTGCGGGCGATGGTGCGCGACTCGGCGGTGCCAATTATCATTGGCACGGTACTGGGCCTGGGCGGCGCCTGGCTTGCCACCGGCGTGATCAGGAGCTTCCTGTTCGCGACCGAGCCCACCGACCCGGCCACGCTCGCGACGGTCGCCGTCACTTTGGCCGTGGCGGGCGGCCTCGCCGCGCTCGTGCCGGCGCTGCGGGCCGCGAGGGTCGATCCGGCCACGAGTCTCCGGACCGAGTAGGCGGCTCGCCCAGGGGCGCCGAACCAACGGTCCCCGAACCTCGTCAACTCTCCAGTAGACCCGGAGGTCTCCGATGGAACGGCTGTGGAAGGACGTTCGATTCGGGCTCCGTACGTTCCTGCGCGCCCCGACGTTCACCGCGGCGGCGGTCCTCTCGCTCGGCCTCGGCATCGGCCTGAACTCGACGATCTTCACGCTCGTCAACACGCTGTTCCTGAACCCGCTGCCCGTCGACCGGCCGTCGGAGCTCGTCGCGGTCTACACGGTGGACGCCAAGAACAACTCGCCGTTCTCGAATCTCCTGCAGGTCTCGTACCCGAACTACAAGGATTTCCGCGACACGAACAGCGTGTTCTCGGATCTCGCGGCCTACTCGTTCCCCAATCCGGTGAGCTTTTCGATGGGCGGCGAGCCCGAGCAGGTGTTCGTCGAGATGGTGAGCGGCAACTACTTCCACACGCTCGGCGTCACGCCGGCGCTCGGGCGCTTCTTCGGTCCGCCCGAGGATCGCGCGCCCGGCGCGGCGCCCGTCATCGTCATCTCCTACAGCCTGTGGCAGCGGAAGTTCGGCGGCGCACCGGACGTGGTCAACAAGACCGTGAGCGTGAACGGCACGCCGTTCACGATCGTCGGCGTGGCGGCCGACGGGTTCCGCGGGGTCAACTCGCTCTTCGGCCCCGACGGCTGGACGCCGACGATGATGTATCAGTGCGTGCTGCCGCTGCAGTTCCGCGACTGGCTGGACGAGCGGCGCGCGCTCATCTTCAGCCTCGCGGGCCGGTTGAAGCCCGGCGCGACGATCGACCAGGCGCGATCGAACCTCGCGACGATCGCGAAGACGCTCGAGCAGGAGTATCCGACGCCGAACGAAGGGCGGACGACCTCGGTCCGCGCGCTGGCGGAAGCGACGATCTTCCCGGGCATTCGCGACGTGCTGCTCATGGGCGGCGTCGTGCTGATGGTGATTGTCGGCCTCGTGCTGCTGATCGCCTGCTCGAACGTGGCGAACCTGCTGCTCGCGCGCGCCACCTCGCGCCGGCAGGAGGTCGCGATGCGGCTGGCCCTCGGCGCCAGCCGCGGGCGGCTGCTCCGGCAGCTGATGACCGAGAGCGTGCTGCTCAGCCTGCTGGGCGGCGCTGCCGGATTGCTGCTCGCCGTGTGGGGCAAGGATCTGATCTGGTCGGCGCGGCCGCCGTTCCTGGGGTTCAGCCTCGTCGATCCTCAGATGGACATGCGCGTGTTTCTGTACACGCTCGGCGTCGCGCTCGTCACGGGCGTCATCTTCGGCCTGGCGCCCGCGCTGGCCGGATCGCGCGCGGACGTCGTAACCGCGCTCAAGGACCAGAGCCGCAGCGCCGGTCAGCGCCGCCGCACGTTCGGCCTCGGCAATCTGCTGATCGTCGGACAGGTCGCGCTGTCGCTCGTCGCGCTCGTCACGGCCGCGCTGTTCCTGCGCAGCAGCCGCGCCGCGTCCCAGATCGATCCGGGCTTCGACACCGAACACACCGCGATCATGCAGGTCAGCCCCGGACAGGCCGGCTACACCGGCGACCGCGTGCTGCGCTTCTATCGCGACGTCAACGCGCGGCTCGGCACGATGGGCGGCATCCGGAGCGTGTCCTGGTCGGCGAACCTGCCGCTCTTCGGCGGCATCTCGCGCAGCGTGTTCATCGAAGGGCGCGAGAACGACAAGCAGGCCTCCGGCATCCTCACCCTGACCAACATCGTCGACATCGGGTACTTCGAGACGATGGGCGTGCCGATCCTGCAGGGCCGGGATTTCACCGACGCGGACCGCGACGGGTCGATGCCGGTGGCGATCATCAACGACACGATGGCGCGCAAGTACTGGCCGAACGAGGAAGCCCTCGGCAAGCGGTTCCGCTTCTACACCGAGCAGGACCTGCGGCAGGTGATCGGCATCGCCCGGACCGCGAAATACGTCACGCTCGGCGAGCTGCCGCAGCCGGCCGCGTACATCCCGCTGCGGCAGGCGATGAACGACGCCATGGTGCTGAACATCCGCGCGGAGGGCCGGCCGGAGGCGGTGCTGGGCACGGTCCAGCGCGAGATTCGGCAGATGGACTCGCGCATGCCGATTCAGAACGCGTCGACGGTCGCCGGCATTCTCGATCAGTCGCTCTTCGCCGTGAAACTGGGGGCGGCGCTGCTCGGCGTCTTCGGCCTGCTCGCGCTCGGTCTCGCGTGCGTGGGTCTCTACGGCGTGATGGCCTACTCGGTCGGCCAGCGCACGAAGGAGATCGGCCTGCGCATGGCGCTCGGCGCGCCACAGAGCCACGTGCTCGCCATCGTGATGCGACAGGGCATGGCGCTCGTCGGGATCGGCGTCGTGCTCGGCCTCGCCGGGTCGTTCTGGATCTCGGGCTACATGGGCGCGCTGCTGTTCGGCAGCTCGCGCGATCCGGTGAGCTTTCTCGTCGCCTCGGGCGCGCTCCTGCTCGTCGCCGCGTTCGCGAGCTTCCTGCCCGCACGACGCGCGAGCCGCGTGGATCCGCTGGTCGCGCTCAGAGAAGGCTAGAGCCGACCCGTCCGCACAGGGACTGCACACCGACAGAGTGTCCCTGCGCCAGCAGGGTGCCGGTGGCCCTCGTCAAGGCGCCCGGGCGTCCCAGGCCGTAACCCGCTGAATTGCGTACGACGACGGCAGGCCGAGCGTGATCGCGAGGGCTTCGTCGATACGCGCCATCTCGTCTGCGATCAACGTGCTGACCCTGGCCTTCAATCGGCGCTTGTCGATCGATCGAATCTGGCGCAGCGCCCCGGCGCGAACGACGAACTACGTGAAGTGGCGTTTCGCGAACGCGTGACCCGACCCGGATTTCAAGTACTTCTCGAATCTCAAGGCCAGTTGCTCGGACCTGAACTCGACGCAGACGTCGACGAACCAGGGCTTCCAGCGAGTTGTCGAGGGATCCCGTCCGGCGTTGTGCGCACTCAAGCGCGAGGCGACGTCTGAGCTGACTCCGACGTACCTGCGATCGGGACTCTCGACGCTGCGCAGAATGTAGACGAAGTGCTTCGGTGGATGGGGCATATGCCCCGACAGAGCAAGGCATCGGCCAGCACACGCTGCGGAGTTCGGGCCTGAATCCGTTCCGCGCTCGGATGGGTATGCAGGAAATCAAACCAACAGGCTTCGCTGGGTGCGAAACTCTACGACATTGTTGGATGACCTGGCATCCTTCGCGCGTTGAGGACTCGCTCGCTGGCTTGCTGTCTTGGGGCCCTCCTTCGCTGCTTCGCAGCTACGGAGGGCATCCTTCGCGTGGCTCGCCATCCGAAGCTCACGCGCGTCGGTAGCTGGCGTGCAGCTCACGTGGCTCGCCATCCGAAGCTCACGCACGTCGGTTAGCTCGCGTGCCGCTCGCGTGGCTCGCCATCCGAAGCTCACGCGCGTCGGTAGCTCGCGTGCAGTTCGCGTGGCTTGCCATCCGAAGCTCACGCGCGTCGGTAGCTCGCGTGAGCGAAGGATGGCGGAGAGGGTGGGATTCGAACCCACGTGCCGGTTACCCGACAAGACGCTTTCGAGGCGTCCCCGTTACGACCACTTCGGTACCTCTCCGTCGAGAGCTCAGGTCAATGATGCGATCGTCAATCTTCAATCCTCAATCTTCAATCCCGCCCCGCGCCTCTGCCTGAAGAACTCCTGCAGCAGGTCGCGCGCCGCCCCCGCCAGCACGCCAGACACCACCGTCAGCCGGTGATTGAGCGCCGGGTGCTCGTGCGCGCGCTGCGTCGACTCCACCGCGCCCGCTTTGGGCTCCGGCGCGCCGAACACCAACGTGTCGATTCGCGCGTGGATCATGGCGCCGACGCACATCAGGCACGGCTCCACCGTGACGTACATCGTCGCGCCCGGGAGCCGGTAGTTGCCCACGTGGCGCGCGGCGTCGCGCAGGGCCACGATCTCCGCGTGCGCGGTCGGATCCGACGCGCCGACCGGCTCGTTGTGGCCGCGCCCCACTACGGCCCCGTCCATGACGACGACGGCGCCGACGGGCACTTCCCCGGCCTCGGCCGCCGTCCGGGCCAGCGCAAGCGCCTCCCGCATGAACGGCTCGTGCGCGGTCACGGCGACCTTTGATTCTACCGCACCTCACGCGGAGTCAGGTGCGCGGCCCGGCCGCGCCGCGCGACCGCCGGTACGGCGCCAGCACTGCGTCGACGTCCGCGCGGACCCACGCCACCGCGGACCCCTCCTGGTAGAACGCCCACGCCAGAAGCGACCCGCCGATCACGGCCTCGAGCGTGCGCGCGATCTGGCCCGGACGCGCGTCCGACGACAGCTCGCCCGCGCGCTGCGCCGCACGCACGAGACGCGAGAGGCCCGCCCGCGTGGCCCGACCCTGGCGCGCGAGGTGCCGCCTCAGGACTGGATCGCTCAAATCCATCTGCAGATAGGCGAGATTCCGCAAAAACGCCGCCGGCGAGCTGGCCATCCCGGCCAGGCAGTCCGCATACGCGCGCAGCGCCGCGAGCGCCGAGCGGTGCCGGCGCGCCAGCCCCGCGATCAGATCGCCGGCTTGCCCGGCCACCTGCCCAGCGAGCGCGCGCATGAGCCCGCGCTTCGAGCCGAAGCGCTGCACGATGACCGCCGCCGTCACGCCCGCCTCGCGGGCAATCGCGGCAAGCGTCAGGCCAGCCGGGCCGACGCGGTTCATCACGGCGTAGACCGCGGCGAACAGCTCCTCGTCGGTGACCTTGCGCGGGCGCGGGCTCATCGTCGGCCGGGCTTGACAGTTTCTAAACGGGCGAATAGTATCATTTCTCAACAGGCATTTAGTTATATCGGGACCACACGCGGAGGCGAGCGATGGCGCGCACCCTCACCTACGGCGGGGCGATCAGTCTCGACGGCTTTCTGGCCGGGCCGGACGGATCGATCGACTGGCTGATCTTCAGCCCGGACGTCCAGGCCGTGATGGCCGCGTACTGGAAAGGCGTGGATACGATCCTGATGGGCCGCAAGACCTGGGCCTTCGCCGCAGCCCAGTCCCCCGCCCGACCGAAGCCGGCACGCCGGCCGCCGGCCGATCGGCGGCCGTCGAAGCCGCCGAAGATGCACACCTACGTCTTCTCGCGCACCCTCGAGTCGATCGACGCGGCCGGCGTGGAACTCGTGCGCGAGGATGCGGCCGGCTTCGTCCGCCGCCTCAAATCCCAGCCGGGCGGACGCATGTGCCTCATGGGCGGCGGCGAGCTTGCGACGTCGCTCCTCGCGGCCGGTCTGGTCGATGAAGTCGGTCTGAACATCCACCCGATCCTTCTGGGATCGGGCGTGCCGGTGTTCCGCGATGCCGGCCGCCGCGTGGCGCTGACGCTCACCGAGTGCCGCCAGCTTGCGGGCGGCTGCGTCCTCGCGAGCTATCGCGTCAGCGCTTGAACCCGAAGAAGATCCGCACCGCGAAGCCGCCGAGGTTCGTCTCGTTGTACGCCTGCGAGACGCCGGCCGTGCCGAGGGCGTTCGGCACGCTGCGATACTGCGCCTCGACGCCCGTCATCAGGTACTTGTGGAACCCGCGATCGACACCGCCGAAAATCGTGACGCCGGTGAACGTCTGGTGCGTGTCGTCTCCGGCAAGCGCGCCCGTGGAGGTCTCCGAGTAGTTCAGGAAGAGCGCGCTCACGCCGGCGTATCCGGTCCAGAGCTTCTTCTTGTCCATGACGCGCCGGAACCCGCCGCCGAGCTCGATCGGCGTCATGCCGACCTTGAGCGGAATGTTCAGCGGGAAGACCGTCCCGTTGTTGACGAAGACGCGCTGGCCGTCCTTGCTCGCGTGCGCAAAGGCGACGCGCGCGAACACCGTATGCCAGATATTAGTGATCTCGACGCCGCCGGACGGCCCGATGAACGTCGACGACCCGGTCACCGCCTTGAAGCTCTGCGACGCCGACATCGCCTCGATGTCCACGCCGACATAGGCGCGGAATCCGACCTTCTCCTTCTTCTTCGGCGGCGGCGCGGGCCGGCGCGCCGGCTGTGGGGACGACGGCGTCGGACGCGTCTGGGCGGCCGAAACCCCCGGCGCGAACACCACACACACGATCAGCAACGTGAAGACGGCTCGTCGCATCGGCGGCCTACTTGATGACGCCGAAGCCGAACAACGCCGGCCTGGGCTGGATGAGTCCGTTCCCGAACGTGTCGTCCTTGCCCTTGGCGCCGAGGTCCTTGGCGGTCTTCGTGATCAGCGCCTCGATGGCCGCAGGATCGGTGACGCCCTGTGACATGAGCAGCGCGGCCGTCGCCGCGACGTGCGGCGTCGCCATCGACGTCCCGATGTAGCCGATGCCGTAGAGCCGATCGAACCGCGGCACTTTCAACGCCGGATCCTGGTCCGGATAGTAGAGCGTGACCTGCCAGACGTATCCCGCATCGAGCCCGCTGGCGTCGCGGTCGTCGCCGCCGGGCGCCGCGATCTCGCAGTAGCTGCCCGTCGTCGAGTAGTACGCGTGATTGGCGAACTTGCTGACGGCCGCGACCGACATCGCGCCGTTGATCTGCGGCGCGTAGAACGCCGGGTAGTCGATCGGATTGCCGTCCTCGAAGTCGTTGCCCATCGCGATGGCGACGAACGCGCCGTGCGCGACCGCGTATGCGATCGCGTCGCGGACGATCGTGTCCGGCGAGTCGCCGCCGAGGCTGATGTTGATGACCTTGGCGCCGTTGTCCGTCGCGTACCGGATCCCCGACGAGATGGCATCGTCGGGGCACCCGCCGACGTCCTGCGGCAGGAACCCGGTGATCCCCGCCTGGGCGTTCGCGATCATCAGCTCCCAGTAGCCGAGGCACACCTTCACCGGCATGATGCGCACGTTGTAGGCCATGCCGGCGAGCAGGATGCCGTTGTTGGTCGCCTCGCCGATCGTCGAGCTCACGTGCGTGCCGTGGCCGTCGAAGTCCAGCACCGGCCCGCCGCTCGGCATGAAGACGAAGTCCTTTGGGCCCACGATCCGCGACTGCGGCAGGTCCGGGCTCACCGCGAACGGCAGACTGACGGTCTCGATCGCCGACCCGGTGAAGAGCGGGAACGTGAACGATTGCGTGACGGTTGTCACGCCGGTGTCCACCGTCGCGACGATGAGGCCCGAATTGCCGCCGGGCTGGATGTCCCAGGCGTGCGGCATGTCGAGCATGCCGAAATTCCACTGGTAGTTGCCGTAATCGGGATCGTTCGGCGTGCCAAGCGGAGCGGCCGTCGCGGTCGTTGACGCGATCCGCCGCTGGCGCTGCACCGCGCGATGCCGCAGGTAGTTCGGCTGGGCCGACGCGACTTCCGGCTGCTCGCTCAACTGACTCGCCAGGACGTTCGCGTCCGGCTGCGTGACGTCACGCAGGAGCGCAGTGGTCGTGCCCGGCAGCCAATGCAGGTCGTCCACCGACGGCCGGCTGCGCAGCGCCATGAGCGCGCGCTGCTGCTGCGACGTCGACATCCCGGGCTTGAACGTCACCAGGACTTCGCCGGGCAGGTAGTCGAGATGCCGGGTGTACGCCTCCACGAACGCTGCGACGCGATCGCCGGTGAGCTGCAGCTGGCCGACGTCCACGGCCGACGCCGCGGGCGCCGGTCGCTGATTGACAACAGGTTCGCGGGGGTTGCCGAGGCCGGCGCGCTGGGGGAACGCCGACACCCGAGAATCACGAGCGATGAGGACCACACCAAGAAGAATTGCGACACACACGATCGCGCCCGTCGGGCGACGGGCCCAGCCACGCATCATGCGCACGACCTCCGAGGATTAACTATAGCGTGCGCTCCCGCCGGCCGTCCTGGTCTTTGCCTTCTGCCTTCCGCCTTTGCCCTGTCGCGCCTACCCGCCAAGCTCCCCCCGGAGTACCGTGACGGCGCGACCGCCTCGTCTTTATCGCGCGGCCGCCAGCGCGGCGAGCGCCCGGTTGATCTGCGCCTGATCCTCGGCGCTCAGCTTCTCGTCGCCGAGCCGCACGAGCACCCGGTTCAGCGTGCCGGTGAACTTGAACGGCACCTTGTAGTCCTCGCTGACGGGCGTGCCCGTGTCCTCGCCGATGTCCAGCGTCTCGTCCACGGTCATGCGGAACGGCAGCGTGCGCTCGATGCGGCCCTGGGCGACGGGCTTGTCGTCCACCCTGATCGTCACCGCCCCGCCCTTGGCGATGCCGCCGCCGTCGTACTTGAACTCCACGAGCACCGTGTGCCGGCCGGGCGCGATCTTGTCCCTGGCGGCAATGGTGAAGCGCTGGACGCCGGCGAGGTTGTAGTGAAACACGGGCTTGCCGCCGAGCAGGTAGAGGCCCCAGCCGGCGAACCGTCCGCCCTGCGTCGCGATCACGCCGTCGGCGCCACCCGCCGGAATGTCCACGTCCGCGCCCACCTTCCACGATTTGTTCTTCATGTCCGGCGCGCTCCCTTCAGGGATCCGCGTCTGGCCCGGATAGAACGTGAAGACCGATCGGCCGCGCGTCAGACTCGGACGAATGCTGACGTCCATCCGCTCCATGCGACTGTTGTCGATCGGCAGCACGTTGTACTTCGCGGCTTCGCTCCAGAACAGATCCTGCAGCTCTCTGAGCTTCGCAGGATTCTTGTCGGCCAGGTTCACAGCCTCGGAGAAGTCCTCGCTGACGTGGTAGAGCTCCCACTTGTAGGCGTCGATGTCGATCGCCTCCGCGGTACTCACCCACGGCGCGATCGGCGGGGTCGTCGCTGCGACCCACCCGTCGCTGTAGATCGCGCGGTTGCCGGCCATCTCGAAGTACTGCGTGCGGTGCGCTGACGGCGCAGTGGGACTGTCGAACGTGTACACCATGCTCACGCCCTCGATTGGCTTCTGCGGCACACCGTTCAGGACGGACGGCGCCTGCACGCCCGCCGCCTCGAGGATCGTCGGCGCGACGTCGATGACGTGGTGGAATTGCGTGCGGATCCCGCCTCTGTCCTTGATGCGGGCCGGCCAGGAGATCACGAGGCCGTTGCGCGTGCCGCCGAAGTGCGAGGCGACCTGCTTCGTCCACTGAAACGGCGTGTCCATCGCGTGCGCCCAGCCGATCGGGTAGTGGTTGTAGGTCTTGTCCGTGCCGAGCTCGTCGATTCGCCGTTCGACCTCCTTGAAGTCCTCCGGGATGCCGTTGAAGAACGTCATTTCATTCAGCAGGCCCTGCGCGCTGCCTTCCGCGCTCGCGCCGTTGTCGCCCATGATGTAGATCACGAGCGTGTTGTCGAGCTCGCCCAGGTCGTCAATGGCGTCGACGATGCGGCCAATCTGGCTGTCGGCGTGCGCCAGCGCGCCCGCGTACACCTCCATCATCCGCGCGTAGACCCGCTTGTGATCGGCGTCCTGCGACTCCCACGACGGAATCCCGTCGGGCCGCGGCGTGAGCTTCGTGTCCTGCGGGATCACGCCCAGCTGCTTCTGCCGTGCGAAGGTCTCCTCGCGCACCTTGTCCCAGCCCTGGTCGAACTGCCCCTTGAACTTCGCGATCCAGTCCCGCGGCGCGTGATGCGGCGCGTGCGCGGTGCCCGTTGCGTAGTACTGCAGCCACGGCTTGTCGGGCGCGACCGAGTGCAGCAGCCGAATGCGATCGATCGCGTGGTCGGCCATGTCGCGATCGAAAAAGTAGTCCTTCTGGTCGTGGGGCGGCTCGATCGGCTGGGTATTCTCGAACAGCGCCGGGTTCCATTGGTTCGCGTCGCCGCCGATGAAGCCGTAGAAGTACTCGAACCCGAGACCTGTCGGCCAGAGGTCGAACGGCCCGGCCTGGCTCGACATCCAGTCGGGCACGTTGTGGTTCTTGCCGTACCACGCCGTGTTGTACCCGTTCTGCTTCAGCACCTCCGCGAACGTGCCGGCGCTCTTCGGCATGATCGAGTTGTAGCCGGGGAAGCCGGTGCCGAGCTCCATGATGACGCCCGTCGCGACCGAGTGATGATTGCGTCCGGACAGCAGCGCGGCGCGCGTGGGCGAGCACAGCGCCGTCGTGTGGAACTGCGTGTAGCGCAGGCCGCTCTTCGCCAACCGATCCATCGTCGGCGTCGGAATCGGTCCGCCGAAGGTGCTCGAGGCGCCGAAGCCGACGTCGTCGGTCAGAATCAGCAGAACGTTGGGCGCGCCCTTGGGCGCCTGCACGCCCGCGGGAAAGTCCGGCGTGGACTCCCTCACCGTGCGCCCGATCTTGCCTTTGAACGGCGCCTCGGGCCTGGGAAGTACGTTCTCGGGCGCTGATTCTTTCTGGCTGCACGCGACACAAAGAGCAAGGACGAACAGAGGCGCTGATCGCTTCATCGTGGGGGATCTCCAACAGTGACCGATGCGCCCGACATAATATCAGCCGGATGACGACATCCCGCTGGACGAGCGCCGGCGTGATCGCGCTGATCGCCGCGGGCAGCCTCATGTGGTGGGTCCGGCATCATGCGCGGGACGCCTCGCACGCCGTTTCAGCGACTGCGGCGCGCGAAAGCGACGCGGGCGCGACGTTCGTCGGCGCGGCGGTCTGCGCCGAGTGCCACGCGATTGAGGCCGCGCGCTGGCAGCCGTCGATGCACGCGCGCGCGATGCAGGCGCCGTCCTCCGCAACCGTCGAGGCCAGATTCGCCGGGGAGACGTTCACGCTGCACGGCATGACGTCGTCTTTCTCGCAGCGCAACGGCAAGTACGTCGTTCGCACGGACGGCCCCGACGGGAAGCCGCAGGACTTCGAGGTCGCGTACACCTTCGGCGTCTACCCTCTCCAGCAATACCTGCTGCCGCTTGCCGGCGGGCGTTTGCAGGCCCTTGGCGTGGCGTGGGACGACCGGCCGGCGCCGAAGGGCCAGCGCTGGTATCACCTGTATCCGGCGACGCCGATTCGCGCGGGTGACGTGCAGCACTGGACGAGCCGATCGCAGAACTGGAACTTCATGTGCGCCGACTGCCACTCGACGAATCTGCGCAAACGGTACGTCGCCGCGGAGGACCGGTACGAGACGACGTGGAGCGATCTGAGTGTCGGCTGTGAAGCGTGCCATGGCGCCGGCTCGCAGCACGTCGCGTGGGCGCGCGGCCGCGCCGCGAACACGCCGCGGCGTCCGGGCGAGGACGACGGACTGGTGCCGCTCGGCGCACATGACGGCGCCTCGTGGATCCTCGATCCGTCGACGGGCCTTGCGCATCGCGACCGGCCGCGCACGTCGCGGGTCGAAGTCGAGATGTGCGCGCGCTGCCACTCCCGGCGCGCCCAGTTGACCGACGACTACCATGTCGGTCGCCCGCTCGCCGACACGCATCGCCCCTCGCTCCTCGAGGAGGATCTGTACTTCGCCGACGGCCAGATCAAGGACGAGGTCTACGAGTACGGATCGTTCCTGCAGAGCAAGATGTATGCAAAGGGCGTGACGTGCAGCGACTGTCACGAGCCGCACCGGCCGGAGATCGCGTCGAACCTCGACGAGGTCTGCCAGCGATGTCACCTCGCCTCGAAGTTCGCGTCGCCGGCGCACCATCACCATGCTGAGGGATCCGCGGGCAGCCAGTGCGTCTTTTGCCACATGCCGACGCGCACGTACATGACGGTGGACGATCGGCGCGACCACAGTTTTCGCGTGCCCCGGCCGGACCTCACCATGAAGATTGGCACGCCCAACGCGTGCGCGGCGTGCCACGCCGATCGACCGCCCGCGTGGGCCGCCGCGCAGGTTGCCGTGTGGATGGGCTCGCAGACGCTGCCGCCGCACTATGGAGAGGCGCTCGCCGCCGGGCGGACCGCCGCCGCGGACGCCGAATCGCGCTTGCTGTCGGTCGTCGCCGACGACGCGGCGCCGGGGATCGTGCGGGCGACGGCGGTCTCGCTGCTGGCGCGCTGGATCGACGGGCAGTCTGGACCGGTCATCGAGCGGGCTCTGCGCGATCCAGACGCGCTGCTCCGCCTGGCCGCGGTCGACGTGCTCGGGGCGTTGCCGGTCCAGCCGCGGGCGTCGCTGCTGGCGCCGCTCATCGCCGACCCGGTGCGCGCGGTCCGCATCGAGGCCGCCCGCGCGCTGGCAACGGCGCCCGACGGCGCCCTGGCCGAACCGGATCGGGCGCGTCGCGCACGCGCGCTCGCCGAGTGGGAAGACGTGCAGCGTTTCAACGCGGACTCGGCGGGCGCGCACGTGAACCTCGGCGCGCTGTACGCCGAGCGCGGCGACGTCGATCGGGCCCGGCAGGAATACGAGACGGCCCGTCGTCTCGAACCGTACTTCGCCCCGGCGTCCGTCAACCTGGCCGATCTCTACCGCTCGCAGGGGCGCGACGATGAGGGCGAGCGCGTGCTGCGGGAGGCGCTCGCGCGCACCCCCGAGGCGGCGTCGCTGCACCACGCGCTCGGACTGCTGCTGGCGCGGCGGCACGATCTGCCCGGCGCCGTCGCCGAGCTCACGCGCGCTGCGGCCCTCGCGCCCGACGACACGACTGCGCAGTACATGCTGGCCGTGGCGACGCACGACGCCGGCCGGCCCGCCGCGGCGATCGATCTGCTGGATCGCACGTGGCGCGCCCACCCGGGCGACCGCACCGTGCTGGCCGGGCTCGTCAGCTACGTGCGCGAGAGCGGCGACCTCGCGCGCGCCGAAATGCTCGCGACCCGGCTCGTGGACCTTTCACCCGGCGACGCTGACGCCGCCGCACTGCTCGCGGACATCCGCCGCAGCCGTCAGAAGCGATAGAGCGCGGTCGCCGAGTAGAAGCCGAATCCCTTCGCGACGAATGTCGCACTGAGAAAGCCGCCCGCGTGCATCCGCGTGATCGCGCCTTGCAGCTGAAGATGGTGCGTCGCCTGGTAGATCACCAGGACGCTCGGGTTGGTCCCGACGTACTTGCCCGAACCGACGCCCGGCGGGAGCAGCACGCGGAGGTCGGTCGCGTAGATCCCATCGCCGGTCGACGTCCGCCAGTAGCTCGGCGCCTCGAAGCCCAGCGTGAGCTTCGTCGCCGGCCGCAGGGTGAAGGCGGGCGTGAGATCCGTCAGGTTCGTCGGGCCGAAGAGACCGACGTTGCCGGAGTACGAGTTGCCCGGAAACAGCGGGTCGAACGACTCGAGACGGGCGCTCGCCGGATCGCGATCGCCCGACGCGAGATCGGTGCGAATGCTCAGCCGCGGCGCCAGACGCGAGGACGACAGTCGATAGCCGGTTTCCGCCGCGAACGCCCACGCGCGCACGGGCGCCCCGTTGAAGTGTCCCCACTGCCCCACAAGGTCGTAGTCGAGATCGAACCGCGTGCCGATGCCGCTCCACTTCATGCCGATCGTGTGGCGGGATTCGGGACCGAGGCCCTGCGCGTAGATCGAGAGCTTCCGGTCGATGCCCAGGTAGTACAGACCCAGGTCGCCGCGCTTGAATCGCGGGCTCCGCCGCGTCACCGCCACGCCCCAGAAGTGCTGGCCGCCGTGCGCCCGATCGTTGAACGCCCCCTGCCTGAGCTCCACCAGCTCGGCGGCCGCACCCACCAGCCGCCACGACGCCGCCTGGTACTGCACGTTGACGCCGTCGAAGCTGCGCTTGACGTTCAGCCCCGGACTCGCGGAGATCAGTCGCGAGCTGCCGACGGAGAGCTCCTGCCGCCCGGCCCGAATCCCGAACAGGCGCTGGTTGCCAAGCGTCCGGCGAAACTCGAAAAACGCCTGATGAAGATCGAAGCTGTCGCGATCGGTCGGCCGCGGCGACCCGAGCTTGCCGTTGATGATCCCGCTCTGCAGCTCGCCGAACAGCCGCATCTGTTTGCTGAAGTGAAGGTCCGCGCCGACCAGGTATCGCTGCAGGAAGTAGTTGTCCGTCGTCGACGGTTGCGCGCCGACGCCGTGGATGCGCAGGCCCTCGGGACGGTAGCGAATCTCGCCGCTGAGCGTGAGCGATCGGTCGTCGGCACCGAGCGGAATGTACTTCACGGGATCCCAGAAGTCGGTGCGCTTGGACGGATCTTTGAGGAACGTCCAGTCCTCGTCTGCGGTGTTCGGGAGATAGACGCGGGTCGCCGCCGGCGGCTGAGCCGGCTGGTCCGGGACCGGCCGTGCGGCCAGAAACAAGAAGAGCGCGGCAAGCGCAGATCCCATACGTCCTCAGCGACCATCCACGATCACGTGCACGGGTTGAGCCGTCGCCGCCGGGCCGGCCGTTACGAGCTCGACGAACGCCAGCCCGAGCGCCGGCCACGGCACGCGGATCGGCGTGGACTGGCGGGGCGCGAGTTGGATCTCCCGCGCCGGAAGGCCGCTGACGATCACGCGCACCACCACCGGTGCCTCGCCCGTGGTCGTCGCGGCGAGCGCCGCGGCGCCGTCACGGGCGGGCAGGTTCAGGCCCGCCTCCCCGAGGATCTCCCCGTCGTGCCGGTCGAAGATCGAAGGCCATCGCACGCCGTAGTCCGGCCAGGCACGCAGGCTGGCGGGGACCTGCGGCAGCACGGCCAGCGCCGCGGCCCCGCTCGCGGCAACGGCCAGACCCAGGACCCACGCACGCGGCCGGCCCCACTCGCCGGCGGCACAGATCGCCGCGAACACGATCAGCATCGGCTCGAACGGCGCGCGGAGCCGCGCGCCGCCGAATCCGCCGGCGCTCGCGATGCCGATGTTGACCACGATCCAGATCACGAGCAGCGCCGCGAGCGGCGGGCGCCGGCACAGCGCCGCGCCGATCGCCGCGAGGATCGAGGCGACGATGAGCAGCAGGTCCGAGCCGGCGAGGACGACCACCTTCCACACGACCGCGCGCAGGCGCGTCGCGGCGACGACGTAGATCTGCAGGATGCGTCCGCCGTTGACGTGAAATAGCGACTGCGCACGTCCGAGCGACTCGACGGCGAAGTCGATCGGGTGCGCGGTCGCGGCGCGCCACAGCCCTGAGGCCGTCTCGCTCAGGCCCGGCGCGATCGAGCCGGGTTCGGTCTCGGCCTCGAGGTGGATGCTCCCATGCGTGTCGATGACCGTGACTTGCCCGAAATAGCGCGACAGCGCCGTCGAGTAGGGCACGGTGAGCAGCACGAATCCGGCGAGGAACGCCGAGGCTTGCAGCGCGGCGCGCGCGCGATCGCGCGCCAGCCCGACGTGCGCGGCGGCCGCGGGCAGCGCGAAAAACAGCGGCATCGATCGGGTCAAGGCCGACACGCCGAACGCCAGCCCCGCGACCGCGAATCCAACCCAGCCGGCGTCGCCCTCGATGGCGCGGAACAGCAGCAGAAACGCCGTCAGGATCAGCGGCACGTACAGCGTCTCCTGCGACGTGGACCACACGTTGTTGATGTTGGGCACCCAGAGGGCGTAGGCGGCTGCGGCGACCAGGCCCGCACGGACGGAGTGGATCCGTCGGCCGAGCGCAAACACGAGGGCGATCGTCAGCACGGCGAGCCCGACCTGAGCGATCTGGGCCGTCATCGGAAACCCGGGAAACAGCGCGAAGAGCGACAGAAACACCGGATACATCGGCGGCAGCGCGTGCTGCTGTCCGTTGATACGAAAGGACACGGCCTGAAACGTCCAGTGCCAGCCATGCGGCGTCAGCGTGAGCGCATGCGCGGCGTAGCCGTCGGGATCCTCCCAGACGAACCCGGGCATGCGGACCGCATGAACGAAATACGCGACGCGCAGCGTCAGTCCGACGAGAACGATGCCGATGAGCGCGGCGCGCTGCGGGCGGGTCATCGCCGTCTAGTTCCGGAACACCTGAACGAGGCGGTATTCGCCGGTGGTCGTGATCCACGTGAAGCGCGTCACGCCGTCCGGCATGGCCTCGTCAGCCGTGGACATGAGATAGAGCTCGGCCGGCTCCCGGCCCGTGCGCGCAAACGGCTCCCCGAACATGAAGCGCACGTCGTCGCCCACCGAGACCGGACGATCCGTCTTGTACAGCTGCAGCACGACGCCGGCAGCCGCGTGCCAGACCTTCCAGTCGAACGTGAACAGCGGGCGGACGTAGTGGTGTGCGTCGCAGTATCGCGTGAGGTCGCTCGCGATGTGCAGCAGCGTATGGTCGCCGGAATCCGCGCGCTGCTTCTCATCGAGCCGGATCGCGCCAAGGAGCGCGATGGCCGCGATGCCGATCGCAATCGACAGGCGCCACGGCCGGTCGCCGGGCCGCGACGTGAGCGGCCGCAGTGGCCACAGCAGGTCCAGGGACGACGCGAGCGCTGCGACGTTGAGCGCGCCGATGACGCCGATCCAGATGATCAAATAGTCCGAGATGTCGCCGACAATCGACCGAATCGCGACGAGACCAAGGAACGACGCGAGGAGGCACAGCGTGCAGAACGCCGTCTCGAACCTGCGGCCACGCCGGTAGCTCGACACGGCGGTCACCCCGAGCAGGAGCAGCTGGATCGTCGCCCACGCGCGCACGCCGCTCGACGCCGAGGCCGGCAGGTCGCCGGTGATCAGTTCGCGCGAGGGATTGAAGGCCGCGACGAGCTCGTTGGCGAAGATGTCCGTGACCTGGGACCACGGGTGGGACGTGCGGCTGGCCGCGAAGAATCGTGCGAGGGCCGCGAGGTTGCTGGACGCCGCGCGGAGGTCGTGCACGACGGGGACCGTCCACAGCGCGATCGCGACCGCCGCGCTGACCGCGAGCGCGCGCCAGGCGGCGCGGCGCTCGTCAGGACCAGGCGATCGCACGCGCCACAGCACGGCGCCGAGGGCCGCGGCCGTCAGCAGCAGCGAGATCGGCACCAGCGCAACGTGCGTCTGCGCAAGAAACGACACGACGACGCAGAGCCACGGCAGCACCGCGATGTCGCCGGCGCACACCCCCGCCGCAAGCGCGATCCCGAGCGCCAGCGGGAGGAGCGGCGCGGCCGGATTCCACGCCCAGAACAGGAGACGCTGCTCGAACCAGATCATGGGCAGCAGCGCCAGCGCGGTCGTCGCAGCGAGCCATCGGGACCGGCGGCTCAGGTACGTCAGCAACGCGGCGAGGACGCCGACGTTCACGATCAGCATCGTCCACTTGAGGCTCACCTCGCGGCGGCCGGAGAGTGCGTAGAGCGGCGCGAGGATCTCGTAGAGGAGCGGCCCGGGATGGTTCCAGTGGAAGCGCGAGTACGCGCCGGTCCCGAGCTCGCCTTTGGCCGCCCGCAGCGTGTAGATGGACGTCGTCGCGTAGTCGCCGTAGGGATAGGTCTCGGGGGCGTGGCGGATCTGCCACCCGATCGCCACGATGCAGACGGCGCCGGCCAAAACGATGAGCGTGCGCACCGGAAGGCGACGTGCGGTCACGCCCGGATTCTACCCGGGCACATCGCCTGGGTCCGGGCTGGGGCCTCGCCGCGCGGGCGCGGACACGCTCGCGAACTCGCCCCGCAGTCCCGGGGCTCGTCACACTTACCGGATACGAAAGGGACTCCAGCCCTTCGTAAGCCTGACCGATTGCGTGCCCCTGCCGTCATCGCACTTTGTCGAGTGGACTATATCTTGCACAGACAGTCGCCAGAGGTCCGGTCTGGTGATGAACCCCAGTCTCAACCAGGGTCGCGCACGCGTCATTCGTCAATTCCTGCTGATGACCGGGGTCCTGTTCGCGTTCACCGCCGCCCGGCCTGCCGCGACGGGGCATCAAGCGATCGACACCGACCGGTCGACGTTGACCGTGCGCGTGTTCAAGACCGGGTTGTTCCGTGCGTTCGCAGACAACCACGAGATTCGAGCTTCCATCAGCGCCGGATTCGTGGACGACGGCGGGAATGCGGGAGTCGAGATCGTCGTGGAGGCACCGCAGATGCAGGTCCTCGACCCGGGCCTGTCACCGCGGGATCGCGATCAAGTCCAATCCCGGATGCTTGGACCGGACGTGCTCGATGTCACGCGGTTTCCGGAGATCCGGTTCGAATCGACGACGGTCGAGGCGACTCAGGATGGTTGGGCCGTGCACGGCCAGCTCACGTTGCACGGTCAGACGCGCCCTGTCACCGTGAAGGTCGTGCGCGACCACGGGCACTACATCGGATCGGCGTCACTGCGGCAGACGGACTTTGGAATCACGCCCATCTCGGTTGCTGGCGGGACCGTCAAGGTCAAGGACGAGGTGTCGATCGACTTCGACGTCGTCACTCGGACGAACCCTGCTTCCGCGTTTCGGCCTCGACGGCGCTCTTGGTGATCGACAGATAGCGCTCCATGCCCGACCGCGCGCGGCTCCTGACGATCGGCCGGATCAGCGTGCCGATGAAACCGGTCAGACCATTCACCCGCGATCGGCTGGCGTAGAACAGATAGAAGCCCTGACCGGGGTTCGCCGCGTCGTCCACCACGGTCCGCAGCTCGAAGGTCGTGCTGAAGTAGTGCGTCGAGTAGATCTGCGTCGTCGCGATCGCGAAGCGAATGCCGTCCGGCCGGGCGCCGGCCGGGGCGACCCGATACAGTGACACGTGATTGAGGCGCGTCGTCGGCTTCATGCCGAACTCGCCCATGTTCCAGTAGTAGAAATCCTCGAGGCCGGGCGGCGTCGGCGCCGGAAAGCTCGTGACGTACGCGGCGAGGTGCGGCAGAGCCGGCAGCAGGTCCTTCGTCACCTGCAGCCGCCGGAACTCCTCGGCAGCCGGCACCGGCGTCGGCCCGTCGTCGTAGGGCTCGAGCGCCGCGAGCCCGCCGGTCCGGTACCGCTGGAACCGGTCGAACAGCATCTCGCGGAACAATCGATTCGCCTGCACGAACGCGTCCGGCGCGCCCCAGGGCACCTCGGACGCGAACCGGCGCATCATCCCGGCCGGGAGCTGCAGGTCGCAATCCGTCGGACGGCAATGCTCGAGCGCCTGCAGGTCCTCGCGATCGAGCGCGAGGCCGTCGAGGTCCTCGAGTCGCGGGGGATCGTGGAACTTCCCGACCTGCAACACCCCGAGGCGATGCTCGTAGGCCTGGATGTCGCGAAGCTGACTGATGAACGCGGCGGGCGGCGCGTCGATGCGCACGGCGCCGAAGATGGAGACCTCCTCCGGGCCGGCGAGCGTGAGTTGACGCGCAACGGCGTGGCCCTCGGTGACGAGGCGGACGTCGCTATCGCTGAAGCCTTTCGTGTCGCGCAGCCACGTCTGGACCTTGGCGTCCGGCGCCTGCGACGGCTCGACGGGCGCGACGGCGATGACCGCGACGAGCGCGCCGGCCAGCCACTGGAGGCGCACGATCAGGGCGTCCCAATGAGACGATATTCCGCCGAGCCGGGCTCTACCCTCAGAAAGACGCGCTGGAAGCCGCTCGTCGCGCGGCCGGCCAGGATGAGGGCGGCCGCCTGGTTCCGCTGAACGCTCAGCACATGGCTGGAGCGGCCGTTGGCCGACACGCGGGAGACCTGGTAGCTGCCGCCTTCGGCCTCCTCCACGAGAATGTCGCCCGCCGAATAGATGGGGTCATTTGGCAGCGAGGGAGTGTCAGGCATCCTTCCACGATACTCCTCCTGCGCCCGTCGCCCCCACGAATCCACCATAATCTGGTCAGTATGTCCTCTCAGATGATTCCGTCGGGGGAGGTCCTGACGCTCGAGTCGCTTGTCGCGCTGACCGCGCAGGGCATCTCGAGCCGAGTGCTGGCGAAGACCAGCGGCGGTAATCTGACGCTTTTCGCGTTCGACGCGGGCCAGGGACTCACCGAGCACACGTCGCCGTTCGAGGCGTTCGTGATGGTCCTCGACGGCACCCTTACCTTGACCATAGGCGGCAGAACCGTCCGCGCGGTGCCCGGATCGATCGTGAGGATGCCTGCAAACGTTCCGCACGCGGTCGACGCGTCCGAGGCCGCCCGCATGCTGCTCATCATGTTGCGGGGAGACTGAATCGCCGGGCTCTACAGCTGTTCCAGACGTTGTGGGACAGTCTACCGGCGCGTCACCGCACGCCGTTGAGCAGCACGATGTCCGAGAGCGTCGTCGCGCGCGAGATCGCGAGCTGGGTCAGCGGGCGCGCGAATCGAGCTCGTCCCACCGGGCATACGCCGCATCGAGCTCGGCGCGAAGCGCCTCGAGACGCGCCAGCGTCTGTTCGATCGCTGAGGCGGCCTCCCGGTAGAACTCCGGATGCGCGACGGCCGCCCGCAGGCGCGCGTCCTCGGCCTCCAGGCCGCTGATTCGGTCGGGCAGCGCCTCGAACTCGCGGCGCTCGTTGTACGAAAGCTTGCGAATCGAGGCCGGCGGCCGATTGCGCGCACTTGGCGCATCCGCGCGGACAAGCGCCGGCTCCCCCGCCGGGACGATCGCCGGACGCTGGCGCACCCAGTCTTCATAGCCGCCGACATACTCGACGACGCGACCGCCACCTTCAAACGCGAACGTGCTCGTCACGACGTGGTCGAGAAACGTCCGGTCGTGGCTCACGAGCAGGATCGTCCCGGGAAACTCGGCGAGCTGCGCCTCGACGACTTCGAGCGTCTCGAGGTCGAGGTCGTTCGTCGGCTCGTCGAGCACGATGACGTTGGCCGGCCGCGTCAGCAAGCGCGCGAGCAGCAATCGATTGCGCTCGCCGCCGGAGAGCGCCTTGACCGGAGACCGCGCGCGCTCGGGCGGAAAGAGAAAGTCTTCAAGGTACCCGTGGACGTGACGCGTGACGCCGCCGACCGTCACGGTGTCATTCCCGCCGCCAACGGTGTCGACGACGGTGCGCTCGGGATCGAGCTGCTCGCGCTGCTGGTCGAAATACGCGATTTCGACGCCGGCGCCGCGGCGCACCTCGCCCGCGTCCGGGGCCACCTCGCCCACCAGCATCCGGAGCAGCGTCGTCTTGCCCGCGCCGTTCGGACCGATGAGCCCGATCCGGTCCCCGCGCATGATCCGCGCGGAGAACTCACGCACGACGACCGTGCCGCCGTACGTCTTGCTGATGTGATCGACCTCGAACACGACCTTGCCGGATCGGTCGGCCGCCTCGAACGACAGCCGCACGGTGCCCACCCGGGTCCGGCGCGCGGCGCGCTCGTCGCGCATCCTCATGAGCGCGCGCACGCGACCCTCATCGCGCGTGCGCCGGGCCTTGACGCCGCGGCGCAGCCACACCTCTTCCTGGGCGAGCTTCTTGTCGAACCGCGCCTCGGCCAGCGCTTCGTTCGCGAGCCACGCCTCCTTCTTCTCGAGAAAGGCCGCATAGTCGCCCGGCCAGGACGTGAGGCGCCCTCGATCCAGCTCGACGATGCGCGTGGCGAGGCGCTGAAGAAACGTCCGGTCGTGCGTGACGAAGACGACGGCGCAGCGGCTCGCCGCAAGATAGGTTTCCAGCCACTCGATGGCCTCGATGTCCAGGTGGTTCGTCGGCTCGTCGAGCAGCAGAAGCGACGGCTCCGACACGAGCGCGCGCGCGAGGAGCACGCGTCGCCGCCAGCCGCCGGACAGCGTGTTGACGATCGCGTCGGCGGGCAGATTGAGCCTCGAGACCACCAGCTCGACGCGTTGCTCGAGCCGCCAGCCGTCGCGCTCCTCGAGGTCGTGTTGAAGACGGCCAAGCTCGGCGAGTCGCGACGGCTCGCCACGCTCGGCGACGGCCACCGCCGCATGGTGGTACGCGGCGACGAGCTCGCCAAGGTCGCCCAGGCCCTCGGCGACGACGTCGAAGACCGACTGACCGGTGGCCAGCACCACGTCCTGTCCGAGGCGCGCGGTCACGAGCGCCGGCGCGCGCCACACCGCACCCGCGTCCGGCTCGAGCTCGCCCGACAGGATGCGCAGCAGCGTCGACTTCCCGGTGCCGTTCCGTCCGATGATCGCGACGCGCTCGCCGGCATCGACCAGCAGGCTCGCGTCGTCGAGCAGCGGCAGGTGCCCGAACGCCATGCGAACGTGGTCGAGCGTGATGAGCGGCATCTCAGGAATGCACGCCGGGCGCTTCGTGACCGGTCCGCGCGACGTATTCGACGTACGAGCCCGGATACACGAGCGGCTTCGCCTCGGTGCCACTTTCGCCGCCCAGCTCGAGAACACGATTGCTGAGGCCGCGCAGAAACGAGCGGTCGTGCGAGACGAAGATCATCGTGCCCTCGAACTCGCGGAGGGCCTCGATGAGCATGTCCTTCGTGGTCAAGTCGAGGTGGTTCGTCGGCTCGTCGAGTACGAGGAAGTTCGGCGGATCGAACAGCAGGCGCGCGAGCACCAGGCGCGTGCGCTCCCCGCCTGACAGCGCCCGCACGGGCTTGTCGATCTCGTCGCCGGAGAATTGAAAGGCGCCCAGCAGATTGCGAAGTACGCCGATGGTGTCATGCGGAAAGTCGCGCTGCATCTGCTCCCAGACCGTGAGGTTGGCGTCGAGCACCTGCAGCGCCTGCTGGGCGAAGTAGCCGAGCTTCAGACTGGCGCCGAGCGCGACCTCGCCGGCGTCCGGCGCGAGCACGCCGGCGATCATCTTGAGGAGCGTCGTCTTGCCGGCGCCATTTCGGCCCATCACCGACCAGCGCTCGCCCCGCCGGACGGAGAGATCGAACCCGTCGTAGAGCACGCGCGCGCCGTAGGCCTTGCGCAGATTGCGGATCGAGACGACGTCGTCGCCCGAGCGGGGCGGCGGCTTGAAGTCGAACGTGACCACCGGACGACGCTTCGGCAGCTCGATCTTCTCGATTTTCTCGAGCGCCTTCACGCGGCTCTGGACCTGGCCGGCCTTGGCAGCGTTGGCCGCGAATCGGTCGATGAAGCGCTGCTCCTTGGCCAGCATCGCCTGCTGGCGCGCGAAGGCGGCTTCGCGGTTGGCCGCCCGCAGCGCGCGCTCGCGCTCGTAGAACTCGTAATTGCCCGAATAGCTCGTGATCTCGCCGTCGTCGATGTCAGCGACGCGCGTGACGACGCGGTTCATGAAATCGCGGTCGTGCGACGTCATGAGCAGCGCGCCCGGCATGTTCTTCAGGAATCCCTCGAGCCAGACAATCGATTCGATATCGAGGTGGTTGGTCGGCTCGTCCATCAGCAGGACGTCGGGCTTGCCGAGCAGCACCCGCGCCATCGCGACGCGCATCTTCCAGCCACCGGACAGCGCGCCCACGTCGCCGTCAATCCACGCGTCATCGAATCCGAGGCCGGCGAGCACTTCACGCGCCTGGCTCTCGAGCCCGTAGCCGCCGAAGTGCTCGTACTCCTCCTGCACTTCGCCAAAACGCGCCAGGATCGCGTCCATCCGGCCGGCGCTGGCCGGATCGGACATCGCGTGCTGCAGTGCCTCCAGCTCGTGATGGAGCGCGCCCAGGCGGCCGCTGCCGGCGATCGCTTCGTCGATGACGCTGCGCCCGGACATCTCCTCGACGTCCTGCCGGAAGTAGCCGATCGTCATCCGGCGCGGCAGCGACACCTCCCCGTCGTCGGGCGTCTCCTCGCCGGCGATGATGCGGAGGAGCGTCGTCTTGCCGGAGCCGTTTGGTCCGACCAGGCCGACTTTCTCGCCGGGGTTGAGCTGAAACGACGCGTCCACGAAGAGGAGCTGTTTGCCGTACTGCTTCGTCAGGTTCTGAATCGCGATCATCGAACTGCTGGCACCTGCTTCTGCCCAGCATGTAGCTGGAGCACCCCATTGGCCGACACTCGGGAGACCTGGTAGCTGCCACCCTCGGCCTCCTCCACCAGAATGTCGCCCGACGAGTAGATCGGATCGGTTGGCAGCGAGCGAGTGTCAGGCATTCTCCATCAATACATCGTACGGCGCGCGGCCGCTGCCTCCGGCGCCGATCGGCCGCGGCGTGCACCGGACCGATGTCGACCACGGTCTCGCGGCTCGTGTAGGTGATGCCTTGATAGACCGGGCGCAGACGTGCTCAGAACTTTCCGACCGCGTCGAGCGCGATCGTCTTGCTGACCGTCTTTGCCTGGGCGAGATCGAAGCCGTACACCCGGACCTCGAACACCGACGTCCCTATCTTGACGACCAGACCACAACCCGCCCGGTTGGTGCCGGCGTAGAACACGTAGTACGCATCGTCTCCCACGCCGCTGAGCGCTTCGGTTGTGATGCCTGGGAGCGAGGTCGTCTTCCCGGCCGTGAACTGGTCCACCGGGCTCTTACCGCCGCGCGGTTGGTTGATTGTGAGCGTCACGATCTTCCCTTGACCGGCCCACTGACACGACGTCGGCGCTGCGATCGGTGACCCGGCGCCGACGGTGGCGCCGGTCGCCTGCCCAATTTGCACCTGCGTCACGAGCTGGCAGGCGACCTGCGGCGCACGGGACGCTGGCGAACTGGCGGATGACTGAAGAAGAACGAGCGACGCGGTCAGCGCCACGCTGACGACGATCGAAGACATCATTCACTCCGTCCTGAGGGCCTGGAGGATCGCCAATCGGACGGCTCAATGGTAGCGCATCTCAACTGCGGTTTCGCCCGGCCCCGGCTGGGCCGACGCGGCTCACGGGATGGCTTTCTGATAGATCTTCCGATCACCACCGGCCGGGACTCACGCGCGCAGCATCCAGCTCAACGCGCCGGCCGGATCCACGACAGGCACTGGGGAGTCAGGGAATCCGTCCGGGTCCCGAGTGACAATCGCCTGGCATCCGCTCGCCTCCGCGGCGGCGGCGCAGACGGCGTCTTCGAAGTCTGGCCAGCCCAGTCCTAGCGCTCGGCGCACGACCGTGTCATCGATCGGCGCGACGCCAAAGACGCTGATCAACCGCTCGACGCCGCTCCGCGCAAAGGCGGCGTCGCGCGCCTTGTCGAGCAGATAGAAGACGGTCGTCAGGCCATGCGCCGGAATGAGTCCCCGGCCGCGACCGCTCTCAATGGCCGCCCACAACGCTGACGCCGGTTCGACGCCGGGTGCGCGGTCGAGAATCACATCGAGAATGACGTTCAGGTCGAGCAGAAGCGGCTTCACTGGTACTTGCGCATGACGTGCTTGCGGTACGTGTCGGCCGACACGCCACGGGCCGCGCCGCGGAGCATCCGCAGGACCGGCGGCGCCTTCGACATCTCAAGGGGCCGTGCAAGGAGGTCGAGGTAGCGCTCGACGAGCTTCGACACCGACGTGCCCTGGGCCGCCGCATACCGTTTCGCCCGGCGCACGACCTTTTCGTCGACGCTGAGTGTCAGCTTCGGCATATACGTATACTAACATCGATTCTATACGTATCGACCCGCGCGACCCTTCATCGGTCGCTGAACTATCCGGATCTCAAGAAAGGAAACATGCTGAGTGCGGCGCGCCCTCGGCGGAACCAAAGGAAGCCGGCTGTCATCTGACCAGGCGTCTTGACCATTCGATGTAGCTGACGAGAACCCCAATCGCGAGGAAAGCAAGTGAAGTCCAGAACATCGCTATCGGAAGACGGGGCTTGGCCCTTGCTGCACGTGCGATTGCCCAGATGACAGCCCCGGTTCCAGGCCCAGCGAGGCTCGCGCCAACTCGCTCAAGTCCACCGCCGTGGAGATGCATGCTAGCGGCCGCGGCGCCAAGAACCAAGGCGGCCGACACGAAGGACAGCGAGTCAGCTCGAGCGGAGGTAAGTGCGGTACGGGAAGGCTCGCCCGTCATATTTCGACAACCTCTCTAGAGGCAGCCGATTCTAGCACCCTGATGTCGTCAATCAGGCGATTGGCGACCTCGACCGAGCGGTCTCGAGCGACGTAGAGCCAGATCTCGTCAAGGTCGGCCTCGGCCAGGGTCGACAGACGAAAACGCTTCACCGCGGCGTGCCGCGCTTCCCTGCCTTTAGGGCGATGAGATGTTTCCGTCCACGAGCTTTCACGCGTGCCCCAAGCTTGGATGCGGACTGCCGATCGTACTCCGCGTACTCGCCGCGTCCGGCGCGATCGAGTCCGGCCTGGATCTCACGGCGCAGTTGGACCAGACCCTCGTCTCGGTGTTTCAACAGTCGCAGGGCTTCGCGAACGACCTCGCTGGCTGTCTGATAGGACCCGTTCTCGACCTTGTCATTGATGAGCCGCTCGAGTTCGGGGGTCAGGGAAACGTTCACGTCGTGCCTCCGCTGCCAGTATAACAAGAATTAGCATTTCCTGACATCAAGGCCAAGGCGAACGAGTGTTCGCGGATGCTAAACACGCGGTCGTGCAGATCCAGGCGGCTCGCTTGCCGTCCGCCGTCGCCCCGCGCTGTCGGTTCGTGGTTGTGAGCGATGGCGCGAGCAAACGTGAGCGCCCTCTCGCCCTGGCCCCGCGGTTTGGGTGGCGGGGCGATGGCGACTGGCGCGCCCTGCCCGCCTACGCGAACAGGCCGCTTCGGCGGGCACAAGCACGTCCGCGCCATCCTCCATAGCTCGCGCTTGCGACACCGCGAGCGAAGGAGGATGGCGCGCCCTGCAGGACTCGAACCTGCGACCTCCTGGTTCGTAGTCCGAACGAGCCGCCATTGCCGCAGGTTGCCGAGGTGAGCCGGTCTGAGCTCGAAAACGCAACTGAGGCCATAAACTCAGGCGGGAGCTGCGATTGTCCAGATGCACTGGTTGGCCCGTCTGAGCCGCGCCATGATGCACTCAAAGGGCAAGAAAAGGACAACGTCTCGGATGGGTAATTCGGTGACCTGCGATCCTTCGGCTACGACCGTAACTGATGGGGACAACTTCCTCATCCGCTTCAGCTTGCTCACGCCCGCGCTTTGTGTTCTTGTGCAGAACGTTTCATTGTGTATCAGTCGCTGAGGGGATGCGCACTGAGGAGCTGATCTAGTTCACGGCCAACCGCGCTCCAGGCGCCTCTAGCGCGGCATCCATTTCGTTTGGTCGTCAGCCGTTCAGAATCTACGCAACGACAACGCGACTGGGACGAGTGTACCGACAGGAACCGGACGCCCCATGTTCTCGAGGACAATCTGGCTTGCAGAGTTCGGACCATGGACCCAGCGCAAGACGAACGGTGCGCGAAACGTCCGCGATCGCCCGCCTGGTTGGTTCGGCAGTGTGGCATTGAATGTCAGCGTGCACTTGAGCCTGTCCGAGTCCCAAGCTTGTGGATCAGTCACAGAGGCGGTCGCGACCGTTACGGCGCCGACGCGCCCAAGCGCATTTTGAACGTAGTCAGGCACCTTCAGTTGAACCACGTCGTTTGACGTCACTTCGTACAAGTAGAGCTCTCGCGAATGTTGGGTGGCTGCGTCCGTTAGTGCGACGACGCGTCCGCTTGGATGCCAAAGAGCCTTGACGACTTTGGTGGCATCCTGATACTGAAATGCACCGCCGCTCAACGACAGTTCCGACCGTGTCTGGCCAGTTCGATCGTCCATGATCGCCACAACATAGTTGGAAGGACTTCGGCTGCTCGTCTCGATGACACGTACCTCGAACCGACCGTCCGGCGATACGCCGCCCGGGACGACCAGTGTTTGGCCGCGCGCCGTTGCCGATCGCTGGCTAGCTGATTCCGGAGGTGCGTGTTTGAGCAACGTCGTTTGGCCAGCGGGCACGCGAAAGACGACACCTGTCACGAAGATCAGACCCGCGCACACCAGCAGTGGAGGCTGATGGCCGGTTCGGCCGACAGCCCTCGTAATGGCGCTGCGTGAGTCGCCTGAAGACGCACGCCGACTGGTCGCTTCTCTCATAGGTCGGAACTATTCCTGGCTTGTCGCATGGCCTTCGTATTCGTCGTAAATCACGTGATACAGGTAGTTGTTCGAGTTGGGGGTATAAGTCCACTTCTAACCGGACGGATTGCCCGGCTGGAATTGCCACGGATTCGCGCCAACTCGTTCAAGTCCACTGCCGTGGAGATGCATGCTTGCGGCCGCGGCGCCAAGAACCAAGGCGGCCGACACGAAGGACAGCGAGTCAGCTCGAGCGGAGGTAAGTGCGGTACGGGAAGGCTCGCCCGTCATATTTCGACAACCTCTCTAGAGGCAGCCGATTCTAGCACCCTGGATTCCAGCATCCGTCAGCTACTCCGCTTTCTTCTCCGGTTCGACCACCAGCACCACGAGATCCGCCACGTCGGACCCCCGGTCCACAACAGGCCGCTCAGCTCATGGGACACGCGAACGTCGATACGACGCTGAATGTCTACACGCAGGTCCTCGACGGCTCTCTACGGGCCGCTGCGGACAAGGTCGGGAGCGAGTTGTTCACAATTGTTCACAAAATGGAGGAGACGGGCGCGCAAATTCATCGCGAGCGAGCAAACGCGAGCGAGCGCCGCGAACGGAGCAAGCCGACGAAGCGGCTTGCGAGAGAGCGAGTTAGGGGGTCCGCGGGACGAAGTCCCCCGGTGATTATTTGGCGCGCCCTGCGGCGGTCACCCCCTTTACCTTGGTCGGCTTCGTCGCGCGGCGAAGCGGAGCGATTTCGCGCGGCGTCCGTGCTGACGGTGACCATTGACCGGCCTGTTAGTCGATGCTACTTGGGCATCGAAAACGTTCGATTAATAGTCAGTGCTCCAACCCCGGTATTGCTGCCAGCCACAAACACGTTGAACGTTATTGCATCCGTACCACTCGCAGTGTTTCCAGAAACGTTTCCGTTGACGCCTTCAGCAATGGCGACCATGTTCCGAATTGGTGCATTGCCACTAGTCAGTCAAGAACTGAGCGTGGTGGCAACAAAAGCAAATGAGACGGCCAGACCGGTCCCGGCCCCCGGCCGTCCCGTCGTCCGGCCCGGCGGTCGTCGGTCCTGGCCGAAGATGGGGCGGCGGGGATCAAAGGTCTTACCGGGCGGGAAGACCTGCCCCCTGCACTGATGGGAAGAGCGACGTGTTCAACGTTGGAAGAGACAATCGCAGCGGTCCGAGCGGTCGAGCGGGTCTACACTCTACGGCATGGCGCTTGCGGCCTTCGTCGTCACGCTAGTGGCCCAGGGCCTCGTGTTGTTGATCGGGTTTCGGCTCAGCCTGAAGAAACCGCCTAAGCGAACTCACGAGTATTGGTTTCGCGTCGTTTGTGTTCTCGCAGGTGTGGGAATCGCTGGGAGTATCGCGGACCGGATGCTGACGACTCCAAGCCCGGCCAAGCTGCAACTCGCTGTGAGACCAGTCGTGACCACTCACCATGTCGAGATGCCCGCGACGTCGGAAATGAAGTCATTCACGGAGTACGGTATCGCGATGATCGTTCACGCCACGAACTCGGGCGATCTGCCCGGTTACGTGAAGGCGCTGCACGTGGACGGCGAACTGCCGCTGAATGGCAATGAGTTCGTTAGCATGGTCCCGGATGGATTGACGCTTGACGAAATCGACAAGAAGTACGGCGAGGTCCTACCGTACCGCGTCTTGGCTTGGGATGTTTCGCCGCTAAACGACGAGGGGCGCATTGACCGCGGCGCGAACCGCTTCATCCTGTTCCAAGTGCTCAAACCAGCGTCGTCGCCCCCAATGCGCGAGATTATGGGAAATCCCGCCGACTATTCCGGGTCGCGCACTGGTCACGCGCCGCCAAAGACAAAGACCGAAGCGCCGTACTTGTTTGATTTGATTTGGTTCGCCGGGCAATCGCCACGCGGCGAGTTGCTAGCACCACGCCTCCGCGATGAAGTTCGCAGAGGGCTGGTAAGGATCAGCGTCGAGACCGCGAACAGCGTGATCGAGTTGCCTATCGATGCGGTCGAGGTACCGACCTTGCACGATGAACGGGACTTGAACGACCAGCCGCTAAGGAACATTTTCGACGACATCGATATCTTCGGCGGGCGTGCCCCGCGGACATCTAAGTAACATCGCGTACTTCCCGTCTGTTCGCTGCCGCCACATCACGAAGTCGATGCGGGCGATGGCGATCGCCATCGCGTATCCGGAGCCCGCCAAGGTGATTGGCCCGGCCCATACTGGCGAACTGGACTACGGGCGGCTGTTGCAACGGGCCTATGGAAAAGGGATGGCGCGCCCTGCAGGACTCGAACCTGCGACCTCCTGGTTCGTAGCGTAACGCGGGTATAGGTTCTCGTTGGTTCTTCAGTGGTTTAGCTCGGGTTGGAACCTCTTGTTATCCGGTGTTCGGGAGGCGATTGTTCACCGATTGTTCACGACAGTCGACTGCTCACGATTAGCTCGTCAGAGAGGCGTTCTCCATCGCAGGACGGAGCGATCATGCGTCAATTTGACCGGACGTTTTCAGGCCTGTCATAATCGTCTAGTCTGATAGACGCATGGCGAAGACGTTCACCGGTAAGGAGTTGCTTCGACTCCTCCGAGCGAAGGGGTGCGCTGAGCCACGCCAGAGCGGATCGCACGTGCGAGTGCAATGCGGCAACTGCTCGACGACCGTACCGATACATGCTGGCGAAACGTTGCCCATCGGGACGCTTAAGCAGCTTGAGCGAGATCTGGCGCCGTGCCTCGGGAAAGGTTGGTTGAAATCGTGACCTATCGAGCCGTTTACGAACGTGAGCCCGACCGTCGATGGACGGTCAAGATTCCGTCTGTTCCAGGCTGTCACTCTTACGGTCGGACGATCGCGCAAGCTCGTGAACGGATCCGTGAAGCGCTCGGCCTGTTCGTCGACGACGCAGCGGAGGCACATATCGAGGACGATGTTCGCTTGCCGCGATCAATCC
>DATIWF010000061.1:0-27582 GCA_035519535.1 Vicinamibacterales bacterium | reverse complement strand
GGCATCGCCCTCGTGTGCGTGGCCGTGCTGATTGTGCTCGTGCGGTGGATCCTGCGCGCGCTCGCTGCGCTCTTTCGCGGCGCGCGCGGCCAGCTGGCAGGGCGGCGCGCGTAGTCAGGGCCGCTCGCCGCCGGCCTCGAGACGCGGCGGATCGCTGATCCGCTTCGTCATCTGGAAGTTCGCCGCGCTCGAATCGCTCGATGTCCGCAACGGCCAGCGCCAGCGGCAGTGCGAGAGCGGCAGCGGCGCAGCGCACGACTCGTGGCATCAGGCCCCGTTCATTTGAGCGGCGCGACGCGGCGTTTGGTCGCCTGTTCGAAGGCGTACGCGAGCGCAATCAGACGCGGCTCCGAACACGCGAGGCCGCTGAAGCTGACGCCGAACGGCGCCGGCTTCGCCTCGAAGCCCGCCGGCAGCGGCGGCGTCGGGGCGTTCGGCACGCGGCCGAACGGCACGACCACCGTCGGATAGCCGGGCTTGGCGGCGATCGCGGCGCCGCTCGCGCCGGGGAACAGCAGCGCGTCGAGCTGCTGCGATTTCATGATCGCGTCGATGCCCTCGGTGGCGCTCAGGCGCAGATCCTTCGCGCGATCCGCCTGGTAGCGCGCCCGATCGGCCTGCACGTCCATCTCGTCCGAGATGTCGAGCTGGGCCTGGCCGTACTTGATGGCGCCCAGGCGCTGATGCGCGACGTTCCACAGCCGCAGCTCGGTCAGCGTCTTCACCGGCGCGGCCGGCCCGAGCGACGCGAGCCACGCGTTGAAGTCGCGCTTCATGCCGTACTTCAGGATGATCGAGCAGTCCGCATCCTTGCCCTTCGCGTTGTCGAGGCCGCTGCACGTCTGCCACAGCAGAAAACTGTCCTTCGGATCCGTCGCGACGACGCTGGGGATGTTCGCGGGATCGACGACAACGGCGCCCTGCTGCTTGAGGACGTCGATCGCCTCGGCCATGACCTTCGCCTGGTCGGGGGTGAGGCCGCCGCGCGGGTCGGTCGCGCCCGGCGGCGTGATCCGATCGTAGAAGAACGCGCGCGGGATCCCGATGCGCGCGCCCTTGAGCGCGTCCGCGCGCAGAAACGCCGTGTAGTCCCGGTTGGCGGGCGGCGTGCAGGTGCGGGTGGCCGCGTCGTTCGGATCGGGCGTCGCGCCCTCGACGGCGCCGAGCACGGCCGCCGCATCCGCGACCGTCCGCGCCATCGGACCCGGCGTGTCCTGATCGGCCGTGATCGGAATCACGCCGTAGCGGCTCACGCGGCCAACCGTCGGCTTGATGCCGACCAGCATGTTCGCGTTCGACGGACTGAGGATCGATCCGGACGTCTCGGTTCCGATGTTCGCCGCCCAGAAGCTCGCCGCCGTGCCGATGCCCGAGCTCGATCCGCCCGTCTGCAGCACCGGCCGCCCGTCGCCGGTGGCGTCGCGCGGGTCGCGGCGCGGGTCGTACGGGTTCATGCCGTAGCCCGTGAGGCCGTTGTAGTTGCCGGGCATGTTGCTCGCCACCCAGTTGGCGAGCTCGGTCATGCCGGTCTTCGCGATGATCACCGCGCCGGCGTCGCGCAGGTTCTTCGTGAGCGTCGCCTCGTACGGCGGCACGAGGCCGTCGAACGCCAGCGCGCCGCCCGTCGTCGGCACATCGGTCGTGTGGATGTTGTCCTTCAGCGCGATGGGAATCCCGTGCAACGGTCCGCGCACGCGGCCCTGCGCCCGCTCGCGGTCGCGCGCGTCGGCGTCCTCGAGCGCCTTCGCGTTCACGGCGATGACGGCGTTCAGCCGGTCCTCGTAGGTCGCGATGCGAATCAGGCACTGCTCGACGAGGCCGCGCGACGTCACGCGGCCCTGTTCCATCGCCGCCCGCATGTCCGCGATCGTCGCCTCGACGATCGGAAACGGGGCGGCGACGGGCGCAGGACTGCGACCCGTCTGTGCCGAAAGCGCGACACCCAGGGCGACGACGAGAACGGTGAGGCTGCGCGTCATAGCGCCAATAATATGGTACGACTTTCGCCGGACCGAGCCCTGGGGGACGAATGCTCGACTCGCTGAGACAGGATCTGACCCTGGCGCTGCGGAGCCTGCTCCGCGAGCCCGGCGTGACGGCCGTGGCGCTCGCGTCGCTCGCCGTCGGCATCGCCGCCAATGCGACGGTGTTCAGCCTCGTGCAGGCCGTCGAGTTCCCGAGGCTGCCCTATCCCGAAGCGTCGCGCCTGGTCTTCATCGAATCCAGGAATCTGCCGCGCGATCTTTCCGAGCTGCCGATTTCCGCCCCGGACGCGATCGACGTCGCCGCGAGCGTGCGCGCGCTCGACACCCAGGCGCTCACCGTGGACGAGTCGGTCACGATTCGCGAAGCCGCCACGCCGGCGCATTGGTCGGGGCGGCTCGTGGCTCCGGCGTTCTTCGAGGTCATGGGGATCCGGCCGAGCCTCGGCCGGACGCTCGCCGCGGGCGACGAAGCGGACGCGATCGTCCTCGCGGATCGCTTCTGGCGCGCCGAACTCGGCGGCGATCCGTCCATCGTCGGGCGTGCGCTTCATGTGAACGCCGGCATGCGCACGGTGGTCGGGGTCATGCCCCCGTTCTTCGATCCCGACGCGGATTTCTGGATGGCGCTGCCGGCCTCCGTCGCGTCGTCCGCCGCGCGCGACGACCGGCGGTTCACGACGTTCGCGCGGCTGGCCCCGGGCCGGTCGCTCGACGATGCGACGAGGGAGATTGCGGCCCTGAGCACGCGGCTGGCCGGCGAGCATCCGGCCACGAACGCAGGCTGGGAGATGTTCCCGACGCGGCTCACGCGAATGCACGGTCAGGACGCGCGGGGCGTGTTCTACCTGATGCAGGGCGCCGTGGCGTTCGTGCTGCTCATCGCGTGCGCGAACATCGCCAACATCCTGCTGGCCCGGGGCACGCGCCGCGCGCGGGAAATGGCGGTGCGTCTGGCACTCGGGGCCGATCGCCTTCGCCTCGTGCGCCAGCTCCTGACCGAGAGCCTCCTGCTGTCGAGCGCGGGTGGCCTCGTAGGCGCGCTGCTGACGCTGTGGGGCATCCGGGTCGTGCGTCTGCTGTTCGCGTTCCCGGCGTCGATCGCGCCCGAGCTGAACGTGGCGGTGCTCGCGTTCACGGGCGCGATCGCCGTGCTCACGGGCGTCCTCGCCGGAATCGTGCCGGCGCTCCGGGCGTCGGGTGTCGCGCCGCACACGACGCTTCGGACCGAGGGCGCGCGCGGATCGACCGACGCGGCACGCGGCGGCCTCCGCGCGGGCCTCGTCGCGGTGCAGATCGCGAGCGCGGTCGTGCTCGCGACGGGTGCGACGCTCCTCGTGCGGTCGCTCGTCAATCGCCAGCACGTGGATCTCGGATTCAACCCCGCGGGCGCCGTGCGCGCTGACCTCTCGCTCGGCAGCGGGCGCGACGAGTCGGACGAGGCGAAGCGGATCGCGATGAGCGCCGTGCTCGATCGCATCGCGGCGTCGTCCGACGTCGTGGCGGCGGGAGCGTCAGGGTACGCGCGACCGGCGGGCGTCGGCGCCCGACCGCAGCTGACGCTGCCGGGACGCGGCGATCTCCTGCTCGGCGCCGGCGCGCCGAACGCGATCGAGGCCGCGACGCCTGGATACTTCGGCGCCATGGGCATCCCGATCCTGGAGGGTCGCGGCCTCGCCGACACGGATCGCGCAGGCGGCCAGCTCGTCGCGGTCGTCAACGAGGAGTTCGCGCGCAACGTGTGGCCGGACCGCAGCCCGACGGGCGATCGCGTCCGTCTGGGCGCCGCCGGGGGTCCGGCGCCGGTCGTCACGATCGTGGGCGTCGCCGGCGCGATTCGCCGCAGCGCCATGCACGACTCCGTCGCACCGAGGATCTACGTGGCGTACGCACAGTTCCCGACCGGCAGCGTGTCGCTGGTCGTCCGCGCGCGATCGAACACCGGGGCGGCCACGAGCGTCATGCGCGCGGCCGTGCGGGCCGCCGATCCCGCCCTGGTGCTCGATGCGGTACGGACGGTCGAAGCGGACGTCGCCCAGTTCGTCGAGCCCGTGCGATCGATCACGCGCCTGTTCGCGGCGTTCGGCGTGACCGGCCTGCTCCTCGCCGCGCTCGGCGTCTTCGGCACGGTGTCCTACACGGTCTCGCAGCGCCGGCGCGAGATGGCAGTCCGATCGGCGCTCGGCGCGACCCGCGGCGACCTCATCCGGCTCGTCCTCGGACACGGCGTCCGGCTCGCGGCCGCCGGGCTCGTCCTGGGCCTCGGCGTCGCGCTGCTGGCCGCGCGGGCGCTCTCTGGCCTGCTGTTCGGCGTGGCGCCGGCCGATCCGCTGACCCTCGGCGGCGTCTCGGTGGCGCTTGCCCTGGCCTCGCTCGCGGCGTGCTATCGGCCCGCACGCGCGGCGGCGACGGTCGATCCGATGGCGGTGCTCCGCCGGGAATAGCCGCGCGCCCGCCGCCGTCCCGCAGTACAATCGGCGAACCCGCTCAACCCAGGGAGCCCCCTATGACCGCTCGCACGCGCGTCCATGCGCTGTCGTTTCTTGTGTCGCTGGCGGCCGGCGTCTGTCTCGTCGCCGCCCGCCCGCACGCCGCGCCGCCGCCCGCGCAGGCGACCGCGGCCTCGCAGCCGATGCCGGTCGATCCCGCGATCGCCATGGGCAAGCTCAGCAACGGGCTGCGCTACTACGTGCGCGCGAATCCCAAGCCCGAGAAGCGCGCCGAGCTCCGTCTCGTCGTCAAAGCCGGATCGATCCTCGAGGACGAGGACCAGCAGGGGCTCGCGCATTTCGTCGAGCACATGGCGTTCAACGGCATGGCGCACTTCCCGAAGCAGGAGATCATTGCGTTCATCGAGTCGCTCGGCATGCGCTTCGGCGCGGACCTCAACGCGTACACGAGCTTCGACGAGACCGTCTACATGCTCCAGGTGCCGACCGACAAGCCCGGGACCATGGACCGCGCGCTGCTGATTCTCGAGGACTGGGCGCACAACGTGACGTTCGATCCCGTCGAGATCGACAAGGAACGGCCGGTCATCATGGAGGAGTGGCGCCTGCGTCGCGGCGCCGGCGCCCGGATCACCGACAAACTGTTTCCCGTGCTCCTCCAGGGATCGCGGTACGCCGATCGCCTGCCGATCGGCAAGACGGAGGTCATCCAGAGCTTCAAGCCCGAGGCGCTGACGCGGTTCTACAAGGATTGGTACCGGCCGGATCTCATGGCGGTGGTCGCCGTCGGCGACTTCGACGAAGCCGCCACGGAAGCGCTGGTGAAGTCGCACTTCTCCTCGATCCCGGCGGCGCCGTCGCCGCGCCCGCGCCCCGTGTACGACGTGCCCGACCACCCGGGCACGATCTACGCGATCACCACGGACAAGGAGATCACGAACACGTCGGTCGAGATCGACAACCTCATGCGGTCGCGCGAGCAGGGCTCGGTGGAGGTCTACCGGCAGAAGACCGTGGACCGGCTGTTCTCGAGCCTGCTCAACGCCCGCTTCGCGGAGATCGCGCAGAAGCCGGACGCGCCGTTCATGATGGCGTCGGTGGGACGCGGCAGCTTCCTCGCGCGGACCAAGGACGAGGCGGCGCTGTCCGCGCTCGTCAAGGACGACGGCATCGAACGCGGCCTCGAGGCCCTCGTCGCCGAGGCCAACCGCGTCGCGCAGTTCGGCTTCACGCAGACCGAGGTCGACCGCCAGAAACAGGCCATCCTCAGGAACTACGAGCGTCTGGCCGCGGACAAGCTCAACCGCGTGTCGGCGAGCCGCGCCGACGAGTACATCCGCAACTTCACCCAGGGCGAGACGCTGCCCACGGCCGACGACGAGTACGCGCTGCACCAGCGCTTCCTGCCGACGGTGACGCTCGATGAGGTGAACAGGATCGCCAAGGAGTGGTTCACGGACAAGAACCGGCTGGTGGTCGTCACGGCGCCCGACAAGCCGGGTGTCGTCCTCCCGGATCAGGCCAGGCTCACGGCCGTGCTCACCGCCGCGGCAAACAAGCCCCTGACGGCGTATGTCGACACCGTCGCGTCGGCGACGCTCCTGGCCACGCCGCCGACCCCGGGGTCCGTCGTGAAGACGACGTCGAAGGACGCCGTCGGCATCACCGAGTGGGAGCTGTCCAACGGCGTCAAGGTCGTCCTCAAACCGACCGACTTCCGCCAGGACGAGATCGTGTTTCGAGCGACGAGCCCGGGCGGGACCTCGCTCGCAAGCGACGCCGACTACATCCCCGCCGCCACGGCGACGGCCGTCGTGTCGGCCGGCGGGGTCGGCCAGCTCAACGCGGTCGACCTGCGCAAGATGTTGACGGGCAAGGTCGCGTCGGTCACGCCGATCATCGGCGAGATCGAGGAAGGCCTGGGCGGGAACGGCTCGCGCAACGACCTCGAGACCATGTTCCAGCTCATCTACCTGCGCTTCACGCAGCCGCGCGCCGACGCCACCGCGTTCGCGGTGCAGCAGGCGCAGATCAAGACGCTGCTCGCGAACCAGGCCGCGAGCCCGAGCTACGCGTTCAACGACGCGCTGAATTCGGCGCTCTACCAGGACCACCCGCGCCGGCGCGCCATGACGCCCGCGATGGTGGACCAGTGGAATCTCGACACGTCCATGGCGTTCTACAAGGACCGCTTCGCCGACGCGAGCGACTTCACGTTCATCTTCGTCGGCAGCTTCGACCTCGCGACGATGCGGCCGCTGGTCGAGAAGTACCTCGGCGGGCTGCCGTCGACCCGCCGGCAGGAAACCTGGAAGGACGTCGGCGTGCGCATGCCGACCGTGACAGTCCAGAGGACCGTCGAGAAAGGCATCGAGCCGAAGAGCCAGGTCCAGATCGTGATGAACGGCCCGTTCGAGTACGACCAGACGCAGCGTGTCGCGATCCGCGCGATGACCGAGATCCTGAGTTCGCGCCTGCTCGAGACGATCCGCGAGGATCTCGGGGGCACGTACAGCATCAACGCGGCCGCCAACTACCAGAAGCTGCCCAGGTCCGAGTACACGATCACGATCAACTTCGGCTGCGACCCGAAGCGCACCGACGATCTCATCAAGCGGGTGTTCGAGGAAATCGAGAAGTTCAAGGCCGGCGGTCCGACCGAAACGCAGGTCGCCGACGAGCGCGAGGCGCTCCTCAAGGACTTCGAAGCGAGCACCAAGCAGAACAGCTTCCTGCTGAACCAGCTCAAGGTGAAGTATCAGTACGGCGAGGACCCCGCGACGCTCTGGGACGTGCCGTCCTACTACCGCAGGCTGGACGCGGCGGCGATTCAGCAGGCCGCCAGGACGTATCTCAATACCAGCGCCTACGTGCAGGTCGTGCTGATGCCGGAGAAGAAGTAGCCGCGCGGCCGGTTTGCACGCGACGTGCACCCGGAGGTATCGTAATAGTGTTGTTGTTAGCCCGCCGCTGACATCGCCTAGAGCCGACCGAGGCCGCTTTTCTCGTTCCCTCTCGCCCTGCAGCAGCTTGTAGATGGTCCATCAGCGAATACCCTGGCGCCGCACGGTGCGGCACATCCGCGTCGCGGATGAGAAAGAGGCACGATGAATCGGAAGTTGTACGTCGGCAACCTGTCGTTTTCCACCGAAGAGCGCACGCTCGAGGACATGTTCAACCAGGCCGGACCCGTGACGTCGGTCCGCATCATGCGCGACCGGGCCACCGGCCAGTCGCGCGGCTTCGCTTTCGTCGAGATGGAAACCGACGACGGCGCGCGCGCGGCGATCGAGAAGTTCAACTCGGCTGAGGTGGACGGCCGGCGCCTCACCGTCAACGAGGCCCGTCCCCAGGCGGCGGGCGGCGGACGGCCGTTCGGCGGCGGCGGTGGCGGCGGTCATCGCGGCGGCGGTGGCGGCGGGGGATTTGGCGGACGCCGGCGCGAACCGCGCTGGTAGAGGGAGGCCCCGTGAAGGGCTTTGGTGCGGGCCATCGCGTGACACACGCGGACTACGGCCCAGGGACGGTTACGTCATCGGACGAGCGCTACACCGAGATCGAATTCGACGATCACGGACGGCGGAAGTTCATCACCGACATGGTCACGCTGACCAAAACGGATCAGCCGGCGCCCGAACGCGCCGCGAAGGGCAAGCGCCGCAAGGCAACCAGTTGAGGCGAGGATCCGGCCGACGCGCGTCGGCCGGGCCTTTCTATCGTGGCGTTCGACGGCTACCGGAGCGTCCGGGGGCCGCTCGGCGCGCCTTCAATCACGGGCTGGCGCACGGAGCGTGACGCCGTGTACGCGGTGATGGCGATCACGTCATCGGGCGTCAGCTTGACGACAACGGCCTTCATCAGATCCGCCCACACGCCGCGCCGCGTGCCCGCCTGCATGTCGAAAAGCTGACGCGCCTGGTAGCTCGGCGAGCGGCCGGCGATGCCGGGCACGGGGCCGAGCCCGTTCAGGTCGGCGCCGTGACAGATGCCGCACGCGATCGTGCGGCCTCCGCCGCCGGTCGTCACCAACGCCTCGCCTTTCATCAGGCTGCCCACCGGGACATACGCCACGAAGCCCGCGCGCGGATCGCGCAGCTCGGTGCGGTCGGGATGTTCCGGTATCTCGATGATGCGGTCCGCAGTCGGCTCGGTCTCGGCGCCCTCGAGCGGCACGAACATGCCGCCGGACAGCCGCGTCTTCGGCACGGTCGGCGATTCGACCACACGGATCCACGGCGTGCGCTGGAGCGACGCGAAGTAGGCCGCCGCCGCCCTCACTTCATCGTCGGTCATCGCCTTGGCGATCGCGGTCATGATCGCAGTATTCGTCTTTCTCGATTCCGCGCTCCTGCGCAGGTCGTGTCGGAAGTCGTCGATCTGCTGCATGAAGTACGAGACGGGCAGGCCGTCGAGACCGGCGTTCTCCGGACGGCCGCGGCCGTTCGGATAGTGACAGAGTCCGCACGCCCGCGCGTCGGGACGACGGCCGGCCATCACGATGTCGGGCGGTTTGGGATGATCCTCCGGGTACCAATCAGCGATGGTGAACCCATCGCGGAGCTGCGCGAGCGTGAAGGACTGCGAGCTGCCCGCCAGGTGTTTTGGCGATCCGTCGTCAGCTGGCGCGCCACCGCCACGTTGGCCCGCGGGCGCTGCCGGCGCCCCCGATGGCGGCACGCCGTACGCCCAGGCTGGTGGGCCGGACGGCGACTGCGCGACGGCGGCCGAACGGACGGCGAACGCCGCGACGCCGCCGAGTACCGACAGCAAGAGGCGCTTTCGCATACGGCGGGCGGCCCCCTTCATCCCTTCATGGTGAATCGCTCTCAGATTCCGCCCGCCACACCGGCTCTCCGCGGGTCGCTCGAGGCGTTGAGCAGGCCCGTCTTCGGATCGCGCCAGGCCTGCTGAAACGACCCCATGTGGAAGTCGAACGGCGGCAGCGGCTTGAGCTTCGTGCCGAGCTTCACGAGGTCGCGCAGCACCTTCTCGGACACGCGCGTCTCCATCTCGATCGTGTTGTCGCTGCGCATCGGCAGCATGCGCGGCAGCACCACGGCCTCGTAGGGATCCTTGCCGTAGTCGAGGATCGTCGACAGCACCTGCGGGATCGTGCAGTGCACGTTGCCGGGTGTGCCCATCGACAGCATCGGCTTGCCGCCCTTGAGAACGATCGTGTTGCCCATCACCGAGCGCATGCGGTTGCCGTTGACGCCGAGCCAGCCGCTGATCGCCGCCTGCATGTCGAACGTGCAGTGGCTGCCGCACATCGGGACGCCGTCGACCGCGATCCCGGCGATGCCGCCCGACTGGAGCGTGTCCATCATCTGCACCCAATTGCCCTGCTCGTCCACGCACGTGAGCTCGCAGCTCCCCGCCGGCTGACGCAGCTCGGCGCCGGGCCCGGATGTCGACCAGCCGAACGCCTGCAGGTTGGCCTTGTACGACGTGAACTGCACGTGACGCGTGAGGTCCGTGCCGGGCTTGGGCCGCGAGTTCCTCAGGATCGCGGCGAGGTGCGCGTGGAACCCGTCGGAGGTCCACGTCTCGATCGGCACGCCGAACTGCTCCGGATCGGAGAGCAGCCCGAGCTCGAACTCCGCACGCCGGAGCGCGTGCGCCATGTAGTAGAGGCTGTCGGCCGATTCGGTGTAGTGGCCGAGCGTCGTGATGTCCAGATGGTTGAGCATGCCGAGGACCAGGTTGCAGAAGAGGCCCTGGCGCTCGGGTGCCGACGGCTGGACGATCTCGTAGCCCTTGTACGTCCAGCGCATCGGCTCCTGCCAGCGCGGCGGCGTCGCCGTCATGTCCGACAACGTGATCGCCCAGCCAAGCTGGTTCGCGGTCGCGACGAAGTGCTGCGCCCAGTCGCCCCGGGTGAAGTACTCCGGTCCCTCGTCGGCGAGACGACGCAGCGTCTTCGCGAGCGCCGGATTCTTCCACAGTTCGCCGACCGAGGGCGAGAAGCCGTTCGGCGCGTAGATCGCGCGCATCGACGGGAAGAACGTGTTGCCCTCGAGCTCGTATTCGAGGACCGACCGCGTGAACTCGTCCATCGGGTGGCCGTTCTCGGCCCACGGAATCGCCGGCTCGACGAGGGCCTTCCACGGCTTCGATCCGAAGCGCGCGTGGATCGCCGCAACGCCCGGCATGAATCCGGGAATGCACGACATGGGCGCGCCGGCCGCCACGCCGTCGAGTCCCGGCGGGTACGTGCGGAACGGCGGCAGCCGGGCGACGAGCGTGCCCATGCTGTTCAGCTGATAGGTCTTCCCCGTCTTCGCTTCCCAGTAGAGAAACGACACGGTGCCGGTGTGGTTGGTCATGTCGAGCTGCACCGTCGCCTGCGTGATCGCGCCGGCCAGCGCCGCATCCACGGCGTTGCCCCCGCTCTTCAGCATGTCGACCATCGTCTGCGTGACGATCGGGTGCTGGCTCGCGGCGACGGCCTTCGCGCCGCGAATGACCTTCTTCTCGCCCTGGCGCGGCAGCGTCGGATCCTGGGCCGCGGCGGCATCGGCACGGGTCGAACCTTGCAAGACGTTGACGGCGGCGCCGGCGAGCGCGGCGTCGCGAAGGAACTCGCGTCGATTCATCGTGGTCCTCCGGGGAAAAGCTCGGCGGATCCTACACCCGCGCCGGGGCGTCGATGCGGACGAGGAGCCAGAGCACGGCGCCGGCCACGGCCAGGGCGGCCGCCGACTCGAACGCGAACGACCAGCCGAACTGCTTCACGAGGATCGGAACGAGGGCGGTCGACACCACGCCGCCCAGGTTGCCCGCCATGTTCATGACGCCCCCCGCCGTGCCCGCGTACGCCCCGCCCAGATCCATCGACGTGGACCAATAGGCCGGCTCGGTGCACAGCAGGAATCCGACGGCCAGCGAGAGCCCGACGAGCGCCTGCACGGGGCTGCCCGCATCCACCCCCAGGACGAGGAACGACGCGGACAGCAGCAATCCCGCCATGGCGACCAGACGGCGGCCCCAGCTGCGGTCGACGCGAGTCGCGAGCGTGTCGCACAGCCACCCGGCCGCCGGCACGAGGACGATCGCCACGATGAACGGCAGGCTCGTTGCAAAGCCGCTCTGCATCAGCGTGAAGCCGCGCTGCTCGACAAGGTACGAGTAGAGCCAGAACACGAACATGAACAGCACGTAGCTGTCGAGGAAGTAGCTGATCGACGTCAGCAGGATGTTGCGGTCGGCGAGCACCGACACCCACGACACGCGCGGACGATCCGGCGCGCCGGCTGACAGCACCGTCCGGTCGAGGGTCGATCCGGCGCGCCGATGCCACACCCACGCGAGCAGCAGGGCGATCGCGGCGCAGAGATAGAACGATGCGCGCCATCCGGCGGCCGCGGTCACCCACGCGACGAGCGGCGGCGTGAACGCCGAGCCGACGGCCATGCCGACGATGAGGGCGGAGAAGGACAGACCGCGTCGCGCCGGCGGCAGCCAGCCGGCGATGGCGCGCGAGGCCACCGGATACGCCGCCGCCTCGCCCACGCCCAGCAGGAAGCGGACGACCATCAGCGTGACCAGCGAGGCCAGACCCGCCGGGGCAATGATGCCAGGCAGAACACCTGTCAGCGCCGTCGTCGCGGCCCACACGAGCGCCGCGGCGGTGAGCGTGCGGCCGGGTCCGATGCGATCGCCCGACACGCCCCACGGCACCTGAAACAACGCGTACCCCACCATGAACGCGCTGAAGATCTGCCCCATCTGGATCTTGTCCAGATGGAGGTCGTTCATCATCAGCGGCGCCGCGACGGAGATGTTCATCCGCAGCACGTAGCCGACGAGGCTGAACGCGCTGAGCACGCTTACGATTCGCGACGATGCCGGGTTTATTTTTTCGCGTTTCGTAAAATATACCCGGCTTATTTTTCAGCCGACGATGCCGAAGCCGTACGCGCCGCGGCTGGAGCGGTGCTCCTCGAAGCGCGAGTACCGGAACAGACTCAGATCGTACGTGCGGCACGCGCCATCGAGGGCAAGCTCGGCCACGGCCCGGCCGACGGCAGGACCGATCTTGAACCCGTGGCCGCTGAAGCCGACGGCGCAGATGAAGCCGTCGACGCCGGGAATGCGATCGATGACCGGCTGCCAGTCCGGCGTCACGTCGTAGAGGCCGGCCCAGCCGCCCTGCGCCGCGCCCTCCTCCATGATCGGAAAGCGCGTCAGCGCGCCCGCGGAGTACTCTTCGATCTCCTCGAAGGTCGGCGTCGTGGCATGATTCTCCGGATCGACGTCGTCCGACGTGTCGGCGAGCGATCCGACCATCATCGCGGTATTCCGCTCGGGCTTGAAGTACCAGCCCGTGAGCAGATCGGCCCACACGGGCGTCATACTGCGCCACGACGTCGGACGGCGCAGGAGCACAACCGGATGCCGGCTGGCCTTGATCGGGATGTGGGCGCCGGCCATCGCCGCGATGTGCCCGCCCCACACGCCCGCGACGTTGATGACGATCGGCGACGAGATGTCGCCGGCCGAAGTCATCACGCCGGCGATGCGGCCGCCCTCGATGCGGAGGCCGGTGACCGTCGTTTTCCGCAGCACTTCGACGCCGAGCCGCTGCGCGGCGTCCGCGTAGCTCGCCGCCGCGAGCGCCGGATCCGCGTAGCCGCCGCCCGGCTCAAACGCGCCGCATGCCAGCCCGTCGGTCGAGAGCTGCGGGTCGAGCTTCTTCATGTCGGCGACAGACAGGATGTGCGCGTCGATGCCGATGCGCTGGTGCATCGCGACGGTCGCCTTGATCGATTCGACGTCCCTCGGCCCGACGGCGAAGACGACGCCGCACTGCACGAACCCCGCGTCGCCGCCGATCTCGTGCTCGAAGCTCTGCCAGACCTTGACGCTGTCGCGCGCCATCGCGGCGAGCGTCTCGTGCGAGTAGTGCTGGCGCACGATGCCGCTCGAGCGGCCGGTGGGACCGGAGGCGATGTGGCCCTTCTCGACCAGCACGACGTTCTTGACGCCGCGCCTGGCCAGCGCGTACGCCGTCGTGCACCCGTTGATCCCGCCCCCGATCACCACCACCGACGCAGTCTTTGACACCCGAGTCCTCCCGAATTGCTGCAAATCATAGTTCAGCAGGCACGGCCCAGCCCGCGGACACTCGCTGGTGCCCAGTGCCTAGTGCCCGATTGTTGACACCTAGCCCGTCGAAGCATTGGTCCGGCACGATCGCCGGACTCGGTGCTGCGGCGCTCGCGACGCGCCTCATCGCGGGTTTTCTGTTCAACACGACACCGACCGATCCGGCGACGTTTGCGGGGGTGGCCCTGACGCTTGCGGTCGCAGGCTGCCTCGCGGCGTGGCTGCCGTGCGCGCGCGGCCCGGGTCGATCCCGTCACGGCGCTGCGGGCCGAGTGACGCGACCACGCGGTCGGCGTCGAGTCGCGTGAATCAGGTCTGAATACAGACCTGATTCTGATAGAATACAGGCCATGAAAAAGGTCTCGATTCAGGACCTGAAGGCTCGCCTCTCCACGGTCGTCGCGGAGGCGGAGTCCGGCCGCACGATTGTCATCACCCGCCATCGCGAGCCGGTCGCGCAGCTGGGTCCCGCGCGCGCCGCCCAGCTGCATCGTGGGGATCGAGTGGGTCACGCCCGGCTGCGGCCTGCGGTGAAACGGGGCTCGAAGGGCCGGTTCCTGGCGGCGCTGCTCGACGACCGGGGCGGCCGGTGAGCCCCGTTCCGGCGGAACCGTCGGGTCCCCGGCGTCTCTACATCGACACGTCCGCCTATTTGTGCATGCTGCTCGGCGAAGACGGGGCCGATCGCCTGTTCGCGGAGGCTGATGGCGCCGAGCTCCTGTCGAGCGTCCTCCTCATCCTCGAAAGCAAACGAAACCTCGTCCGGCTGGCGCGCGACGGCGCGCTGACGTCCTCCGACTACAAGGCCTGCCTCGAACGCCTGAACGAAGACCAACGGGCATTCATTCTGCGGGATTTGACACTGGATCTCTGCGCGTCGAACCTTCTTCCGGCTGTCGCGACGCCTCGGTCGCTCGACCTGGCGCACCTTCGAACGGCGCTCTGGTTCCACGCCGACGAGCCGCTGACGCGGTTCGTGACGCTGGATACCTCCCTCGAGCAGGCCGCGAAAGAGATCGGGCTTCCTGTTTGATGCGCTACTGGCCGTGCCTGAACGTCCCGACGAGCGCGGCCCTCCCGCGCACGTGCCCCGCCATGGCGGCGACCACGGCCGCGCGCGTTTCCGCCGGCGACTTGCCGACCGGCTCGACGTCGAGCGTCGCGTCGAGCGCGAAGATCTCGAACAGGTAGTGATGAGCGGGTCCGGTGGCCGGCGCGGCCGGGCCGCGATAGTACGGCCCGGTCTGGCTGATCTGCCGCGTGCCGTCCGGCAGTTGCGGGCCCTGCGGCACCGCTTCCGGCAGCGATTTCGTCGTCGCGGGAATGTTCCACACCATCCAGTGGAGCACGTCGTCCGCGCCGTTCGTCTGGCTCGCGATGCCCGCGTCCGGATCGTGCACGATCAGCACGAAGCTCACCGCGTTGTCCGGTGCGTTCGTCCACGCGAGCGGCGGCGACACTTCCTCGCCGGCTTGCGAATACTTGAGCGGGATCGCCGCGCCGTCGGTCCACGCCGTCGTCGTGAGGGTCATCACGGCAATCGCACCGCGGCCGCCGCCTCTGCCGCCGCGCTGGCCAGGCTGGCCCGGTTGCGGCGGCTGCCCCGGCGCGCCACCGCCCCGCTGTCCGGCCTGCTGCCCCGTCTGCTGGCCGGCTGGCGGCGGATTCTGAGCAAACAGACTCGCGGTCGCGAGCCCGAGAACGACGACTGGAAGCAATCGTGCGAGTCGCATCGCCACTTGACCTACTTGAAATCCTTCGGCTGCTGCTTGCGCCACACGTCGTAGCGCATCCGTAGCGTCTTCACCGGATTGAGGTTTTCGCCCTCGTGAATCGCGCCGGGCCCGTTGTTCGGTCCGGGCTGCGCGACGTTGATGTACATCGTGTATTTCCCGTTGTTGTGCGAGTCGCCGTTCGTGTCGCCGGGCTCGGCCATCAGGATGTACGCGAGATGCGCGGTCTTGTTGTCGCACGGAATCGGCGGCGTCGAGCCGTCGGCCGGCGGCGGCGGGCACGAGCACCGGCTGTCGCCGCCCGAGGCGTCCGCGGCTTCCATCGCCGCCATCACGCGGTCGGTCAGCGCGCCCTTCTCGTTCAGAAACGCCTGCACCGCGTGCGGCACGACCTCGCCGGGCCGCAGGATGTTGCCCTGGATCGAGTAGTAGATCTGCGTCCCGGGCACGCGGCCCTGAATGTCCTGCGACACGTAGCCGTTGGTGAGCCCCGAATGGCCCGCGCTCCGGCCCTGGAGATCGACGATCCCGAACTGCCGCGACTGAAAGGCGGGATCCTCGCTCAGCATCTCGATGATCTTCGCGGGATCGGTGCCCTTCTGCAGCTCGTTGAACACGAGCATCTGGTTCGTGTGCGTGTTGTCCACCGAGGCCTGACACGCGGCGATGCCCTTGCCGGGCACGACGACAGCCTGCACGCCCTTCAGGAACTCGTCGTTGTTGTTCACGCACGTGGCCGACGCGATCACGATCCGCTTCGTGCTGAGGTCGACCGCGACGATCGACCACGTCGCCCACGCCGACGAGGGCACGGCAAGTAGAAGGCTCGCCGAAAGGATGAATCGTCTCATAGGATGCTCGCCTTAGTTAATGGGGCAATGAGGCAGTGGGGCAATGGCGATGAGAAAATCAATCCGGGTATATTTTTCGGGCAAGACGAGCCGACTGGGCGAAAAATATACCCGGATTGATTTTCTCATCGCCCCACCGCCCCATTATTTGATGGACGCCAAGTACTCCTGTATCTGCTTCACCGCGTAGTCGACCTTCATCTCGAACGCGATCTTGCCGAGCTCCTCGTTCGATTGACGGCCGTCACCGTTCACGCCGCTCGCGACGAAGCGCGGCGCGTTGGGATCGGCGGCGGCCCGGCCGCCACCACCCCCGGCGCCGCCTGCACCCTGGCCGCGCGGCGCGGGCGGCGCGGGCACGTAGCCCGGGCCCATCGTCACCGCGTACTTGAGGAGATCCGTCCGCGTCCAGTCCTTGCCCTTGCCGAGGTACATCATCTCGGACGTGTCCGGGATGCCCGCGTGCCCGCTCACGGGCAGCCCCTTCGGCTCGAGCACCTTGGTATTGAAGTCATCCTGCGCCGGCCCGTAGACGCGGTCGGCGTAGAAGACGTGGATGTTGCGCGACGCGAGCTCGGGCGCGCGGTACTTGTCGTCGAGCTTCTTGGCGATCTCGCGGTAGACGTTCACGCCGCCTCCGTGGTCGTTCAGGAAGACGACGGTCGTGAAGCCGTTGGTGATCGCCTGCTCAGCGATGCGCTCGCAGAGGATGCCCTGGATCTCGTCTGTCAGCCCGAGCGTGCCCGTCTGCTGCGCACTCGCGTTGTTGGACGAGTACGGAATGACGGGCAGCACGATCGCGTTGCCGAGGCGCCGCGCGATCTCCTTGACCGTCTCGCGCGCCATCAGCGTGTGGCCGCCGTTCACGTTCTGCGGGCCGCGGTGCTCCGTCCCGCCCGTGTAGTAGAGCGCGACTGTCTTGCCCTGATGATGAATGGCGTCGTACACCTCGGGCCATGTCATCATGTCGAACTCGATCAGCTCCTTCGGACGGTTCGGCGACAGCCACTCCTTCGGCGGGTCCATCGGCGGCAGTGCGGGGCCGCGCCCCCCCTGGCGCCCGCCGCCCCCCTGACGTCCGGCGGCCCCGGCGGCCGGCGGATCCTGTCCGAACAACGTGGCAGCAAACACGAACACCAGACCAAGGACGGGAACCAGGCGCCTCATACGTGTCCTTTCAATCGATGCAGCCAACCGACAGATTTGAGGGGCTCATTGTGCGTCCGGCGCGGTTCCCGGCGCAAGCTGGCAGGTGTCACGCCGATACCTGGTTGCCTTCGTAGTTGAACGTTACCGTCTCAGGTACGCGTCGGTCTTGTTCAACCAGTCCTGGCGCGGCGGACTGAAGACGTCCACGTCGAGCGTGTCCTCGAGCGCTTCGGCCTTGTGCCAGACGTTCGACGGAATGTGCAGCACCTCGCCGGCGCGAATCGTGATTTCCTTCTTCTCGTCCTCGCCGATCCAGAAATGCAGCGCGCCCTCGAGGATGTACGTGATTTGCTCGTTGTCGTGCTGGTGCCGGGGCACGACGCAGCCCTTCTTGAGGTAGACGTGCGCGAGCATGACACGGTCCCCGCTGATGAGGCGTCTATCGAGCAGCGCGTTCACTTGCTCGATCGGCATGTCATGCCAACGATAGAACGTCACGTCAGGCCTGGTCATGCGATCCTCCGCGCGCGTTGACGTCGCCGGCGTCCCGCCGCCGCTGCTGAAACTGCGCGACCCGCAGCGCCGCTTCCAGATGCTGCGGCTCCGACCGGCCCTCGAAGTGCGCGCCGTCGTCGAGAATGAGCCGCGTCGTGACGACGCGGCCCTTGACGGACGCGTCGGCGCGGATGTCGACGACCTCCGTCGCGACCAGTTGTCCGGTGAATCGCCCGAACACCGTGATGTCTCGCGCGATGATGTCGCCCGCGACGTCGGCCGACGAGGTCAGCACGACCGACCCGTCGCACCAGACCGGCCCTTCGATGCGCCCCTCGAGCGTCAGGTCTTCGAACGTCCGGAGCTCACCTTTCACCATCACCGTCGGGCCGAGTTTCGTCATGTCCAACGATTCTCGCAGAAGCGGCGCATGCATGGAACCCACCACAAAGATTTATGCTGGTGCGATTCGGGCGCCCGATGACCATCAACCAGCCGAAACCGCCGATCGCCCCCAACGCCACGACCCGCACGGCCGGCTCGGTGACCCGGCGGCTCGCCGGATCGCCGCCCTTGCTCCGGCCCGCGGACGTGATCGCCAGTCCGCACACCCGCCTCGAGTACCGCGTGGAGCGGCTGCTCGGGACGGGCGGCTTCGGGCAGGTGTTTCTGGCGCGCCGGCTCGGCCGGTCGGCGGTCGTCCCGAACGTCTTGTGCGTCAAGGTCAGCCCGCACATCGACGGCTGGCTTCGCGAGGCGTACTTCGGCCAGCTGCTCGACGATCACCCGCGGGCGATCCGCGTCTATGAGGCCTTTCCGCTCATGCGCCCGGGCCAGTCCGTGCTCTACTGCCTGGCGATCGAGTACGCACGGCACGGCGACCTCAGCGCGTTTCTCGGGCGCGGCGGCAAGGGCTGGCCGGAGCGGCTCGTGCGCCGCGAGATCGCCGGCATCCTCGATGTGCTCGGCAAACTGCACCGCGGCCAGCTGCTCCATCGCGACCTCACGCCGCTCAACGTCTTCGTCTGCGACGACCGGCGGCTGAAACTCGGGGATTTCGGCATCGTTCGGCAGCAGAGCGACGGCCGCGGCATCACCGCGCGTACGATGAACGTGCTGACGGCGCCGAGCGACATCCTCGCCGGCGCGGCGCCCAAGTGGCAGGCGCGCGATGACGTCTACCAGGTCGGGCAGCTGCTGGGCATGCTGGTGAAAGGCGACGCGCGGGCACGGCTCAGCACGCGCGACGTGCGGGCCCTCGACTGCAGCGAGCATCTCAAGGAAATCGTCTACCGCTGCCTGGGCGAGCGGCGCAAGCGCTACGAGAGCGCGACCGAGCTCATCGCCGCGCTCGAGACGCCCCCCAGGCGCCTCAAAGCGGGCGTGCTGCGCAGCCTGCGCGGGGTCCATCTCGCGTTCACGGGCATCCTCAGCAAGACGCGCGACGACGCGATCAAAGCCGCGCGTCGCGCCGGTGCCAAAGTGCACGGCATGCCGTCGATCCAGACCACCGTCGTCGTGCGCGGCCGCCCGAACCCGCAGCAGGCCGCCGGCCGCAACGCCGGCCTGAAGTTGATGGAGATCAAACGCCTTCGCGAGAAGGGCCACCGCATCACGCTGCTGAACGAATCGCAGTTCTGGCGGCTCACGCGAAGGCGCTAGCGATCACCTCTCGAGGGGCGACGAAAGTCGGCCGTCCATCTGACTTCTGCGCGGAATAGCGGCCGTCTGTCAACACGTGGGGTTGGTGGCCAACTTGCTAGGGATCATCGCCATGCTCAGGCTCCCTTCCCACGTTGCGCCGTCCCTGCGGGCCCTGGTGCTTGGCGCGGCGGTCCTGTTCGTCGGCTCGTCCACGGCCCACGCCAGCACGATCACGTGCGGGTTCGGCGGCCAGACCGACAGCTGTCAACTCGGCCCGAATGCCGGGCTCTTCAACTTCGGCCCATTTTCGTTGGAGCTGTCGTTCAACAACGTGCACGGCCCATTCAACGTCAGCGTGACCGATGCGTTGACCAGCCAGAACGCTCTGGGCAACCGGCTGAACAATTTTCCAGGATACAGCTGCGTACCGCTGGACGGCACGAACTGCGTTGACTTTCAGGTCAGCGCGCCGGCTCCCAGTGGAAACACCTGGACGGGTTTCTACGACCTTTCAATTTTCTGGCTGACGAACACGAACTCGACCTTCCCCAACGGCCCGGACAATCGCATCCGCATCCTGCATAACCGGGGCGACGTGCCTGGAGACGGGTTCGACACGGACATCACGATCATCGGCAGCTACATCGCCGGCGGGCAATGCGAGGACGAGGACCACGACCACCACCACAGACACGCGAACGACTGCGATGACGACCCGGGCATCAGCGGGCGCGACGACAACTTCCAGTCGTTCCTCGTCGTCCAGGCCCCGGCCGTCCCCGAGCCGGGCACGCTGGTCCTGATTGGATCGGGCGTCGCCGGGTGGGTGGTCAGGCGCCGCCGGATTTCGCGGTAGCGTCAGCAAAGAGTCCGGCCAGGTCGGCACGTTTCAGCACGTTCTGATTGCCGTCCTCGCGGCTGAGATCGCTCAGCAGCCGCACCGTGACGCCGTACTCGCGTCTGGCATCCGCATCACCAGCCTGGCGTAAAGCCTCGGCGCGGGCGTAGTGGGCACGCGCCGCGAGCAGGCGAAACCCGAGCGTCTCTGCCCGCGCCAGCGCCCGGTCCACTTCGCGCTGGCCAGCCGCCCGGTCCTTGAGCTTGATCAGCACGTCGGCACGGCTCACCGCGCACTCGACGGCGAGGGACGGCAAGCCGAGCGAGTCGGCGTCCTGCGCCAGTTTGGCCAGCCGCGCGGCCAGCGCGGGCGTGGGCTGCGCGGCGGCGAGGCTCGCCACCTGGACCTGAGCCATCAGCTGCAGGCTCTTGTCCGACGTCCGCGAGGCGGCGTCCGCGGCCTGATCCGCGAGTGTGGCGGCGCCCTTCAAGTCGCCGGCGGACACGAGGCGCGTGGCCTGGAACCTCATCGTCTGCGCGATGAGGATCGGATTCTGCAGCTCGCGCGCGAGGCTCAGCGCTTCCTCGAGCGGTTTCACCGCGTCCTCGGCGCGGCCGGCGAGACTCAGGCTGTTGCCATAACCACTCAAGACCTCGCCCAGCCAGACGTCGCGCTGACCCAGCTCGCGGAGCGCCTGCAACGCGTCTTCTTTGGCTTTCACTGCCGCGCCGTACCGGCCTTGATGGTCGAAGACCGTGCCCGTGCTGTAGGACTCGATCGCGGCGCCCCGCTTGTCGCCGGACGTGCGGCGCAAATCGAGCGCCCGCAGGTACTGCGCCAGCGCCTGATCGTCCCGCCCTTCTTTGGACAGCGTCTCCGCGAGATTGTGCAGCGTGTCGGCGAGGTCGCCGGCAGGCGCCTTGGCTTTCTCCCGCAGCTCGAGCGCGCGCTCGAAGTAGGTCTGCGCTTCGGCGAACTGCCCCTTCGCCAGGTACACGTGCCCGATGTTGTTCAGCACGAGCGCCTCGCCGGACGGATTGCCGGCGTCGCGACGGAGCTGGAGCGCCTCCTGCAGCAGGGGCAACGCCTCGTCGGGCCGGCCCAGGCTCTCATTGAGCAGAGCGGCCAGGCTCACGAGGCTCGTGCTCGTCCCTGCCTTGTCGCCGATGTCGCGCTGCAGCTTGAGCGCCGCCTGGTAGCTCTGCTCGGCCTCGCGCAGCTTGCCTTGCCGCTCCTGGACCTGAGCGATCTCGCTCAGGCTCGCGGCCATGCCGCGCTTGTTGCCCAGCCGCTGCTTGATGTCGAGCGACTCCTGATAGTTCCGCAGCGCCTCGTCCAGGCGGTTGAGCCGCTTGTAGGCGATCCCGATCGCCTGCAGCGTGTTCGCCCGCGCCTCGTCGTGATTGAGCTGAATGGCGAGGGTGAGCGCCGCGTTGAGCGACGCGAGCGCGTCCTGCGCGTGGCCCCGCTTGATGTCCACGCGGCCCAGCGCGAGCTGCCCTTCGACGAACTTCGGGTCGAGCTCGACGACCTTCGCGAAATGCTCGCGCGCCTTGTCCAGATCTCCGCTCTGCTCGTAGAGGCCGCCGAGGTCGTACTGAATCGTCGCGCTGTTCGGCGCCGCCTTGACCAGGTGCTCGTAGGCCTCGATCGCCTTGTCCGTGTCGTTGACGATGCGGTAGTGATTGGCCGAGATCAGGTACTTCTCGTACGCCGGCAGCGCGTCGCTGAGGCTCATCGCGCGGTTCGAGTTCTGCACGGCTTCGGTGTCGTACCCGAGCGTCGAGTACGTGCGGGCCAGCGCCGAATACGCGAGCGCAAAATTGCCGTCCGCCTTGACCGCCGCCTCGAAGCTCTTCAACGCTTCCTGGTGCGTCCCCTGCTCGGTCAGCCGCACGCCCTCGTTGTACAGCCGCAGTGCCTCGAACGACGACGTCGACGGTTTCCATGACGTCGCCTTGAGCTCGCTCAGCATGTCGGCCGACCCGCGGGCGAGGCTCTCGCGGACGCCATCGGCGAGCTGCCCGATCGCCGTGAGGAGGCTCGCCTCGTTGGGCGCCATCGCGTTCAGCGGCACGGCCTGGTCGTGGTCGAGATCCTGCAGCGTCGCGTCGATCCGGATGGCGTCGCCGAAGCGCGTGTACTGGCCCCAGAGCACCCGGCGCGCGTTCGTGAAATCCGCCACCCGTGCGAGCTCCTGCGGCGAGAGCGTCGCGTTCGGGACGATCTGGAGATCCTGCAGCACCTGATGCAGACGGTCGGACGGCACCGCCCGCACCCGCGAGGATTGGCCGAGCTCGGCGCCCAGCACCTGGCTCAGGCTCGAGCCGAGCGAGTCCAGCGTCGGGTCCCCCGACGCGTTCTTGAACGGCAGCACGGCCAGCGAGACCGCGGGGCCGGAGCCCGTCGGCGCCGCGCCGCGGCCCGAAAATACGCGGCCGCGGAACAGCCAGCCCGCGCCGGCAATCGCCGCGACCGCGGCCGCCATCACGACCCAGCGCCACGGTCTCGGGCGCGCGACGGGCGCCACCGCGGGAACCTGCGCCTGAGCCCCGATGACCGTCCCGACCGATGTCGCCGTTCGACCGCCGTGGTCGGGCGCGTCCAGCTCCGCCAGGACGTCGCGGATGGTCTGGTACCGCGCGGCCGGATCGGGCGCGAGACACTTCGTGACAAGTGCGTCGAGCCAGGCGGGAATCGTCGGATCGATCGACCGGACGGGCGGCGGCGCCTGGCGGATGCGGTCCATCAGCTCGGCCACGGCGGTGCTCGCGCCGGTCTGCCGACGGCCGAGCAGCATGTCGTTGAGGATCAGGCCGAACGCATAGATGTCCGCGCGTTGATCGACGGCCTCCCCGCGCGCCTGCTCCGGCGCCATGTACTCGATCGTCCCGACGCCGCCGCCGACCGTCATCGTCATGCCGGCCGTCGTCGAGCGCGCGATGCCGAAATCCATGATCAGCGCGCCGTCGTCGGCGTCGATCATGATGTTGGCGGGCTTCAGATCGCGATGCACGACCCCGGCGTCGTGCGCCGCGGCGAGCCCCGCGCCGATCTGACGCGCGATCGACAACACGCGGTCGACCGGCAGCCGTCCTTCTTTCCTCAGGATCGTCGCGAGGTCCGACCCCTGGACGTACGGCATCGTGATGTAGGTGATGCCGTCGATCTCGCCCAGGTCATGGATGCGGACGACGTTCTTGTGGGTGACCGACCGCGCGAGCAGCAGCTCGCGTTTGAAGCGGCGCTCGAGCAGTTGCGCGGCGTCGGCGTCGGGCGCGGCCTGCGGCCGGATGATCTTCACGGCGACCGCGACCTCGAGCGTGCGGTCCCACGCCTGATAGACCGCGCCCATGCCGCCCGCGCCGAGCAGCCGGATGATGTGGTACCGGGTGCCGAAATTCTGGCCCGGGCTCAGGAAACCCTGGCCGTCGGTGCGCGCCGGCCCGCCGGGCGGTCCCGTTCCAGGGTCAGAGGGCACCGGGGTCGCCGCGCCAATCGGGGGTCCGCCCAGCTGCGTTTCTTCCCCCGCGGGATGCGAGAGCATCGTCGCGCCTTCGATCGGCGCGCCGCAGACGACGCAGGCGCCGTTCTGCGGGGGCGCCTTGCTACCACAGCGAGGGCAAGCCATGCCGAGGGACCGCCCCGGATTATCCATTGCCGGGGATGAGGGGCACAACGCCAGGCGACGGGATCGTGATCGGGGCGACCAGTCTGTCCGCCGGCCCGTCGGGGCGGCTGCCGGGGCCGGGCGTCGCTCCCGATCACTCGCGGGGTTTCCCCGTTACGGAAGTGGCACCCGTTTTGCCGTTCTGTCGGTGGGTGCGACGCACGAATTCTCCACTAAGGCTCGCCGCAACCGCCCCCCCGGCGCCGAAGCCTGTCACCGTGCTCATGGTCGAGGACTCTGAGGACGACGCCCAGCTCCTCCTGGTCGAGCTGCGTCGGCAGGGGTTCGCGCCGACCGGGGTGCGCGTCGAAACGGGGCCGGCCCTGCAGGCCGCGCTTGGCACCCGCTCGTGGGACGTCGTCATCTCCGATCACAACATGCCGAGCTTCAGCGGCGACGAAGCGCTGAAGATCGTCAAGCAGCTGGCGCCCGAAGTGCCGTTCATCGTGGTCTCGGGCACGCGCGGCGAGGAGCACGCGGTGGACGTGATGCGCGCCGGCGCCAGCGACTTCATCGTCAAGACCCGCCTGCATCGCCTCGCGCCCGTGGTCGAGCGCGAGCTCCAGGAATCTGAGCTGCGCGCCGAACAGCGCCGGACCGAAGCGGCGCTTGCGGCGTCGCAGACGCAGCTCCGGCACGCGCAGCAGCTCGAGGCGCTCGGCCGGTTCGCCGGCGGCGTCGCGCACGACTTCAACAATCTGATGGCGTCGATCCTGACGTACGCGGACATCGTGCTGAAGGGTCTGCCCGCCGAGGACGGGCGCCGCGCCGATCTCGAGGAGATCAAGCGCGCGAGCACGCGCGCCGCGGACCTGACGCGACAGCTGCTGGCGTTCAGCCGCCGGCAGGTGCTCAAGCGATCGGTCGTGGACATCAATCAGGTGATCGCGGGCGTCGAGCGGCTGCTGCAGGGACTGGTGGGGCGATCGGTCGCGATCGACGTGCGGCCACACCGCCAGCTCTGGACCGTGAGCGGCGATCCGGCGCAGATGGAACAGGTGCTGATGAACCTGGCGGCCAACGCGCGTGACGCCATGCCGTTTGGCGGCACGCTGACCATCAGCACGTCGAACGTCGTGATGTCGGCGACGGAGGACTCGCCGCGCCCGGTCACGCCGGGCGAGTACGTCCGCCTCGAGGTGCGCGACTCGGGCAGCGGCATCCCGTCGGACGTCCTGCCGAAGATATTCGAGCCGTTCTTCACGACCAAGGCCGAGGGCAAGGGCACGGGCCTCGGGCTGGCCATGGTGTACGGCGTCGTGCAGCAGAGCGGCGGCTTCATCTTCGTGGACAGCGCGCCCGGCGAGGGCGCCGTCTTCACGATTTATCTGCCGCGGATCAAGGATCGCAACGAAGGCGCCGAGCCGGCCTGACGGCGGACGGAGTCATGCCCCGCTTTCTCCGATGGTCCACCTATCGGTTCCGCACGAAGCTGCTGATTGTCGTCGCTCTGCCTCTGCTGCCGCTGGCCGCCTTCTGGTCGATCACGGCCGTCACGCTCTACCGCCAGAGCACGCCCGGCAATAACGCGTCGCGCAATCTCGTCGTGCAGGCCGCGCTGGCGCACGTCTACAGCACGCTGCTCGACGCGGATGCAGGTGTCCGCGACTTCGTGCTGACCGAGAACCCGGATGCGGAAGCCCGGTACGAGGAGGCCGTCGCGCGCCTGCCGGCGACGCTCGGCGCCCTCGACAGCGCCGTGATCGACCCCGCCCAGCGCTCGTCGCTCACGGCCCTCAACGCCAAGGTCGCGGAGGAACTGGCGCTCTTGACGCGCCTGCCGGCGCGCTCGATCCCGGGCGAGCCCTTCTTCAGCGAGCGCGGCGCGTTCGATCGAAGCAAGGCGCTGCTCGACGACGTGCGGACGATCGTGATCACCATGGAACGGCGGCAGGCCTCGCTCGCCGAAACGCACGTGGAATCGACCGAGCGCGCCGAGAGCGTGCTGTTCATGATCCTGCTGGCCGGATCGATCGTCTGCGCCGCGGGCGGCGTCATGGCGGCGCTCGTCGTCGCGGGCAGCGTGAGCCGCCGCATCGGACGACTCGCGCGGACCGCCGACCAACTGGCACAGGGCGAGGCGATCGAAGCGGGGCCCGCCGGCAAGGACGAAATCGATCAGCTCGACCAGCGGTTTCACGAAGCCGCGTGCCTGCTGCGCGAGCGCGAGAACGAGCTGCGCGCCCGCACCGAGGAGCTCGAGACGGCGAACCGGGAGCTCGAGGCGTTCAGCTACTCGGTCTCGCACGACCTGCGCGCGCCGCTGCGCGCGATCGACGGCTACGCGCGCATCCTCGAGGAGGACCATGGCGCCGGCCTGGACGACGAGGGGCGGCGCATGCTGAAGAGCGTGCGCTCCGCCGGCCAGCAGATGGGCCGGCTGATCGACGACCTGCTGCACTTTTCCCGCGTCAACCGCGCCGAGGTGCGGCGGTGGCGGGTCGACATGGCCGAGCTCGCGCGCGAGGCCGCGACGCAGCCCGGCGCCGAGACCCGCGCGCTGATCGAGTTCGAGGACCTGCCGCCCGCGAGCGGCGACCGCGCGCTGCTCAAGCAGGTGTGGGTCAACCTGGTGTCGAACGCCGTCAAGTACAGCGGCAAGCGCGAGCGGCCGCTCGTGCGCATCGGCGGCCACCGCGAGGGCGGCGAGACCGTATATTGGGTGCGCGACAACGGCGTCGGCTTCGACATGCGCTACGCCGCCAAGCTGTTCGGCGTCTTCCAGCGGCTGCACTCCGCCGAGGAGTTCCCGGGCACCGGCGTCGGTCTAGCGATCGTGCAGCGCGTGGTGGTGCGCCACGGCGGCCGGGTGTGGGCGGAGAGCCGTCCGGGAGAGGGCGCCTGCTTCTTCTTCTCGCTGCCGCGGGAGGCCGCGTGAGCGAGGCGTTGTCCGGACAGATGGAGATCCTCCTGGTCGAGGACAACCCGGAGGACGCCGAGATGACGATGCGCGCGCTGCGCAAGCGCAATCTCGCGAACCAGCTGCGCTGGGTGAAGGACGGCGAGGAAGCGCTCGAGTACCTGTTTTGCACCGGGCGCTACGCCGGCCGCGATCCGGCGCGGCCGCCCAAGATCGTGCTGCTCGACATCAAGATGCCCAAGGTCGACGGCATCGAGGTGCTGCGAAGGGTCAAGAATTCGCCGCTGAAGAGCGTGCCGGTGGTGGTGATGACCTCGTCGAACGAGGAACGCGACGTGGTCGAGAGCTACCGCCTCGGCGTGAACAGCTACATCGTCAAGCCGGTCGCGTTCGAAGCCTTCCTCGAGACCGTATCGAAGATCGGCCTGTACTGGGTGCTCACCAACCGGGTGCCGCAATGAGCTCCGGCGCCGCGCCGACCATCCGCGTGCTGCTCACCGAGGACATCAGCGCCGACGCCGAGCTCGAGGTGCGCGAGCTCAAACGCGCCGGCCTGCGCCTCGCGCACCGCGTCGTCGACAGCGAGGAGTCTTTTACCGACGCGCTGCGCGATTTCGCCCCCGACGTGATCCTGTCGGATTTCTCCATGCCGGGCTTCGACGGCATGGCGGCACTCTCCATCGCGCGCGACGTCGCGCCGGACACGCCGTTCATCTTCGTCTCCGGAACGATCGGCGAGGAATACGCCATCCGTGCGCTGAAGAACGGCGCCACCGACTACGTCCTCAAGTCGAACCTGGTG
>DATIWF010000060.1:0-9804 GCA_035519535.1 Vicinamibacterales bacterium | reverse complement strand
CGCGCCTCCTCGACCTTCGCGTTCGCGATGCGGATCGCCAGGTCGCGGTGCGCGTCCGTGACGTCCTCGGTGTTCTGCGATTCCTGCACCACCCTGCCGAGCGCGCGGACGCCGGCGAGCGTGGCGTCCATCTCGGCGACCGGCACGCGGACGGTCGCGTTGAGCGTGCGGCGATTCGGCGGGTCGCCCGCGAGCGTGAGCGCCGCCACCGACCCGTGATGCGCCGCGGCCACGCGCTCGAGCGCCGGCCGCAGGTCGTCGAACGTCTCCGTCGAGAGGCTGACGGACGCCGTGCGCACGACCATCGGCTGCGACGCGTCGGCGCCGCCGGTCTGGACAGCCTGGCCTAGCGTCATGCCGACGATCTGCGACGGGTCGCGCGCGACCGGCGCGTTGTTCGGCCCGCGCGTCTTGCCGGCCCCGCCGCGTCCGGCGCTGACATAGCCGAGCGATCGCAGCCGATCGTCCGTCGCCGCAGGCGCCGGCGAGGCGAGGGCGCCGTTCTCGTTCTGCAGGCCGCTCAGGACATCAACCGGGCGACCCATGTCGATGGCCGCCGGCCGCCCGACGAACTGACGATTGGCAAGCACGACGAGGGCCAGGCCGGCCGTCGCGCCTGCCGCGGCGATCGCCCAGCGCGAGACACCGAGGAACGACGGCGCCAGCAGCCACACCTTCCAGCCGCGGCCCGCCGACGAACGATCTGACGGCGCGCCCGCGGGCGCCACGAGACGATCCGGCGCCGACTCGACCTGCCAGTCGGCGAGCCCGGCCGAGACGCCGCGCAGATCGTCGGCGAGGGCGCGGCACTCCGCGCACCGATCGAGGTGATCGCGCACGGCGACCGCCCGCGCGACCGGCAGCTCGCCGTCGAGGTACGCCATCACTTCGTCACGCGCCACCTCATGAGTGATGGTCATCGTCTTCCTCCGACATCTGAAGGTTGGCCCACGAGACGCTCGCGCAGCGCGAGGCGCGCGCGGAAGAGCCGGGAGCGCACGGTGTTGACAGGGACGTGGACGAGCGCGGCGATCTCGGCGTAGCTCAGCGCGTCGTACTCGCGCAGCATGAGGATGTCGCGGTCGGCGGGATCGAGCGCGTCGAGCGCGCCGCGGATCCAGATCGTCGCGGCGGGATCGGCCGACGCGGCGGGAACGGCGTCGACGGCCGCGCCGCCGGCGTCGGCCGGGGCGCGGCGGGCCTTGCGCCGCCACACCGACAGCACGTTGAAGGCGATGCCGAAGAGATAGCTTCTGAACGACGCGCGCGGCTCGTACCGGCGCGACGCCTGCAGCAGCGCGAGGAACGTCTCCTGCGCCAGCTCCTCGGCGTCGGCAGGATCCGCCGTCCGCCGCCGGAAAAAGGCCCAGATCGGCTCGCGGTACCGCTCGAAGAGCGTGTCGAAGGCCGCGCGGTCGCCGGCTTGGAACGTGAGCGCAAGATCTTCGTCACTGGACATGGAACCCTTGGGCACCGGCGAGGAACCCCTGAGGAACCCTCAGGAACCCCCTGGGAACCCTTCCAGAAAGGTAATGTCCAGTGTCGCCGAAAAGTTCCCGGCTACTTGACGCTGGCGTTCACCTCGATCGCGAGCGACCCGCGCAGCGCGTTGGATACCGGGCACTTCCCTTCCGCTTCCTTGGCGACGTCGGGAAACGTCTTGGGGTCGATGCCGGTGAGCCCTTCGGCGACGACGGTGAGCTTCGAGCTCATGATCTTGATCCCGGCATCGCCGAGATCGGCCGAGACCGTGCACGTGATGTGCGTCTTGCCGATCGCGCCGCCCTTGCGGCCGACGGTGGCGTTGAGCGCCATTGCATAGCACGCGCCGTGGGCGGCCGCGATGAGCTCCTCGGGGCTCGTCGAGCCCGCCGCGTCGCCGATGCGGCTCGGGAAATTGACGGGCAGCGTGAACGCGCCCGTGCCCGCCTTGACTTCGCCCTTGCCGCCTTCCCGCAGCGGGCCCGACCAGTTCACGGTCACGGTTCGAGAAAAACTCGGCATCAAAGACTCCTCTTCACCTGTTCACCTGCAATGCGAGATTTCAGGATCGCATCATTGCAGATTGAATGAAGATTGCGCAATTGGCCAATCGTCAATCAATCCGCATTGATGCGATCTCGAAATCCCGCATTGCTAGACCTTCGCCGGTTTCTTCCCCCTTGCCCTGACGGCCTGTCTGGACGTACTGAGCTGCACGATGACGCCGCCGAGCGAAAGCGCGAGCCAGGCCGGCAGGAGCCACCAGCGATCCGGCTGCGGATCGAGCGGGTAGAAGATCCAGTAGCTGCCGCCGGCGACGGCCTTCTTCGCGGCCGGGCTGCCCGCAAGCGCGAGCGCGCCGATGAGGAGCGTCCACGATCCGGCGAGCGCGGTGCCGAAGATGACCACGTAGCGGACGATGGAAAGGGCGCCGAGGGCGCCGAGCACGCAGACGATGACGAGCACGACAGTCGGCGGCTCGTTCCCGCTGAACGCGTGCCAGATGAGATTGACCACGAGCGCCGCAAGGCCGGCGCCGACGAGCCCGACGCCGATGAAGTACGCCGCCCACATGAGCAGGGCGCCGACGATGCCGCCGATGAACGCCGCGAGCACGAGCATCCAGGTCGCGGTCGCGCCGCCCAGGATCAGCGACGTGACGAACGCGCCGATGAGGAACCCGAACGCGCCGAGCACGAAGCGGAAGAGACGATGGCCGGCGAAGCAGGAGAGCAGTCCGACGACGAGGAGGAGGATCGCGGTCGGCGTCGCGTACGACGCAGGGAGCATCGCGACGATTATATGGGATGATGCTGGACCGATGACCGACGCGCCACCGCCGGCACGCGCCCGCCGTCTGGCGGTCACGGCGCTGGCCTCGGCCGTCGGCGTGGCGCTGCTCGTCTGGCAGGTCCGGAAGGTCGGCCTCGCGACGATTCGCGCGGATCTGGCCGCCGTCGGGCTCCTCGGCTTCCTCGCGATCCTCGTCCTGTCCCTGCTGCGGTTCGTCGCGCGCTCGGCGGCGTGGATCACGCTCATCGGCGCGCGCGTGCCGCTCGCCAGCACGCTCGCGGCCACGGTGAGCGGCGACGCGCTCGGCAACCTGACGGGCCCGCTCAGCCTCGTGATCGGCGAGCCGGCGAAGGCCATCTACCTCGGGCATCGCGTGTCCACCGCGCGGGGGCTCGCGGCCCTCGCCGCGGAGAACTTCTTCTACAGCGTGTCGGTCGCGATCTACATCGTGCTGGGCACGGGGGCCCTGCTCCTCGCCTTCCCCGTGGACGCCGCGATTCGCTGGGCGGGCCTGACGGCGCTCGGTGCGATGGCCGCGGTGCTCGCCGCCGCCGGCTGGCTCGCGTGGCAGAAGCCCGCGGCCGCGAGCGCGATCCTCTCGCGCGTGCCCTTCGTCCGGCTCGGCGCCGTGGTCGAACGCGTGCGCGACTTCGAGGAGCGGACGTACGGCTCGGTCGGCCAGCAGTCCGGCCGCCTCGGCTTCGTCCTCGCCTGCGAGACGGCGTTCCACCTGTTGAGCTTCGTCGAGGCGTGGCTGACGCTGTGGCTCCTCACCGGCGCGTCCTCGCCGCTCGAGGCGTTCGTCCTCGACACGTTCAGCCGCGTGTCGAACATCGCCTTTCGCGTGGTGCCGCTGCGGCTCGGGCTCGATCAGCTCGGCTCGGAGGCCGTCGCGCAGGCCATCGGCGTGCGCGCGGGCGTGGGCACGACGCTGTCGCTCGTGCGCACCGGGCGCGTGCTCGTGTGGGCGATCGTCGGGGTGGGACTTCTCCTGCGGCGAGGCTGGACCCGATCGCCGTCGCGACCGTGACGGTCGTGTGTCCGTTTGCGCCGGCGACCGCTACATGTCCCGTCGTCCCTCGATCGCCTTCGACATCGTGAACTCGTCCGTGTAGTCGAGGTCGCTGCCGACCGGGACGCCCATCGCGATGCGCGTGACGCGGGGGCCGAGCGGCTTGATGAGGCGCGCGAGGTAGAGCGCCGTCGCCTCGCCCTCGACCGTGGGATTGGTCGCGAGAATCACTTCCTCGACGCCCGCCAGTCGCGCGAGGAGGCCCTTGATCTTCAGGTCGTCCGGCCCGACGCCCTGGAGCGGCGCGATCGCGCCCATGAGCACGTGATAGCGCCCGCGGAAGCCGCGCGTCTTCTCCACCGCCGCGACGTTCTCCGGCTGCTCGACGACGCAGATCAGGCGCGGGTCGCGGTCGCCGGCCGTGCAGTACACGCACGGATCGACATCGGTGATGTTGCTGCAGATCGAGCAGTAGGTGACGCGCTCCTTGACGGAGAGCATCGCGGCGGCGAGCGCGTCGATTTCTTCGCGCGGGGTCTTGAGGAGGTGATACGCGAGACGCTGGGCGCTTCGGGCGCCGATGCCGGGCAGACGCTGCAGCGCGGCCACGAGATCGGCCAGCGGATCCTGCCGCGCCATCAAGACAGTCCGGGGATGCGCAGGCCGCCCATCATCCCCTGCATCTTGGACGCGAGCGCTTCATCCACCTTCCGGTGCGCGTCGCCGATCGCGGCCACGATCAAATCCTGCAGCATCTCCACATCGTCCTTCGACACGACCTCAGGATCGATCTTCACCGCGAGCACCTGCTTGTGACCATTGACAGTGACCGACACCATGCCGCCGCCGGCGGTCGCCTCGAGCCGCATGTCGCCCATCTGCTTCTGCAGCTGTTCCTGCATCTGCTGGGCCTGCTGCATCATCTTCTGGATATTCATAGCTGGGGTTCCAAGGGGGCTCCACAGGACGGCCCCGATTACTCTATCTCCTCCACGTCCTCGATCTCGCCGCCGAACACGTCCAGCACGGCTTGCACCACGGGCTCCGACTTGGCGCGGTCGCGGAGACCGGCCTGACGAGCCGATGACGGACCGTCCGCGGCGGCGGGCGGCGGCGCGGGTTGACCGTCCCGCGCGACGACGGCGATCTTCCGCCCCGCAATCGCCTGCGCGAGGTGCTCGATCCAGCCGCGCTTGCCCTCGAGCTGCGTCCGCAGCGTCTTGTGCACCGGCGCGAACGTGAAGACGACGGTGTCGCCTTCGACGGCGACGTTCTGCGCCTGGGCGATCACCATGCCGAAGAACACTTTGTTCTGTTCACGAATCGACCCCAAGAGCGCCGACTTCAGGTCGGTGCCGGGGGTTCCCTGGGGTTCCCGGGGGTCCGCGGGGGCTCGCTGAGCCGGTGCCACGCTCGGATTTGACCCCGGCGACCTGGGGCCCGGGGCCTGCGGCTTGGGGTCCGACGGCCCGGGCCCAGGGCCTGAAGCCTGGGGCCGGGGGCCTGACGGCTGCGGCCTGGGGCCGGGCGATCCGCCCGCGAGCAGCTCCTCGAGCGGCTGGAGCTTGCGGAGGTGGATCCACTTGATGAGCGTCATCTCGAAGTGGTGGCGCGGCTGCGAGGAATAGCGAATTTCCGACTCCGCGCGCGAGAGGAGGTCGAACGCGCGCAGCAGGTCCTCGCGCGAGTACTGCGCGGCCAGCGCTTTCAGGCGATCGCGCTCGCCCTCGGCCGCGATCTCGGGGTCGTCGATGCGCGACGGATCGATCCTGATGACGAGCAAGTCGCGGACCAGCCGCGCGAGCTCGCGGCAGACGATGCGCAGGTCGAAGCCGGCTTCGACGACGGTGCCGGAGAGGGTGAACGCGGCGGCGGCGTCCTCGCGCGCGACCGTCTCGACGATCTCGAACTGGAGGTCGCGGCCGATGAGGCCGAGGACCGTGCTGACGTCCTCGATCGTGACGCGGTCGCTCGTGAAGGCGAGCACCTGGTCGAGCGCCGACAGCGCGTCGCGCATGCTGCCTTCGGCCGACCGCGCCACCAGCGCGATCGCGCCGTCGTCGATCTTGACCTTCTCGCGGGAGGTGACGGTCTTGAGCTGGTCGCGGATGGCGCTGAACGGCAGCGCTTTGAGCTCGAAGACCTGCGACCGCGACTGGATCGTCGCGGGCACGGCGTGCAGCTCCGTCGTCGCCATCATGAACTTGACGTACGGCGGCGGCTCCTCGATCGACTTCAGGAGCGCGTCGAACGCGCTCTTCGACAGCCGATGGACTTCGTCGATGATGAAGATCTTGAACCGGTCGCGCATCGGCGCGATGGCGAGCGGCTCGACGATGACCTCGCGGACGGCGTCGACGCCGGTGTAGGTGGCGCCGTCGATTTCGAGGACGTCGACGTCACGCCCTTCGGCGATCTCGAGACACGCGTCGCACTTGCCGCACGGCTCGGGCGTCGGGCCCGTCACGCAGTTGAGCGCCCGCGCCAGGATCCTCGCGGTCGTCGTCTTGCCCACGCCGCGCGGCCCCGCGAAGATGAAGGCCTGCGCCAGGCGCCCGGTCGTAATCGCGTTCTTCAGGGTCTCGACGACGCCGCGCTGACCAATGACGTCCTCGAAGCGCTGCGGGCGCCATTTGCGGGCGAGGGCCAGGTGGGGGGCGGAGGGCATCGACGATTGCGGGATTGGCGATTGAAGATTGTATTGGGGGATTGGGGGATTGGTGATTGGGGATTGGTGATTGGTGATTGATGATTGGTGATTGATGGCCAAGTCTCTGATCGACGGCGCGTCCGACCGCGGCCCGGAGGGCCTGCGGCACAGCACAGGATCGACTTAGCGCTGCTGCCTTCCGGCCCTGACGCGGTTCGTCGGCTGAACTTGCACAGGGTCCGGACCGCGGTCCGACGCGCTCAGGGGCAGTCTAGCATTTTCGTGCCAACCCTTCCCGCCGTCCATACGTCTAAGCTCGACGTATCGAGGTTCGACTATGCCGCTGCCACCGCCCCCGCGACGACTGGACGAGATGCTGCCGCTCAGTCCCCATCAGTTCCACATCCTGCTGGCGTTGATGGACCGCGACCTCCACGGTTACGGCATCATCCTCGACGTCGCGGCGCGGACGGGCGGGGCGCTGCGCCTCGGCACCGGCACGCTGTACACGGCCATCGCGCGGCTGGTCGAGCTGGGCCTCATCGCCGACACGGGCCGGGCCGACGATCGGCGCCGCTACTACCGTCTGACCCCGGCCGGACGCGTGGTGCTGCGGGCCGAGACCGTCCGCCTCGAAACGCTCGTGCAGCACGCGCACGCGCGCGGCCTGCGGCCGACCGTCCGGCTGCCGGGCAGGGCGCGGTCATGACGACGACACCGACGCCCACGACCCGGGTGGCGCGCGCGATCTACCGCGCGCTCCTGCGAGTCTCGCCCCAGGCCCTCCGCGGCAGCTATCGCGCGGACATGATCGCGACGTTCGACGAGCTGTCGGCGGATGCGGCGCGTCGCGGCGCGGTCGCCGTGCTGGCGCTGCTCGCCCGCGAGGTCCTCGACCTGACGGCCGCGCGCGCGCTGTGGCGCGACGTCGGCCACCTCGGTCCGTGGCGCCAGGCCGCGCGGTCCCTCGCTCGCCGCCCCGGCTTCGCGCTCGCCGCCGTGATCACGCTGTCGCTCGGCGTCGCGATGACGACCGCGCTGTTCTCGGTCGTCGATCTCGTGCTGATTCGCCCGCTCCCCTATCCCGACGCCGGCCGTCTCGTGGCCGTGTGGGAGGCGAGCCCCTCGACACAGCAGAACACCAGCCTCATCGCCCCCGTCCGGCTCGAGGAATGGAACCGGATGAGCCAGGCCTTCGACGGCCTCGCCGGCACCTATACCGAGAACGTCACCGACACGAGCGGCACGGAACCCGAGCGCCTCAGCGGGCGGCGCGTGACGCCGCGGTACTTCGCGGTCTACGGCATGCCGCCGCTCATCGGCCGCACGTTCACGGCCGACGAGGAACGGTACGGCGGGCCAGGCGCCGTCGTGATCAGCGAAGGCCTCTGGACGCGGCGGTTCGGCCGCGACCCGCGCGCGCTCGGCCGCGCGCTGCGATTCGGCGGCGTCGATTTCGTGATCGTCGGCGTGGTCCCGGCGGCGTTTTCGACCTCGTCGATCGACGTCTGGCTGCCCGCGCAGTTCGCGCCCGGCATTCTCCTCGGGCGCGAGGATCGTTTCCTGAACGGCGTGGGCCGGCTCAAGCCCGGCGTGACGCCGGCGCAGGGCGCCGCCGATCTTGCCGGCGTCGAGCAGCAGCTCGCCCGACAATTCCCGAAGACCGACGCCGGGTGGGCGGCGACGGTGCGCGACTTGAAGGACGTCCGCGTCGGCGACTTCCGGCGCGCGCTCTGGCTCGTCTTCGCAGCGGTACTGCTCTTGTGGCTGATCTCGGTCGCCAACGTCGCGGGGCTCGTGCTGGTTCAAGTCCATCGCCGGGCGCGCGAGCTGGCGATTCGCGCGGCCCTCGGCGCCTCGCGCCCGCGCATCGTGGCCGGCGTGCTGCGCGAGGGATCCCTCATGGCGCTTGCCGGCGGCGCGCTCGGCGCGGCTCTTGCGGCCTGGTTCGTCCGGCTCATCCCACAGTTCTTCGGGACGCTGCCGCGCATCACCGAGATCGTGCTCGATCGACGCGCGCTCGGGTTCTCCGCGGCGGCCAGCCTGGTCGCCGCCCTGTTCTTCAGCCTGTGGCCGGCGATTGTCGCGACCCGCGGATCGCTCGCGGCCTCGGTGCACGGCGGCGGGCGCGGCACGGCCGGCGGCCGTCACCGCCTGCAGCGCACGCTCGTCGTCGCGCAGGTCGCGCTGAGCGTGCTGCTCGCGGGATCAGCGGCGCTGCTCATCCGCAGCTACTACCGGCTCAGTCACGTCGATCCCGGCTTCGATCCGTCCGGCGTCGTCACCTTCCACGTCGGCGCGCGCTGGGACGAGGATCGCACGCGGGTCGGACAGCTGCAGGAGCAGCTCGTCGCCGCGCTCGAGGCGCTGCCGCACGTGACGTCGGCCGGACTCACGAATTTCCTGCCGGCCACGGGCGCGACGCTGCGCTTTCAGGTCAGCGTCGCCGGACTTCACGGCACAGAGGCGAATGGCGCGATGCCGGTCGGCTGGCGCACGATCGACTTCGACTATCTGCGGACGCTGCGCGTGCCTCTGGTCGCGGGCGAGTGGTGTCCGGCGATGGGACCTGACGGCAACGCGCCGATACGCGTGATGGTCAATCAGCGCTTCGTGCAGCTCTACGGCCAGGGGCAGAATCTCATCGGCCGGGAGCTGCGCTTCGCCCAGGGCGCCAACCAGCCGAACACGATCGTCGGGGTCGTCGGGGACGTGGCCGAGGACGGTCCGGGCGCACCGCCGATGCCCTACCTTTACGCGTGCCTGCCGGCGGGCGCGTGGCCCGATCCGGAATACGTGGCGCGGACGAGCGATCCGCGCGCCTTCGCGGCCGACCTGCGTCGCATCGTGCGCGAGCTGGACGCGGCGCGTGCGGTTTTCGGTGTGCGCCCGCTCGACTCGGTCGTCGACGCGGCGCTCGATCAGCCTCGACTCAACGCGGAAGTGCTGGGGCTGTTCGCGGCGTCGGCGGCGCTCCTGGCGGCCGTCGGCCTCTACGGCCTGTTCATGCTGCTCGTGGGCGAGAGCACGCGCGAGATTGCCGTGCGCTTCGCGCTCGGCGCCGAGCGCGGACAGATTGTCGGCCTCGTCGCCGCCGGCGCGGGCCGGCTCCTCGCGATTGGCCTCGGACTGGGCGTGGCGATGACGCTCGCCGGCGGCCAGTTTCTCCGCGCGCTGCTCTTCGACGTGAGCCCAATCGACCTGCCGGCGATCGTCACGGCGGTGCTCGGCCTGGCCGTCGTCGCGGCCGGAGCGATTGCGATTCCCGCACTCCGGGCGACGAAGGTCGCGCCGGTCGCGGCGATACGGACGGAGTGAACTTCGTCGGTACGTCGGGTACGTCAGGTACGTCAGGTACGTCGGGTCC
>DATIWF010000059.1:0-23887 GCA_035519535.1 Vicinamibacterales bacterium | reverse complement strand
AGGCGGGGGTCATCGTGTCCACGTAGACCGACACACGCGCCGCCTGCGGCGCCTGCAACCTGAAGATCACCGTCCCGTCCGCGTGGACCTCCGGATCGAGCGGGCGCAGGACGGCGGTGGGCGCTGGCGGCGCCGTCTGCGTGCCGATCGCCGCGAAGACGGCGGCGTCCGAGGTCCACCCTGAACCGTAGCTCAGCCGCCAGCCAGACGTGTCGCGGTCGAAGCCCCCATTGCGCAGAAGATTTGGCGCGGTCGCCGGCTGAGCGGCGACCGCGAGGGCGGCAATGAGCATGAGCCCGCTGAGCTTCATTCCCACGTCGGATGGCTCATGATCGCGCCGCGCGGCGTTCAGCCGCAAGGGCCCGCAAGTTCGAGCCGCTCGTCTGGACGCGCGTCACGTCCCGCGGTAGGACAGCGCCAGCACCGTCAGATCGTCGCCCTGCCGCGCGCCGCCGGCGAACCGCTGCACGGCATGGAGCACGGCGTCGACGATCGCTTCCGGCGCGAGGCGACGATTGGCCTCGACGCAGGCACGCAGCCGGTCTTCGCCAAACTCCGCTCCGTCCGGGCTCTGCGCTTCAGTGATGCCGTCGCTGAACGCGACGAGCAGGTCGCCTGCCTCGAGCTGCAGCGTCTCCTCGTCGAACACCGCAGCGTCCAGAACGCCGAGCACCGTGCCCCCGCGCTCGAGCCAGCGCACGCCCGATCGACTGACGAGCAGCGGCGGATTGTGACCGGCGTTGCTGTAGGTCAGCCGCCCGTCGCGCGAGAGGACGCCGTACACCGCCGTCGCAAACCGCGCCGGCACCGGTCGCCGCAGCATCGCGCGGTTGGCGTTCGCGAGCGTGGCGGCGGCGCCGCCCGACTGGCCGTGCGCGGCCAGCACCGCTTGAATCGATGCGCTCAGGAGCGACGCCGGCGGCCCCTTGCCTGCGACGTCGCCAAGCGAAAACGCGAAGCCGCCGTCCGGCAGCATGAAGTAATCGAAGAAGTCGCCGCCGAGATCCCGGCACGGCACCGACGCCGCCGCAATCTCGAAGCCCTCGCCCGTGAATCGGCCAGCCGGCAGGAGGAACTGCTGCACCTCCGCCGCCGTCTTCAAGTCCTTCTGCACGCGCTTCAGCAGGATGCCGCTGAAATCCCACACGCGACGCTCGCGAGCGATGCGAGGGCCATCCAGCGTGTAGACGACCACCATCGGCACGCGCAGATGCGCGCCCGCCGAGGTCACGCGCCCGTCGACGTCCGTGGCGCTGACCGTGGCGGTGAGCACGACGCGATTCCCGGTCATCACCAGCTCTTCCTGCTCGACGGCGATGTCGGGAAACGCCGCGAATGTCCGGCGCTCGGCGCGCTCCAGCTCGGACCGCCCGCGGATCGGTCCGAACGTCGGCGTGTCGACGACGCAGTCGTCGATGTAGTCCGCGACGAGCGTGTCCACGTCGCGGCTGGCGAAGGCCGCCGACCGCTTCGCGAACATCGCGGTGATCGCGTCCTGGTTCATGATCGTCACGCGGCGCTCCGGAGGATGAACGCGAACGCGATCAGGACGACCGCGACCATAGCATTCCTCGCCGACGACGCGGCACATCGCGCGGCGCATCGCCAATCGTCATCGTCATCGCATCCATCATTTCTGGTGCCGGGTGGAATTATAGCGGGGCTTGCCAAGGAGACTGGATGGGAGTACCGTTCCCCCGCACTTTTGAACCCGTCAACGAAAAACATTCCCGTTCCCGATGCTGCCGGCCACGCTTAAGAGACAGAAGGCAGAAGACAGAAGGCAGAAGGCAAAAGGCAGAAGTACAGAGGGCAGTGGTATGAGACCGATTGTCGTATCGGTCGCGTTGCTGAGTGGCGCTGCTGTGCTCGCTGCACAGGGCGCCGCCCAGGCGCCGCCCATCGACCGCCTGCGCGCCTCGATCGAGCGCGTCACGAAAAGCGTCAACGCGACCTGGGGCATCTACCTGAAGTCGCTCGACACGGGCGAAGAACTCGCGCTCGACGCCGACCGGCAGATGGAGACGATGAGCACCATCAAGATTCCGCTGATGGTGGAGACGTTTCAGCAGATCAAGGACGGCAAGTTCGCGCTCGCCGACAAGTACACGCTCGCGCGCGACGATATCCGGCCCGGCACGGGCATCATCCAGCGGCTCGATCCCGGTGCCGTCCTGACCGTCAAGGATCTGATCACGCTGATGATCATCGTGTCCGACAACACGGCGACGGACGCGCTGTACCGGATGGTGGGCGGCCCGCCGGCGGTCAACGCACGCATGACCGCCCTTGGCCTGAGTCAGACGCGCGCGATGACGATCGGCAAAGACTGGTTCGCCGCGCTCAACGCCGCCTCCTCAACCGAGGCCTTCTACCGATCGAAGAAGACGCCGTTCGGGCTGTCCACGCCGCGGGAGATGGGTCGGCTGCTCGAGATGATGGAGCGCGGTCAGCTCGTCGACAAGCCGTCCTCCGATCTGATGCTCCAGATCATGCGCGGCCAGGTGTACCGCACGCGCATCCCGCGCTACCTCACCGGCTACCGCATTCCGCACAAGACGGGTGATTTTCTGCCGTACGTCGGCGACGACGTCGGCGTGCTCGAGGCGCAGGGCTGGACGATCGTGCTCTCGATCTTCACGGGCGATCACTACGGCTCGGGCGAAACGCTCGAGAACGCGATCGGTCTCGTCGCGAAGGAAGTCGGCGACTATTTCGCGTACCGGCGATAGCTCATCTCGTCACTTCCAGCTTCTGGCTGGTCACGTCGAGCGCGCTCTGAACGCCTCGCTCGCAGCGTAGGTGTCGAAGAACTCGCGGAAGCGCACGATCTTCCCGTCAATAACGGTGACGAGATGGACGAACTCCGACTCGTAGGTGCGGCCCGTTGCCTTGGCGCGGCACTTCATGTAGCCGACGACGGCGACCGAATCGGAGCCGGTGAGGAACTGGCGCGGCTCGAGGACGAGAATCTCCTCGAACTGCCTGCCGAGGCTCACCCACTCGAGGAATCCTGCGTGCCCGCGCCTCGTCCCGGCCGTGGGGTTGAACGGGTTGTCGGGCTCGCCCCACTCGACGTCCGGACTGATCGCGGCCAGCAGCGCCGGCACGTCGCCCCGGCCGAAGGCGGCGTATAGATCCTGGACCAGTTTCACGCGATCAGCCGTTGCACTCACTACCCTCTGCCCTCTGCCCTCTGCCTTCTGCCTTCTGCCCTCTGCCTTCTGCCTTCTGCCTTCTGCCTTCTGTGTTACACCCCAAACTGCCGCAGATGGTGATCCAGGTGCTTATGATGCAGCACGCCCCAGCTCCTGCCCGAAATCCTGCCAAAGCCGCGGCTCAGCGGCCACGCGGCATCCGGTCCGCGATCGGCCACGCGATGGATGAGGCCGCGCAGCTCGTCGATGTCAGCCTCCCAGGTCGTCGGCTGCTGCGCGAGCAGCGACGCCGGGCTCTTGCCCCGGCCCTTCGGCCACGGCAGCACGTGGATCGCCAGCCAGTTGAGCGGCGGATATGCGAGCCAGCCGGCCGGCGCGCCCGCGTCGAGCTCGCCGAGACTCTCACGCAGCGCGCTGCTCACGTGGCACACCATCTGCGGCGCCGTGAAGCGGCCCCACAGCGGACGACGCTCGGGTGACAAACGGGCGACGCGGGAAAGAAGCGCGTCACGGGTCGCGGGGGTGAAGAGAGAAGGCATGAGCCGTTATCGCGTCGGCCGGCACACCACGAGCGACTTGCCGGACTTCTGCCGGCCGGTGCCCGCCACGTCGAGCCCGGCGCCGCGGGCGAGCGCGCGAAATTCGTCGAGCGTCCGCTCCTTGCCGCCGACCAGCACCAGCATGAGCAGCGCGGGCGACGCCGCCACCGGATCGAGCGTCACGCCGCCGACGATCACGATGCGGCCGGCGGGACGCGCGGCCTCGGCGCACCGCGCGAGCAGCGCCGCGGCCTCGCGATCGGACCAGTCCGAGAGCACACTCTTCATCACATACAGATCGGCGCCGCGTGGCAGGGGGTCGAAGAAACTCTGGCCGATGGTCGTGACGCGGTCCGCGACGCCTGCGGCCGCGAAGACCTCGCGCGATCGCGCTACCGTGGCAGGCAGATCGACGAGCGTGCCGCGAACCGCCGGATGCGCGCGGAGGATCTCGGCGAGCAACGCGCCCGTGCCACCGCCAACGTCCACCACCGTCTTCACGGACGACCAGTCGCCATCGGGCAGCACGTCGGGATCGGGCGTGCCGTGACCGGGCCCCATCAGCGCGTCGAAATCCGCCGAGATCGACGGGTGCGCCGCGAGGTCATCCCAGAACGGCCGTCCGAACACGGCGTCGTACGCCGGCGAGCCCGTCCGCACCGCGGTCAGCAGACTGCTCCATGCGTTGGCCATGCGGCCGCCGAAGCCGTCGAGGTCGAGGCCGAGCCGCGGACCCGGCTCGAGGAGAGCGCGCGCGCTGTCGTTGAGCGCGAACCGGCCCGGCGACGGCTCCTCGAACAGGCCTTTGCTGACGAGGTGGCGCAGGACCCGCGCGAGAGCGTCCGGATCGGCGCGCACCGCCGACGCCAGATCGCCGATCGCCGCCGGGCCCGCCGCGAGCTGCTCCGGAACGCGCAGCGTGACGACGACGTGCACGCACCAGGGCGTCGCGAGGTCGGTCAGCGCCCAGACGTCCACGCCACTACTTTGCACTGTACGCCCCGACGGCGCACACATCGTCGCCGGCCTTCTGAAAGAAAGTGGTTTTCGATTCGACCTTGTTGGTCACCGGATTGATCATCGGAAACTCGATCGTTCCCAGGCCCTTGCTGGTCCCCGTACTCCATATCGTGGTGCCGACCGGCTTCCCGTTCGAGTCCTTCAGCACGTCGGCCGACATGCCAACGAACGCCGGATTGGCGCCGTGCGCCGTGACGATGCCGCCGGGACCGATGCAGACGACGTAGAGATCGCGGTCCACGAACGGCGCCTTCTTCGCGGTGAAATCCGCGAGCGCCTGCTTCCGCCCGACGGACTGATAGTGGGCGACCGCCTTGTCCAGCATCGCCTTGGCCTCGGCCGGCGTCGCCCGCGACTGGGCGGCGGCGAGCCCGGCAACGAGCGCAGTGATTGCTACGGTGAAACCGAACCGGATCATCGTTGTCCGTGTCATGGTGTCCTCATTTCAATCCAAGCGCCTTGCCTGCGGCGAGCATCGCGACGGCCCTGCTCAGCCGCCGTTGCTTCGTCTCGCGCCGCTTGGCCGAGTCGATCCAGGCGATGTAGCTGCGCTTGTGTGAAGGCGCCAGCGCTTCGAAACACGCGCGCGCTTTCGGCGCTGCGCGCAGGGCCTGCCGGATGTACGCGGGCAACCTGGTCACCGACGGACGCGGCGCGTCGGTGCTGCGCCTGGCCGGCGGACGGTCGCGGCCCGCTGACGTCACGCGCCCAGCCTCGACCAATCCGGCGTACCGCCGTCGGTTGATTGACGACCACTTGCTCCCCGGCTTGCGCGGGGTGAACTTGCGCGCGTATCGGTCGTCGTCGACCCGCTTGATCAGACTGTCCACCCAGCCAAAACACAGCGCCTCGTTCACCGCGTCCTCGTAGCCCACGCACGCGCGGCCGGTATGGCGCTTCTGGAAGATGAGCCACACTTCCGATTCCGACCGGTGGTTCGCCGCAAGCCATGCCCGCCATGCGGTCGCGGTCCGGACGTCGACGGTTTTCATCCCGTCCTCATCTTAGCCGTCTGCTCCGTCTCGACCTCAGGGACCAGTGCGGGGCCATGCCCAGATCGCCAGACCGACCACGATCGCAGTGATCGCGCCCACAAGCAGACCGACAGCCATCGAGGTGCCGGCGTAGACAACGGGCGCAAGGGCGCCGGTGGCGACAACCGCCGCGCCCCATGGGATGAGGAGGCGCGGGACCAGCCGGCGTCGGAACGCCATCGCCACGAGCGCCAGAACCGCGAACGCGCCATAGGCCAGCTGCGTGGCCGTCGCGACCTTCATCCCGAAGGTGTCGGCGTAGTGCGTCGCATTGATGCCCTCGACGACGCCGTTGTACGCCGTCAGCGCGACCACGACGGTCACGAAGACATACCGAAAGAGACTGGCGATAGCGAGATTCTAACCGGAGCCGCCAACCATTCCGGCGCGGACCTCGTCTCATGATATTAACTACACCTGAGTGAAAATGAGGCGACGCCATTTCGGGGAGTTCGAACAGCTGCTGCTCTACGCCGTGCTCCACCTCCAGGACGCGGCGCCGGGTGCGTGCGGGCCGACGATCCGCCGGACGATCGAGACGCGCACGGGACGGGTGACCTCACCCGGCGCGATTTACACCGCGCTCGATCGGCTCGAGCGGCGCGGCTTCGTCCGATCGGAGCTCGGGGGCCCGACGCCCGAACGCGGCGGGAAGCGAAAGCGCTTCTACCACCTGCGGCCGGCCGGCGAGGCCGCGCTGCGGGCCTCCGAGTTGGCGCTCGAGAGGATGGCTCGACTCGCGCGCGATCACGGATAGCCGATGCCGCACACTGCGCAACCTCCTCGACTCGCCCGTGCGCTGGCTTTGCTGTGCCTTCGTGGCGACGCGCGCGAGGTGATCATCGGCGACCTCGACGAGGAATTCGCCGAGTCGCTCGCCGCGGGCACGCCGATCGGCTCCGCGCGCCGGCACTACTGGCGTCAGACGCTGGCGTCGGTAATGGCGATGGGAGGCGGCGCCCGAGAGGACCGCGCGACGACGCGTCGCCGATTTCATCCCTGGCTGGGTCTTTCGCTGGATGGCCGGTCCGTGATGCGCGTTCTGCGCCGAAGTCCGGGCTACGTCGCCGTCTCGGTGCTGTCGCTCGCGATCGGCATCGGCGCCAACACCGCGATCTTCAGCGTCGTGCGGCAGCTGCTCCTCGAGCCCCTGCCCGTCGATCGGCCCGACGAACTGCGCCTCCTTTATTGGACGACGAACGCCAACGATCCCGTTCCCATCAACAATCTGAACTCGACGGGGTATCGCGATCCGGCCGGTGCGTACTACCGGAGCAATTTCAACTACGCGGAAGTCGCCGCGATGCGAGCGGCCGTCCGCGGCAGCGCCGACCTTTGCGGCTACAACGTGGGCGCCCGGCTGACCGTGTCCAGGGAGGGCCGGCCGCCGATCGCCGCCACGGGCATGCTCGTGTCCGGCAATTTCTTCGAGACGCTCCGGCCGGGTCTGGCGCTCGGCCGCGCGCTCACGGCGGCGGATGACGAACCGGGCGCGGCGCCCGCGGGCGTGATCGGGTACGGCTTGTGGACGCGGCTCTTCGGCCGCGACCCCGGCGCGATCGGCCAGACGATTCAGGTCAACGGCGCCGCGCTCACCATCGTCGGCGTCACCGACGCGTCGTTCCGCGGGCTGTCGCCCGGGGGATTCGCGGCCGAAACCGACGTGATCCTGACGCTGGCTCAGCAGCCCGCGATCGTCCCGAACTGGGCCGAGCCCGGCCACTCGCTCTTCACCGAGACCAATCCCTATTGGGTCCGGGCCATCGCGCGGGTGCCGGGGACGCCGAACCCGGCGCTCATCGATCGGCTCCGGACCGTGTTGCGCGAAGGGCTCGCGAGGACCGGCTTGACGGCCGAACAGGCTCGCCTTGCCGATGCGCGGCTGTTCCCGGGCGCCCGCGGCCTCGATTCCCTGCGCACGACCGCGATTCAGCCGTTGCGCATTCTTTCCGTGGTCGTCGGCATCGTGCTGTTGATCGCGTGCGTCAACGTCGCCGGACTGATGCTCGCGCGCGGCGTCTCCCGCCGGCGGGAGTTGCTCGTGCGTCAGGCCCTCGGCGCGGGGCGCGGCCGGATCGTCCGCGAGCTGTTGCTCGAAAGCACGCTGTTGAGCGTCGCGGGCGGCGTGGCCGGGCTGGTGCTGGCGGTGTGGTCCGCGCCGGCCCTCCAGTCGATGCTGGCCTCCGGCCTCGGAACGAACGGCATCAGCGTCAAGCTGGACTGGCCGCTCTTTGCCGTGGCCGCGGCGCTGGCCGGCGGCGCGGGCGTGCTCGCGGGCCTGCTGCCGGCGATCCGGTTCAGCCGCGACGACAGCGGCCTGCTGAAGGACCGCACCGCCGGTGCGGGCTCGCCGCGACTCCTGATGGGGCGCGTCCTGCTGGCGCTCCAGATTGCCGTGTCGCTGCCGCTCGTGGCCGGGGCCGGGCTGTTTCTTCGCACGCTCCACAATCTCGGCAGCGTCGAGCTCGGCTTCAACCCCCGCGGGCTCGTGCTCTTCACCGTCGATCCAACGATGAGCGGGAAGGCGCCCGACCGAGCCGCCGCGATCTTCCCGAGATTGCTCGAGCGGCTCGAGACCATTCCCGGCGTGTCGTCGGCGACGCTCGTCGAAAACGCCCTGCTCTCCGGCTGGGAGTCCGACACGACCGTCGCGATCGACGGCAAGGCCGGGCACATGTTCATGAACGCCGTCGGTCCGCACTACCTCGAGACGATGCAGGTGCCGCTCATCGCGGGCCGGCCGATCGGTCCGGAGGATCGACTCGGCCTGCCGAACGTCGTGGTCGTCAACCAGACGGCGGCGCGCCGGTATTTCGGCGACGAGTCGCCGCTCGGACGGCGATTCAAGGTCGGCATGCGCGAGGTGGAGGTCGTCGGCGTGACCGGCGACAGCAAATACGACGGCCTGCGCAACGACATCGAGCCGACCATGCTGCAGTCGTACCTGCAGCGCCAGATGGGATCCATGCACGTCGTCGTGCGCGCGTCCGCGCCGCTCGGATCGCTGCGTCCGGAGATCGAGCGGGCGGTTGCGGACGTCGATCGGACGCTGCCGATCACCGACTACAAGACGCAGGACGAGCAGATCGATCAGTCGCTCGGCAAGGAGCGGGTCTTCGCGCGGCTGCTCACGGTCTTCGGCGCGTTCGCGCTCGTGCTGGCGTGCATCGGACTCCACGGGGTGACGTCGTACTCCGTCGCGCGGCGGACCAGCGAGATTGGGATCCGGCTCGCGCTCGGCGCACAGCGAGCGCACGTGTTATGGCTCGTGCTGCAACAGGTCGTCGTGCTCGCCGCGATCGGCCTCGCGATCGGTCTGCCCGCAGCCTGGCTGGCCGGACCGGCGGTGAAGTCCTTTCTGTTCGGACTCGGGCCGAACGATCCGATGACGATCGTCGTCTCGTCGGCGGTGATGACGGCCGTCGCGATGGGCGCCGGACTCTGGCCTGCCCGACGGGCGGCGCGCATGGAGGCGCTGGACGCGCTGCGATCCGAGTGACGAAGTATGGCACTCTTCATGCGGAGGCACTCGTATGGAGAGGCTCGCCCTGCAGCTCGCGCTCCACGGCGCCGCGATCTTGACCGTGAGTCTCGTCGCTGGACTATTCCTCTATCGCGCCATCCTCGCCGACGGCAACGTGGCGAAGTGGCACCTCGCGCACTCGGGAGGAAGCGGACGCGGCATCCTGCTCCTCGCCCTCGCCACGGCGATTCAGCTGACCGCGCTTCCGCTCTGGCAGGTGTCGGTGTTCGTGTGGCTCATCATCTTCTTCGCCTGGACATCGACGCTCGCGATGGTCGTCGCCGCCGCGACCGGCGAGCGGGGCCTGGGCTGGCGCGGGTCCGTCGTCAACCGGCTCGTCTACCTGCTGTACTTCGCCGGTACCGTCGCGGTGTTCCCCGCCGCCGGCATTCTGATCGCCGGACTCATCCGCGCCCTGTGATGTCTGCAGCGCCGACACGAAGCGAGCGCGTCAACCAGGTCCTGCGGTGGCTCGCGCGGCGCGGCTCGAAGCGCAACCGCGACGGCATGGCGCGATACGCCATTCGCGCGCCGAAGGTATTCGGCGTGTCGATGGCGACCATGCACAGTCTGGCGAAGCGGCTGGGGCGCGATCACGATCTGGCCGTCGCGCTGTGGAAAACCGGCTGGTACGAGGCGCGGATCCTGACGGCGTTCGTCGACGATCCGGGCAGAGTTACTGCGGCCCAGATGGACCGCTGGGTCAAGGCGTTCGACAACTGGGCGATTTGCGACACGATCTGTTTCCACCTGTTCGACAAGACGCCACATGCCTGGCGCAAGGTGGACCAATGGAGCCGCCGGCGCGAGGAATTCGTGAAGCGCGCGGGATTCGCGCTCATCGCGTCACTCGCCGTGCACGACAAACAGTGTCCTGACGCGCCGTTCGAGCGGTCGCTGCGCCTCATCGAGCGCGCCGCGTCGGACGATCGCAACTTCGTGAAGAAGGCGGTCAGCTGGGCGCTGCGCACCACCGGCCGGCGCAATCGACGGCTCCATGCAAAGGCGGTCAGGACCGCGCGCCGCCTGGCGGCGTCCCCCCTCCCGTCGTCTCGTTGGATCGGGAAGGATGCTTACCGCGAGCTGACGAGCGCCGCGGTTGTCAGGCGGCTCGCGACGCGGTAATCCTAGGCCTTGTCCTTCCGGATCTCGTAGACATAGCTCTCGCGTCCGTCGGGCTCGCGCCGGGTGCCCGGGCGGCGGACGCCGCCGATCTTCTCCATCGCGCGCTGCGATCGGATGTTGTTCACACCGACGATGAAGATCACGACGTGCACGAAGCGGAACGCATGTTCGAGCATGAGCCGCTTCAACTCGGCGTTGTAACGGCCGCCCCAGTACGCACGCGCGAGGAACGTCCAGCCGATCTCGACCTCGCTCCGCGCGGCGTCGTAGCCGTGAAACCGCGACGATCCAATGGCCTTGCGCGTGGCCGCGTCGATGGCAACGAGCGCGCCGCGCCTCGCCATCGCCTCATCGAAGAACTGGCGAAAGACCGCCGGCTCGTGGCGGTTACTCGCCGGGTGCTGCTCCCAGATCAGCGGATCGGACGCCACCGCGTAGAGGTCGTCGTAGTCCTCCGCGCGGAGCGGCCGCAGCTCCAGGAAATCGCCAATCAGAATCGGTTGCCAGTCGACCGGCTGCTCCACGATGTCCTTCCTCGCGCCAAGCGTGAGAGAAAGACAGAAGACTAGTTCAAGAACCGGAGCTCGGGATAGAGCGGCGAGGCGAGATCGAGCGGTCCATTCCCCGCCGACTTCAGGTACCTGTCGAAAAACGTGCGCACGCAATAGCTGGTCACCGCGAGCTGGCGCCGTCCGTCGATGCCGACGACGCCGAACGTGCGAAGCATGCCCAGGACGATGTGGCTCTTCAACAGCGCTCCATCATCGCTGAACAGAAAGTGACTTGCGCCGCGGATCATCGCGCGCACGCGCGCGTCGGGAGGCAGCCGGTCGTACACCGACTGGATATCGGCTTTGATCTGCGTGCTCTCCGGATCGGTCGCGGTCGCCTGGTCGCTGAACAGAAACATGAACGGCTGGCGCAGACCGCCCTGAACGACGCTGCCGAGAAGCAGGCCGTCGATGTCGATGCCGGCTTTGCATCGCGCGTCGTCGTGACAGAACTGCGCCGTCTGCGCGCCGCCGAACGAGTGGCCGAACACGCCCACGCGCGTCAGATCCAGCCGTCCGGCGAACCTGCCCGCGTCGTCGGTTGGCGTCAGGCGCGCCAGCCGGCCGAGGACGAAGCCCATGTCGGCAGTCCAGGCGGCCAGCAGTTTGTTGAGGCGGTCAGCGTGCGGCTGGCCCTCGAAGGTTTCTGGGTTGTTCTCAGGCGTTCGCTCGAACACGCGGCCGTCAGGAAACGCGACGACCCCCGTGCGGTATGGCGCGTCGAAGCCGACGACGACGTATCCCTGGCTGGCGAGATCTTCGGCGAGGGCCGAGTACGTCAGCACGCCGAGCGAGGCGCCGGTTCTCATGATCACCACCGGATACGAGGGCGCCCTCGGCGACATGTCGGGATTGCGGAAGCTGTGGGCGCGGACCTTCGACAGATCGCGCGTCAACAACGTCATGAGGGAGGAGCCGCGTCGCCCCGTGGCGTGCTGCAACTCGGTGGGCACGTAGTCGTCCAGCGCGGCCGACGATCCGCCGTCCGCCGGATACCAGATCCAGACCAGGAGCTCGCGCTTCGTGCCCGGGGCCGGCGCGACCGGGTCGATCGTCGCGTCGTCTTTCCAGTCGAAGATCGCGCGGCCGACGCCGAAGGGGCCGGTTGGGACCGGGAGCGTCACCTCAAGGCGGCGCTCGACGGAGAGTGAGACCACGAGCGCGGTCACGGCCAGCAGGCACAGCGCGATTAGCAAACCGAGCGCCTTGACCGCGCGGCGCGGACGGCGAGTGGCGCGATTTGACATCTGTAAATTACTTTGCAGTGTAGAGCCAGATCGACGGGCTGTCAACCCCGGCCGGGCACGCCGTCGAAGAAATCCACGAGGCCCGTTTCCAGCGAGTACTCGGCGCCCACCACGACCAGCCCATTCGTCAGCACGAGCTGCTCGAGCACGGCTGAGCCATGGCGCAGGTGATTGGCCGACGCGCGCACGTTCGCGCGCACGGCTTGCGACATGTCCGTCAGTCCCTCCACCGCCGGCCGGATGCGATCGACGATCGATTTCAGATTTCTCGACTGCCCCGTCGCCGGCCGGCGCATCTCCTCGAGCGTGGCCTGCACGGCGCCGCACTGGGAATGTCCCAGCACGACGACCAGCCGCGTGTGAAACCGCTCGGCGGCAAATTCCACGCTGCCGACCTGCGAGGGCGCGACGATGTTGCCGGCAACCCGGATGACGAAGAGATCGCCGAGCCCCTGATCGAAGACCAGCTCCGCGGGCACGCGCGAGTCCGAGCAGCCGAGGATGATGGCGAACGGCTCCTGACCGGCCGCGACCTCGACGCGCCGCGCCGTCGTCACGGATCCCTGACCAGCCCGATCTGCCGCGAAGCGGCGGTTCCCTTCACGCAGGCGGTCCAGGGCTTCAAGCGCTGAAATCATCTACCGCGGCCTCCTGAACAACCCGCCGTACACCGCCTTCGCGAGAATGTGTCCCTGAATCGCCTTCAGGACGTTCGCGCGCGTCTCGAACGCATCGGCCGTGGGTTGGACGTCGAGCTTCGTGTCGAGCGCGTACAGTTCGAAGATGTAGTGATGCAGCGGACCGGTCGCGGGGGCGCCGGGCCCGCGGTACATCTGGCCCGTCGCGCTGATCTGATAGCTGCCGTCCGCGAGCCGCGCGCCCTTGGGCACGCCCTCGGGCAGGCCGGTGGCCGTCGGGGGAATGTTCCACACGACCCAGTGCGCCTGATCGTCGGTCGTCTTGTTGCGAACGACATCGAGATCGTGCATGTGCAGCACGAAGCTCTGCGTACCCGCCGGGGCGTTGGCCCAGCTCATCGCCGGCGACGTGCCCTCGCCGGGCGCCACGCCGTCCGCCGCCTGGCTGAATTTCACGGGGATCATGCCGCCGTCCGGAAATCCGGGAATCGTCAGCGTCATCGCCGGACTGGCGGGGGCGGGCGCGGCACCGCGCTGTCCGCCGCGCTCCTGCGCGGCCATTGGCACAGCGGCCAGTGGACCAATCATCGACGCGACCAGCCATCGTTGCAACGTCATCGTGCTCCTCCTGCGATCGCCTTCAGAAGCCGCCGGGCCGCTCGCCGGCGACGCCAAACCCGCGCTCGAGCGCGATCCCGATCTGCCCGAGCAGGCCGTCGTCGAACAACCGGCCGACGATGGTGACGCCGTGCGGCACCCGGCGCGGCGGATTGAACGTCGGCAGCGGGTTCGCCGGATCGGGCGCCCAGTCGCTTCGCGCTTCCGAGACCTCGACGAAACCGGCGCGCAGCGTCAACGACGGATGGCCGGTGAAATTCGTGATGGTCAGCTGCTCGTCGCGAAGCGACGGCACGAGCAGGACGTCCACATCCCTGAAGATGCGCGCCATCTCGAGCGCGACCTTGCGCCGCAGCCGGTCGGCCTGGACGACGTCAATCGCCGACAGGAACCGCGTCATGCGGAACATGTTCGGCCAGGCATCTTTGACCTGCGCCCGGAGGGTGCCCAGCAGGTTGTTCAGCGCGAGATCCTCGAACGACGCGGCGCCCTCCGCGAACAGGATCGGCATGAGCGAGCTGAACGGCCAGTCGGGCAGCGTCACTTCCTTCAGCGTCATGCCGAGCTTCTTCATCGTCTCGATCGCGGCGCGGTCGACGTCGGTGGCGGGGCTCTCTCGCATCCATTGAGCGAGATACCCGACCCGGACGCCGGAAATCGGCGCCGTGGCGTCGAAGTCGAGGCGGCTCGCCACGCTCGATGGGTCGCCGCCGTCCGGTCCGGTGATGGCGTGCAGCACGAGCATCGCGTCCTCGACCGATCGCGTCATCGGGCCGAGCTTGTCGAGCGACCAGCACAGCGTCATCGCGCCGGTGCGCGGCACGCGGCCAAACGTCGGACGCAGGCCTGTCACGCCGCACCGCATCGCCGGTGCGACGATCGAGCCGCCGGTTTCGCTGCCGACGGAAAAACCCACGAACGCGGCGGCCGTCGCGGCACCGGGCCCGGCGCTCGATCCGGACGCGCCCTCCTCCGGCAACCACGGGTTCATCGTCTGGCCGCCGAACCAGATGTCGTTGAGCGCGAGCGCGCCCAGCGACAGCTTCGCGACGAGCACCGCGCCCGCATCGTTCAATCGGCGCACGACGGCCGAATCCGCCGACGGCACGCGATTGCGGAACGGCTCGGCGCCGTAGGTCGTGAGGATGTCTTTCGTGTCCAGCAGGTCCTTCACGCCGTACGGGATCCCATGGAGCGGGCCGCGATACTTCCCCGCGGCGATTTCGGTGTCGGCATGATTCGCGCGGAAGAGCGCATGTTTCTCAGGGATGGTGATCACCGCGCGGACCTTCGAGTCGAGACGTCTGATGCGGCTCAAATAGATGTCCGTCAGGCGCTCGGACGTGAGCTTCCTCGACTCAATCCACCGCGACAGCTGCGTCACCGGCGCGAACGCGATGTCGTCATCCGACGCGGGCAGGGGCGAGGCCTCGGGTTTCGAACGGACGAATCGATCGCGTGCGGGCCCGGGCGGGATGCCGGGCAGCATCGGATTCCAGAGCGACGCGGGCGCGTCCGTGTCAGAAATCGCCACCTTGCGCGGCCCGGTGCGGCGCTCCAGGTACGGCGCCATCGCGCTGCGCCACGAATCGGCGGCCTGCTGGCGTTCGGCCGGCGTCATCGTCACCTGCATCAGCTTTTCGGCTTCTGCGAACGTGGCGGGCGTGACCGCTGGTCCGACGCCTGGCGCCGTCGCGAACGCGGGCGGCGCGCCCGGTGTCGTGGGCGTCGTTTGGGCGGACGGCGACGGCGTCGCGGCCGGCGCGTCCTCGCGGCACGCGGCGGCGGCGACGAGCACCCCAAGCGGCGCGCGGATGAGAAATTGACGGCGTGTGTTCATGCACGTCTCATGATTTGCGACCCGTTCGGAGCTTCGACGTGACTTCTCGCCGAACGAGCGGCGCGACGTCGTCAGCATGTCGCACGAGGAAGCGCCGAACGGCCGGGGCGTCGCGCGCGACGAGCGCGCGCAGCGCCCACGACAGCGCCTTCACCACCACAGGTTCGCGGTCCGCCACAAGGGTCTCACAGATTCTAACCGTCCGCCTGGCGTCGCCGGCGCCGCCCTGGGCGCGTACGTTCAGGGGCACCGTTGCGACAAGCGCCGCGCGACGCCACCAGCGGTCGCGCGAGCGCGTCCACGACAGCACATCGGCGTCGCGCACACGGCCGGCGCGCCAGGCCGGACCCGCGACGAAGCAGCCGAACATGTCGGCGTCGCCCCAGGTCGCAAGTCGCCCGGCCAGCGCACAGACGGACCGCGGCGACAACGCCCGCACCGCCGCCGGATGGTCGCGGATGAGCTCGTACGCGACGAACCGTCGCAACGGGTCGCGGCTGGCGAGAACCGTTTTCGCGACTCGCAGCATGTCGGCGCCCGGCAACCCGGCCAGGCGCCGGGACTGTCCGCGCCGCCAGCGGCGCACCGCGACGGTGGAGCGATCGGGCAGCGCCGCCAGTCTTGCGACGATCTCCCGCCCCGCCATCTGCGCGAAGTCCGTTTCCATCACTCTTCAATGATGCGATCCGCAAATCCTCAATGCTAGGATGCACCTTGCATGGCCCAGCATTGGCGTCTCTCCGGCAAGGTCTTGATCTCCTGCAACTGCGACTGGGGCTGTCCCTGCAATTTCAACGCGCGGCCAACAAAGGGCTATTGCGAGGGCGGCTGGACGTGGCACATCGACGAGGGCGCGTCCGATGATGTCCGGCTGGATGGGCTGAACTTCTCGGTCTTCGCGAAGTGGCCAGGCGCGATCCACGAGGGCAACGGCGAGGCGCTCATTCTGATCGACGAGCGCGCCAATCCGGCGCAGCGCGCCGCCATCGAAGAGCTGCTCGGCGGCAAGATCGGCGGGCCGTGGGGCGTGCTCGGCTGGACCTGGCCGAAGGTGCACGGCCCGCATGCGACGTCGTTCGATCTGGTCTTCGACGGCGTGAAGACGCGCCTCAAGTGCGGCGATTTCGTGGACATCACGTGCGGTCCGATTCGGAATCCGGTATCCGGCGCGGAGGCCTATCCCGGGATGACCCTGCCACAAGGCATCGTCGTCAAGCGAGCGGACCTCGGAATGACGACGCGGTTCCATGTCAAGGGCGGGATCGAGTACGACCACACCGGCCAGTACATGGCCGTCGGGCCGTTCGAGTACGCGTGGCCGTAGCGCCTCTGCGGGACCCGACGGTCACGCCTGGTACATCGTGGTGCCGCCGACGACGGTGCGGACGATCTGAATGTCCTTGATCTTGTCCGGACTCACGGTATGGGGGTCATCGGCGAGGACGACGAAGTCCGCGAGCTTGCCGGCGGCGATCGATCCCTTCAACGACTCCTCGCGCGACGCGTACGCACCGTTGATCGTGTTGACGGCGATCGCCTCGTCCACGTTGATCCGCTGATTGGCGCCCCACGTCGTGCCGTCCCAGCCGGTGCGCGTGACCATGCCCTGGATGCCCATGAGCGGCGCGAACGGCCCCGGGCTGAAGTCCGACCCCGCCGCCGCCCGCACGCCGGCATCGAGCAGCGTCCGGTATGCCATGCACCGTTTCATCAGGTCCTCACCGTAGAACACGAACTTGTCCGTGTTGTAGTACGCGTAGGTCGTGAACATCGCCGGCACGGCGCCGGCGGCCTTGATGCGGCGGACGAGGTCGTCGTTGACGAGCGTGCAGTGCGTAATCTTCGGCCGCGCGTCCGCCCGTGGAAACGCTTTCTGCGCGCGCTCGAACGCCGTGAGGTACATGTCGATCGCGACGTCGCCGTTGGCGTGGCAATTCACCTGGATGCCGGCGCGATGCACGCGCTCGACCCAGGCGTTGAGATCGTCCTGCGTTTCGGTGACGTTGCCCTGATACGGCGGCTCAATGCCCGGATACGGCCGGCTCAGCGCCATCGTCCGCTCCGAGAACGAGCCGTCGACGGTGTGCTCGGAGGTCGCGCCGAGCTTGATCCATTCGTCGCCGAAGCCCGTCATGATCCCGCTCGCGATCATCGAGTCCAGCGCGCGGCCGCTGGCCTCGTAGCTCACGCGGTGCAGCAGCTGACCGCGCGACCGCACGTCCTGAAGCGCGGCCAGGTCGCCGCCTTCATGGTGCACGCTCGTGAGGCCGTAGCGGACGAACTGTTTCGAGATGTACGCGAGCCCGTCGCGCTCGCGGCGCGCGCTTTCCTCCGGTGAGATCGCCGGACGCCGGCCCGCGCGGCTCATCGCGTTGCGGGCGCGATCGGTCACGCGGCCGTTGAGCTCGCCCCCTGCATCACGATCGAACGTGCCGCCGGCGGGATTCGGCGTGGCCTTGCTGACGCCCGCCAGCTCGAACGCCTTGCTGTTGTAGAACGACGTGTGGCCGCCGCGATGGTGCACGACGACGGGGTGCTCCGTGGACACCTGATCGAGGTCGTGCACGGTCAGCGGCCGCTTGTCCTTGAGCTTCGTGTCGTCGAAGAAGTAGCCCTCGACCCACATGCCCGGGGGCGTGTCGCGCGCTTTCGCGCGGAGCTTGTCCACGATGCTCGCGATCGTGACGAACTCGACCTCGAACGGGTTGCCGACGAGCACCTCGTAGAGGAGCGTCGTGCCGCCCGCGTGATTGTGGCAGTCGACGAAGCCGGGCACGATCGTCATCTGCGTCGCATCGAACGTCTGCGTCCGTCGGCCGGCGAGCGCCCGGATGTCCGCCGTCGTGCCGACGGCGACGAACCGCCCGCCGTTCACCGCAAACGCCTCGGCGCGGGGCGCGGCCGGTTCGACGGTGTACACCCTCGCATTGATCACGACGAGCTCGGGCTCGGCGCCCTGGAACAGCGGTAGGAACACGGGAGCCGCGGCGAAGCCCAGGAATTCCCGGCGGGTGTGGCGGATCGTCATCGCGCCTCCTGGTGACTACCTTCGAAACACGTCCGTGCTGAGATAACGAATCCCCGAATCGACGGCAATCGTGCCGACGGTCGCGCCCGCGCCGAGGCGCTTCGCGACCTGCAGCGCCGCGACGATGTTCGCGCCGGTCGAGCTGCCGGCAAACACGGCCTCCTCGCGCGCGAGCCGGCGCGCCATGGCGTTGGCTTCGTCGGTGCTCACGGTCAGGATCTCGTTCACGTCGTCGCGCCGCCAGAGCGGCGGCAGGAACCCGATGCCGATGCCCTCGATCTTGTGAGCGCCCGGCGCCTGACCCGACAGCACCGGCGACTCCGCCGGCTCGACCGCGGCGACGTGCAGCCGCGGGTTGTGGCGCCGCAGCGCGTGCGCCGTGCCGTGAATCGAGTGCGCCGTGCCGACCGCCTGCACGAACGCGTCGACGCGCCCGCCCGACTGCGTCCACATCTCCTCGCCCATCGGATGGTAGCCGGCCTCTCCGTCCGCATTGCGGAGCTGGTTGCACGCCCAGTGTCCGGGCTGTCTGCTGATCTCGTCGGCCTTCGCGATCATCGCCTTGATGAGCTCCGCGGTGATGCGGCGCTGGTCGCTCGGAATGAGCGTCAGCTCCGCGCCGTAGGCGCGCATGCTCAGCCGCTTTTCCTCGCTGGACGCGTCGGACGTGACCAGGTGCGAGCGGAAGCCCCGCGCCGCGCAGATCAGCGCCAGCGAGACGCCGGTCGATCCCCCCGTGTATTCGACGACCGTGCCGCCCGGCGCGAGCCGGCCATCAGACGCCGCCTTCGCGACCATCGCCTGGGCCACGCGGTCCTTCATGGTGCCGGTGGGATTCGCGGATTCGATCTTGATCACGATGCGCGCCGAGCCCGGGGGCACGATCCGGCGGAGCTCGACGAGCGGTGTGTTGCCGATCGCGTCCAGGATGGAGAGAGGCATGGGGCCGACCGCTATCGAAGGTGCAGGATCATCGCCGACAGGTCGATCGTGAGCGCGCCGGTTTCTGTGAGGACGTCGAGTCCGAGATTGCCGATGCAGCAGGCGCCGCCGATTCCGCCGATCCGCTGCATCGTGACGTGCGCCGGGCGCAGCGGCGCGCGCGCGCTGCCAATCCCGAAGATCACCTCTGGCAGTGTGACGGCGTCGAGGGACTGGGTGCCGCCCAGGCCGGTGATGTCGTGCGCGCCGCGCACGCCCTGCTTCTCGACAAGCGCGGCAAAGGCCTCCGCGAAGTTGCTGTTCAGATCCGTCGTCTCCGCACCGGTGTCGAGCGTCGCGAACACGCGCGTATCGGACACGCTCGCAGCGACGAGCAGATGATTGCCCGAGAAGACGAGGTTTCGCTCCGCCGGATGCGCCGCCTCCGCGCGCCCGGCGAGATTCCACGTCCCCGCCGCCGACCACTCGACTCTTCCGAGGCCGAGAATCACCGGCACCCCGAGGATGCCGCCGCGTCCGGGCGGCATCGACGCCCATGGCCCCTCGTTGGGCAGCACGACGAACGACAAGTTCCGGAAACGCATGGCGCCGAGGGCGACCTCTGGCGCGATCGCGGTCCGGCCCTTCGCGCCCTTCCCTGAAGAGTCGCCGACGGCGACCGACGCCGTGCGGATGGCCAGCCCCAGCCGCTTCGCTTCCGCCTCCGTGATGATCGAGATCCAGGCGCCGGTGTCCAGCACGTACGTCGCACCCTTGCCGTTGATCGTGATCGGGACGGCGAAGTCGCCTGTCTCGTGGCGCAGCGCCGATTCGCGTCTTGAACCGTTCACTTGGTCCGGGAGCCCGCGAAACTGCTCGATGTCCGCTCTTTCAGTCGTGACTTCCGCCCGACCCGGAAACGCCTTCGCCCACGCGTCGAGGTTCGCGATGGCACGCGCGTACTGGCCCCTTCTCAAGTAGATGCGCGAGAGCAGCTCGTATGCCTGACTGGCGGCGTCGGATCCCGGGCGCGATCGAATGACGCCTTGCAGCAGCGCTTCCGCCGCGGGATCGTTCAACGCGGTCGCGGCGGATCCCCTCAGGATCGGGTCGGCGCCGGACGACGGCTCGCTGCCCGGCTCGAGCCAGGGCCGGCCGTCGTCAATCCGGCGCTCCTGAGCAGTGCCGGCAGCGACGACCACGAGCGCCAGAAGCGCACCTGCCGCACGTCGCATCGCGGTCTCCCGCGCCAGTCTACTCCGGATGCAGCACGCGGGCCGGACTCAGCCTCGACGCGCGCCACGCCGGGATCATCGTCGCCAGCGTCGCGATGCCGACGACGAGAAGGACCGCGGCCGTGAGCATCAGCGGATCGGACGCCCGAATCGCGTAGACCTGGCTCGAGACAACGCGGCCGGAGAGATAGGCCGTCGCCAGGCCGATCGCCGTGCCGATGAGCGCGAGCGCGCCGCCCTGCCTCATCACCAGCCAGAACACGCCGAGCGGCGTGGACCCGAGCGCCAGGCGCGTCGCGAGCTCGTCGCGCCGCTGGCTGTTCGCGTAGGCCACGACGCCGTAGATCCCGACCGCCGCGAGGATCACCGCGACCGATCCGAAGATCAGCATCAGCGTCATGCCGAGCTGCTGCCGGCTGATCGTGGAGTAGACGACGTCGCTGGCGAGCTCGAAGTCGACGGCCATCTGCGGGTCCTGCTTGCGCACGAGGTCGCGGATCTGCGCCTCGAGCGGCCCCACGTCCGCGAGCGACGTCGAGACGACCATCGTGATCCGCCGCAGCGGCACCTGCGACAGCGGCGAATAGAACGCCGGCTCCGCCTCGAGATCGAGCGATTTCTGCCGGATGTCGTCGACGACGCCGACGATTGTCACTTCCTGCGCGGGGTTCGGGGCGGGGTATCCGGCCGCGAACTTCACGCCGATCGGATCGCGGTTCGAGAGGTACCGTCGGACGAACGTCCGGTTCACGATCACGGTCGGGTCCGTGTTGGGCAGGTCGCCCGCGCCGAAGTCGCGGCCCTGCTCGAGCTTCGTGCCCATGGCGGTGAAGAGCCCGGCGGTGACGAACCGCTGTCGCGATCCCATGGGATTGGACGGGTCCATGGTCTCGCCGTGGATCTGGAGGATCAGGGAGTTCTCGAGCGTGCCCCGCATCGGATACGCCGACGTCGCGCCCGCGGCCGTGACGCCGTGGAGCGCGCGGATCGCGTCGAGCATGTCGTTCCGGGCCGCGTGCACGGCATCGCCGTTCCGGTAGCGCTGCCCCTGGAACGCCACGTCGAAGATGAGGCGCTGGCTCGGATTGAAACCGGCATTGATGTTTCGGAGGTTGGCGAAGCCGCGCACCAGCCAGCCGGCCGAGGCCACGAGCATGATCGCGAGCGCGATCTCGGCGACGGTCATGACGCTCAGCCAGCGCGCCGTCACGCGGCCGCCGCTGTTCGAGCGGCCGCTCTCGTTGAGCAGCGTCCGGACGTCGGTCCGCGCGAGCCGGAGCGCCGGGGCGAATCCCACGACGAGGCCGGTCACGAGGAGCGCGCCCAGCGCGAAGAGCAGCACGCGCGCGTCGAACGTCACGACGTCGAGCCGCGGCAGCTTCGACGCGCCGAGCGCGAGCAGCGCGCGCACGCCGAGCGACGCCACGAGCACGCCGAACAGCGCGCCCGCGCTCGAGAGCAGCACCGACTCGGTCAGCAGCTGGCGCACGATGCGCCCGCGGCCGGCGCCGAGCGACACCCGCACGGCCATCTCACGCGCCCGCGCGGACCCGCGCGCGAGCAGCAGGTTCGTCACGTTCACGCACGCCAGGAGCAGCAGCAGCCCCGTCGCGGACATGACGATGATCAGGATCGGACCCAGATCCCCGACGATGGAATCGACGAGCGGCTTCGGCACGTACACACGGTTGTAGTCAGACGCCGGGAACTCGCGCGCGAGCCCCGCCATCACGGTGGCCATCTCGCTCTTCGCCCGGTCGATCGTCGTCCCGGGCTTGAGCCGCATGAACCCTTCGTTGCCGTGGTTCACGTCGTTGGGCGGAGTGCGCAGCGCAAACCAGAAGTCCGCGCCGTGGGGCATGTCGAAGTCCTGCGGCGCCACGCCCGCGACCGTCGTCGCGACCGGGATCTCCGCAAAGGTGATCGGCTTGCCGACCACCGCGGGATCCTTGCCGTAGAGCGACTGCCAGATCCGGTACGAGATGACCACCCGCGGCGGCGGTGGAGGAGGCTGTGGCGGCGCCGGCGGCGCGTTCGGCGGCGGCGGCGGGGGCGGCGGGATAAAGGCGAAGTCGTCGTGCGCGAAGCCCCCCGTCGTCATCGGCAAACCGAAGAGCTCGAAGTAGCCCTCACTGACGCCGTAGACCTTGACGTGCTGCGGCGTGCCGTCCGAGTTCATCAGCGTGAGGTCGCCCGGCTGGAAAGACGCCGCGCGCTCGATCGAGAGCGTCGGATCGTTCAGGCGATAGATCTCACCGCCCGACAGGAGCCCCGTCGTGACGCGTCCGTCCACCAGCGTCGTCCGCAGGCTGTACAAATCCTCCGCGTGCGGATACGGCAGCGGCTTCAACAAGACCGCGTTGAGCGTGCTGAAGATCGCCGTCGTCGCGCCGATGCCGAGCGCGAGCGTGGCGATCGCCGCAAGTGGAAACGCCGGCGCCTTTGCGAAGCTGCGGACGGCAAAGCGCAGATCCTGAAGAAAGACTCCCATGCGGGCTCCTGACTGGAGATTCTAGACGACAGATGCTCGCGCTTTGTTTGATCTCGATGTGTCCGCGATCGGTCAGTCCGGCGCCAGGAGTGGGAATTGCCCGTGCTCGCGGGCGTCTCCGGTATCGACCGACCGCTCCATCACCAGCTCGAGCGCTTCGTCGCGCTCGCGCACGGACACCCGGCCGGTGAGCCGAAAGCCGTTGCGCTCGTAGAACCGCCGTGCGCGCGAGTTCTGCTCGATGACCCTGAGCTGGACAACGCGAGCGCCCTCGGATCGCGCCCAGCCGACGACCGCCGAAACGAGCGCGTCGCCGGCGCCCGAGCCTCGCAGGCCGGGGTGCACCCACATTGCCATCAGGTGCACGATCCGGGGGTCATCCGCATCGTGCGTCCCGGCGACGACGCCGCGCGGCGCGCCAGCGTCCTCGACAATGAAGGTCACGCCCGGCGCCAGCCATCTCCGCCAGTCTTCGATCGTGCGGGCGGCCTCGCGCTCGTACGTCGATCCGAACGCTTCCGGCGCGTCCGCAAGCGCCTGCAGCCGGACGTCGCGCAGCAGGCCTTCATCACCGACGACCGCGCGCCTCACCATCAGTGAACCATCACCTCGCGCGGGCGGGGATCGCACCGGCGACCGCACCCGAGCCGACGAAGCGAGGGTCGTTCAGGGCTTCTTCCGCTCGTACGTCACGAGGAACAGCTGCGTCGCCGGCTCGGTCTTGAACTGCTTCGGGCGGCCGTCGCCGCTGAGGTCGTAGCAGATCCGCAGGGTGTTAGCGGTGTGCTCGTAGATCGCGTGAATCGTCCGGCCCTTGTTCGGACCATCGGTGCCTGTGACGTCCATCTCTTTCGGCGTCGCGTCGCCGTTGAGCTTCATGGTTCCGCGATCGACCAGCGTGCCGACGCTCACCGAGTAG
>DATIWF010000058.1:0-47126 GCA_035519535.1 Vicinamibacterales bacterium | reverse complement strand
CGTTCCTGCGCGCGCTGTGAGTGCGAACGGCTACTTCTTCGCGGCCAGCAGCTTCTCCATCTCGTCCATGACGTGGTTGAGCTTGACCATCGTCAGATCCAGCGGCTCGGTCGTGGTCATGTCCACGCCGGCGTCCTTGAGCAGGTCGATTGGGTATTTCGACCCGCCCGCGCTGATGAACGCGAGGTAGCGCTTGCGCGCCTCGGGGTCGCCCGACTTGACCTTCTCCTCGAGCGCCACCGAGGCCGTGAACGACGTCGCGTACTGAAACACGTAGAAGTCACGGTAGAAGTGCGGGATATAGCTCCACTCGTGCGCAATGTAGTCGTCCACGATGCAGACGCCCTGGTCGTGGCCGTAGTACTTGCGCGTGATGTCGAGGTACAGCTTGGCGAGCGCCTCGCCGGTGAGCGGCTGGCCCTTCTGCGCCATCTCGTACATCTTCCACTCGAACTCCGCGAACTGGGCCTGGCGGAACACGGTGCCTTTGGCGTTCTCGAGGTAGTTCCCGAGGAGCGCCAGCCTCGCGTCCGGGTCCTTGACGATGTCGAGCATGTGGTCGATGAGGAGCGCCTCGTTGAACGTCGAGGCGACCTCGGCGACGAAGATCGGGTACTGCGCGAGCGGGTACGGCTGCGTCCTGTTCGAGAAGTAGCTCTGCATCGTGTGGCCCATCTCATGGGCCACGGTGCTCACGTCGGTGTAGGCGCCGTTGTAGTTGATGAGCATGTACGGATGCACGTCGTACGCGCCGCCGTTCGAGTACGCGCCCGACTGCTTGCCCGTGGTGGGGAAGAGGTCGATCCACCGGTCGCGAAAGGCGCGCTGCACCACGCTCGTGTACTCCTCGCCGAGCGGCGCCACGGCGTCGAGCACGAGCTTCTGGGCTTCCTCGGGCGTGTACCGGAGGGTGACCGACCCGACGAGCGGCGCATAGAGGTCGTAGTAGTGCAGCGTGTCCACGCCCATCATCCGCTTGCGGAGCGTCAGGTAGCGCTGGAACGTCGGCAGGCTCTTGTTCACGCCGTCCACGAGCCGCGTGTAGACCGTCACCGGGATGTTGGCGCCGTCGAGCTGGGCTTCGGCGCCCGACTCGTACTTCCGGGCGTTGGCGAAGAACAGCACCTTCTGTACCTCGCCGTTCATCGTCGCGCCCATCGTGCCGCTGAATTTTCCGAGCGCGCCGAAGAACGTCGACATCACCTTTTCGCGATCGGCGCGGTTCGGCAGCGCGCGCAGATCCGCGTAGTTGGCTGCCGTGAGCGTGACCGTCTTGCCGTCGCTCAGCGTGACGCTCGGATACGGGAAGTCGGCGTTGCTGAAGACGTTGTACACATCGGACGGCGTCGTGCTGATGACGCCGGCGCGCGCAAGCAGCGCCTCCTCGGGCTCGGAGAGCGTGTGCGGCGCCCGGCGCGCGATGTCCTCGAGATAGAAGCGATAGACCTTGAGGCGCGGCTCGGCCGCCAGGAACTTCGCGACCGTGCCCGGCGGGAAGCGGAGCACCTCCGGCTCGATGAACGAGGCCTCGGCTTGGAAGCCGGAGTAGAGCTGGATCATCTGCTGCTGCATCGCCTGGTGGCCCGCGTCGCGCGTGTCCTGGTCGGACAGCAGCCCGGCGTAGACGAACAGCCGCGCCATCGTCTTGTCGATCGACGAGCCCTTTTCGAGCGCATCGGCGAGCACGGACGCCGACGATCCCAGCTTGCCCTTGTACTGCGCCATCGACGGCACCTGCTTCGCGATGGCGTCCTTCTCCGCCCGCCACGCGGCCTCGCTCGGATAGAGATCGGCGAGGTTCCACTTGTACATGTCGGGGACCGTCGAGCGGTCCCGCGTCTGTGCGATTCCGGTCACTGCGAGGAGCAGCACCAGCGCGGGCAGGAGGAGCCTGCGGGTCATCATCGAGGCATGCGTGCGCATACGTCGCATCTTAACTGGGAATGCGCTAGCGCTCCCGCGCGCGGTCCGCGTCGAGCCAGGCGACGCGAAAGCAGATCGCCGATGCGACGCTGGCGACGAGGACGATGAGCCCGGCCTGCACGCCAGGCCGCGCGAGCGCCTCGCGCCACTCCCACATCGTCTTGCCGGCGTGCCCGTAGTAGATGCCCATCAGGCGCGAGTTCGCCTGCGAGTAGCCAGGCATCAGTTCCTCCATGCCGGGCTCCGGATGGCGCGTCTGCAGCCAGTACACCAGGGCCGCTGAGCTGATGCCGAGGACGAGGATGAGCGCGCCGATGCGGTGCAGGCGACGGCCCGGGACCGGCGCCGTCCGCGCCTGAGGCCGCGATGGGGAGTGAGGCGGCCTGAACGTCCGCGATTCTCTCAAGCCGCCATTATGGACCGCCGAGTCGCTCAACCGCCCGGATGCGCCACGGGCAGGTGCGCCGCGGCGACTGCCTGGCGGAGGTCGTCGATCCACGACGCATCTGCCAGGAAGAGGCCGTCCGGAATCTTGCGTGCGGGATCGATCTCCTGATACATGCGGACGCGCTCGTCGGCATAGCGTCCGAGTCCGGCGATGTACTGCAGGCACAGGTTGCGATCGCGGTTGATGCGGGCGTTCGCCAGCCAGGATGCGAGCCCAGCCTGCTCGCCCAGGTGTCCCGAGAACAGCGCGAGGATCGACGGGATGCCGATCTCGGCGAGCGACGCCCTCACGTGCGCGTAGGCTGGGCTCTCGAACCGGGCGTTGAGCCGGGGGACATCGATGCGCATCGGCCCGACCTGTCCGAGCATCACGACGTCGTCGCCGAGCCGCCTGATGTTGTGCGTCCAGGCGGAGCCCTGAGGGAACACGTCGAAGAATGTCGCCATCTCGCTCTTGACAGCCGCGGCAGTGGCTTCGTAGAGCGGCACCCACTGGGCCATCACGCCGCCAGGGCGGAGATGCGCCCGGGCCAGGGCGAGGTATTCCTCGGTGTAGAGCGTGGCCGAACCCTTGACCCACGGATGGATCGAGTCGGACGTGATGACGTCGAACGTCTCCGGCGTGGTGAGCATGAAGTGCCGTGCGTCGTCGTACACGATCTGCACGCGCGGATCGTGCAGCACGTCGTAGTTCTCCTCACGGAACAGCGGTCCGACGTTCGGCGGCACCAGGGGCTCGATCTCGCAGACGACGATCCGCTCGATCTCCGGATAGAGCGTGAGGGCGCCAGCCGTAACGCCGGCGCCGAATCCCACCACCAGCACGGATTTCGGGTGGTCGTGCACGAGCGCGGGGAGATGACCGAGCAACCGCTGGACGCGCATGTCGCCGGGCTCGGACGAGGCTTCGATCTTGCCGCAGATGTGGAACGTGCGCATGCCGTACGGGTACCGGCACACGGCGAGCGACGCGTTCATGCCCTCGCCGACGTACAGGAACTCGGGCATCTCCTCCTTGGAGGCGAGGGTGCCGCCAAATGCCACGAGCCCGGGCGGCACGGGGCCGATCGCGAGCGCCGCGGCGATAGCGACGGTGGTGCCGGCGATGAGCGCGGCGGCGACCAGTCGGCGTCGTGTGGCCGGGCCGAGCGACGAGCGGCCGGCCGGCACGAGCGCCAGACCCCCAGCGACGAACGCACACGCGACCAGGACGCGCTGCGACTGCTGCGTGCCGATCGTCGGGATCAGCTTCACGCTGAAGAGCAGCGCGCCCGCGATGGCGCCGAGCGTATTCGCCGCGTAGACACGACCAACGAGCCGCCCCGCGTCCTGGTTGATCGAGGCCAGGGCTGCCAGCGCCAGAGGGAAGCTCGCGCCCCAGAGCAGTGACGCCGGCGCCAGCGCTTGAAAGGAGCGCACGAAATCAACGACGAAACCCGCCCACGGACCCTGAGAGGCGACGGCGCTGATCTGCCGATAGGGCAGCGATCGGGTCAGCTCGTACGCGCTCCACGCGATCGCCGCTGGCAGCAGGAACTGCACGACGGCGAGCGCCATGCGCGGACGCAGCACGCGCCCCGCAACCCACGCGCCGGCACCGCTTCCGACGCCGAGCCCGACGAGCACGACGCCGAGGATGATCGAGAAGCTGTAGGTCGTCGCGCCGAGCAGCAGCGAGAGAAGCCGCGTCCAGATGACCTCCGCCCCGAGGGCGCCGAGCCCGGAAAGGGCAATGGCCAGGAGGACGGTCCAGGCCCGCTGTGGGACGTCGCCCGGCCGAAGGACTGTGGACGGCTTGCCCGGGGTGTACGGCATGGAGGTCGCCAGCGCCCACGCAACGGCCGCCACGATTCCGTTCGTCGCGATCGCCACGACGCTGGTCGTGACCATGTCGTAGACGCGGAGCAGATAAAACCCTGCGACGAGGCACCCGAGCACGGCGCCCGCGATGTTGCTCCCGTAGAAGAAGCCGAGCCAGCTCACGCCGCGCGGCGTCGCGCGAATCCAGCGCGCGACGGCCGGCAGGGTGGCGCCCATCAGGATGGTGGGCGGCAGCAGGCAGATGCCGCAGGCCAGGCCGCGCATCAGCAGGCCGCCGGCGCCGCTCCCGCCGTGCGCCGAATAGAGCCGTCCCACGTACGGCACGGCGACCAGCACGAGGGCGCCGGAGGCGCCGATCATCGCTTCGATCGCGGCGTAGATCTTCAGCGGATGTCGTGCCGCGCCCACGACGTGCGGCAGGAGCAGACTGCCGAGGCACATCCCGCCCATGAACGTCGCCAGCAGGATGCCGAGCGAGACCCCGGTCGAGCCAATCACGAGCTCCAGGACCTGGAACCAGACAAGCTCATAGATGAGCGCCGCCCAGCCGCTGCCCACGAACAGCAGCAGCAACCACGGCGCTCTCCGGCCAACCTGATCCACCATCACGGCAGTCGATCGATAGGATACCGTTGACCGGCGGCGCGGCGGGCGAGATGATCTCGGTCGAGGAGTCCGGCCGGCATGATGCCCTATTCAGGAAAAGATCTCGCCCGCAGTTTTCGAACGGTCCGCAAGAACACGATCCAGATCGCGAACGACATTCCCGCAGACCAGTGGACGTTCCGGGCAGCGCCCGGCACGCGGTCGATTCAGGAGCTGCTCGCGCACATCGCGGCGGTCTCGCACTACCCCCGCCATATCCACATCATCGACCGGCGCACCCATCTGAGCGGTCCGGACTTCGGTCCCTACGTGGCCGCCGGGAGGGCGTACGAGCACACGCTGACTTCGCGTGCCGCAATCCTGAAAGCGCTCGAAGCGGACGGTGAGGAATTCGCGAAGGAGCTCGAAGCGCTCACGGACGCCGATCTGGCGACGGCCGTGCAGTTCGCGCCGCCCATCCAGCCGCCGAGCAAGACGCGGTTCGAGCTGCTGCTGGGCGTGAAGGAGCACGAGATGCACCACCGCGGGCAGCTGATGTTGCTGCAGCGCATGGTGGGCGTCGTGCCGCACCTCACGCGCGAGCGCGAGGCGCGCGATCGAGCGCAGGCGGCGGCGCAGGCCGGCCGCTGAGCGGCGTCAGTTCGCGACCTTCGGGAAGATCGCCGGGAACACGATGTTGGTCGTGTAGATGCAGCGGTCGTTGTGGCCGCACTCGGGCACGATGATGAGGCTGCTGCGCTTCGCGCCAAGCGTCTCGATGACGTACTTGAAGAACGCCTCGCCGCGCGCGCGGCGCGTTGGCCCCTGCGCCATCGCGTTCGGCGACGAGTCGAAGCCGCCGAGCGGCAGCGTGTCCACCTGTCCGAGCAGGTACGTCGTCGGGCGCTCGACGAGCTGCTTCTTGATCTGCGCGTCGCTCATGTCTGCCGTGTAGCCGGTCCGGTTCTCGAGCCCCGCGGGCCAGCGGTTGAAATTCGGCGCCTTGGTCGCATCGAACGGGCCGAACGTGTAGCCCGTGTGCGGCGGCAGCGGCGTCGCGTCGCGCTGGTTCCAGCCCTCCTTCGCGGTCGCGGGGTCCGCATCGCCCTGCGGCAGCGGCCGCACGGCGTCCGGCCACGCGTAGCTCGAGGGATTGGCGACGACATAGGTCACCGGGACGCCGAGCGTGTCGTGGACCTTGTTCGACATCTCGTAGCGGTTCGCAAACTGTCCGCCGGCAGAGTGTCCCGCGACGACGATGGCCTGCATGTTCGGAAACACCGACTTCTTCGCGAGCTTGCGCAGAATCTCGTCGACGAAGTCGAAGGCGAACAGCCCCGCCGGTGTCCGCGACGGTCCGCCCGTCCGCCAGCTGCTCTCCCACACGACCTCGTTGGACTCGGGCTTGTCGCTCTGGTCGATCATGTGCGGCGCGATCACGACCGTGTCGTTGAGCGCACCGGCGAGGAACGCGGCCGCAATCGACGTCTCGAAGTAGTGATCGGCGTTCCGGTTGGTGCCGTGCACCATGATCAGCGCGCGGCGGACGGCGTCGTTGCGCGTGTCGAGCGAATACGTGCGATAGATCATCGACCGGCCGGGCCCGCCGCCGAGCGTCACGAACTCGGTGCAGGCCGCGGTCGCGGTGACGCACGGTGCGGCGGGCGGCGCGGGCGCGCCGGCAGGACGGGCGACGGCGACCAACGCGAGGACGGCAGCGGCAGCGAACGTCGTGGTGCGCATGGGCAGAGGATACACAAGTCGGCGCTCGCGCGCCGAAGCTGATCGCGGCCTACTTGTTCGATCCCGCCTGAGGCGCCGGGCCGTCGGCGTTGACCTCGTACGCGATGCGCCAGGCGCCATCGCTCCCTTTCTTCCAGTAATCCGCGAACGGATTCAGGTGCTTCTGGGGCGGCTTCCCAGGTTCGGTCGAGGTGTAGTCCCCGTGCGAGAACGTCAGCGCTTCGGAGTCGCTGATCACGACCAGCCGGTCGATCGTGACCGGTCCCATCGTGGCAGGCGGGAAGGTGCTGATGAAGGCCTTCGCGCCCGCTTCGATCGCGGTGCGGCCGGTATAGGTGCTCGCATCCGGCAGGATCCAGACGCCATCGTCCGTGAACATCGCCGCGATCGCGGCGGCGTCCTTGGCCGCGAAGGCCGGGCCGAATTTCGCGAGCTCGGCGCTCAAGGTCGATCGCAGGGCGCTCTCGTCGGGGCGAGGCGGCGAGGCGGGGGGCGGCGTGCACGAAGCGACCAGGGCGAGAACGGCGATGAGAGCGACGCAAATGCTGGGCCGGCACTGCATGGGGCCTCCTGGGATCGGTCGGCTGAGCTCGAGCCCGGCCATCGTAGGACCTCGCCCCGGGGCCGTCAATAGCTTCGCGAGGTGCACGCGAGGCCCTGTTCGTGCCGCACTATTTCGCGATCGGGTCGCGCGCGACGCCCTCGCGGGTCATCACGACCGGCAGAATCGCGCCGTTCGAATCGAAGCGCATCTCGTCGATGCATACGACCCGGTGATTACGGTCCGTCTCGCCCAGCGGACGGCGGTGATAGACGATGTACCAGGCGGGCGAGTCAGGCGCGTGCAGCACCGAGTGGTGGCCGGCGCCGGTCGCGACCGCCGGATTCTGCTGCAGGATCTTCCCGACCCGCTCGAACGGCCCGGTGGGTGAGGGGCCCGTCGCGTAGGCCACGGCGTAGTCCGGACCCGTCCAGCCGCCCTCCGACCACATGAAGTAGTACCGGCCATCCCTCACGAACATGAACGAGCCTTCGACGTAGCCGCTGGGCGTGATCTCCTTGAACGTCGTGCCGTCGGCGAACGGCACGAATCCCGTGAAATCGCCGTTGAGCTTCGCGATGTTGCAGTGCCGCCAGCCGCCATAAATCAGGTAGAAGGTGCCGTCCAGGTCGCGGAACACGAACGGGTCGATCGGCTGCGCGCCGTTATGGAATGCGTCGACGAGCGGCCGGCCGAGGTGATCCTCGAACGGGCCGCCGGGATGGCTCGCGCGTGCGACCCCGATGCCGCCGACCTGCGTGTCGTTCTGGATATCGTTCGCGCCGAAGAAGAGATAGTAGCCGCCGTCCTTCTCGACGACCGACGGTGCCCAGACCGCCCGCTTCGCCCAGGCCACGCGCGTGGTGTCGACGATGTGCGGGTGCTTCGTCCAGGTGACGAGGTCCGGCGATGAGAACGCGTCCAGGAACGTCTGCTCGTCGTAGGGCGCCGAGTACGTCGGATAGATCCAGTACTCGTGCTCGAAGATGCGCGCCTCGGGATCCGCATACCAACCGGGCAGGATCGGATTGCCGGATCGCCCGGCTTGGCCCGCCGGCTGGACGACCACGAGCGCCAGGATCGCGAGCGACGGCCCGACGAGACGAGTCATTCGGGCCGAATCTTAGCAGGCGATCGTCGGGGCGTTCCCGCCGCCGACGGGCGACCTAGAACGCGAACACTGCGCCGACCACGACGCGGACCCCGTTGAACGGGGTGTCCTTTTCAAAGACGCGAACATAATCGGCGCCGCCTCTCACGCCGACGGTCTTCGACAGCATGACGTTGACGCCGCCACCGACCTGCAGCGCGAAATCGGTCGACGACTCGCCTTCGCTCGTGGCCGTGGTGGTCTCGCCGCCGGCTGTGACCGAGGCCTCACCGGTACCGGATGTATTGAACGCGCCCAGGAGAATCTGGCCGAACGCTGTCACCGTCCGGTTCGGACGCGCATTCACGCGCATGCCGCCCAGGAACTGGTGAACCCTCACGTGTGCGGTCGCCGTGATCGTGAGGCCCGAGTTCGAGACGCTCTCTTGGAGCGTCTTGTAGTTGCCGCTGACCTGGAACACGATGCCGAGCGACTTCGTGAGGTTTCCCGCCACGTCGCCATACCACCCCTTGCTCAGCGTCTCGCTGCCCGACTCACCATCGGCTTCGCCCCAGATGTGAAGCAACTGATAGCCACCGGAGACCTCCGCCTTCGGCACGTCCTGCGCGGCGGCCGGAAGAGCGACGCTGAGACATGCCAGCGCGAGTGCGCCCGTGACACTAACCGCGGCGAACTTCTTCATGACACCCCCGGCGGATCTCTGCAACGTGCGTGCCCGCCATCACGGCCATGCGGGCACGCTCCTGCGCGCGAGGAGCTCGAAAAAATCTGCGGACGCGCGGGTTTTTGACGGCGAACATGGCAGTTTGCTGCCGCGGAAGTGTGCGGCTGCTACACGGCCAGCACGCGCCTCAGCGCGGCATCGGCCGCTCGTCCCAACCGCGACAGCAGCGGCGGCAGCGCCTCGATGTCCTCGAGCGACGTGTGGAAATTGACGATGCACGTGCGCAGCAGAAAGGCGCCGCCGAGGACGGCGTTCGACAGGAACGCCTCGCCGCTCCGCTCGACCGCCGTCAGAAGATCCTGATTCAACCGATTGAGGTAGTCCTCGACACGCGTCGATCCGAGCTCGGGCCGCAGATCGGGCGGTACGTATCGGAAAGTCGTGATGCTCAGGTGCTGGCTCGCCGCCTCGAACTCCGGGTGGTGCGCCAGCAGATCGAACAGGTGCCGCGCCAGCCGGATGTCGTCGCCGATCATCGCGAGGCAGCCGCTGCGCCCGACCTGTCGCAGCCCGAGCCAGACTTTCAGCGCGCGAAACCCCCGTGAATTCTGCGGGCCGTACTCGTTGTAGTTCGTCAGGTCGTCGCCGAAGTGGTAGTAGGCGGGATGATACGAGAACGCCCGCCGGAGCGCCGAGGCGTCGCGCACGAGCGCGCATCCCGCTTCGAGCGGCGCGTACAGCCACTTGTGCGGATCGACGGCGACCGAATCGGCGGCGCCGATCGCGCGCAGGCTCGCCGGCGCGCCCGGCACCCCGGCCGCCAGGGCGCCGTAGGCGCCATCCACGTGAAACCAGAGATCGTGCGCGCGGCAGATCGCCGCGATGTCCTCGAGCGGATCGACCGCACCCGTGCTGACCGAGCCCGCGGTGCCGACCACGAGAAACGGCTGAGCGCCCTCGGCGCGGTCCCGCTCGATCCGGCGCTGCAGCGCCGACGAGTTCATTCGCTGGTCGGCGTCCGTCTCGATCCACCGGATGGCGTCCGTACCGAGGCCGAACTCGTCGGCGGCTTTCTGGATCCACGTGTGCGTCTCGGCCGAGGCGTACACCAGCAGCCGCCGGCCGAGCCCGGCCAGCCCGTCCTTCCGCACATCCCAGGGCGCTTTGGCGGCGCGGGCCGCCAGGAAGCCCACGAAGTTGGCCGTGTTGCCGCCGCTCACCAGCAGCCCGCCGGCGTCGGTGGGGAAGCCGATGAGCTCGGCGATCCACCGGATCACCTGGCGCTCGATCTCGACCGCCATCGGCGCCAGCGTCCACGCGCCCATGTTCTGATTGGCTGCCGCCGCCAGGAAATCGCCGAACATGCCGATCGGCGCGGGGCTCGACGTGATGTAGCCAAAGAAGCGCGGATGTCCGTTGAACAGCGAGTGATCGAACACCAGCTCGGTCGCCTCGCGCACGAGCTGGTCCGGATCGACGCCGCTCGCCGGCAGGGTCCTGTCGGCGTCGAGTGCGGCCCGCACCGCCTCCGCCGATTCGGCGCGAGTCACCGGCCCGTTCGGCAGCTGCGCCAGTCGATCGGCGATCGCGTCCACGAGGCGGTGGCCGATCCGGCGGAACTCGTCGGGCGCGAGCGCCAGCGGCGCCTTGCGTTGTCTGAGCGAAGTCAGGTCGGTCGTCGTGCTCATCGCAATCCCTCGAACAAATCCGATTCCTGCGCGCGGCCGCCGTTCACGTGGCTGAAGACGCGGTAGAACTCCTGCGTGCCCCAGAGGAAGCGCTGGTGCTCGTCCGACAGCTCCGCGAGCTTGCGATACGTCGCCATCTGCGTCCGATGACACGACACGGCCCGCCACACGGCTGGCCACACCGGGCTCGTGTCGAGCACCGTCGTGATCGCCCAGTCCGGCCACGGCACGGCCTGCCGCTCCTGGCCGTCCACCGTGAAGACCAGCTTGCGGAGCGCGGCCTGGTACGCCGTCCACTTCCTCGGGCTCCACGCGATGTAGTACAGCTTCGCTACGCGATGCGGACCCACGTTCGCGGCAGGAAGCGCGTACCGCGGGTCCGCCGCGCACACGATCGCGGCCGTCGTGAATTGACTGATCGCAATGTGGTCGGGATGGCCGTACGCGCCATCCGGGCCGAAGGTGATGACGACATGAGGCTTCACGCGGCGCAGGTGCGCGGCGATCTTCTCGATGGCCTCGGTGGCGTCGACCCGGTCGAGCGCCCCATCCGGATAGTCGAGGAACGTCACCTCGCGGAGCCCGAGCTCGCGGGCCGCAGCGCGCAGCTCGGCTTCGCGCGTCTGCGCCACGACGTCTGGCCCGGGAGACTCCTGGCCGTCGCCAAACCGGCCCCGCTCGCCTCTCGTGGCGGTGACCAGGAACGTCTCGACGCCTTCAGCCGCGTATTTCGCCAGCGTGCCGCCCGTGCCCAGCGACTCGTCGTCGGGATGCGCCAGGACGCACATGAGGCGAAGCGTGCGGCCGCGGTCTCGCGGAGCTTGCATAGCCTGAAATCTAGCAAACCGGGCGAGGCTCCCGCTTCGCTGGTTTGGGCCATCGGGCGCCAGCCGCCAGTCTGGCCCGATCGGGCCATCCCCGGGGCGGCCAGCAGGAGTCCGCCAACCGTGCTATAGTGGGTGGCACGCCGCTTCTACGCTGACCGAATCTCTCGCACCGCCCGCGTCTGCGGGCGCTTCGAAACTTCCCGGATCACGCAGATGAGTCGCCGCCGCCGTACGGATTGTCCGTGCGATCGGAGGCCAGGCAGTTCAGTCCATCAGACCTGGGAGGTCAACATGGCATCAGCAAATGGCACGATCAAGCGTTTGGTTTCGGAAAAGGGCTTTGGATTTGTCGCGGACGAGTCCGGCCAGGAGTACTTCTTTCATCAGTCGGCGTGCGTGTCGTTCGCGTCGCTGCGTGAGGGTCAGCCCGTGACGTTCCAGACGGGGCAGGGTCCCAAGGGCCCGCGCGCCGAGAACGTCCGAGAAGTCTAGGCGCGAGGCGACGCCACCGGCGTCGCTTCGACAGGGAGGGGGCGCCATGCGCCCCCTCTTTTTTTGTACAACGCGACCAGCGTTTTCACGGGAGCGCTCGCGCGATCGCGCTCAGCAGCGCTTCGGCGTCGAACGGCTTGCGCAGGAAGGCCAGCGCGCCGAGCCGCAGCGCGGCCTCTTCGACCCGCGGGTCGTGGGAGGCGCTGATCATGATGACCGGCATGTCCCAATGCGCCTGGGCCATCCGTGCCTGGAGCTCCGTGCCGCTCATCCCGATGAGCTGGACATCGACGATCAGACACCCGGCTGACGTGCGATCCACACCGGCGAGAAAGGCCTCGGCTGACGGGAACGTCCGGACGCTGAAGTCCGCCGCCAGGAGCAGCCGCTCAAGGGACTGCCGCACGCTCGCGTCGTCGTCGACGACGTAGACCGCGGCGGCGGCGGTCGCCGGAAAGACGTGCGTGTGCTGCCCGCAGATGTCTCCGACGTAACCTTCGGTCGCGCCATCGGCGAAGTGCTTGGTCGCGTAGCCGCACAGCACGGACAGGCGGCTGCCCGTCGAGGCGCGATTCCACAGCTCCTCGAGCCTCACGGCCGAGGAGTGCAGGCCCTCCTTGCAGAGCAGATCCGCCATCTCGCCGTAGACCCAGATCCGGTGGGGGCTGCCGCCTCGCTGCAGCTCGCCGACCAGGTGGGAGAACGCCCGGTCGACGCGAGCGGCGTCCGGCATGCGGCCATCCATGACGTCAGACAGCGCCGCTTCGACTTCCAGAAACAGGATCGGCCGGGCGTCGCGCCCGGACACGAGGCGATCTGCGACCGCGTCGAAGGTCCGTCGCCGCGTGATCATCGCGACCGGTTCCCCACGCGTCAGGCCGGGCGTGACGAACCGTTCAATCGCGCGGTGCAGCACCCGTTCGGTCTCGTAGAACTGGACGCCGTGTGCTCCCGCGGTGTCGCTCCAGGCTTTCGTCATCGCTGCTCCTGGAGCTGCCCGGCCGCGCCGAGACCCTCGGGTGCGACCGCCTGCCAGCACGGAAACCGCGCGGAGAACGTCATGCCGGCGCCGGGGTTGCGCGTGGCGCTCAGCGTGCCGCCGTGCGCGGAGACGATGCCGCGGCAGATCCAGAGCCCGAGACCCAAACCGTCGCGCTTGGTCGTGCGGAACGGCTCGAAGAGCGCGGCGAGTGCGTCGTCCGAAAGTCCGAGGCCCTGATCGCTGACTTCGACGGCCGCGGCCAGATCGCGCGGCGCGGTGCGGAGCTCCACGCGCCGATCGGCGGGCTCGCGCTCCTGGACCGCGTCGAACGCGTTCATGAGGAGGTTGAGGACCACCTGCTGGATTTGGACGCGATCGCCGAGCACCGGCTCGATCCCGGCAGCCAGCTCGACGTCGAGCACGATTCGTCGGCCGACCGCGTTCGCGTGAATCAGCTTCACGGCGTCGGAGACCGTGGTGTTCAGCTCGATCGGCTCGAAGAGCGTCGAGCCTCTCTTGAGCAGCGCGCGCATGCGTTGCACGATGTCGCCGGCGCGTTTCGTCTCGCTCACGATGTCATTCAACGCGCCCCGCAGCTCGCGCAGGCGCGGCGGGTCGGCGCCGAGCAGATGCAGCGCCGCGACGGCGTTGGTCGCCGCGGCCGTGAGCGGCTGGTTCACGTCGTGCGCGAGCGATCCGGTGAGCGCGTCGAGCATCGACACGCGGCCCAGGTGGGCGAGCGCGCCGCGGAGCTCCTCAGCCTTCTCGCGCTCGGATGCGGTGATCCGCGCGTGCGCCCAGCGCAGCTCGTCGGCCAGCACGTTGATGCCGAACGCGATGGCGTCGAGTTCGTCGTGCACCGTCGAGATCGCCAGCGTCGTCTCGGTGTCGCCGGCGGCCAGCCGCTCCAGTTTCTCGAGGAGCACGCGAATCCGATCCCGGTCGAAGCTCGGCGCCGGCCGCTCGTCCGTCACTCCCGGTACCCTTTCAGCCATTCCATGGCACGGTTTTCCTCGACGAACAGGTGGGTGGGGATGCCGGGACGGGCGATTCGGAAGTACACGTTGCCCATCATCCGGCCGAGCGGACTCGCCTCCACGAGGAGCGCGAGCGCGGTGAATCCCGCCACGAGGGTCTGGCCCGAGTAGAGATGGCGCGTCTCTGCGTCGAGCGGCGGCGAACCGGTGATGTCGACGAGGAGCGGCCGGCGGCGGCCGCCGGTCTCGGAGAGCGCGGCGTCGAGATTCTCGCGGGCGTCGGCGGGCCGCTGCCGGGAATCCCGGCGAATCCTGACGATCAACACGCCGTCGTCGCCAAGCGCCATCCGAGCTGTCGCCGTCTCACGCATCGCATCCAGGCCCCGCCGCGCGGTCGGGACGGCAGAGCGTAGCACAGCCCGCTATCATGGGCGCAGGACGCCGATGCCTCGCGATGATCTTTCCCTGCTCCTTCCTGAATGGCAAGGCTACGGCGTCGACGCCGCCGTCGCCGCTGGCGCGCGCGCGGCCGCCGGGCTCTTCGGCGCCGCCGAATTCGTCGAGATCGACGCGCCGGATCAGGAGGCGTTGGCGGTGGAGCAGGGCGTGCTTGGTCTCGCGTCGATCGCGGCGCGCCTGCCGCGCACGCTGGCGGTCCTCGACGCTCGGCGCCCGTCGCGCATCTTCACAGTTGGCGGGACCTGCGGCGTCGAGCTCGCGCCGGTGTCCTACCTCAACGCGCGCTATCACGGCGATCTCGCGGTGGTCTGGCTCGACGCCCACGCGGACCTCAACACGCCGGAATCGTCGCCGAGCCGCCACTTTCACGGCATGGTGCTGCGCACGCTGCTCGGCGCCGGCCCCGCGTCGCTCGTGGACGTCCTGCCGCGCCGGCTCGCGCCGAATCAGATCGTGCTTGCCGGCGCCCGCGATCTCGATCGCGACGAGATGACGTTCGTGAGCAATGCGGCGCTGTCGCTCCTCACGCCGGCCGACATCGTCGTGCCCGATCGGGTCGCCGGGCGCATCCGCGCGGGCCGGTTTAGGCGCGTGTACGTGCACCTCGACCTCGACGTGCTCGATCCGGCCGAGTTTCCCGACACCCTCGTGTCGACGTCCGGCGGGCTGTCCGTCGAGAACGTCGCGACTGTCGTCCGCGACCTGGCCTCGAAATTCGAGGTCGTTGGCTTCAGCGTCGTCGAGTTCCAGCCGCGCTCGGCCGACGCCTTGCCGCGGCTCGCCCAGCTCGTCAGACGTTGTGGCATCGAGATCGGCGCGTTGTCCGTCTAAATAGCCCGTGCCTCGGCCTCGCCTCGCCCTGCTCCTGCTCGCCGCGGTAACGCCGGTGTCGCTGCTGGCGCAGAAGCGGCCGCCTCCGAAGGTCGAGCCAGGTCCGATCGCCCCGCTGGAGGTCGCGCGGCTCCTCGACACCTACTCGTCAGGGCGCTTTGACGACGCGGTGCAGGCGGTGGCGAGGGCCGGGGACACCGTGGGCCGGAATCTCCGGGCGCATTGGAGCGTGGATGCGCCCGTGTGGATTGGCGCCGATCCCACGGAGCGGCCCCGGCGTCTGCTGGCCGTGGCGGCACTGGCGCTCGAGACCGAGTGGGTCCGTGTCGAGCGCGGCGACTGGGGCGTGACGACTGGCGGCGCGCGCTGCCCCGGCACGTGCGTGCTCGACTGGGCGCAGGCGGAGTTGATCGAGCGCGGTCCGGCGGACGCGGCCGAGCGCGCGTGGGACCTCGCGGCGGCCGCACTGGCGAGCGGGGTGCGCGACTGGCGTTACCTGCAGCGCGCCGGCAATCCGAGAGCGCAGCCGCCCGTGCTGCCCGGCCTGATGGACCGGGCGCTGGTGCGGTTTCCCGGCGACCCGGCCCTGCGGCTGGAGCAGGCCCTGGCGGCGTCCGGGCGCTTCAGCGTGACGATCGATGGTGGCCGATCGGTCAATGACACGCTGCCGTCGATGGCGATGGTTAACGGCGCTGGCGTGACCGCGCCGCAGACGGCGCTCCGTACGGCGCGCGAGAGCGCCGTGAACCTGCTCGAGGCGCTGGTCGACGATCCAGTCGTTGGCGTCGAAGCGCGGCTCCGGCTCGGGTACCTGCACTGGGCGCTCTCGAACGACGCCGCGGCGCAGGCGGAGCTGACGCGCGCAGCACACGACGCGAAAGACGCCGACCTTCGGTTCCTCGCCGAGTTTCTCCTCGGCTGGACCGCGACGCTGCGCGGCGATCGCGACGACGCGATGCCCCACCTCGAAGCGGCGCTCGTCGCGCGTCCGGACTCGCAGTCGGCGGCGGTCGCGCTCGCGGCGCTCACGCTGCAACGCGGTGACGCGGCGCGCGCGTATGAAATCGCGCAGTCCTCGCTCGACGAACGTCCGACCGACAGCGATCCGTGGCGGTTGTTTCTCTACGCGCATCATCCGCGCCTGCCGGCGCTGGTGGCCGATCTCCGGAAGCAGGTGCATCCGTGAGCGTGAGGCTTCCGGCGCGTTTCGTCGTCATCGTCGCCGCGCTCATGGTGTCGGCCGCTTTGCCGAACGCCCAGCAGCCCGCCTTTCGCGCCACGACATCACTCGTGTCCGTGAGCGTTTCGGTCAAACGCGGTAACAACGTCGTCGCCAACCTCGCGGCCCGGGACTTCGCGCTGACCGACAACGGCGTCGCGCAAACCGTCGAAGCCGTGTCGATCGAGTCGGTGCCGATCGACGTCACGCTGTTCCTCGACACGAGCGGCAGCACGTCGGGCAAGCTCGACGAGATGCGGCACGACGTACAGTCGATCCTGCAGCTGCTGCGCCCGAGCGATCGATTTCGTCTGCTGACGATCGGCGACACCGTCAACACAGCAGTGCCCTGGGTCCCGGCCGGGACGATGGTCAATCCATCGCTCGAGGTCGTCGGCGGGATCTCGCTCATTCAGGACGCGCTGATGCTGGCGCTCGTCCACAAAGCCGAGCCCGGCCGCCGCCACCTCATCGTCGGCATGACCGATCGCGAGGACTGCGGCAGCGTCGTGCCGGCGTCCCTGCTTCTCAACGTCGCGGGCCGATCGGACGCGGTCCTGCATCTGGTGGATTATTCCGGCGGCGACGGCGACGCCCGCTATCGCGTGCGCGCCTGCTCGCCCCGCGCGCGGCCCGACGGCGAGGCGATCATCACGCAGGCCGCCGAGCGCACCGGCGGCGAGCTCCACAAACAGTCGCGCCTGTTTCGCGGCGCGTCGATCGCGCGCGCGTTCAAGACGATCTTCGATGATTTCCGCCAGAGCTACGTGCTGCGCTATTCGCCGCACGGCGTGCCGCCGGCGGGCTGGCACGCGATCACTGTCCAGGTGCCAAGCGTGCGGGACGCGATCATCCACGCCCGCCAGGGCTACTACGGCGGGTAAGCGGCGACTGGTCGTGATACAACCTTCGCGCAGCACATCATGCCGACCGTTCAGAATGCCGATCGCCGGGGCGGCATCGCCGGCTTGCTGTTCCTGGCACTGCTGGTCGTTCAAGCGGTGCTGATGGGCGAGCCGCCCAGTCCGAACGCGCCGGCTGAAACGATTGGCGCGTGGATGACCGACCATCGGACCCAGGTCCTGACCGGCAGCTACCTGATCGTCTTCGCCACCGCGTTCTTCATCGTGTTCGTGGTCGGGTTGTGCCGCCGGCTCGAGACCGCGGGCGGGGACAGTGACGTGACGATGGTGGCGAGGCTCGCGGCGCTGCTGAACGGGTCGGTGTACCTGGCGCTGAGCGCGGTGCAGGTCGGCATGTTCTATCTCGTCCCCCACGGCGACGCGAACGTCGTCCGGACGCTCAACGCTGTCGTGTTCGTCGGCGGAAACCTCGCGTGCATTCCCTCGGCGCTGTTCCTGCTCGCGATCGGTTGGGCCGCGCGCGGATCGAGCGCGCCACGGTGGTTGTCGTGGGCGTCGCTCATCCTCGCGCCGATTCAGCTCGCCGCGGCCGCCTGCGTCGCGCAGACCGGTACGTTCTCGCCGACGGGCCCGGTCGTGATGGTCGGCGGCCTGCTGCTCTTCTTCGTGTGGGTGCTCGCGGCGTCGGTGCTGTTGCTGAAACGGCCCGCAGCAGACGGCGTCGCCACACCCGCCGCCGGCGGGCGCAGGTGATCTCGCCCACCCCGCACCCGCCAGCGCGGTGGACGATCGCGGCCGCACTGCTCTCCGTTCTCGCTCTCGCGGCGATCGCGTACCGCGCACCTCAAGGCCTCTACTCGGACCCCGCGTGGCAGTTGATTGGCGTCCGGCAGTTTCTGGCCGGCCAGTCGCCGACGCCCAACAGCGGCCGGACTCCGGTCGCCACGGACTTCTCGACCGATCGCGTCGAGTGGGTCACGTGGTGGGCGCCAGGGACGCCGTTCCTTGCCGTGGGCCCGATGTGGCTTGGGCTGTCGATCGGCGCATCGGTGCGCGCGATTGCGCTTGTGTTCCTCGCCGCCGGCGCCGTGGGCTGGGCGCTATGGATTGCGGCGTTTGATCTGCCGCCGCCGGTCGCGATCGCGATCGCTGGCCTCGTGCCGTGGATGCGCTACGCGAGCAACGGCATCTTCGAGTTCTCCGCAGAGACGCTGATCTTCGGCGCCGCGCCGTGGGCGCTCCTGGTCGCGCTCCGATCCGGACGCGCCGGGCAGGCGGCTGCGCGCCCGTGGACGACGGCTGCCATGGTCGGCGCGGCCGTTGGCGTCGTCTATTGGCTCAAATACTCGTGGGTGCTTGCCGCAGTCGGCGTGATCGGCTGGTGGGCCGTGCGGCGCGCGGGGAGCGTCGCTCGTGCAGTGGTGGCGATTTCTGGCATGGCCGCGCCAATTGCGGCGCTGTCGCTGCTGAACGTCGTGCTGGCAGGGCAGGCGAACGTCGCGACGGCGACGGCGTCCCTGCACCCGTCGCCCGTGACGTGGGTCGCGGCCATTGGCGCGCCGTCGGTGATGTGGTTCGACCTCGAGGCGGCGCTCCGGTACGTGCTCATGCGTCCAGCCGCGCCGTTGATCGTCCACACGTGGTGGCCGCTCGTGGCGGGCGTGCCCGGCGCCGTGTGGCTGCTCTTCCTGGCGCGTGGTCTGAATCGCGACGCGCACGGGCTGGCGCTGTCGATCTGGATCTCGAGCGTCGTGCTGGCCATCGTGACCTGGACCGTGACGTCCGCCAGCGTCGAGGGACGCCACGTGGCGACCGCCGGTCTGGCCACGCTGCCGCTCGTGGTCTCGCTCACGATTCGCGACTGGCGCGAGGCGGGAGCGGCACGCCGACTCTGCGGCGCTGCGGTGCTCGTGGCGTACGTCGCGCTGCCGGCCGCCTATGGCGTCGTGTCGGTGGGCGCCAAGGTCCGACGAATTCCGGCCGGCTACCGCACCGGCGCGGCGAACCTCTACAACCCGCTGCTGAGCGCGACGGACGTCAACTCGTGCCGCGCGGTCCTCTCGGCCGGTTTCGATCCTCAGCGGGACACCTGGTATCTCACCGATCCCGGCACGGCCCTCGACCTTTCCGGGCGCGCGATCGTCGTCCACGCCGACTTCGAATCCCTCGAGCAATTGAGAACGACGTATCGAACGTCGAAGCCCGGGCGCGTGGAGGCGCTCTTGCCGGCGTCGTTCGAATCGAATGGCAAGGGTGACGTCATCCGCGCGTCGTTCCCGCAGGCCAGCGGCTGGACGAAGGTGACGGTGCCCTGCACACCGCAGCTGTGGGTCGCGACGCTCGACACGGCGTCTTCCGCTTCAGGACCACGCTGAGGCCGGCGCTCGGCCACTCAAGGTAGACTGCCGGATGCTCACCAGGCGTTCAATCATGGCGATCGGCGCGCTGCTGGTTCTGACCGGTGCGTTCGTTCGGTCCCAGGCGCGGAGACCGCTCGCCGGCGCGGACATCGACGCGATTGCCCAGCTGCTGAAGATCGAGGACACGCGACAGTTTGACGACGCGACGCTGGCTCGGCTTGTGCAGTCCCCACACCCCGAGGTGCGGAGACGCGCGGTGCAGACGATCGCGCGCGTGTCGAGTCCGGCGCGCAGCGCCGTGTTGATGCCCGCCCGCGCCGACGCGGATGCGGAAGTGGTCGCGACCGTCGCGTTTGCGTACGGTCAGGCGAAGGACGTCGACGCGGTCGGCTGGCTGCGGGAGATGCTGCTCAGCAAGACGGCGGCCGCCGGCGTGGCGCAAGAGGCCGCGCGATCGCTCGGCAAGATTCGCTCGCCGGAAGCGCGGGCCGCGCTCGTCGCCTATCTGAGCGAGGCGCAGGCGACCGCCGCGAACGCCGCAACGGCCGGTGAGGCGCTGCTGGCGCTTGGACGATTCCCCGCGCCCGTCGATCCCGGGCCGATCGCGCGATGGACGAATTCAACGGACAGCGAGGTGCGCTGGCGGGCGGCGTGGGCGCTCTATCGCCCGCGCGATCCGGCGGCGTTCGCCGAGTTGCTGCGCATGAGCCGCGACGCGTCTGCCGACGTGCGCTTCTGGGCGATGCGTGGTCTCGGCGCGTCGCCGCCGCCCTCGGGCCGCGGCGCCAGGGGCGCCGCGCCGGCACCGCCGCCGGCCCCTGGGCCCGCGATGTCAGAGGCCGACCGCGCGAGCGCTTCGACGCGGCTGCGCGAAGGGCTCTCGGATCCGGACCGGCGCGTCCGGACGGAGGCGCTTCGCGCCCTCGCGACGCTCGACGACGAGGCGGCGTTCGACGCCGTGCTGGGCGCGCTCGATTCGCCGGATTCCTGGCTCTCGGTCTCCGCGGCCGAGTCGCTCGGCCGATTCGCCTCGCACGCGGACCAGATCGTCCCGCGCCTCATCGCGGCGTCGGCCGCCGGCAAACCCACCGCCCTCCGTATCACGGCGCTCACGCCGTTGACGACGATCGCGCCGGACGCCGCGATTGCGCTCGCGGCGTCGCTGCTGCACGATCCCAGCACGACCGCGCGAGCGTCGGCCGTGGCGGCGTTGCGACGCCTGGGCGACGGCGGCCGCGCGCGGCTCGATGCGGCCGTGGCGGCCGATCCGGCGCTCGCGGCCCTTGTCGCCCCCGCCGGGCCGCGCACGCCGCCGCCTCCGGCGCCCGCGCGCACCGACGCTGACTATCGCCGTCTCGTCACCCAGTGGATCGTGCCCGCCTACGACGGCGCGCCCGGTCCGCACGTGGTTCTCTCGACGCCGCGGGGCGACGTCGAGATCGAGCTCTATCCCGGCGACGCGCCGTTCGGCGTGGAGTACATGCTCGACGTCATCGCGGCAGGCGACATCGTCGGCACCGAGTTCGGACGCGTGGTCCCGAACTTCGTCGATCAGGAGGGCGGCATTCGACGCGACGCGCCGCGGCGCGACGAAGTGAATCGCCGCGGGCTCACGCGCGGCAATCTCAGCTGGGCGTCATCGGGGCTCGACACCGGGCATCCCGGCTACACCCTGGGCATCACGCCGCAGCCGCACAACGAGGGCGACTTCACGGCGCTCGGCCGCGTCGTGCGCGGCATGGACGTCGTCGATCGGATCGAGCTGGGAGACAAGATCACGGGCGCGCGCGTCGTGAAGTAGCGCCGGCGCCCGTCAGCGGGGCTTCAACTCCGAGAACCAGTTCAGGATCGCGCGAATCTCCTGCGACCCACCGTGCGGGTCCACCGAGCGCATCATCAGAAAGCGATCTCCGGTCGGCGCGATGTGATACGTCTCAGCGCTGTCGATTGACACGTTCACGACGCCGGTGAACAGCGTCCGCGGGCGGCCGGGAAGCAGCGCGGGCCCCGGCTCGATCGGCACCGCGATCATCTGGTCGCCGTTCGTATAGTAGATGGCGCGGCCGTCCGGCGCCCACCGTGGTTCAGTGCCGCCCGTCGTCGAAATCGCCGAGCGGCCTCCCCCCGACATGAGCTGCGCAAAGACCTCCTGCCGCCCGGTTTCCATCGAGACGTACGCGAGCCACCGGCCGTCCGGCGACACCGCGGCGTTGAACTGATCCTGCGGGCCGGACGCGACGACGGTGGGCTCGCCACCGGCCACGGACAGACTCTCGATGACCGCCTTCCCGCCAACCACCAGGCGGGCGCGCCCGGTCGAGAGCGACGCGGCCCCGGAGACGGACCCGAGCAGCGCCCGGCCGTCCGGCATCGCCTCCTCGAGATAGAGCTGCCCCGGCACCTCGCTGATCTTCTGCGGCGTGCCGCTGCCGTCCGAGGCGACGCGCATCAACGCGGAGAGATTCCCACCGGTCTGGTAGCTGACGTAGTAGAGCGACTTGCCGTCGCGCGACCAGAGCGGCGTGCGGTTCATGCCGCCGAACGTCAGCTTGCTCGTCGTGCCGCGCGCCGGATCGACTACCGACACGTTGCGCGCGCTCGCGCTTTCGATGAGGGACACCGCGATCCGCTTGCCGTCAGGGGAGACCTTCGGATCGCAGTACAGCGCCGCTGGCGCGTCGATCGGGGTCGCGGCGCCCTTCAGATCCACCCACGCCAGGACGTGCTGGCCCCCGGTGGGATCGCCCGGGACGTAGACGAGCGCGCCCGTCGATGACACGGCGTAGTCGCCCGCCCCGGTCGTCGTGTCTCCGGCGACCCCGTCAACCACCGGCACGGGCGCACCCGTGGTCTGGAGCCGTGCGGCATCAAAGGGGATGGCGTACAGAATCTTGCCGCGCAGGAACAGCACGTGGCCCGTCGAGACGTGGACCGCCGTGCGCCCGCCCTTGACGACCGTCGTTCGCGCGCCGGTGTCGAGTCGAATCGCGTCGATCGTGGCGTCATCGTAGTCGTCCGGATGTTCGATGCTGCCGACCGTGACGAGCACGGTCTTCCCGTCGGGCAGGAGTGACGGCCACCGGTGGGTCCGCTCGTGCTTCTGCTCATCGAGCGTCGACGCGGGCTGCGGCGCGCCGCCGCTGGCGGGAATGCGCTGGAGCGCGGTCGTCGGTTCCGGCGAGTAGACGATGACGTCGTCGGCGGTCCAGGTGCCTCCGCGGTTGTCCGGGGCCTCGGCCAGCGTGATGACCGGCCCGCCGTCGGTCGGCACCTTCCTCAGCTTGCCTTCCGCGAAGAAGCCGATCCATTTGCCGTCCGGCGAGAAAAACGGGCTGGAGGCGTCGGTGGTGCCCGCGAGCGGCCGCGGATCGAATTCCTTGAACGGCCGGACGTAAAGCTGGCTCTGGCCCTTGGCCGTGACGGTGAGGGCGACGGTCGAGCCATCCGGCGAAATCGCAACGACCGTGTGGCCGGCGAGCACGAGCGACGTGCCCTCGGGCAATGCCAGCGACACGCGCGCCGCGCTTTGAACCGGCGCGCTTCTCGGGATGAGGAACCACACGGCGGCCGCGGTCGCCGCGACGAGCAGCACGGCCGCGACAGCGAGCCGCGGGCTGACCGGCGCGCGGCGCGGCACCGTGGGCGACACAGGCGGCGGCGCACCAACGAACGACAGGTTCGTCGCCGCCGCGGGGTCGAGGGCGAGCCGCGCCTCGCCGATGTCGCGCAGCCGGCGCCTCGGATCGCGTTCGAGGCACCGGCGCAGCACGCCCACGAGCGGGGCAGGCGTCGACGCCGGCAGCATCGTCCAGTCCACGTCCTGCCGCAGCACGGAGGCCAGGGTGTCCGAGACGGTCGCGCCCTCGAACAGGCGCGTGCCGGTGAGCATTTCGAACGCCACCACGCCGAACGCCCAGATGTCCGCGCGGCGATCGACCGCGCCGCCGCGGGCTTGCTCGGGCGCCATGTAGGCCGCGGTGCCCATCAGCATGCCGGCCTGTGTCATCGCGGGACTGGTGAGGGTCGGCGAGTTGGCGACATCCGGACTCGACGCGATGGGGTCGAGCGCCTTCGCGAGACCGAAGTCGAGCACCTTCACCTGGCCGTCGCCTGTCACCTTGATGTTCGCGGGTTTCAGATCGCGGTGGACGATGCCCCGGTCGTGCGCGGCCTCGAGCGCCTCGGCGATCTGACGTACGATCAGGACGGTCTCTTCAGGCGGGAGGGGCCCCGCGGCGACGCGATCGGCGAGCGTGGGCCCTTCGACGAGCTCCATCACCAGCGCCTTGACGCTCGTGGACTCTTCGAAGCCGTAGATCTGCGCGATGTGCGGTTGGTTCAGCGAGGCGAGGACCTGGGCTTCGCGCTCGAAGCGCGCAAGGCGGTCGTGGTCGTGCGCCAGAAGATCGGGCAGGACCTTGATCGCGACGTTGCGCTGGAGCTTGGTGTCGCGGGCGCGATAGACCTCGCCCATGCCGCCAGCGCCGAGCGAATCGAGGATTTCGTACGGACCCAGACGGGTGCCGGGAGTCAGGGGCATCGAGCGGCGCGATTATATCCTCGGGATGACAGGAAGTACGGAAACCAGGAGCAGGGCATGAGCGAGCCAGACGAGGATTTCGCGGCGCTGTTCGAAGCGTCGCTCAAACAGAAGCGCATCGAGCGGGGCCAGACGATCGAGGGCACGATCGTCGCGATTGGCCCCGAGGTCGCCTTCGTGAACGTCGGCGGCAAGGGCGAGGCCATGATCGCGCTCGACGAGCTGAAGAACGCCGACGGCGTGCTCGAAGTCGCCGTGGGCGATCGGATCCAGGCGGTCGTCGTTTCCACCGAGGGCGGACTGAAGCTCTCGCGGAAGCTCGCGCGCGCCGCCGCGACGGATCGCCAGATCGAAGACGCCTTTCGCGCCGGCCTGCCCGTCGAGGGCAAGGTCGAGCGCGCGGTGAAGGGGGGCTACGAGGTGCGCGTCGGCCACCAGCGCGCGTTCTGTCCGATCTCCCAGATTGACGCGCGGCGCGACACCGATCCAGCCGAGCACATCGGGCGCCTCTACACGTTTCGCATCCTCGAATACAGGGAGGGCGGTCGCAACCTCGTCGTCTCGCGGCGGGCGCTCGTCGAGGAGGAACAGCGCGCGAGCGCCGCCGACTTCCGGCGATCGCTCGCCGTCGGTGCGGTTCTCACTGGGCGCGTGGCCTCGGTCCGCGATTTCGGCGCGTTCGTCGAACTTGGCGCCGGCGTCCAGGGCCTGCTGCCCGTGTCCGAGATGAGCTGGTCCCGCGTGCCGAGCGCCTCAGCGGTCGTGGCCGCAGGCGACCAGATCACCGTCAAGGTGCTGCGCGTCGACGACGACGGGCAGAAGATCACGCTGGGATTGAAGCAGCTCAGCGACGATCCCTGGTCGAAGGTGCCGACCGCGTACGCCGTCGGTCAGGTACGCGAGGGGCGCGTCACGCGTCTCGCGGAGTTCGGCGCGTTCGTCGAGCTCGAGCCGGGCATCGAAGGACTGGCGCACGTCTCGACGTTTCCGCCCGGGCACGCAGGCGCCTGGCGGCGGCTGGCGCCCGTCGGCGCGACCGGCATGTTCGAGATCGTCAGCGTCGATCTGGCGACGAAGCGCATTGGCCTGGCGCCCGTGCAGGGCGGATCGCGCGGCGCGGCACGCGAGGCGGACGACGTCCGCGAATACGCCGAGCGGCAGGGAGCAGAGCAGGCAGCCGAGGCGTTCGGGTCGCTCGCCGACAAGCTGCGCGATGCGATCAAGCCGCGGAAGTAGGGGCGCCTACTTTTTCTTCTTCAGGACCGCGTAGAGCTCGGCGTCATCCGGCGTTTTCGGCCGGGTCGGCACGCCGGGCGCCGCAAACGACAGGTTCATCGTGTCGCCGGTGACTTCGATGAGGCCAAGCTGCAGCTTGCCGGCGTCGTTCCCTTCCACGATCGAGAGGTCGATCGACATCGGCTTCGTGGACGGATCGAGCTTCACGGTGCCGCGCTCCTCGACGGATCCGTTCACCCACTGCTCGTACTTCTCTCCCGTGAAGACGAGGTAGAGCTCGTTGCCGGCGGGCACGTCCTGTCCGTTGAAGGACACGATGAGCCAGTTGCCCTGGATCTGATCGAGCGCCTTTTTCGCGTCGCCGGCCGCCGGCGGCGGGGTCTGTGCGGCCTGGAACATGAGCAGGGCGAGGACGGCGGCTCGAAGCATCGGAGGCACCTCCGCTGTTGAGACGGAAATCAGCGGGCGGAAGTTCGTGACTTCGCGGACTTGGCGGGCGCGCGAAGCGTCACGCCCGGCTTGCTGGTGCTGAGCGAGATCTTCACCGTGCCCTCGGGTTTCGCCTCGGATCCGAACACGATCACGTACTGATCCAGCAGCTCCTGGGCGATCGATCGCATCGCCGCCGGAGCGCCGGGCGAGGACACGAGCCGCTGGTACCGGCCGCCCGTCGCCGGCGGTCCGGTGTTGAGCACCTGGAGCCTCACGCGATCGGGCTCGGCCGCGTCGTTGTCCCGCGAGAACGCCGACATGTTCTCGTTCGGGCCCGCGGGCAGGCCCGTTTGAAAGCCCGGCTGCTGAATCTCGACGACGTAGAGCGCCGCGCCAGAGCGGTCGATCCGATCCATGATCGGGCGCAACGAAGGATTGCCGGTTTCGTGCGCCTGGTTCGTCAAGACGACGATCACGGGCCGGACGGCTTCCCGCTTCTCCAGAACGCTCATCGAGCTGGTCAGCGCTTCCATCAGGTGCTGCCCAAGCGGCCCGATCCGCGACCGCAGCGCCACGAGCCCGTTGGCCAGCTTGGCTTCGTCTTCGGTGAATTCGACGAGCGTCCGGTTCTGGTCGGCGATGCCAATCAGCGAGAACTCGGCCCGGCCGACAAGCCGGGTCACGAAACTCGCGACGCCCAGCCGGATGTCCGCGATGCCCATGCCGCTGTCGTCAACGAGCAGCGCGACGGACATCTTCTCCATGGCGGGGCCGACGCTCACGACGGGCCGCGGCTTGTCGTCCTCTTTGATCGAGATGTCCGTCGCGGTCAACCCGGGCGCGCTCAAGCCGGCGGAGGTGAGCGCGCTGACGTACACGGATCGCGTGCGCGCCGGCGCCTGCGCGCGGGGCGCGCCGGCGCTCGCCGCGCCCATGGCGACGACCGACAGGGCGACAACGGTTCGAGTCACGTGCGCTTGTGCGAGTTCGCCTGATTGTCGCGGCCGGCTGCCGCGACGTCAAGACGTCACTTCACGAAGTTGAGGTAAATCCAGATCAGCAGGACCGCGCCGATGACCGACATGAACCAGCCGGCCGGATGGAACTTCCCGTCCGGCGACTTCCAGATCAGGCCGCTGATGAAGCCGCCGACGATCGACCCGGCGATGCCGAGCCCGGTCGTCATCCAGAAGCCCATCGCGACGGCGCCCGGGTAGAAGAACCTCGCCAATACGCCGACGATGAACCCGACGACGATCGTGCTGATGATGCCCATGATGCCCATGACGTGCCTCCTGGACGGTTCGCGACGTGCGTTGACTGGGAGAGCCCGGGGGCCATCCTAACACTCCCGGTTGTCAGCTGCCCTTCGGCTTGCCCTGCACGAGACCGAGCGGCGCGCCGCTCGATGTCGGCGCCAGCAGCCCCGTCTTCGTGTAGATCGCGATCTTGTCCCGCGTGTCCGTGATGTCCAGATTTCGCATCGTCAGCTGCCCGATGCGGTCCTGGGGCGTGAACTCGCCCTCGCCCTTCTCCATCGTCAGCCGCTCGGGCTTGTACGTGAGGTTCGGGCTCGTCGTGTTGACGAGCGAGTAGTCGTTGCCGCGCCGCAGCTCGACGGTGACCTCGCCCGTGATCGCGCGCGCGACCCAGCGCTGCGACGACTCGCGCAGCATCATCGCCTGCGAATCGAACCAGCGGCCCTGATAGAGCAGCCGCCCGAGCCGGCGGCCGTTCTCGCGGTACTGCTCGATCGTGTCCTCGTTGTGGATGCCGGTGACGAGCCGCTCGTAGCCGATGAAGAGCAGCGCCATGCCGGGCGCTTCGTAGATGCCGCGGCTCTTCGCCTCGATGATGCGGTTCTCGATCTGATCGCTCATCCCGAGGCCGTGGCGGCCGCCGATCCGGTTCGCTTCCTCCATCAATGCGACCGGATCGGTGAACGTCATGCCGTTCAGGGCGACCGGTGATCCCTCGTCGTACCGAATCGTCACGGTCTCGGGCCTCACGATCACGTCGTCCTTCCAGAAGGCGACGCCCATGATGGGCTGCACGATCTTGATGCCGGTATTGAGCTGCTCGAGATCCTTCGCCTCGTGCGTCGCGCCGAGCATGTTCGAGTCGGTCGAGTAGGCTTTCTCGACGCTCATCTTGTAGTCGAACCCGTGCCGGATCAGGTACTCCGACATCTCCTTGCGACCGCCCAGCTCGCTGATGAACTGCTGGTCGAGCCACGGCTTGTAGATCTTGAGACTGGGATTGGTCAGGAGGCCGTAGCGATAGAAGCGCTCGATGTCGTTGCCCTTGAAGGTGCTGCCGTCGCCCCAGATATTGACGTCGTCTTCCTTCATCGCGGCCACGAGGAGCGTGCCGGTGACGGCGCGGCCGAGCGGCGTGGTGTTGAAGTAGGGGACGCCGGCCGTCGAGATATGGAAGGCGCCGCACTGGAGCGCGGCGATCCCTTCGAGCACGAGCGGCCGCCGGCAATCGACGAGGCGCGCGGCTTCGGCGCCATAGCGCCTGGCGCGCCGCGGGATGTCGTCGTAGTCCGGCTCGTCGGGCTGGCCGAGGTTGGCGGTGTAGGCGTACGGAATCGCACCGCGCTGGCGCATCCAGTGGAGCGCCGCGCTCGTGTCGAGTCCGCCGGAGAATGCAATGCCGACCTTCTGGCCGGCGGGAAGCGATTGGAGGATGGTCGCCACAGTCGTCAGCCAGACAGTGTAGGCGATCGGGGCCCTTCGACCCCCGCGTTGTTTACCTCGATGTTACAATCTGCGCCGTTGAACCGCGGGCAGGTACTCGTACTGGGGACGAGCGAAGAGCGTCCGGCCTCACGTCGGGTCCGTCTCGATGGGAAGCGCCCACGTCACGCATCACGAACACCACACAAGGGAGATTGACATGTCACTGCTCAAGCGCGTTGCCATCTCTGCGGGCGTCCTCGCCATGGTGGCGGGGCCGGCGATCCATCTGTCCGCGCAGGCCACCCCGCCCGGCGACCATCTGACCGGCACCTGGATCATGAACGTGGCCAAGTCCAAGTTCGACCCGGGCCCGGGGCCCAAGAGCAGCCGGTCGAGAATTACGGTCACGACCGCGGGGATCAAGGTGACCAACGACGGCGTCAACTCGAACGGCGAGGAGACTCACTCGGAATACACGGCGAAGTTCGACGGCAAGGACTACCCGTGGAAGGGCACGGTCGCCGGCAAGCCAAACACGAATCAGGACGCGGTGTCCTGGAAGAAGATCGATGAATGGACCTATGAGACGACCACCAAACTGAAGGGCAAGGTCCTGACGGTCAGCCACGTCGTGATCAGTCGCGACGGGAAGTCCCGGACGGGCACCGCGACCGGCACGAACGCCCAGGGTCAGGCGGTGAACAGCGTCATCGTGTGGGACAAGCAGTAGCACACTCCTGAGCGCGCGGCCGGAGTCGCCATGGGCGGCTCCGGCTGCGTAGTCCGGCTCGCACGTGATGGCCGTGCGCCCGGGCTCGCCGCGAGCCGCGGTATCATCGGCGCGGATGCGGATCGCTCCTGACACCCGACTCGTGGCCGGCGCGGTCCTCGCCGCCCGCCTCGTCGCGACGACTCAGTCTCCGCCCGCCGGCTGGACCGACGTCCGTCCCTTCTACCTGCACGCGCTCGAGCAGCACGCCATCGTCGGCAGCGCGCTCGCGATCGTCACCGAAGGCGGCGTGATTGCTGCGCGCGAGAACGCGGGCCTGCGCGACCGGGACGCGCGCCTGCCGGTTACGAACGACACGATCTTCCACTGGGCCTCGATCACGAAGACGTTCACGGCGATTGCGCTGATGCAGCTGCGCGATCGCGGCCTCGTCACGCTCGACGATCCGATCGTGAAGTACGTGCCGGAATTGCGGAAAGTCTCGAATCCGTACGGCCCGATGGACGCGATCACGCTCCGTCACCTGCTGTCGCACTCCGCCGGATTTCGTGCCGCGACATGGCCGTGGGGCACGGGCGAGGACTGGCAGCCCTTCGAGCCGCCGGGCTGGGAGCAGCTCGTCGGCATGATGCCGTACACGCGCATTGAGTTCCCGCCAGGGTCGAAGTACAGCTACTCGAATCCCGGGCTGATCTTCATCGGCCGCGTCATCGAGGACGTCGCGGGCGAGCCGTACGAGACGTACATCGACAAGCAGATCCTCCGTCCGCTCGGCATGACGCGGACGTTCTTCGATCGGGCGCCGGCGTTTCTGCGCGCGGATCGATCGCACAGCTACTTCGTCACGGACGAAGGGATCAAGGAAGCGCCGTTCGACTTCGACACGGGCATCACGGTGTCGAACGGCGGACTCAACGGGCCGCTCGACGACCTGGCGCGGTACCTCGGATTCCTGATGGGCACCCGTGACGCGGCCACGCAGGCGCGGTACGACGCGATTCTGAAACGCGCCTCGCTCGAAGAAATGTGGCGCCCGGTCGTGCCGGTCTCACCCGGCGTGTCGATGGGCTTGACGTTCTTCCTCGAGCGCCACAACGGCCTGGATTTCATCGCGCACAGCGGCGGCCAGAACGGCTTCATCTCGCATTTCTATCTGCACGCGCCGACCCGGCGCGCGTATCTCGTCGCGTTCAATACGCAGACAACGTCTGCCAAGGCCGGCGACGATCGGAACACGCGGGCGCTCGACGCGGCGCTCCGCGACGTGATCATCAAGGCCGTGTTTCGCTAGCCGGCGATCGTCGGTCAGGTCATCGCGGCGGACCTCCGGCTCGCTCATGGGGCGGGCTGGAAGCCCAGTCGCAGATCGCCGTGACGTCGGCCGGCGTGAGCCGCGCTTGCGGATGGAGCGGCACGTAATACCACGGCGGCATGTCGCCGTCGCGCACCTGCCGGCACATCTCGTCGAAGGGCGACTCGTCGTGACGATGGCGCTGCTCCCAGTCCGAGAAGTTCAGGTGCCGCCGGCCGCCGTTCACGTCGCTGGCGATCAGCCAGGACACGGGAGCGACGTGGCTGTACCAGGGCCAGCGCGTGCGATTCGTGTGGCAGTCCACGCACGCGCGCGCCAGAATGGCCTCGACCTGCGGTGGGACGTCGACGTGGGCCTCGAGCGTCTTGGCCGGCTCGACCGGCGGATTCGTCCGCGCCGGCCGCACAAGCTGGATGGCCAGACCGAGCGCCAACAGCCCGAGCCCCACCGTTCTCACCCGCACGCCCTCAGGTTATACGACTGAAGCCAATCGTTATCTTCGTGATGTTGACCGGCCAGCTCTTCCTGAACGCAGGCGCCCACGCCGTGTCATCGTGCACGACGACACGGTCGTCCTGAGCATCGGGCCCGCATCGGACTCGTTGTGAACCAGCCGCGCTGCTCGGCACGGGTCTTGTCCTGGCCGCGCGCCGACGTCTGTTCCAGAAATAGTTCGCCCGGATTGCCGTGTTCACCCCAAGGCCGCCGCGACGCGGCCTTGGTTGCTTTTGGACGCTCGTCGATCCGTCACGACCGCGCCGTCCTTGATGACGACGAGGATGTTCTCGTCGCGTTCCAGCGAGCGGATGTCCTCGAGCGGATTGGTCTTCGTGACGACGAGATCCGCCAGCTTGCCGGCCTCGAGCGTGCCGACGCGGTCCTGCCAGCCCAGGCACTCGGCGGCCGTCTTCGTCGTCGCGACGATCGCGTCCATCGGCGTCATGCCGATGCCGACCATCAGGCCCAGCTCGCGCAGGTTCGTGCCGTGCGGCATCACGCCGGCGTCGGTGCCCATCGCGATCTTCACGCCGGCTTTGTGGGCGCGCGCGATGCTGTCGCGGTGCGCGTCGATGACCTCACGCGCCTTGCGGACGGCGTGCTCCGCCATGCCGCCCTTCTCGCCGGCCTCGAGGACCGCCACCGGCGCGAGGAGCGTTGGCACGAGGAACGCGCCGCGCTCCAGCATCAGCGCGATCGCCTCGTCGTCGAGGTAGATGCCGTGTTCGATCGAGTGGACGCCCGCGCGCAGCGCGTTCTTGATGCCCTCGTTGCCCTGCGCGTGGGCCATGACCCGCACGCCGCGCCGGTACGCCGCCTCGCGCACGATGACGTCGAGCTCTTCCGGGGAGAACTGCGTGAAGTCGGGATGGTCGGTCGGGCTCATCACGCCGCCCGTCGAGCAGATTTTGATCACGTCCGCGCCCGCGCGCAGCACCTCGCGGACCGCGCGGCGCACGCCGTCCACGCCGTCGCAGCGGCTGGCGGGGAAGCCGGGGTATTCGGGCAGCAGCTTGAACTCGTTGCCCGATCGCATCCAGAAATCGACGTGGCCGCCGGTGATCGTGAGCACCGCGATGCTGATCTGCATGCGCGGGCCCGGAACGACACCGGACTCGACGGCCGTCTTCATGCCCAGGTCCGCGCCGCCGGCGTCGCGCACGCTCGTGATACCGATGTCGAGCGTCCGGCGGAGGTACCGCACGGAGTTGTAGAACCGCATCGAAAACGGCGTCGCCATCTCGCGGGCCAGGTTGAAGCCCTCGAGAATCATGTGGACGTGCGTATCGATGAAGCCCGGCAGGACGCAGCCGCCGCCGGCGTCGATCTCCTGAATGGGCTCGTTCGGAAGGCTGAGGCCGCCGGCCCGGCCGGCCGCGACCACCCGGTGATCGCGCATGAGCACGGCGGCGTCGGGCACGGGCGGGCGGCCCGTGCCGTCGATGAGTGTCGCGTTGCGAATGACGGTGGTCGCCATGCGATCGGAACGAAGTCTACACGGAGTCGCTCGGCGCCAGATTGGATTCTCCTCGTCTCCCACAACCGACCCAGGGAGGCTTCGATGAGGGTCCCGTCCGCAGTCGCCGCGGCCGCGCTTTCGCTTTCGCGTGGAGCCCGGCGCCACTCGCGGCCGACGCGCCGCTCTTCACGACGACGTTCACGCCCGGCGCCGGGCGCCCCCGCGAGGCGGCTGGCGGTAGGCGGCGAGGGCATCTTCCTCTATCATCCGCGTGAGAGCGGAGGTGGCGTATGCGTCGAACCGTGCTTCTGGTCGGTCTCGTGTTCGCGGCGGCCGTGTTGCTCCGGGTCGCGCCGTCAGCCCAGTCGGTCACGACGGCGTACCTCTCCCCGCCGAAGGTCGTCGCCGACATCATGGACGCCGAGCCGCTGCCGGCCGTCGTGCTGTCACCGGATCGCCGCACGATGCTGCTGTCGCACCGCCACAGCATGCCCTCGATCGCCGAGGTCTCCGCGCCGTTCTACCGGCTCGGCGGGTCGCGCATCAATCCGCGCACCAACGGCCCGCGGATCCTGAATGGCACGACGTCGCTGACGTTGAAGGACGTCGCGTCGGGCGCCGAGCGCAAGCTGTTGCTGCCGCCGGCCGATTCCTACAGCGGGACGTTCTCGCCCGACAGCCGGAAGATCGCCGTGACGTACACGACGAGCAACAGCATCAAGCTCGTGGTGGCCGACGTCGCGACCGGCACGGCCTCCCCCGTGCTGAACGGCGGCATCAACGGTCTGGGCGGCGGGTGCAACTGGCTCGACGACTCGTCCGGATTCCTGTGCACGCTGATCCCCGACGGCCGGGGCGCGCCGCCCGCCGAGCCGACCGTGCCCACCGGGCCCGCGATCCAGGAGAACGACGGCCGGATGGCGCCGACGGCGACCTACGAGGATCTGCTCAAGAACCCGCACGACGAGGCGCTCTACGAGTACTTCTACACGAGCCAGATCGCGTGGGTCGATCTGACCGGCAGGAAGACGCCGATCGACACGCCCGCGATCTACACGGAGCCGCAGATCTCGAAGGACGGCAGCTGGCTCCTGGTCTCGCGCGTCACGCACCCGTTCTCGTACGTGGTGCCGGCGTCGCAGTTCCCCCGCGACGTCGAGATCTGGGACAAGACCGGCAAGCTGGCGAAAACGATCGCCAACGTGCCGATGGCGGACACGTTCCCCCGCAACGGCGTGTTCCCCGGGCCGCGCGCGTTCCGGTGGCATCCGATCGAACCCGCGACGCTCATCTACACGGAGGCGCTCGACAAGGGCGATCCCGCCGTCAAGGCGCCGTTCCGCGATCGCATTGTCGCCATCAAGGCGCCGTTCACCGCGCCGCCGACCGAGTGGTTCAAGACCGAGTGGCGCGCGGCGGGCGTGACCTTCAGCGAGAAGGGCAGCATCCTGCTGACCGAGACCGACCGCGACTCGCGGATGCGGCGCAGCTGGCTGTACCTCGACGGCATGGCCTCCGCGCCCCAGAAGATCTGGGAGCTGCGCCAGCAGGATCGCTATCGCGACCCGGGATCGCCGATGCCCCGCCCGTCAACCGGCACGTTCATGGAAGTCGGCGGCGCGGTCTACATGACGGGCCTGGGGGCGTCGCCGAAGGGTGACCGGCCGTTCCTCGACCGGCTGAACCTGCGCACGCTCAAGCCCGAGCGGATCTGGCAGTGCGACGACACGAGCTACGAGACCGTCGTTGCGCTCCTCGACGACAACGCGACGCGCATCATCACGCGGCGCGAGACGAAGACCGACCCGCCGAACTACTTCATTCGCGACCTCGCCGCGAAGACGCTCAAGCCGGTGACGACGTTCAGCGATCCGCACCCCCAGTTGGCGGGCGTCACGTCGCAGTTCGTCACCTACACGCGCAACGACGGCGTGCAGCTGAACGGCACGGTCTATCTGCCGCCCGGCTACAGGCCCGGCACCCGGCTGCCGATGTTCATCTGGGCCTACCCGGCGGAGTTCACGAGCGCCGATGAGGCCGGGCAGATCAGCGGCAACGAGAATCACTTCCTGCAGATCGGCGGCGCGTCCCAGCTCCTCCTGCTGACGCAGGGCTACGCGGTCTTCGACAATCCGACGATGCCGATCGTGGGACCGGGGGAGACGGCCAACGATCATTACATCGAGCAGCTCGTCGCGAGCGCCGAAGCGGCCATCAACAAGGCCGTCGACATGGGCGTGGCCGACCGCGATCGCGTGGGCGTCGGCGGGCACAGTTACGGCGCGTTCATGACGGCGAATCTTCTCGCCCACAGCCGGCTGTTCCGCGCAGGGATCGCGCGGAGCGGGGCCTACAACCGCACGCTCACGCCGTTCGGCTTCCAGAACGAGCGCCGCAACTTCTGGGAGATCCCGGACGTGTACGGCCGGATGTCGCCCTTCTTCTTCGCGAACCAGGTGAAGGATCCGATCCTGCTCATCCACGGCGAGATGGACGACAACTCCGGCACGTTCCCGATCCAGTCCGAGCGGTTCTACATGGCGCTCAAAGGGTTCGGCGCGACGGTCCGCTACGTGACGCTGCCGTACGAGGCCCACGGCTACGCGGCCGCGGAGTCGAACAAGCACGTCATGGCGGAGATGATCACCTGGCTCGACCGGTACGTGAAGAACGCGACGGCGAGGTGAGCCGAGGCGTTCACTTCACGGCGAACTCGTAGCAGCCGGGCGTTGCGAGCACGCGCCCATCCACGGTGAAGAAGAAGCTCGCCGGGGACACCAGGCTCGCCGCGTCGAACTGCACCGTCCGGATCTTCTCGCCGCTCGCGTCGTACACGTACGTGTAGGGCTGCATCAGCGACACCCACAGCCGCCCGTCGCGATCGACGGCCGCCGTGCGGACGAGCGGCAGCACGAGCGGCAGCGTGCGGTCGTCGGAGCGCCGAGGCCACGTCGTCGGCAGCGACTGAATGTCGCGATCGAGCTCGACGCCCTCGATGTGGCGCTCCAAGAGCAGCGTCCCCGTCGGGTCGTACTTCTGGAACATCGGCCGGCCCGTCTGAAAGACGACGTAGTAGCCGCCGTTCGGGATCGCGAGCGGCAGGCCGATGTTGAGCGCGAGGTGCACCTCGCGATCCGATTCGTTGCCCGTCGGTCGCAGCGTGCCAAACTGGCGGACGACGGCGCCCGAGACGTCGTACTCGTACACCAGCGCGCCGGTCTCCGGGCGATTGACGAGAAACGTCCTGCCGGTGAACGCCATCGAGCCGACGCCGTTCAGGACGAGCGGGCCCAGCACCAGCCGGGGCGCCATGCGCGACTGCAGATAGAACCCGCCAAGGAACTGGCCGGCGGTCGTGAAGTACTGAATCCGCTCGTTGCCGCCCGGCGCATCGGCGACGGCGAAGATGTCGTCGCCGCTGAGGGCCAGCACGCCCGGCTCGAGTACGCGCCCCTTCTCGAAGCCGACCTCGAGCACCTTGTGCATCGCGGTCTTCGCGGCGTTGACGCCGTACACGGTGTGCGCCCGCCGGTCGAGCACCAGGTACTCCCCCGAAGTGGTCTGAACGAAACCAATCGGATCCTCGAACTGTCCAACCAGGTGAGCAGGCAGGCCGCCGGTCGCGCGCAGCGTGTCGGCCGACGGGGCGGAACGGGCCGGGGCGTGCGGCCACGCCACGAGCGCCGCGGCCACCACCGCGGCGTGCACGCGACCCGAGTGTGCTGAGCCCACGGCGTATTTCTGCCATAATTCGAAGCGCCGGCGCTACAGAGGGTAGAGGACAGAGGGGCAAGGCGGAGGCCCCTCGACTTCGGAGCCAGGACCCATGCGATTCTCGACCCTCGCTGTCTTGCTGGCCGCGCTGGCCGTCGTCACGTCCGCGCAGCAGAACGCGCAGACGCCCGCATCATCCCAGCAGCCGGTCTTCCGCGCGCGCACCGATCTCGTGTCGGTGTACGTGGTCGCCGTGGACGCCGCCGACCAGCCCGTGCACGGCCTCACCAAGGACAACTTCACCCTCACGGATCGGAAGAAGCCGCAGTCGATTGACGTGTTCGACGAGGTCACGATCGGCGACGCGCCGACGACGCCGGCGTTCACGCTGCCGGCGTCGCTCAGGCGCGATGTCGCCTCGAACAACGTCGAGCTGGCCGATCGGCTCGTCGTGATCGTCGTCGACGACCTGCACATCTACAAGGACCGGACGGATCGGTCGAAGGACATCGTGCGGATGCTCGTCGACAAGCTGGGCGCGAAGACGCCGATGGCGCTGCTCTTCACGAGCGGCAAGCACAGCATCCCCATCACCGAGGATCGGTCGCTCGTCATGACGGCGCTCGACACGCTCAAGGGCCAGCGCGGCGTGCGCCGGCCCTCGGCGGCCGTCGACCGGCAGATGCCGCACATGGGCGGCATCGACCCGGGCAACATCGACGCGCGGCGGGCCGCGGCGTCGACCGCAATGGACGCCAGCCTCCAGGACTTCTTCGACAACATGTCGTACTACAAGACCCTGCAGCAGGCGGCCAACATGCTGGCGGGCGACGACGGCCGGCGGAAGACCTTCGTCGTGCTCTCGGAGGGAATCGGCAAGAACCTGTCGTGGCTGCCGGAGATGAGGGCGCCGAGCGAGACCGAAGACAACATCGTCCCGGACCCGACGAATCTGCCGACCGCTGGGTTCCACGACTACGCGATCCTCGACATGATGACCGCGATGCGGCGGTCGAACGTCGCGACGTACGCGATCGACCCGCGCGGCGAAGTGAATTCGCAAAACCTCATGAAGGAGTGCATGCCGTCGCCAGCGGGGTTCGGCGCCGAGGACCCGTGCTTTCACGGCCTCACGAACATGAACAGCATGGTTCGGATGGCCCAGCACGGGCTCGAGATCACGGCGGACGTGTCGGGCGGCTTCGCGGTGACCAACACCGACGACTTCGAGCGCGGCGTCGAGCGCATCGTCACCGACCTCGACAACTACTATCTGCTCGGCTTCTATCCGAAGGATCCGAACGGGCGCGGCTTCCGCGAGCTGATGGTGACGGTCGATCAGCCGGGCGTGCTCCTGCGATTCCGTCAGGGCTACGAGACGGGGGCGGCGCCGCCGCCGGCGGCCAAGGGCGCAGCGGCGAACCCGCTGACCGCGCTGGCGCTGGGCATGGCGCCGAAGCGCGACCTGCCGCTGCGCATCGTCGCCGACGCGTTTCCGGGCGCGGGGAAGATGACTCGCGTGGCCACGACGATCGAGGTGACCGCGCCGCGGCGTGAGCTCGAAGGACCGGACCAGAAGATCTCGGACTCACTCCGGTATTCGCTGATCGTGTTCGACGTGAAGAACGGCAAGGCGGTCATCCAGCGCACCAACACGGCGACGGTGTCGTCGGTTCAGCCGATGGAGCAGACGGCGCCGCCGGGCATCAGCTATCAGATGCCGATGGGCGTCACGCTGGCGCCCGGCCGGTACCAGCTGCGGGCCTCGGCGCTCAGCACCAAGCTCCGGCGCGGCGGCAGCGTGTTCCTTGATTTCGAGGTGCCGGACTTCACAAAGGACGCCGTCATGCTGAGCGGGCTCGCGCTTGGCTACGCGGACGGGCCGCGCGTCCCGCAGTCGCGGCCGCCCGGCGCGATGCAGATCATTCCGTTCGATCCCTCGCTTGACCGCGAGTTCCGCCGGACAGACACGGTCCGCGTGTTCTTCGAGATCGCGCACAAGAACGCGTCGGCCGCGATGAAGGCGACCGTTGAACTCGTCGATTACGCGAACAAGGTCGCGGCCACCCTCATGCCGCCCGTCGCCTCGGGCGCCGTCGGTCAGGTTGACCTTAAGATCCCGCTCAAAGACCTCACGCCGGGCGCGTACCGCGTCCGCGTGACGGCCACGGACGGCAGGGCCACGGCGACGAAGGACGTCGGGATGATCGTGCGGTAGGGGAGACCGAGGCAGAAGGCAGAAGGCAGAAGGCAGAAGGCAGAGGACGGATTGCGAACGACGTTTTCCTTCGCTCGTCTCGCGACGCCGGTGTGTTGCGCGGCGATTCTGAGCACGGTCGTCGCCGCTCAACCAGGCGCGCCGCCCTCGCAGCAGCCGGTCTTTCGGGCCCGCACGGACCTCGTGTCCGTCTACGTCGTGGCGGTCGACGCGAACAACGATCCTGTCCACGGTCTGACCAAGGACGACTTCACGCTGACCGACCGTAACAGGAAACAGGACATCGCGGTGTTCGACGAGGTCCGGCACGACCAGACCCCGTCGACGCCTGAGTTCACGCTGCCAGCGACGCTCAAGCACGACGTCGCGTCGAACAACGTCGACCTCGGCGATCGGCTCGTCGTCGTCGTGGTGGACGATCTGCACCTCTACAAGAACCGTACGGACCGCGCGAAGTCGATCGTCCGCGATCTCGTCGACCAGGTGGGGCCGCGGACGCCGATGAGTCTGCTCTTCACGAGCGGCAAGCACAGCCTCCCGGTGGTGACGCAGGATCAGTCGCTGGTTCTGGCGGCGGTCGACTCGCTGAAGGGGCTGAAGCCGGTGCCGCGGCCGCCGGACGCGATCGACAGCCAAGTGCCGCACGTCATGCCCGATCCTGGAGACGTCGAGGCCAGGCGTGCGGTGCTCGCCCAGGCGATGAGCGCCAGCGAGCAGGACTTCTTCGACAACATGTCGTTCTACAGGACCCTGCAGGACGCGGCTCGCCTGCTGCTGGCCGATGACGGCCGCCGGAAGACGTTCGTGCTCGTGTCGGAGGGCATCGGCAAGGACCTGAGCTGGCTGCCGGATCTCGTCTCGCCGTGCGCCGCGCAGGACAGGCTGAATCAGGACGATCCGAACTGGGCCAACAAGCCGTGCTATCACGACTTCGCCATCCTCGACATGATGCGGTCGCTGCGGCGATCGAACGTCGCGACGTACGCGATCGATCCGCGCGGCGAGGTGCAATCGAAGGACCTCATGCGGGAGTGCATGCCGTCACCGCCGGGTGGGGGCGCCGACGATCCGTGCTTCATGGGTCTCACCGACTGGAACAGCCAGGTCCGTCAGGCTCAGCAGGGCCTGGACATCACCGCGAAGCTCACCGGGGGCTTCGCCGTGACCAACACCAACGACTTCGCCGGCGGGATCAGCCACATCATCTCGGACCTCGACAACTACTACCTGCTGGGCTTCTATCCGGCCGATCCGACCGGCGGCGGATTTCGCGCGCTCGGCGTCACCGTCAATCGGCCAGGCATGACGCTCCGTTTCCGGCAGGGCTACGAAGTCGGAGCGGCGCCGCCGCCGCCCAAGGGCGCGACGAATCCGCTCACCGCGCTCGCGATGGGCCTGACGGCGAAGCGCGACCTGCCGATGCGCATCGCCGCCACGCCGTTTCCAGGCGCCGGCAGTGTGGCGCGGGTCGCGACGATGATCGAGGTCTCGGTCGCGCGCCGCGATCTGGAGGACGCCGACGGCCGCATTTCGGACGACCTCAAGTACTCGCTGCTCGTCGCCGACGTGAAGACGGGCAAGATCGTGAAGCAGCTGACCAACACCGCGCACGTCGCCTCGCAGGGGCCCGCGGGCGCGGCGGCGCTGTCCGTGATCGCCTACCAGATGCCGATGACGCCGGACCTTCCGCCGGGCCGGTATCAGCTCCGCGCGTCAGCCATCAGCACGAAGCTCAACCGCAGCGGCAGCGTGTTCCTCGATCTCGACGTGCCGGACTTCACGAAGGACTACATCGCGGTGAGCGGACTGGCGATCGGCTACGCGGACGGTCCGCGCGTCACCCAGGCGCGGCCGCAGGGCGCCACGCAGATCATCCCGTTCGATCCGTCGCTCGACCGCGACTTCCGCACGACCGACTCCGTCCGCGTGTTCTTCGAGGTTGCGCACAAGTCGTCCGCCCCGCCGATGATGACGGTCGAGCTGGTCGACTACGCCGACCACGTGGTCACGACGATCACGGCGGACGCCGGCGGCGGATCGATCAACCGCGTGGACCTGAAACTCCCGCTCTCGGGTCTGACGCCCGGGGCCTATCGCATCCGCGCCACGGCGACCGACGGCCGGTCGACGGCAACGAAGGAAGTGGGAATCGTCGTGAAATAGATGGCCCGGGGCCACGCACGTGCGTTCCGGGGTGAGTGATAGTTCCCAGTCCGCGCTGGAAAACTCCTGGATCGCCGTCTCCGGTAGGCCGGCGAGCGGGCCCGGCTCACCCAACCGGCCCGGCATCGACGTTGCAGTCCATCGAGCGGAGCACAGGAGGCTCGACGTATGACTCGACGGATTCGCTTGGCGGTGATCGGCGTGGCGGCGGGCCTCGCATTCTCGTCCGTGCCGTTGCTCGGGCAGATGCGTGGCATGTCCGCGCCGCCCGTCGGCACTCAGCCGAACCCGATGGGCCAGATGGGCCAAATGCCGATGGGTCCGGGCATGGGACGCGGCATGATGGGCGGCGAGATGTGTCCGATGATGAAGATGGCCTCAGCGCCGGATGCCGGGACCGACACGGACGCGCAGGCGCTCGCGAAGGTGTTCGCCGCGCTTGGTGTGACCGACGCGCAGAAGACGCAGATGCAAGCCGTGCGCGATCAGCACCACACCGAGCTGGCGGCTCTCAAAGCGCGTGCCGAGACCGCAAAGGTCGAGTTGCGCCAGGCCGTGCAATCGCTGACGTTCGACGAAGCGGCGGTGCGCGTGAAAAGCGCCGCGCTCGCCACCGTCGTGAACGACGCTTCCCTGGCCGAGCTGCGGATCCGCGCGGAGGCGTTCAAGGTGCTGACGCCGGATCAACAGAAGAAGGCCGCCGAGATTCAGCGGCTCCAGCAGCAGCTCACAGCGTTGTTGAAGCCGGCGGTCAAGAAGTAGTGCGCCCTGCCGGCAAGCTCGTTAGCGGATGACGCTGACGCCGTTGGCGGTGACGGTGGTGCCCTTGAGACTTAGGGCGCCTTGCGACGCGATGTCGATCCCGAACGGCGCGTCGATGACGAGCGTCCGTTTGATGACCCGCTTCGTCTGAGGATCCTTCGTTTCGTCGACCGAGATCTTCGCATCGCCCAGCGAGAGCGTCGAGTCGTGCAGCCGTTGCTCGAGATCCTTCACGCGCGCGTCCATCGACTGCAGCTGATTCTGCAATTGCTCGGCGCCGAGCCCGGCTGGTCCGGCCGGTCCCTGGGGGCCGCGGGGTCCGGGCGGACCCTGCGCGCCGAGCTGCTCGAAGAGCGACGCCAGGTCGACGTACTTCACGGCCTCGAACGTGCAGCGGAATTGTCCGCCGACGACACCGGACGCACGCGCGAGCAGGCTCGCGCCCTCCACCACGACCGGGGCTTCGACATTCGTCATCGCCGGCCAGGCCGGGATGTCCAGGCGCGCGCCGCCCGGACGCACGATCACTACGAGCGGCCCGCCACTCGGCTGGAAGGCGCCGAGCATGATGACCCGCCTGGCAAAGTCGGCCTTGCCCGCGATTGCGAACGAGCGCACGCCCGCCTCGTCGAGGGACGCCGTCGCGCCCACGGGCAGGCTGATCCCGACGCGGAACGGGGAGGCTGCCGCGCCGGCGCCCAGCGCGGAGCTGCCGGCGGCAATGTGAAAGCCGTACTGCGCGTCCCCGTTGCCGCTGACGGTTCCGCTGGAATCGACGTCAAACGTGGCGCCAGAACCGAGCCCGCTGCCGACCTCGGCGGTGACGGCGGCTGCGAGCGCGGCCGGCACGCTCGACGGGTTGCCCGTCAGTGAGACGAGCGACACGTCCATCCGTGTGATCGTCCAGTGTCCCGCCAGGCCGAACGCCCGTGCCAGCTGGTCGCGGACCGGAGCGGCCTGCGCGTCGAGCTCCGCGCGGCTCGGCCGACCCGCAGCGAAGCCGCCCAGGGCGAGCGTCGCGGCCATCCCGAGTCGTGCGATCGACCGTGCGGTCATTGCGCCTTCGTGACGGTGATCTCGACGCGCCGGTTCTTCTGCCGGCCAGCCGGATCGTCCTTGCCGTCAGGCGTCGTGTTCGGCGCGACGGGCTTCGTCTTCCCCCAGCCCTTCGTCGTCATCCGCGCGGTGTCCACGCGACCAGGCGACACGAGCCAGCGCTTGACGGCGTCGGCCCGGCGCTCGGACAACGTCATGTTGTACGCGTCGTCGCCCTTGCCGTCCGTGTGGCCCTCGATGAGGACGGGCGATGTCCCGTAGCTCTTGACGACGTCGGCCACTTTCTGCAGCGTCGCCGTCGCCTCCGGCTTGAGCGCGTAGGAATCGAAATCGAACAGCACGTCCGCGCTGAGCGAGATGCGCACCTGCCGATCCGTGACCGTGGCGCCGAGGTCCTTGAGCAATCCGTTCACGCCCAGCGTCACACCGACGATGTCGAGCACTCTCGGGGGCTCGAGATCGAGGACCTTGCCTTTGTCCGGCGGACCTTGCGCGACAGCTCTCGGGCCCGCGGCCAGCACGCCGAGCAGCAGCCAAGTCAGCCGGGGTTTTGTCCTCATGGCTTCAGCTCCTCGCAATGACAAGTTCATCGCGCACGGATCGCGCCGCTAGCCACTGATGGGGATCGCCTCGATGGGCGGCGCGAGCGGCGTGTAGTAAGAGATGGTCTTCTCGGTGTCCGGCGGCGCCGGATACTTGGCCCACCACGTCCAGGATCCGTTCCTTGGCACACTGACGTTCACCTTGCCGAAGATGTCGATGGCCGGCGCGAGCGGCGTGCCTTCGCTGTCCCGCAGCACGAAGTACTTCTTCGTCCCGGCGATCACGTAGTAGTGGTCGAAATTCTTGCCCTCGATCACGTTCACGCTGATGGCCGCCGGCGTCGTATTGCGAAGCCGCATCTTGATGCTGAGGACGCCGTCGGCGCGCTTGCACTCGACGATCTCCGCGACGATGCCCGTGATGTTGGTTTCCTCGCTCTGAAGCACGGCCGGGGCCGCAGGGGCCTGGGGGGCCTGCGTGAAATCGGCGTGCATCGGCCGGCCGAACACCGCCAGTCCGAAGGCGAGGGCGAACGAGACAACGGAGAGTCTGCGCATGAGACGTCCTTTCGACGGCCGTTGAGCCGCCCGGAATATGTCGTGCGCCTCTTTGACAGCGCCGCGTGTGGTTCGTTGCGCTCGACGCTCGTCAGGCCGAGCCGCCAGCCCGGATCCTGGCCTTGACCTCCCGATACTTCTCCAGGGCCGGTCCGAACAGCCGGGTGAACACAAACAGACCGGGGATGGCGACGAACAGCACGGCGCCAGCGGCCCACTCCTGCAGCACCGTCAGCGCGGCTCCGACGAAGATCAGAAAGAAGCTCGCGTAGAGCACGAAGATGCCGATGACCAGCAATCGGTCGGCGAGCGTGGCGCTGCCGTCGACGAGCGACTCGACGGCCACGAACTCGTGCTTGCTGACGAGGATCTTTCGTCTCGACCGGCCGAATTGGGGAGTGAGGCGGGTGGCCATCGGCCCGTCATCGACGACCTCGCCCCTTTTGCGATCGGTCTGACCGTACAGGAGCGTGAGGGCCACGAGGCCGGCGAGATCCAGCACGAGGACGACCGCGGCAGTGACGGCGATCCGCGGGCCGATGCGCGCCGCGGCCTCGACGAAGGCGCGGTAGCCGGGGTGCGGCTCGAGGTAGGCGGCCTGAAGAAAGATCGTCGTGGCCCCAACCACGATCGTGGCGACTCCACCCAGGAGGGAGAGGACCAGCCAGCGTAGCGCCGCGCGCACGTCCCTTTGACGCCGTCGGGCCGGTGTCGTTGCGCGCGCCGGCGTCCTGGCGCAACAAATCCCGAGAAGACCCCTCTAACCATCACACCAGGGGAGCGGGGCCATGATTCGAGATCGACACCTGTCACATGCCGCGATCGTCGCCGCCGTCGGGTTGATTGCCGTCATGGGCGCTGTGCGGTGCCGCGCCGGCTCCGCGCACGTCGAGCCTCGCATCACCGACGCGGTGCTTGGAGAAGATCGGGACGAAAAGGCCGACGGCTACGAGATCGTCCGCAAGACGACCGTGTTCCACCCGGATGCGGAGAAGATCGTCTGCGTCTTCAAGGTGGAAGGGGCGAGCCTCGGCACGTCCGTGCGGGGTGTCTGGATCGCCGAGGACGTCGGAGAGGTGGCGCCGCCGAATTACAAGATCGCCGAGAAGACACTGGTGCTCCCGTACATGAACTCCGGGAGCCTGCTCCTCACGCGGCCGAACACCGGGTGGCCGGTGGGGTCGTACCGCCTGGAGATCTACTTCGGGGCCGCGCTCGCCAAGACGCTCAAGTTCACGGTGACGGCCGGCTGACGCGCTAGACGGCCGAAGGCGGACGACGTGTCTATCGAGGCTCGACCGCTGGCAATCCGGATCGGCCGATCGGTCGTCGCGGCCGTGCGATACGCGGTGCCGCTCGTCGGCCAGGCGCTGACGTACGTTTTCCGGACGCTCGTCGATCTCGTCGGACTTGGTCAGGCAGCTTTTCTGTGGAACACGCGCCGACGGCATCCGGATCGCGCAATCGATATCGCGTCACGCCTGGCTACGATTCGTGACGCCCGGTCGGCGCGCTGGAGCCCATGGCGCGCCCTGACGTCGTGGCGGCGCGTCGAGATTCGTGCGACAGCCGTGGCGCTGGTCATCGTCACAATCTGGTGCGGCCGGTGGTACTGGCGCCAATCGCGTCCCGAAGCGCAGGTCGAGGCTCGCGCGTCCAGCGCCGCGGCATCGCCATCCGATCGCCGACCGGTCGCTTCAGCGCCCGATCCGGGTCCCAGCGGATCGGTTGGTTCCGACGCAGCACGTGTCTCCGTCGAAGCGACGTCGGCCGACGCCGAGGCGCTGGCCAAGGCCGTGGCGGACGCCCGGCCGGGGACGTGGGTCCTCGACTCGTCGAGGGTCAAGCCCGTGCTGGCGCCGCAGGCGCTCGGATCCTGGGACGACTTCAAGGTCGGCTGGCCGGTCGTCGAGGATGCCGGCGAGTCCGCCACCGGTCCGCGCTATCGCCTCTGGTACCGCGGCTGCCGATTTTCCGGCGCCGAGTACGACTGTGGCGTGGGCCAGGCGACTTCGCGTGACGGCATCGTCTGGACCCGCTCGCCCAAGCCCGTATTCGTGCCGCCCGATCCGCTGGACCGGCAGGGACTGTACGCGATTGCCCTCGCGCACGGCCGGGCCGGATACGTGCTCTGGTACGAAGTTGATCAGGCGCCTTTCAACGGGCGGCGGTTCGCGACGCTGCACGCGGCGACCTCACCGGACGGCGTGACGTGGACGGCGGCCGCCGGGCCGGTCTACACCGCGGTCGAGCAGGGCGGCCACCTGCGGCCGTCGGCGCTTTGGGACGGTTCGCAGTTCCATGTGTGGCTGATCGACAGCATGGCCGCCCTCGATCCCGTGACGCAGCTCTTTCCGGAGATGTCGCCCGACGGCGATCTGGTCATCGTGCACTTCACGTCGCCCGATGGCGTGCATCTCACGCGCGCCGGCCACACGCCGATCGATCCGATTCAGATGGACCGTGTTCCGATCTTCGTGTCCGCGGTCGCGGGCGAAGGGTTTCGTGCGGTGTTCTTCGAACACTCGCCGGCCAGGAACTACTCGCAGGGCGTGGCAGTCCTGCGATCGCCTGATGGCTCAGATTGGGTGCGCGCCACCGACGAGGCCATGCCGCTCAGCGTCATGGACTTCGGGTCCGCCGAGAGCCCGAGGTCCCTTGCGATCGCGGTTCAGCGGGATGGGCTGATCGCCTGGTTTGGCGTGACGAAGGAACACGGGAGGGAAGCGATTCGCGCGGCCATTCACAAGGGGGCGAAATGACGAGCGGTGTCAGCCGGCGGAGCACGATGGCCCTGGCCGCGGGCGTGGCGCTCGCGTTGGGCGCGGGCATGTGGATGGTCGGTGTGCGGGCGCAGAGCGAGCGGCCGAAGCGCCTGGTCTGGCGCGGCCATATCACCGACGAAGACGCGTACGTCGGACGCTCCCAGAGCGCCGGGGGCGTGTTCCGGTTGCCCGAGCCGTTCGCGAGCGAGCACCAGATGACGGAGGACTACACGTTCATCCAGGAGTTCCGGCCCGACGGGACTTCGTGGTGGCCGGAGCGGAAGATGAGCTGGCGGCTGTACGGAAGGGCGGGAGACGACACCGGCGTGAACACGTGTCAGGGCGAGGGGCACCTGGACTTGGGCCCGGCCAGCGACTGGGCGGAGCTGACGACTGCGCAGAAAGACGCGATGAAGGCGGACTGCACGTCGAAGCACATGATCATCTCCAACCATTTGATTGGGTTTCCGGCGTCGACGCCCCCGCCGCCCGTCATTCCCGACGTGAAGGATCTCGACGCCGGCTGCGAATATCGCGTGGAGGAAGACACGCGCCGCACGGACGTGTGGCTGACGCCGGAAGTGGACGCCGTCGTCGATCTCGACACGGGCCCCAGCAGCGCCTACGCGCTGTTCGTGCCGGTGCCCGGTCAAGCCGTCGCGATCACGGCGCACACGTCGCCCGCGCTTCCTGCGCGGTTCCGGTTCGTCATCGACTACGACCACACGTCGCACTTCCCCGGCTACGCCAGCAACGCCAACATCGACGACGACTTCTTCAGACGCTTCAAGCTCGAGCATCTGGCGTCCCAGTACCACGATCAGAGCCCCGACCTGATCTTCGACCCCCAACAGAACGAGGGCCGGGCGATGAAGGTCGTCGCGCCGGGCCTCGTGGAGTCACAGGAAGACTCGACCTCGGCCA
>DATIWF010000057.1:0-50424 GCA_035519535.1 Vicinamibacterales bacterium | reverse complement strand
CGGGTACGTCGGGTACGTCAGGTACGTCGGGTACGTCGGGTACGTCGGGTACGTCGGGTACGTCGGGTACGTCAGGTCCCTGGAACGCGCTGGCGCTGGTCAACCTTTTTTCAGGAAAGATAGCAGGAGAGAAGATGACAGGCATGCAGGTTCCTGTCGCCCGTCGTACCCGACGTACCCGACGTACCCGACGTACCCGACGTACCCGACGTACCTGACGTACCCGACGTACCCGACGTACCCGACTAAGATTCCTCTCTGGTAATTCTCGTCACCATCCCCATCAGATAATGCATCGTCACGCGGTCGCCGGCGTCGAGCCCGCGGGGGACCGATTCGTCGCCGACGCGCGCATGGCGGATCTCCTCCTCGGGGTCGTCGGGATCGACCCAGAAGACGTCGAGTGAAATCTGGCCGTGGATCGAGACCGGCTGGATGCGCTTGATGACGGCGGGGCGGGTGCCTTTGAGCATGGCAGCCCTAAAGATCTTAAAGAACCGCACCCGATATGCAAGCTATCCTTAAGATCGGGTGAGGTTTGACATGACACATCACATTCTTCGTCAGCCGCTGCGCATCCTGTCGATCGCAGCCGGTGTCCTCGCGATCGGCGGCGCGGCGATCCTGGCGCAGCAGCCTCAGTCGGCAGCGGGCCCCCGGCCGCAAACGCCGCCCGAGGCCCTGCCGTCGGCGAAGGAGCTCGTGGCGAAGCACATCGCGGCCATCGGCGGCGAGGCGGCCTTCAAAGCGATCACTTCCGTCCATGCGAAAGGGCAGTTCTCGCTGCCGGCGCAGGGAGTGAACGGCGATCTCGAAGTGCTGGCCGCGCGGCCGTCGAAGTTCCTGCTCCGGGTCGAGATCCCCGGCGTGGGGCACGTCGAGAGCGGATACGACGGCAAGAACGGCTGGTCGATCGATCCGATGTCCGGCCCGACGCTGCTGACCGGCCGCGCGTTGTCTGAAATGGCCGAGGACGCGTGGTTTGACAGCCCGCTCCACCGTCCCGACCGCGTGAAGGAGATGACGACGCTTGCGAGGACGGATTTCGACAAGCGCCCGGCGTATTCGCTGAAAGTCGTCTACAACTCCGGCGTCGAGCAAACCGAGTACTTCGATGCCGAGACCGGGCTCCAGCTCGGATTGGAAGGTCAGCGCGAACTGCCGATCGGCGTGCTGCCGATGACGACGTTCCTGCGCGAGTACAAGAAGTTCGGAACGCTCATGCAGGCGACCGTGCTGCTGCAGCGCACGATGGGCATCGACCAGGTGAGCACCCTGACGTCCTTCGAGTACAACGCGGTGCCCGCGACCGCGTTCGATCCGCCGCCGCAGGTCAAGGCGCTCATTAAGTGAGCTCAGAGAGTCCAGAGGTCAGGAAGTCGGAGAGTCGGGAAGTCAGGGGCCTGAATCTGCTGCTCGCGTTCCTGCTCGCCGTATCGATGACCACGGCGCCCGCCGCGCGCCAGGAATGGCGCGCGACGGCGCTCGCCAGCTTCGACGACGTCTGGCAGACGATTCACGACACGTTCTACGACCCGACGTTCGGCGGCCTGAACTGGGACGCCGTGCGCACGGAGCTGCGCCCGAAAGTGGAGGCGGCCGCGTCGCCCGAGGCCGCCCGCGACGTGATTCGCGAGATGCTCGCGCGCCTCAAGCGGTCCCACTTCGTGCTGCTTTCGGCCGAATCGGCCACCGACACGCTGCCGGGGGAAGCCGTCGTTCCCATCGACGTCCGGATGGGCGCGCTCGGGCTGGTGATCACCAGGGTGAGGCCCGCATCGGCCGCCGAGCGGGCGGGCCTTCACGCCGGCGACGTCGTGCTCGAGATCGACGGTCAGACGATCGCCTCGTGGCTCCAGTCGGCGCAGGGCGGGGACGATCGGGCGCGCTACCTCGAGGTCTGGCGGCGGGCGTATCGCGCGCTGCATGGCGACGCGGGCTCGAACGCGGCCCTGCGCGTGCGCGCGCCCGACGGCCGCGAGCGCAGCATCATCGTCACGCGCGGCGCCGAACCCGGTGACGTGGTCAAGCTCGGCAATCTGCCGCCGCTGCACGTGACGATGGACGCGCGCGAGGTGACGTCGCCGGGCGGGCGCCGCGTTGGCGTCATCGCGTTCAACATCTGGATGGCGACGCTCAACGACGCCATCGCTGCGGCCGTGGACAAGTACCGGAATGACGCCGCGCTCGTCATCGATCTGCGCGGGAACCCCGGCGGCCTCGCCGGAATGATCACAGGAGTCGCCGGGCACCTGCTGGCCGAGCCCAAGGTGCTCGGCACCATGCAGACGCGCGCGCAGCAGCTGCACTTCGCCGCCAATCCTCGACGGTCGACGCCCGACGGCCGGAGCGTGATGCCGTTCGCCGGTCCCGTCGCCATCCTCGTGGACGAAATCTCCGCCAGCGCCAGCGAGTGCTTCGCGGGCGGGCTCCAGAGCCTGGGGCGCGCGCGAATTTTTGGGCGCCAGACGATGGGCCAGGCGCTGCCGGCCTCCACCAAGACGCTCGTCAACGGCGATGTGCTCATGTACGCGCTCGGCGACTTCGTCACGTCGACCGGCAAGCGCCTCGAGGGCGACGGCGTAATTCCCGATGTCTCGCAGCCGCTGTCGGTCGCGGCGCTCGCGGCCGGCCGGGATCTGACGCTCGACGCGGCGCTCTCCTGGATCGACACGCGATCGGGCGGCAGCGACTAAGTGATTGTTACGGTTGAGGTTACGGGCGATACACGTGTTTCTCCTTGCCGAACGGCGTCGCTTGTTGTTATCCTCCGGTGACCTGCAAGAGCGCACTTCCTGCCGCTTTCCGGGTGGAACTTGACCCGGGAACGAGCGCGCCCGAGCAAACTTGACCCTGTTGAACACGCAGGGACGGCGCGAAGAGCGAACCGGAATGAAGTCCCGTCGGGAGTACTGAATGGAGCAGCGCCCGCTGCGTCTTGGCGACATCGTGGATGACTACTGTCCGCGAGAGCGTCGCATCACCAATCACGCGATCGTCGCCCTCGTCGGAGAGTCGATTCGGCAGACCCGCTGCACGACCTGCGATGCCGAGCACATCTACAAGGAGGCTAAGATTCCTCGCCGCCGCAAGAAAGACACGACCGACGCACTCTATGACGAGGTCCTGACGGATCTCACCGGCGGCCAGCTCGTGCCGAAGAACAATGGCGAAGCTGCGCCCGCCGAGATGCAGGCCGCGGACCGCAACGGCAGCGACGAGGCGGCGGAGACCGGCGGCAGTTCCTCCGAGCCTTCGGAGCCCGCTAGCCCGGCGCTCGATGAGCCAGCCCAGCCCGCGCCCGCCGACGACCTGTGGCCCGCGCACCGGACCCTGATTCGCGCGACGCTGCCGAAGGTTGAAGGCGGCGAGCCGCCGCCAAGGCCGATCCCCGAATTCACGATGCATCAGCGGCAGGGGCGCGGCGGTCAGGGATTCAGGCACGGATACGGCCAGGGCTGGTCCGGCAACGGCCGCGGCAACGGGTTCCGGCCGGAGCGGTCGGGCAACGGCCCGGGCCAGGGTTCCGGACACGCGGGCGGCGGCGGAGGCCGGCACGGCCGCCATCGCAACAGGCACAAGCACTCGAAGTAGCTCTTTCCGCGCGATTCATGACCACACCAGCGCTCGCGAACAGCGTCGGCCTCGTGGTGGGTGTCGCCAACAAGCGATCGATCTCATGGGCGATCGCGCAGGCGGCGGCGCGCGAGGGGGCCTCGCTCGTCCTCACGTACCAGAACGAGCGGCTCGAAGAAAACGTGCGCGAGCTGGCCGGCGCACTGACGGCGCCCCTGATCCTGCCGTGCGACGTCGCGTCGGACGATCAGATCGACGCGCTTTTTTCCGGCATCGAGCGCGAAAAGGGCCGGCTCGATTTCCTCGTGCACGGCGTCGCATTTGCCGACCGCGAGGACCTGGACCGGCCGTTCGTCGAGACCTCGCGCGACGGCTTCCGCAAGGCGCTCGAGATCAGCGCGTATTCGCTCGTCGCGCTCGCGCGTCGGGCGGCGCCGCTGATGGAGAAGAGCGGCGGCGGCAGCGTCCTCACGCTCAGCTACCTCGGCAGCGAGCGCGTCTTTCCGAACTACAACGTCATGGGGGTCGCCAAAGCGGCGCTCGAGGCGTCCGTGCGCTATCTGGCGTCCGAGCTGGGACCGAAGAACATCCGCGTCAACGCGATTTCCGCCGGCCCGATCAAGACGCTCGCCGCGGCGGGCATCTCCGGCTTCTCGAGCATCCTGCAGACCTACCGCGACCGCGCGCCCCTGCGGCGCACGGTTGAGACCGGCGAGGTGGCGGACGCCGCCGTGATGCTGCTTGGTCCAGCCGGCCGCGCCATCACGGGCGAAGTGCTGCTCGTGGACGGCGGCTATCACGTCATGGGGATTTAGCGCCGCGAAGTGCGGCGTGCCGGGTGCGTGATGCCCGGTGCTCAGTGCGCCTGTGGAGTGCCCGTGCACTTGGCACCCAGCACCGGGCAGGCGCGTTACTTCTGCACCTTGTAGTGATCCGACTGAAATTGCTCGATGAGCTGCTTGATCCGAATCGCGTCGCCTTTCGTGTGTCCGTGACAGACGAGCGGGTCCTGGCCGCCTGACGTTTCGATCACGACGTCCGAGAACAGCACGTGCGTGTCGATCTTGATCGACGCAACGTGGGCCAGGTGGACCGACTCCTCCTCCTTGCCGATCCAGCGCGGCCGGACGAGGGCGATGCTCGTCGGCGTGACGACCACCTGCGCGGGAAACAACCGGTTGCCGCGCGTCATCCGGCTGGCGACGAACACGTGCTCGCCGGGCACCCGTCGGCCCTTGAGCCACGCCCACAGACCGAGCAACAGCAGTACGACGACGACGATGCCGACGCCAATTGTCAGGAGCTGCGACGTCGTGTCCGGACCGGGTGTGCCCATGGCGGGGAATGGTAAGCTAGCGCGGAAGAAAACGTCACGACCAATCGTGTCGAGGAGTTGACGTGCCGCATCGTGCTCCCGGGTCGCCTGCGCGCGGCCCTCGTCAGTACCTGTCGGGCCGGCCCATCAAGTACTACCGACCGACCGGCGCCCCGGCCATTCGCCAGTTGATCGACGACGGCTTCCAGGCGTTCAACGCCGGCCGGCTGTCCGAAGCATGCCAGATCTTCGCGAACAAGATGCTCGATCCGAAGAACGACACGACGATTGGCCTCACCGTCGCCGGCGCCATGACGCCGGCGGGCCTCGGCGGGTGCGTGATCGAGATGATGGAGCGCGGACTCGTCGACTTCATGATCAGCACCGGCGCCAACCTGTATCACGACCTGCACTATGCGCTGAACTTCACGCTGCGGCGCGGCTCGCCGTTCCTCGATGACCGCGACCTGTACAAGGCCGGCGTGATCCGCATCTACGACGTCCTCTTCCCGGCCACCGTCCTGCTCGAAACGGACGCCTACATCCGCGACTTCCTCGTGCGCTCCGGGATGAACGGCCCGGTGTCGACCTCCGAATTCCACTACCGGCTCGGGCAGGACCTGATCAAACGCCGTCCCGGGTGCGAGGAGTACTCGGTCGTGGCCCGCGCGGCCAAGCTCGGCGTGCCGGTCTACACGTCGTCGCCCGGCGACAGCTCGATCGGCATGAACGTCGCGTGGCACGAGCTGATGAACGAGAGCCGCCTGATGATCGATCCGAATCTCGACGTCAACGAGGTCTGCGCGATCATCCTTGCGGGCAAGAAGAACGGGTGCGTCATCCTGGGCGGCGGATCGCCGAAGAACTTCTACCTGCAGGGCCAGCCCACCCTGTGGGAGGTGTACGGCATCCCGAAGGGCGGCAACGACTTCTTCATCCAGATCACGACGGACCAGGTGGTGTGGGGCGGACTGTCGGGCGCCACGCCCTCCGAAGCGGTGAGCTGGGGCAAAGTGAATCCCGGCGTGCTGCCCGACACGGTCGTCGCCTACGCGGACTCGACGATCGCGTTTCCACTGTTCTGCGAGTACGCCGTCGGCAGCAAGTACGGCAAGCGCGAGCGGAGGGTTCTGTACCACAAGCGCGAGGCGCTGGTGGCCGATTTGAAGAGACAGGCGATGAAGACTGGTCGCAAAGCGTCGACGAGGGGCAGGCACTAGGCATCGGGCACTGGGCCATGGCAGCGTGCCGCGTGACACTCGCTCGTGCCCAGGGCCTGGTGCCTGATGCCTGATCCGTGATGGGCACCCTCGCTTCCGAACTCCGTCCGATCGCCGCCGACCTGAGCGCCGCGCCGCGAGTGTACGCCGACGCGAACCTGCCGCTGGGCGCCGTGAGCATGATGAGGCAGGCGCTCGGGTGGGACGTGCTCTTCGTGCTCGAGCACGACGATCTGCGGCGGGCGCCGGACGTCGAGCACTTCCGACGCGCCCTCGACCTGGGCCGCACGCTCATCACGCTCGACTACGACTTCTTCGACGATCGGCGGTTCCCGCCGCTCTCCAGTCCGGGCGTCGTCGTGTGCTCGGCGCCGGACGAGGCCGGGCTCGTGCGCCTGCTGCACTACCTCGATCAGCGTGTGTTGCGGACGGGCGCATCATCCGACCTGCCGCTCAGAGGGCGGAAGATCGAAATCACCCCGGGCGTCCTGGCCTGATGGCTCGCACGCTCCTGTCCGGCGCGGACCTCGTGCTTCCCGACCGCGTCGCGTCCGGGCACACGCTCGTGATCGACGACGGGCAGTTTGCGCACATCGTGGGCGGGCCGCGCGCCGCGGGCGCCGGCGAACAGCGCCTCGATCGGCCGGGCATGCTCGTCGTGCCCGGCTTCATCGACGTCCACGTGCATGGCGCCGCCGGCGTGGACGTGCTCGATGCGGATCGCGCGGTGTCCCGTCTGGCCTCGCAACTGCCGCGCTGGGGCGTGACGGCGTTCTGTCCGACGACCGTTGCGTGCGCCCCGGCGCCGCTTCGGGAGTTCCTGACGGAGGTGCGCGAGCTGCGCGGCGGTCCGCCGCGGCGCGCGCGCGTGTTGCCCGCGCACCTCGAAAGCAACTTCGTCAATCCGGAGTACCGCGGAGCGCAGCCGCTCGCGTGCCTCCGGCGTCCGCCGGCGGCCGGGGCGGCCGCGGCGCACGCCGGGGCCGCGGAGTTCACCGCGCGCGACATCCTCGAGGTCATCGATCACTTCCGTCCGGACATCGGCATCATCACGATGGCGCCGGAGCTCGACGGCGGCCTCTCGCTCGTTCGAGCATTCGCCGCGGCGGGCATTCGCGTCTCGCTCGGTCATTCGGGCGCGACGTTCGAGGAAGCGCAGGCCGCCATTGCGGCCGGCGCCCGTCAGGCGACGCACCTCTTCAACCGCATGCGCGCGATGGACCACCGCGACCCGGGGCTGACCGGCGCCGTCCTGGCAAGCGAAGACGTCGCGGCCGAGCTCGTGTGCGACGGCCACCACGTGCATCCTGCCGTGATGAACGTCGCGATCGCCGCCAAAGGATCGTCGCGTGTGATGGCGATCACCGACGGTACGGCCGGCTCGGGCTTGCCGCCGGGAACGCACGCGCGGCTCGGTGGGGCGGCGATCACTGTCGGCGACGTCGCGCGCCTCGACGACGGCACGATCGCCGGCAGCGTGCTGACGATGGACCGCGCGTTCGTGACGCTCGTGACGAAGTGCGGCATCGATCTCGTGTGCGCGGCGCAGTTGTGCGCGACCACCCCGGCGCGGGAGCTGGGCCTCGTCGGCCACGGCGTCATTGCCCCTGGCGCCGCTGCAGATTTCGCTCTGCTCGACTCCCGTCTGAACGTCGTCGAAACCTGGATCGCGGGCGAGCGCGTCTGGCCGGAACCCCAGGCGACCTGAAGTCGTCTTGGGGAGTATGCGGCGGCTCGCTCCCCTCGCCGGCGTCGTCCTCATCGCCAGCGCCGTGGCCGGATCGGCGTGCGCCATCAACGTCGACCACGAGGGCTACATCGAGCACGACGAAAAGCGGTTCGACGCTCCGGCAGTCGTCGACCTTCACCTCGAGACGTTCGATGGCAGCATCGACGTTCGCGCCTGGGACCGCGCCGAAATCAGCGTCAGCATCGAGAAACGCGGCCCGACCAGGGACGCGGTCTCACGCATCGAGGTCGTCGCGAATCGATCGGGCGATCGCATCGATCTCGAGGCGCGCTACCCGGGGCCCCGCGGCGGATTCATCGGCTTCGGCCACTCGCCCAGTGCGCGACTGGTCGCGAACGTGCCGCGCAAGACCAACGTCGTGATGAAGACCAGCGACGGCGGGTTGCGCGTCGAGCGCGTGGACGGCCGGCTCGAGCTGCGCACTGGCGACGGCGGCATCAAGGCCATCGAGACGGCCGGCTCGCTGCTTGCCGAAACGACCGACGGCACGATCGAGATCGAGGACATCGCCGGCCAGGTCGAGGCGCGAACCGACGACGGCAGCTTCCACCTGTCGGGTACGCCGAGCGTGCTGCGCGCGCGGACGGGCGACGGATCGATGGTGCTGCGCATCCGGCATGGCGCGGCGATGGCCGCGGACTGGACCGTGGCGACGAACGACGGGTCGATTTCCCTCGAGCTGCCCGACGGCTTCGACGCCGACATCGAGGCCGATCCCGGCGCCGGCGGCCGCACGCGAAGCGAGGTCGCCCTGGTCAACGTCACCGGCGGCACCCGCGACAACCGGACGCTGCGCGGCCGCTTCGGTGATGGCGGCCACTCGCTCAGGATTCGAACGGACGACGGGACGATCAGACTGACGAAATACTAAGCGGGTACGTCGGGTACGTCAGGTACGTCAGGTACGTCGGGTACGTCGGGTACGTCAGGTACGTCGGGTCCGCGGAAGACGCAATCTCATCAACATATCTCCTCAAAAGAAAACCAAGGAAGATGACCAGCGTCAGCTCATTCCTCGGACCCGACGTACCCGACGTACCTGACGTACCCGACGTACCTGACGTACCTGACGTATCTACTCCGGCGGCGTTCGTGTGGTGTACTCCGTGTCGTCAGGCACGCCGGCTTCCTTGAATCCCTGCTGACGCTCGCGGCACTTGCTGCACCGCCCGCAGTGCCGGTCATCCTCAGGGTTCATGCAGGACAACGTGCGTGCGAGCGGCACTCCCAGCTCGAGGCCGAGGCGCACGACGTCCTCCTTGTGCATCGTGACGAGCGGCGTCGCGACGTCCAACCGGCGGCCCAGGCCGAGCGAGAGCGCGCGCGACAGCGTCGAGATGAACTCCGGCGTGGCGTCGGGAAACGGATTGCCGGCGAGCGGGCCAAGGACGAGCCGTTCGACGCCCAACCTCGCGCAGAGCACCGCGGCCTTCGACGCGAGCACGATGTTGCGCCCCTCGAGGTAGACGTCCTCGTCAGGCGTGTCGTACCCGGGCGGCTGCCCCCGCACCGCCCAGTGCGTCGGCGGATAGACGTCGCGCATGTCGAGCTGCAGCGTCGTGACCGGCGCGACGCGATTGGCGAACGGGCTGTCGCCGAGGAGCCGCGCGATGGCGCGCGCCTCGGCGCCCTCCCACGCCAGGCCGGCGCGAACGTGGATCGGCCAGACCTCGCTGTGGTCGCGGCGCTCGAGCGCCAGCAGCACGGCGCTGTCGAGCCCTCCCGAGAAGAGCACGGCGGACGCAGACATCCGGACAAGTAAGTTACAGTGAGACCATGTATCTCGTCACCAAGCGCATCGAGTTCTGCTACGGCCATCGCCTGCTCGACTACGACGGCGTCTGCAAGCATCCCCACGGGCACAACGCCGTCGTCGAGGTCGACGTGCGGACGGATCGCCTCGACAGCCGCAACATGGTCGCCGACTTCTCGGACATCAAGCGCGTGGTGAAGGGCTGGATCGACAGCGAACTGGACCACAAGATGATCCTGCGCCACGACGATCCGCTCGTGGAACCGCTCGAGCGGCTCGGCGAGCCCATCTACAAGCTCGAGAGCAATCCCACGGTCGAGCGCATCGCCAAGCTGATCTTCGACATGTCGCGACACTACGGTCTCGACGTCAAGGCCGTGCGGGTATGGGAGACACCGACGTCGTTCGCGGCGTACGAAGAATAGGTCCCAGGCCTCAGGCCCCGGAAAAACATGTCCCCACTGGGGCCTTGGGCCTTTGGCCTGACACCTACTGTGCTCTTAACAACAACACCGGTATCTTGACGAGGTGCCTGACCTTGTCGGCCGTGGCGCCGTAGAGCACGTCGGCGAGGAAGCGGTGGCCGTGCGTGGACATGGCGATGAGATCGACGCCGCGCTCCTCTGCCACGCGGACGATCTCGCGCGCGGGGTCGCCCATGGCGAGCTCGGCGTCCACTTCAAGGCCAGCGGCCCTCAGCTCGCGGCCCAGCGTCTCGAGATAGGCGCGGTCCGCCTGCATTTCTTCAGATTCCCGCAGGTTCAACTGGTTGAAATTGCGCGCGACCCAGCCGTCCGCGACGTGCACGAGCAGCAGCTTCGCGCCGGTGAGCTTCGCGAGCCGCGTGACGTGCTCGATGATCGTGCGATCTGCGCCGGAGTTTTCGACGGCCACCAGGATGTGTCGGTACATCGCGTCGCTCACACGAACGTCTGAACCAGAAGCCAGGCGTTCATTATCACGATGATACCCGCGACGAGCCAGGCGAGCGATTTGAGCCAGGGCGGACTCGCGAACGGTCCCATCTTGAGCCGATCGCTCGTGAACAGGACGAGCGGAATCACCGCGAACGGCAGCTGCAGGCTCAGGACGACCTGGCTCAGGATCAGCAGCGCGCCGGTGCCGCGCTCGCCGTAGAGCATGACGACGAAGATCGCCGGGACGATCGCCAGCAGACGTGTGATGAGCCGTCGCAGCCACGGCCGCAGCCGGATGTTCATGAACCCTTCCATCACGATCTGACCCGCGAGCGTACCCGTCAGCGTCGCGTTCTGCCCGGATGACAAGAGCGCGATGGCGAACACCAGGCTCGCCAGCCCCGAGCCGAGCAGCGGCGAAAGGAGCTTGTAGGCGTCGCCGATGTCCGCGACCTCCTCGTGGCCCGAACCGTGGAACGTCGCCGCGGCCATGATGAGGATGGCGGCGTTGATGAAGAGCGCCGACATCAGTGCGACCGCCGAATCGATCGACGCGAATCGCATCGCCTCGCGCTTGCTGGCGTCGGTGTCCGCGTACATGCGCGTCTGGACGATCGACGAGTGCAGATACAGGTTGTGCGGCATCACCGTCGCGCCAAGGATGCCGATCGCGATGTACAGCATGTCCTTGTGGACGAGAATCGAGGCCTGCGGCACGAACCCGACGGCCACCGCGGCCCAGTCGGGCCGCGCGAGCCACAGCTCGTACGCGAACGCGCCCGCAATCGTCACGATCAGCGCCACGACCAGCGCCTCGACGTAGCGGAACCCGCGGTGCTGGAGGTACAGCACGATCAGCACGTCGCCGGCGGTCAGCATGACGCCCACGACGAGCGGGAGCCCGAAGAGCAGATTGAGCGCGATGGCCGCGCCGATGACCTCCGCGAGGTCGCACGCCGCGATCGCGATCTCGCAGATGATCCACAACGCGATCCTCGCCGGGCGCGAGTAGTGGTCGCGGCAGGCTTGCGCCAGATCGCGGCCCGTGGCGATGCCCAGACGCGCCGCGAGCGTCTGCAGCAGAATCGCCATCAGGTTGGAGAGCATGATCACGCTCAGGAGCGTGTATTGGTAACGCGCGCCGCCCGCGAGGTCCGTGGCCCAGTTTCCCGGGTCCATGTAGCCGACCGCGACGAGATAGCCTGGGCCGGCGAACGCAAAGAACTTGCGCCAGAAGCCCGCCCCCGCGGGAATCGGGATCGACCCGTGCACCTCGGGCAGGCTCGCGGACCCGGACGGCAGGCGCCAGCCGGGCGGCGGCGATGACGGGCCTTGCGGGGCCGAAGTTTTTTCGAGCATTAGTAACTAGAATTTTGACTCATCAAAACCATCAACGATTGTAGGAACTTGCGGCTGGGTCGTCAAGGCGCTACTCCTTCGCCCGAACGAGCACTTTGGATGCGGCGCGCGTGCCGAGCGTCGTCTCCCGACCGTCGGCCGACCGCACGCGGACCGCGTCGGAGCCGGCGTCGCGGGCCTCGATCGTCACGACCGAGCCCGGCATCAGCCGGCGCTGTTCGATGTAGCGGAGGAACTCGCCCTCTTGATCGAGCACGCGGGTCACGACGAGTGGGTGGCCCAGGGGGGCATTGAGGAGATCGATCGACGAGGGTCGCGGCATCTCTCCCTCGGCCGTGGGAATCGGATCGCCGTGGGGATCGACGTCCGGCCGTCCGAGCATTTCGTCGATGCGATCGACCAGCTGCTCGGAGACCGCGTGCTCCAGCCGTTCGGCTTCGTCGTGCACGTCGGTCCAGTTCATGCCGAGCACCTTGACGAGAAACAGCTCGATGAGGCGATGGCGCCGCAGGACGCGGCTGGCGAGCTTTTCGCCGGCGGGCGTGAGCCGGACGCCCATGTACGGCTCGTACCGCACCAGACCCGATTCCGCGAGCGTCTTCACCATCGTTGTGGCCGTGCCGGGTACGACGCCGAGCGCCGTGGCCAGGCGTCCCATCGGCACAAGATCGTCGCTCGTCGCCATGCCGGCCTGCGCGAGGTAGATCGTCTTCAGGTAGTTCTCCACCGTTTGCGATGGCAGCATGACGACCCCATTATGATGCCACCGTGGCCAGGCCATCGCTCGAGGGCGCGCTCGCGGCGCCGGACACGAAGCGCCGCTACGTGCGGCGGCTCTTCGCCACGATCGCGGATCGCTACGACTTCATCACGCGCTTTCTGTCGTTTGGCCGCGATCGTGGATGGAAGCGGCGCCTGATCGAAGAGTCCGGACTGGCGTCGGGCGCGCGCGTGCTTGATCTCGCGTGTGGGACCGGCGACCTTGCGTACGAAGCGGCCAGCCGCGGCGCGGCCGTCGTCGGCCTCGATATCACGCCACGGATGATCGAGATCGCGCGCTCGAAGCAACCGCCGACGAATGTGACATGGACGGTGGGCGACATGACGTCGTTGCCGGTGCGGTCTGGGACGTTCGATGTCGTGACGACCGGCTACGGCCTGCGAAACGTGCCCGACCTTCCGCGGGCGCTTGGCGAGATCTATCGCGTCCTCCGGCCCGGCGGCCGGTTGTGCTCACTCGATTTCGATCGCCCCGAGTCCGCCTGGCTCCGCGGGATCTATCTGGCGTACCTCACCGTCGTCGGATCGGCGCTCGGCTGGGTGCTGCACCGTGATCCGGACACCTATCGCTATATCCCGGCGTCGATCCGGCGCTATCCGGGCGCGCGAGGGGTCATGGCGCTCATGCTCGAGTCGGGATTCTCGGAGGTGCGCCACCTGCGCGTGCTCGGAGGGTTCATGGCGATTCACGTCGCGCGGAAGTAGTACCATCTCGGCCATGGATGTGTCCGACCTGCGCAAGCGGATCCTGCGCGCTCTGGACGACGCGCGCAGGGACGCGGCGGTGCGGCGGCAAACCGTCGATGCCGCGGCCGTCGCCTATGAGGCCTTCCTGACGAACACGGCCGTGCCGCTCGTCCGCCAGGCGGTGTCGGTGCTGCGCGCGGAGGGACATGCGTTCACGGCGAACACGCCGGCTGGCGGCGTTCGTCTGACGTCCGATTCCGCGCCGCAGACGTTCATCGAATTCGAGCTTGATGCCGCCGGCGCGGATCCGCAGGTCGTCGGCCGCGTCAGTCTCGCGCGCGGCCGGCAAGGCGTCGTCGTCGAAGAGCGCCCGATCGCGCCGGGCAAGGCGCTTGCGGATCTCACCGACGACGACGTCGCGAAGTTCCTGGTTGCGGAGATTCCGAAACTGGTCGCTCGCTCCTGATCACCACTGACCGCCGGTCGATCGGATGACGCGCTGTTGTTCGAGGAGGCGGATCTCTTCCTGACGCAATTCCAGATCGTCGCGCAACACGGCGTGGGTGTGTTCGCCGAGCCGCGGGGGCGCGCTGCGCACCGCGCCCGGCGTCGCCGAGAGCTTCACCGGCAGGCCCAGTGACTTGATCGGACCAAGCGACGGGTGATTCGTGGTTTCGACCATCGCCCGCGCGATCGCCTGCGGGTCGCCGAGTGCTTCCGCGATGGATCGTACGGCGCCGCACGGCACGCCGGCGGCGCGAAGCGATGCCACGAGGCGCTCGAGCGGCCAGCGCTTGATCGCCGCGGCGAGAAGGGGGCCGAGCGCGGCGTAGTGGACGACGCGCTGGTCGTTGGTCGTGAATCGCGGATCCGCGGCGAGCGCCTCCAGCTCGAGGGCCCGGCAGAAGCGCTGCCACTGGTCGTCGTTGCCGACGGCGAGAATCAGCTCGCCGTCCGCGGCGTCGAATGAATCGTACGGCGCGATCGCCGTGTGGCGGTTGCCGGTGCGCGCCGGCGGCTGGCCGGTCGCGAAATAACGGCCGGCCTGGTAGCTGAGCAGGGCCAGGACGGCGTCGAGCAGCGCGACGTCGACGTGCTGACCTTGTCCCGTGCGCGCGCGCGCGAGCAGGGCGAGGAGCAGTCCCTGAAAGGCGAACATGCCGGCGGCGACATCAGCGATCGCGACGCCCATGCGGACGCCGGGGCCGTCGGGCAGCCCGGTGATGCTCATGATGCCGCCCTCGGCCTGCGCGACCATGTCGTAGCCGGCCTCCGCGCGTCTCGGCCCCGTCTGGCCGAAGCCGGAGATCGACACGTACACGAGCCGAGGGTAGACGGCGTGCAGCGCGGCGTAGCCGAGGCCCTGCGCCTCGAGCGTGCCGGGCCGGAAATTCTCGACCACCACGTCGGCTCTTGCCAGGAGCGCATCGAGCACGCGCCGGCCCGCGGGCGCCTTGAAATCGAGCGCGACGCTCTCCTTGTTGCGATTGATGCTGAGGTAGTACGCGCTTTCGCCGTCCTGAAACGGCGGGCCCCACGCCCGCGTATCGTCGCCGCGCACGGGATGCTCGATCTTGATCACGCGCGCGCCCATGTCGGCGGCGAGCATCGTGCAGTACGGACCGGAGAGCACACGCGACAGGTCGAGCACCGTCACGCCGGAGAGCGGCCCTTCAGTCATAATCTCTCCATGTCCTGGCCCTCGGTCCTCGTCTTCTCCGGCGACAGCTGACGTCCCTGCGAGCAGGTGAAGGAGTTGCTTTCACGAGCCGGCGTGCCATTCGAGGTGAGAAATGTCGAGACCGACCTCGAAGCCTATCGCGATCTGATCGCGCGAGGGTTCCGCACCGTGCCGGTCACCGTCATCGGCACCGATCCGCCCGTCGGCATTCCGGGATTCGACGAGCCGGCGATCACCCGGGCGTTGGGTTTGTAGGCTGTCGCTGGCCAACGTTCTTTCCAAAGAGAAAAGGTAGACATGCGTCAGTTCGTTCCTGGTACCCGACGTACCCGACGTACCCGACGTACCTGACGTACCCGACGTACCGAGTCGATCACCGTTACCAGATCGCTGACCAGCGCGTACGCCGTCTTCTCGAGTCCGTTGTCGCGCTGCGTGATGACGATGCGCCCGGCGGGCCAGGTGTCGATCTCGAGCGCGTTCGCGCTGCCGTCGAGGATCGCGAGCGGATCGTCGGGCGCGAGGTCGCAGAGCTCGACGGCCGCCTCGGCGCCCCCGGCCCGGGGCGTCGCGTGCGCGACGAGCTTCAGGCGCCTGCCCCGTGCGATGGCCTCGCGGGTGCGGACCGCGGTCTCGGCGCTGATGCCTTCACGACGGACGGTCAGCGGCGTGATGCCGGCGTCGAACCACACGTTGGCCATCGCGGCGGTCTTGGCCGCTGCGTCCCAGCCGTCGAGGTCCAGCGACGGATCGGCTTCGGCGACGCCCTCGGCCTGCATGCGTGCGAGCGCGGCGTCGAACGGCTCGCCGCGCTCGAGTGCCGTGAGGATGTGGTTGGTCGTCGTGTTCACGACGCCGCGAAAGCTCCGGATCGTCGCCGCGGGCAGCGTCTCGCGCACGAAGTTGAACACCGGGATGCCGTCCATCACCGCGCCTTCGAAGAGGAACGACACGCCAGCGGCCGCCGCTTCGCGGGCGAGCGCGCGGTACGCGAACGCGGCCGGCCCTTTGTTCGCCGTGATCACGTGCGCGCCGGCGGCGAATCCCGCGCGGACGTGCGAAATCGCCGGCTCGCCCGACCGGACGTCGAGGGTCGTCGTCTCAACCAGTACGCGGGTCTCGGCGCGCTTGGAGCGAAGCCGCGCGATCCACTCCAGCGTCGAGGGCGCGGACGCCGGCCCAACTGCGCCGCCCCCGGCGACCATCTGCGCGGCCTGCACAGCGTCGAGGCCCGCCGCATCATATGCACAGCCGTGGCGTCGTGTGACGATGCCAACCACGCGGGGCTCGATGCCGCGCGCGACGAGCGGCGCGCGCAGTTCCTCCAGCAGCGTCACGAACCTCCGCCCGACATTGCCGAAACCGACCAGAAGCAGCGCGACCGTCACCGCGCTAGAGTGTATCCAAGGAGTCCGACCATGTCCCGACTGACCCGCGCGGCTGTCATCATGCTGGCCCTGGCGTGTCCTGCCGCCGCGCTCGCGCAGGAATCAACCGCGAATCCGTCCGTCATCGTCACGACCGGTGAAGCGACGATCTCCGTCGCGCCGGACCGCGCGGTCGTGCAGATCGCCGCCGAGGGCCGCGCGCAAAAAGCCGGTGAGGCGCAGCGCCTCGCTGCCGACGCGATGACGTCGCTGCTCGGCGCGCTCAAAGGCGTCGGCCTGCCGGCCGACGCGGTCAAGACGACGGGCTACACGCTCAACCCGGAGAACGACTTCGTCAACGGACGCCAGTCGTTCCGCGACTATCTCGCCCGCAATCAGATTCAGGTGCAGGTGGACGACCTGGCCAGGCTCAGCGCGATCATCGATGCGAGCGGCGCGTCGGGCGCGTCGGTCGTCACCGGGCTGCGGTTCGATGTCAAGAATCGGGCGACGGTCGAGCAGACCGCGCTCAAGCAGGCCGTCGGCGACGCGATGGCGCGCGCGAGCGTGATTGCGGCCGGCGCCAATCGCACGGTCGGTGCGATCGTGCGGATTCAGGAGCAGCGGATCACTCCGCCGGCCTACTACAACTTCGATTCGTTCACCGCTGGCGCCGGCGGCGGACGAGGCGGCGGCACGCCGGTCGAGCCGGGGCAGATCGATGTCCGCGCTCAGGTCACGCTGACGGTCGCGATCAAGTAGGAATCAGTTCAGCCGCCCGGGAGCTCCGGTCTCTTCCTCATCGGCCGGGCGGCCGGTCAGCTCGTCTTTCAGGACGCGGCGCACGTCGAGGCTGAGCGGCGCGGGTACCTCGAGCTCCTTGGCCGAGCTCACGCCGAGCTCCTTGAATCGGCGCGCGCCGGGCAGCACGCGCTGCTCGAGCGAGCTGATGAACCGGTCGTAGCTCTCGCCCGCCAGCTTGAGGTTCCGTCCCACGCTTTCGATGTGGTCCACCATCGTCGCGAGCCGGTCGTAGAGATCGCGGCCAATCTGCTGGATCTCCTCGGCGTTCTTCGCGAGCTGCTGCTGTTTCCAGCCGGAGGCCACGGCCTTCAGCAGGCCGAGGAGCGTCATCGGCGTGGCTGGGATCACGCGCATGCTCGCGGCCAGATCGAGCAGCGCGCCGTCGTGCTCGAACGCGGCCTGCAGCAGGGGCTCGAGCGGCAGGAACATCACGACGAATTCCGGCGCCGGCTGGAACTGCTTCCAGTATTCCTTCGCGCCAAGCGCCTTGATGTGGTCGCGCATCTGCCGCGTGTGCGCGACGAGCTGGTCCTCGCGTCCGGCGTCGTCTCGGGCGTTGGCTGCCGCGAGGTACGCGTCGATCGGCACCTTCGAGTCGATCACGATCGTCGATTCGCCGGGCAGCTTCACGATCAGATCGGGGGTCTGGCGCAGCCCGTCGTCCGTCGTCGCCGATTCCTTCTCGATGAAGTCGCAGTGCTCCAGCATGCCGGCGAGCTCGACGATGCGCCGGAGCTGGACTTCGCCCCATTTGCCGCGCACGTTGGGCGATCGCAGGGAGCGCGTGAGCCCTTCGGCGGCCTGACGGAGCTGCTCCTGCGATTCCGCGAGCAGGCCGAGCTGCGATTTGACTTCGCGGTACGAGCCCTCGCGCGCGTTGTCCACCTGCGCGAGCTGCGTCTGCACCCGGGCGAGCGTCTCGCGCACCGGTTTCAGCAGGTTCTCCGCGTGCTGGACGAAATCCGCCCGGTTCTCGCGCAGGGCCTCCCGTGACAGGGCGCCGAACGCGTCGCGCAGCTGCGCCTGCGTCTGGCTCACGAGCGAGCGTTGCTCGTCGAGCGCCCGCGCGGTCAGGTCGAGCGACTGCCGTGCGGCATCCAGCTCGGCGCCCAGGCGCGCGGCGTCAGCCGCCAGACGGGTCTGGCGAACGAGCAGGACGACCGTGGCGATTGCGGCTCCGACGATTATCCCGGCGACCGCGACGAGCAGCAGGCTGGTCATGCTCAGCGATTGTACGCCTCTGTGTGACAGGGTGGGTCAGGTCTTGGATGCGACGTGCTGCGTGCTGGGTGCTCGGTGCGTCTGCGACGTGCTTGTGCCGCGGCGGGTGGTGCTCCTTCGGAGCTCACGACACTGGCGAAGCGTGCCGGCCACGTCCGAGGCCGAGAGCCTCGAGAAGCACCGCCCGCGGCCGCACCCGCACCTCGCAGAAGCACCCAGCATCCAGCACTCAGCACTAAACTTGATCCATGCCCACCCGCTACGACCGCCAGATCCTGCTGCCCGAGCTGGGCGAGGCGGGGCAGGCGCGTCTCGCGGCCGCGAGGGTACTCATCGTCGGCGCGGGCGGACTGGGATCGCCCGTCGCGCTGTATCTGGCGGCGGCCGGCGTGGGCCGCCTCGGCCTTGTCGATTTCGATGCCGTCGATGAGACCAACCTGCAACGGCAGGTGATCTACGGCACGAGCGACGTCGGCCGCCCGAAGCTGACCGCCGCGGCTGCGCGGCTTGGCGACCTCAACCCGGAGGTCGAGCTCGACCTGCACGAGCAGCCGTTCGGCGCGTCGAACGCGCGCGCGCTCGTGTCGGCCTACGACGTCGTCGTGGACGGCACCGACAACTTTCCCGCCCGCTATCTCGTCAACGACGCCTGCGTGATGGAAGGCACGCCGAACGTGTTCGGCTCGGTGTTTCGCTTCGAGGGCCAGGCGTCGGTGTTCGCGATGCCCGGTGGTCCCTGCTACCGCTGCCTGCATCCGGAGCCGCCGCCGCCCGGACTCATTCCCAGTTGCGCCGAAGCCGGCGTGCTCGGCGTGTTGCCGGGCGTGATCGGCGTGATTCAGGCGACGGAAGCCATCAAGATCGTCACCGGGATGGGCGAGCTGCTCGTCGGGCGGCTCCTGCTGTACGATGCGCTGCGGCTGAGGTTCCGCGAGATCGCGCTCGCGCGCGACCCCGACTGCCCGGTGTGCGGCGACCGGCCCGCGATTCGGCAGCTTGTCGAATACGATCGAGCATGCGAGCCCGCGTTTCCGGAGATCGACATGACTGCAGCCGAACTGCATCAGTGGCGCGCCACCAATCATCCGCACGTGCTCGTGGATGTCCGCGAGCCCGCGGAACATGCCGCCGGCGCGATCGACGGCGCGGTGCTGATTCCGCTCCGGCAGTTGATGGCGCGCGCCGAGCAGCTTCCGAAGGATCGACCGGTGGTCGTCTATTGCCAGTCCGGTGGACGGAGCGCGCGCGCCGTCGCCGCGTTGCGCAGCCAGGGCTTCGACGCGCACAATCTCGTCGGCGGCCTCATCGCGTGGCGAGCTCACGGGTCCCCGCACGTAAGTCGCTAACTCTTGTTGTATCAACGCCTTAGAAGACAAACCAGCCAGGCGTTCGCGAAAACTGCCTTGCAGTGACCGCGGGCGCGCGCATAAAATGGACTTGTTCGGTCGGATATCGTCCAGTCAGGTCAACCCATGCTGAGGCTCTCGAAAAAGGCAGACTACGCGCTCCTCGCCACACGGCATCTGGCGGCGCATGCCGATCACGGCGCGGTCTCGGCGCGCGAGCTGGCGGAAGCGTACGACATTCCGCCGGAGCTCCTGGCGAAAGTGCTGCAGAGGCTGGTTCGGGCGCGTCTGCTCGAGTCGCATCAGGGGATTCGCGGCGGCTACGGTCTGGCGCGCCCGGCCGCGGCGATTTCGGTGGCCGACGTGATTCAGGCGGTTGACGGTCCGTTCACGGTCACCGCCTGCACCGAGGTCGATCACAGCTGCGACCAGTACGCGAAGTGCAACATCCGGGACCCGCTGTGGCAGATCAAGGACCGGATCGTGTCCGCGCTGGCGGCGACGTCGGTGGCGGAGCTCGCGGTCGACCTGGCGCCGGCGACGGCGGCGGCGGTTCCGGTGATGGTGATGAAGAAGTAGGCACGAGGCCTCAGGCATTGGGCGCCCAGTGCCCGGTGCCTGGTGCCTGACAGGGTCAGAAATGATTACCGTGACCGACAACGCCGCCTCGCAGATTCAGATGCTGCTCGAGAAACAGCAGCTCGCGCACGGCGGCCTGCGCGTTGGCGTGAAGGCCGGCGGGTGCTCGGGTTTCGAGTATGTGTTTGCCTGGGAGGACGCGCCGCGGTCGGACGATCTCGTGTTCGACGCCCCGAACGGCGTGCGCGTGTGGATCGATCCGCGCAGCCATCGGCTGCTCGACGGCACGACGCTCGACTACGACACGAGCCTCCTGAGCCGCGGCTTCACGTTCCAGAATCCGCATGCGAAGAGCACGTGCGGGTGCGGGACGTCGTTTTCGGTGTGAGGAAAGCCAATACCGCGAGGCCCGCGACGCGGAGCGGGGCCGAGCGCGCGAATGGGGGCGGGGCCCCACTCGCAACGAAATGAAGACGACACATGTCTACGCCAACTGAAACGGTCGAGCAGCTCGCCACACGCGAATACAAGTACGGCTTCGAGACGACCGTCGACGCCGAGACGTTCGCGCCCGGTCTCGACGAGGGCGTGATTCGCCGGCTGTCGGCGATCAAGCAGGAGCCCGAGTGGCTCCTCGAGTTCCGGCTCAAGGCGTACCGCGCCTGGCTCCAGATGAAGGAGCCGACCTGGCACAACCTGAAGATCGCGCCGATCGACTACAACGCGATCAGCTACTACTCGGCGCCGAAGAAGAAGCCCGAGCTCAAGAGCCTCGACGAAGTCGATCCTGAAGTGCGCAAGACGTTCGCGCGCCTGGGGATTCCGCTCGAGGAGCAGAAACTGCTGGCCGGGGTGGCCGTGGACGCGGTCTTCGACAGCGTCTCGGTCGCGACGACGTTCCGGACGAAGCTGGCGGAGCTGGGGATCATCTTCTGCTCGTTCTCGGAGGCCGTGAAGGACCATCCCGAGCTCGTGCGCACGTATCTCGGCTCGGTCGTGCCGTACACGGACAACTTCTACGCGTCGCTCAACTCCGCGGTCTTCAGCGACGGGTCGTTCGTCTACGTGCCGAAGGGCGTGCGCTGCCCGATGGAGCTGTCGACGTACTTCCGCATCAACGCGCGCAACACCGGCCAGTTCGAGCGCACGCTCATCGTCGCCGACGAGGGCGCGTACGTGAGCTACCTCGAGGGCTGCACCGCGCCGATGCGCGACGAGAACCAGCTGCACGCGGCGGTCGTCGAGCTCGTGGCGCTCGATCGCTCGACGATCAAGTACTCGACGATCCAGAACTGGTACCCCGGCGACAAGAACGGCAAGGGCGGGATCTACAACTTCGTGACGAAGCGCGGCACCGCGCACACCGACTCGAAGATCACGTGGACGCAGGTCGAGACGGGCTCGGCGATCACGTGGAAGTACCCGAGCTGCATCCTCCAGGGCGACCGATCGGTCGGCGAGTTCTACTCGGTGGCGACGACGAACAACTGGCAGCAGGCGGACACCGGGACGAAGATGATTCATCTCGGCAAGCACACGCGCAGCACGATCGTCTCGAAGGGCATCTCGGCCGGCCACGGCCAGAACACGTATCGCGGCGCGGTCCGCATCGGCAAGAACGCGCAGGGCGCGCGCAACTACTCGCAGTGCGACTCGCTGCTCATCGGCGACAAGTGCGGCGCGCACACGTTCCCGTACCTCGAGATCAAGAACACCTCGGCGCGCGTCGAGCACGAAGCGTCGACGTCGAAGATCGGCGAGGACCAGATCTTCTACTGCCGCCAGCGCGGCATTTCTACCGAGGACGCCGTGAACATGATCGTGAGCGGGTTCTGCAAGGAAGTCTTCCGCGAGCTGCCGATGGAGTTCGCGGTGGAGGCGCAGAAGCTGCTGTCGATTAGTCTCGAGGGCAGTGTCGGCTGAAATAAGCACGGGGTCTGGCGGCAGACAGAGACACAGACAGAGACGGGGAGAGGACACGACGTGTTGCTGGAAGTCAAGGATTTGCGAGTCAAAGTCGAGGACAAAGAGATCCTCAAGGGCCTGAGCCTGTCGGTGGACGCCGGCCAGGTGCACGCCATCATGGGCCCGAACGGATCGGGCAAGAGCACGCTGGCGCGCGCGTTGTCGGGGCACCCGGCCTACGAGGTCACGGGCGGCACGGTAACGTACGACGGCAAGGACCTCCTGGCGATGGCGCCCGAGGAGCGCGCCTGCGAGGGCGTGTTCATGGCGTTCCAGTACCCGGTCGAGATCCCAGGCATCAACAACACCTACTTCCTCAAGGCCGCGCTGAACGCCAAGCGCAAGTTCCGCGGGCAGCAGGAGCTCGACGCCGTCGAGTTCATGCAACTCGTGCGCGAGAAGGCGAAGCTCCTCGAGATGGATCAGGCGATGCTCGGCCGCTCGGTCAATGAAGGCTTCTCGGGCGGCGAGAAGAAGCGCAACGAGATCTTCCAGATGGCCGTGCTCGAGCCGCGGCTCGCGATTCTCGACGAGACCGATTCGGGCCTCGACATCGACGCGCTGAAGGTCGTCTCGAAGGGCGTCAACGCGCTTCGCAGCCCCGACCGCGCGATCGTCGTCGTCACGCACTACCAGCGGCTGCTCAACTACATCGTGCCCGACGTCGTGCACGTGCTGAGCGAGGGCCGCATCGTCCGCTCCGGCGGCAAGGAGCTGGCGCTCGAGCTCGAGGACAAGGGCTACGGCTGGATCGAGTCGGAGACGGCGGGAGCGAGGCAGTGAGGCAACGGGGAGTGAGACGGCGAGTGAGCGGTAGCGAGCGAGCCGCGCGAACGGAGCCGGGCGTCGGGGCCCCGCGAGTGAGCGCGTCGGGGAGCCCGCAGGGGCGAAGCTCCTCGGAGCTGACGAATGACGGTCGCTGAACGGCACGAAGCGCTCACGGCCACATTTGAGGCGTTCCGCCGGACGCCCGCGTTCGGCACGGGACCGCTCGCCGAAGCGCGCGCCGCGGCGTTCGATCGATTCCTGATGCGCGGATTCCCGACGACGCGCGACGAAGAATGGCGCTTCACGAACGTCGCGCCGATTGCGGCGCTGTCGTACGTCCAGGCGACGCCGTCCATGGCCGTATCGGCGCTGCCACCGGGCGTGACGTCGCGGCCGTTCCGCGCCGGCGACGCGCTGTCGGCCCGCGCGAGCGCGACGCCGTTTGCCGATCTCAACACCGCCCTCTTCGAGGGCGGCCTGGTCATCGAGGTGGCGCCAAAGACGATCGTCCGCGAGCCGATCGAGCTGTCGCTGGCATCGGCGCCCGGCGACGAGCCGGTCATCGCCTCCCCGAGAATCAGGCTCATCGTCGGCGAGCAGGCGGCCGTGACGATCGTCGAGCGCTACACGGGGCCCGCGGGCCGGCGCGCCCTGACGAACGCGGTCACCGAGGTCACGGTCGGGCCCGGCGCACGCGTCGATCACGTGAAGGTTCAAGACGAGCCGCTCACCGCGTTCCATCTGGCGAGTCTGTTCATCCGGCTCGAGCGCGCGAGTGCCTTCCGCTCCCACGCGATCACCTTCGGCGGCAGGATCGCCAGGAACGACATCGTCGCGGTCCTCGACGGCGAGGGCGCCGAGTGCACGCTGAACGGGCTGTACATCGCCACCGGCGACAGTCTCGTCGACACGCACACGACCATCGACCACGCGAAGGCGCACTGCCCGAGCCACGAGCTCTACAAGGGCATCCTGGCCGGCAAGTCGCGCGCCGTCTTCAACGGCAAGATCATCGTGCGGCCCGACGCGCAGAAGACGGACGCGAAGCAGACCAACAAGGCGCTGCTGCTCACCGACGACGCGCAGGTCAACACGAAGCCGCAGCTGGAGATTTTCGCCGACGACGTGAAGTGCACGCACGGGGCGGCCATTGGCCAACTGGACGACGACGCGCTGTTCTACCTGCAGGCGCGCGGGATCGGCGTCGACGAGGCAAGACACATGCTCATCGAAGCGTTCGCGGGCGAGGTGCTGGACGGGATCCCCGTGGCGGCGCTCCGCGAGTCGCTGATGCAGGCGATGGAAGCGAAACTGGCGAGGCGGTAACGTGCTTCGGACCTCCACGTACGACGTCGCGGCGATTCGGGCCGAGTTCCCGGCGCTCGACCAGCGCGTCCACGGCCGTCCGCTCGTGTATCTGGACAACGCCGCGACGGCGCAGAAGCCGCACGCGGTCCTCGAGGCGATTCAGCGGTACTACGAGCACGACAACGCGAACGTCCATCGCGGTGTCCACGTCCTGAGCGAGCGCGCGACCGCGGCGTACGAAGAGGCGCGGGAGATCACGCGCGCGTTCCTCAACGCGGCCTCGACGCGCGAGATCATCTTCACCCGCAACGCGACCGAGAGCATCAATCTGGTCGCGCGCGCCTGGGGAGACGCGAACGTCCGCAAGGGCGATGAGGTGCTCGTCACCGTAATGGAGCACCATTCGAACATCGTGCCCTGGCAGCTGTTGTGCGAGCGGACGGGCGCGACGCTGGTGGCGGCACCGATCAGCGACCGCGGCGAGCTGCTGATGGACGAATTCGAGCGCCGCCTGACGCCGCGCACGAAGATGGTCGCGGTCGTGCACCAGTCGAACGCGCTCGGCACGATCAACCCGGTGGCGCAGATCGTCGCGCTGGCCAGACGCGCCGGCGCGGCCGTGCTCATCGACGGGTCGCAAGCCGTCGTGCACCAGCCGGTCGACGTGCAGGCGCTTGGCGCCGATTTCTACGTGCTCACGGGCCACAAGCTGTACGGTCCGACGGGCATCGGCGTGCTGCACGGGCGCGAGGCGGTGCTCGACGCCATGCCGCCGTTCCTTGGCGGCGGCGACATGATTCGGACCGTGACGGTCGAGAAGAGCACGTGGAACGACCTGCCGTACAAGTTCGAGGCGGGCACGCCGCACATCGCGGGCGCGATTGGGCTCGGGGCGGCGATTCGGTACGTGACCGAGGTCGGTCTGGACGCGATCGCCGCGCACGAAAACGCGCTCATGCGTGAGGCGACGTCGGCGCTCGAAGCGCTGCCAGGCGTCCGCATCATCGGCACGGCGCGCGAGAAGGCGAGCGTGATCTCGTTCGTGATGGACGGCATCCATCCGCACGACATCGGCACGGTCGTCGATCGCGAGGGCGTCGCGGTTCGGACGGGTCATCACTGCGCGCAGCCGGTCATGGATCGCTTCGGGATTCCGGCGACGGCGCGCGCGTCGTTCGCGATGTACAACACGCGCGAGGACGTCGCGGCGCTCGTCGCGGCAGTCGAGCGCGCGCGCACGCTGTTGGGGTGAGTCGTGGGACTCTTTTCGTTTCTGACGGGCAATAGGAACCAGGACAAGGCGTCGGCACCGGCGGAGACCGCGCCGGATTCGCGGCCGGCACCCGCGCCCGTTCCCTCGCCGCCGTCCGGGTCGCAAGACCCGCTCTTCACGCCGCCCGAGGCGTGGAATGTCGACGCGCTCAACGCGCCGCTGCCGGTGCAGGAGGGCGAGGCGCCCGAGATGGGCCCGGCCGATCCGGCGCAGACGGCCTCGCTCCAGTCGAAGATCATCGACGTGCTCAAGACGGTCTATGACCCCGAGATCCCGGTCGACATCTACGAGCTCGGCCTGATCTACGACATCGTCGTGGACGCCGCGCGCCGCGTGCTCGTCAAGATGACGCTCACAAGCCCGGCCTGTCCGTCCGCGCAGCAGATCCCGCAGGAAGTCCGGTACAAGGTCAAGGCGCTGCCCGAGGTCACCGACGCGTGGGTCGAGATCGTCTGGGAGCCGCCGTGGGACAAGGATCGGATGTCCGAGGCGGCCAAGCTCCAGCTTGGCTTCTTCTAATCGGGGGATTGGGGATCGGCGATTGGAGATGGAATTGGGCGATCGGCGATTGAGTGATTGCATTGGCGATTGAGTGATTGCATTGGCGATGGGTGATTGCATTGGCGATGGCCGATTGCACCGGCGACGGCCGATTGCACCGGCGATGGCCGATTGCACCCGATTGCGTTGACCGATGGCCGATGTGGATGACCGATGGCCGATTTCGATGACCGATGGCCGATTTCGATGATCGATGGCCGATTTCGATGATCGATTACCGATGGCTCTTCGATTGCCCGATTCCCGATTGCCGATTTGCGATGATGTGAATGTCTGACCTGACCGATCTCTACCAAGAGGTCATCCTCGATCACAACCGGCGGCCCAGGAACTGGGGCGCGCTGCCGGATCCGTCGCGCACGGCCAGCGGCCACAACCCGCTCTGCGGCGACAAGCTCACGCTGTACGTCCGGCTCGACGCCGATCGCATCACCGGGATTTCGTTCGAAGGGTCGGGTTGCGCGATCTCAAAGGCCTCGGCGTCGCTCATGACGGACGCCGTGAAAGGCGGGACGATCGATCAGGCGACGGCGCTCTTCGATCGCTTCCACGCGATGGTCACGACGCCGATCGGCCAGCCCGTGGACGACGCCGCGCTCGGCAAGCTGGCGGTGTTTGCCGGCGTGCGCGAGTTTCCGGTGCGCGTCAAGTGCGCGTCGCTCGCCTGGCACACGCTCAAGGCGGCGCTCGGCGGGGCGGGGGGGACGATCAAGACAGAGTAGGGCAGAAGGCAGAAGGCAGAAGGCAGAAGGCAGAGGGCAGAGGGCAGAAGAGCCAGGACTGAGAACGCAGGACGAAGGATGATGACCGACTGCACCGGTGCCTTTCGCGCCCTCCACGCCTCCGGCTGCTTCGTGATGCCCAACCCGTGGGATGTCGGCAGCGCGCGGATGTTCGAGCATCTGGGGTTCCGCGCGCTGGCGACGACGAGTTCGGGGTTCGCGTGGTCGCAGGGCCGGGCCGACAATCAGGTGCCGCTTGCCGATGTCCTCGCCCACCTGCGCGCGATGGCGGCGGCGGTGTCGGTGCCGATCAACGCGGATTTCGAGGGCGGATTCGCGATCGAGCCCGCCGACGTCGCAGCCAACGTGGCGAAGGCCTGCGCGACCGGTGTCGCCGGGTTGTCGATCGAGGATTCAACCGGCGATCCGAAGCATCCGCTGTTCGACGTCGACCTGTCGGTCGCGCGGATTCGCGCAGCCAGACGCGCCATCGACGAGAGCGGCGCGGGCGTGCTGCTCACCGGGCGCTCGGAAGGCTTCATCGCCGGCCGTCCGAATGTCGCTGAAACGATTCGAAGGCTTACCGCCTACGCGCAGGCGGGCGCCGAATGTCTGTACGCGCCCGGCCTGAAGTCGCTGTCGGACATCACCGCCGTCGTGCGCGCCGTCGCGCCGAAGCCGGTGAACGTGCTGGTGGGCAGCGACTTCACGACCGTGGCCGAGCTCGCCGCGATCGGCGTGCGCCGCATCAGCGTCGGGGGTGCGCTCGCACGCGCGGCGTGGGCGGGCGCGCTGGTGGCCGCGCGCGAGATCGCCACGCACGGCACGTTCACCGCACTGGCGAACGCCGCGCCCTCGGCGGAGCTCAACGGCGTGTTCAGCTCCTGAAAAACCCTCTGAGTGCACGCGGGCTTCCCGGTCCTTCAAGCCTTTTCTGTCGACTCGTCCTTGCTATCTCGGGACCTTTTCAGTCGACCTGCGCTGGCTTCGCGACACCTTCCTCAGCGAAGCGGTAACATATTTCCCGGGACGCATCCCGGATGATACTGGCACATGGGTAGTCGCCTATTGCTCTCGGGCGTTCTGGTAGGCAGTGTGGCGCTCCTGAACCAGAATGCCGTACGCCAGCCACGTGTCTCGACCGGTAAGCTGATTGTCACCGTCGCTGATCAGCGATTGCGGCCCATAACTGACTTGGTGGCAAGCGAAGTGACCGTCAGTCTCGGAGGCCGCGTCGTGCAAGTGCAAACTCTGGCTCCTGCGAAGAAGCCACTCGCAATCGTCTGCCTGGTGGATGGCGTAGGAGCAACTCAGTTGAATTCGGTGCGCAGCGCATTTCAGTCCGCCATCGCCACCCTGCGAAGGAGTCAGCCTGATGCTCTATTCGGATGCGTCCGTGAGACCGGTGATGCTACCGCCGCGGCGCTGTCGCGGGATACGGGCGGCACCATCGACTTCGGCCCACTGCCAGCTCCGATACCCCTTTCGGACGCGATTGCCGTCGCGGCAACTGGCCTTAATGAGAAGAAGTCGTTTCGGCGCGTCATCCTGGCGATTACTTCAGGGCCACGCATCCTGCGCACGTCTCTAGCCGCAACGCTCGATGTTCTCCGACCGCCGGCCGTTCAGCTGTGGGACATAGAGATTTCTCGAACCTCCACTGAGCCATCCGTTGCCGGGCAAGGTTACTCGCAAAGCGAAATGTACGAGACAGAACAGTTTCTCAATCAGGTCGTGCAAGCAAGCGGCGGTCGCCGCGACACTATCTTTGGCTCCGGGGCGCTGGCAAATCGCGTCGGCGTGTACCTTGAACACCTCTTGTCGCAATACGAGATCACATTCGCGCTGCAGGACTCGGATCGAGGCAAGGAGATCGAGGTGACTGTCAGCCGGACAGGGGCACATGTCTCGGCGCCACAATGGTTCAGCGACTGAGCGACTGCCGGCTTCCGTTCACGATGCGCCTCCTACTGAGACAGCTTCCGATCGGCTTGACCGCTGTTGCACTAGGCACGTGTGGCGGTAGACCAAGCCCACTTCACCCCGATCCAAGTGGAGCGAACACCTTGAGAGGCGTGGTCCTGGAGACTGGCCACCGAATGCCGGCGGCAGGGGTTAGCGTGGGCTTAACCACGGGCCAGCTATATAACTCCGTCGCCTGGTCATCTACGGTTCAGACGGACGCAGCGGGCCAGTTCTCGTTTGAGGCGGTTCCATCGGGTGTGTTGCTTGTCGGGCTTTCGGGCAGTGGCTATATAACCAGAACGGGAGCCCTGGAAGTTTCAGGCTCCCGTAGTGATTTGGTGTTGGACGTAATTGCGGACGCGCCGCCATTCTCGCTGGACCTTTATCGCCAATTCGCGCGGGACGCACTCGAGTCGACTACTGGCCTTGCACCAATCAAGCCTCTACAGCTTTCTCCAAAGTTCTATTTGAGGACAGTTACCGAGGACACTCTCGAGTCTATACCCCAGACGATTCTCGACGGAGTTCGGCGCGTCGTCGTCAATAGTGTTCCCGAGTTGACAGGCGGTCGGTTCACCGTTGAGACGTTCGAGACTGGCGCTGACTCACGAGATCCAGAGTCTGGCTGGATTCAAGTGCTGTTTGTTCGTGATGCCTCGCGACTGACCGAAAGGTCTGGTACAGCAGTCGTGGGCGACTCGACGATTGGTGCCTCGAAAGGAAGAATCCGCCTCCTCTACGCGCCGTCGCTGGACGCCCAAGGTCTATACAACATTCAACATTGCGAGTCACTCACGGTCGAGGCTGCCGACCACGAAGTCGTCCACGCGATGGGGTTTTATCATACCGCCGACACCTTGCATGACTTCCACTCTGGCCAAGGGTGTCCAGGCAATGGCCGGCCGAGGGCCATTGTGTATCATGCGGCAATCATGTACCGCCGGCCGCTGGGAAATCTTGACGTGGATCGAGACGTGACGGTGTCCTTCGGACTTCTGACCACCGGCCTGCCTTCGTTGCGGAACCTGGTTTCCAGTACCGAATCTCCCCTGCTTCGAGCACCTACACTCCGCGTCCGTACGTCGAGATGACAATCACGTTGTCTCGCTTCTGAAACTGGTGATCCGATACCGAGTCAAATGCCATTCGCAGTCAAAATTCGGTGAGACCCCGCACGTTGCCTGCGCCGACTGCTTCCGCCTCTCGACGGTGTCATGCTGGACTTCCCAGTTCACCTGGACCTCTCGGTTCGGCTCGACTTCCCAGTTCGACTGACCCTCTCCGTTCCACCTGGACTTCTCAGTCCATTGGACTTCCTCATTGTCCAAACCTAGCGGCGTCAATCGTCCAGACGCCGCGCCCGTAGGTCGAGACGACGATCATGTTGTCCCGTTTCTGAAACTGCAGATCCGACACCTCGACCGACGGAAGATTCCCGCCGAGCGCCTCCCATCTGGCCCCGCCGTTCGTCGAGACGAACGCGCCGAAGTCCGTGCCGACGTACAGTACGTTCGGGTTGCGCGGGTCTTCGCGGATGACGTTGACCGATCCCGCCGGCAGATTGCTCGCGATGCTCTTGAACGTCTTGCCGTAGTCCGTGGACTTGTAGACATACGGTGCGAAGTCGTCGTCCTCCCGCCCGCGCTGCGCGAGATAAACGGTGGCCTCCACGTGCATCGATGGGACGACCCGTGAGATCCACTTGCGCACGGGCAAGTGGCCCGTGAGCTCCGTCCATTCCTTCCCCTCGTCAATCGTCGTGTGCACGCGGCCGTCGTCCGTGCCGACGTAGATGAGGCCGGCCTTCTTCGGCGATTCGGCCATCGCCACGATCGTCTGGTACGGAATCGCCGACGGGTTTTCGCCCATCTGTGCCGCGTTGTTGTCGCTCAGGTCGGCGCTGATCTTTTCCCAGGAGTCGCCGCGGTTCCTCGATCGGAAGAGGTACTGATAGCCCGCATAGACGAGGCTCGCGTCGTGCGGCGAGATGAAGAACGGCGCCATCCACTGCGCGCGCAGCTCCGCGTCGGGATCCGGCGGCCGGATGTTCGTGGAACGGCCGCCGGACGCGGTCGAACCGAGATCCGTGCGCGTGAACGCGCCGTAGAACGAATGCGAGTAGACGATGTTCGGGTTGTTGGGATCGACGGCGTGGTTCGATCCCTCGCCGCCCGGCGCGCTCTCGAACGCGATCGGCTGGACGTCGCGGCCGTGGCTCAGGTCCACGGCGCCGCGCATGCTGCCGATGTCCTGGATCGACCCGTACGCGTGAAAGGGCAGGGCCGTGTCGAGCTCGATGTCGTAGAACTGCGTGGCATGCGCCGACTGCGCGAACGTCCAGCGCTGCCCGCCGTTCGTGCTGAGATACACGCCGCCGTCGTTCGCGCTGTACAGGACGGACGAATCGGCGGGATCGATCCAGAGACCGTGATGGTCGCCATGCGTGCCGGCCAGACGCGAGAACGTGCGGCCGCCGTCGCGCGAGACGTTGAGGCCGAGCCCGAGCGTGTAGATGACCTCCGGGTTGGCGGGATCGACGCGGATCTGCCCGAAGACCCACCCGTACGTCCCGGAGTGATTGTCCAGGTAGGTCGACGTCGCCTGGTCGAACCGGCTCGTCCGGCGCCACGTCTTGCCGGCGTCATCCGATCGATACACGTCGGCGCCCTTGATGAAGCCCTTGCCGGCCGGCATCGGGCGGTTGTAGGCGTCGCGCTCGCCGGCCGCGGGCATCCGGCCGATCTCGTAGTTGTCGACGAGCGCGTAGAGCGTGTCGGGATTCGACCGCGAGATGTCGATCCCGATCCGTCCGCGGAACTCCGCCGCGGGCAGGCCCTGCGTGACGTCCGTCCACGTGCGTCCGCCGTCGGTGGTCTTGACGATGCCGCTCTCGTTGTACCCGGGCTCCACGCGCGGGTCGCTCCACTTGCGGCGGATGCGCTGCCACATCGACGCGTACAGCGTGTTCGGATCGCGCGGATCCATCACGAGATCGATCGCGCCCGTCCGCGCGGACTTGTAATAGACCTTCGCCCACGTCCTTCCGCCGTCGGTCGTCTTGAACACGCCGCGCATGTCGTTGTCGGTCCACTCGTGTCCGGAGGCCGCGACGTAGACGATGTCGGGATTCGTCGGATGCACGACGATGCGCGCGATCGTCTGGGTGTCGGTGAGGCCCATGTGCTGCCACGTCGCACCCGCGTCGGTCGATTTGAAGATCCCGACGCCCGGCATCGACGCGCGGAAGATGTTCGCTTCACCCGTGCCGACCCAGACGACGTCGGGATTCGACGAGGCGACCGCGAGATCGCCGATGCTCGTGGACGGCATGTTCTCGAAGATGGGCTGCCAGGTCGCGCCCAGATCGTCGCTCTTCCACACGCCGCCGGTCGCGTAGCCGGCGTAGATTCGTCGCTGGCCGTTGCGATTCGCGACGGCGATGTCCGTCGCGCGGCCGCTGACGTTCGTCGGGCCGAGAAACGACCAGCGGTTCGTCCGGTATGGTGAAGTTTGCCGCATCGCCGCGTACGTGTCGTAGGCGTGGCGGAGGTACTCGGCGTCGGCCTTGACGGCGGTGGCCGTGCCGGCGCCCTGGGCGGAGAGCCCGATCGCGGCGGCAAGTGCGACGAGCGGCAGAACGGTCCAGAACCAGCGACGACGCATCGACGGGGTCCTCCGGTGAAAAACGGGCGGCCGAGGCCATAATAGTAACAACGATGTCGCACGCGCCCGTCTACCTCGACGCCCACGCGACGACCCCGGCCGATCCTCGAGTGGTCGAGGCGATGCTGCCGTATTTCACGCAGCACTTCGGCAATCCGGCGTCGGCGTCGCACGCGTGGGGCTGGAAGGCCCAGGAAGCCGTCGAAGAGGCGCGTCGCGAGGTGGCCGCGCTCATTGGCGCGGCCGCGCGCGAGATCGTCTTCACGAGCGGCGCCACCGAGTCGAACAACTTCGCCATCAACGGCGTCGCTCAGCTCGCGGCGCCCGATCGCCGCGCGATCGTGACGTCGGCGATCGAGCACAAGTCGGTCCTCGAGGCGTCGAAGCGGCTCGCGGCCTCGGGCTGGAGGGTGACGATCCTGCCGGTGCAGCCGGACGGGCGCGTCGACCTCGACGCGCTTCGGGCGGCGACGACGCGCGAGACCGCGCTCGTGACGATCATGGCGGCGAACAACGAGATCGGCGTCGTGCAGCCGCTCGCCGAGATCGGCGCGATCGCGCACGCCGCCGGCGCGCTCTTCCACGTGGACGCCGCGCAGGCGGTAGGCAAGATCCCGATCGACGTCAACGCGATGAACGTCGACCTGCTCTCGCTCACCGGACACAAGATGTACGGGCCGAAGGGCTGCGGCGCACTGTTCGTGCGCAAGCGCACCGAGCTCGCGCCGCTCATTGTCGGCGGCGGACAGGAGCGCGGGCTGCGGTCGGGCACGCTCAACGTGCCGGGCATCGTCGGGCTCGGCAAGGCATGCGCGATCAGCCGCGTGGACATGGCGGCGGAGAGCGCACGGCTCGCACGATTGCGCGACCGCCTGCTCGCCGGCCTGCAGGCGAGGCTCGACCGCGTCACCGTCAACGGGTCGCTGCAGCACCGCCTGCCGCACAACCTGCACGTCACGTTTGCCGACGTCGATCACGCGTCGCTCGTGCTGGCGATCGGCGACATCGCGGTGTCGTCGGGTTCAGCGTGCGGCTCGGCCTCGGCCGAGCCGTCGCACGTCCTGCGCGCCATCGGCGCCGACGCGTCCGAGAACTCGGCGTCGATTCGCTTCGGCCTCGGCCGTTTTACGACGGAGGACGACGTCGACTACGCGATCGAAAGACTCACGGGCGCGGTGCAGCGGCTCCGCAACCTCGAACTTCGAACCTAAATTGGGCTTCAGGACGACGACCCCCCTGAGGAACCTCCCAGAAACCCCTTCGGAACCCATGAAGATTACCGTCGCCCACAGCCCCGACTCCGACGACGCGTTCATGTTCTACGGCCTGGCGAGCGGCGCGATCCAGGCCGGCGGCATCGAGGTGGATCAGGTCCTGTCCGACATCGAGTCGCTGAACCGCGCGGCGTTCGAGGGCCGGTACGAAGTGACGGCGGTGTCGTTTCACGCCTACGCGCACCTGCTCGAGCGCTACGCGCTGCTGCCGCACGGCGCGAGCATGGGTGACAAGTACGGCCCGATTCTCGTCGCGCGCAAGCCGCTCGTGCGCGAGGCCGGTCCGGGCGCGCTGGCCGGACTGAAGATCGGCGTGCCGGGCAAGCTGACGTCGGCGTTTCTGACGCTGCAGCTGTTCGATCCGGTGTTTGCGTACGAGGTGATGCCGTTCGATCAGATCCAGCAGGCCGTCGTCGACGGCCGCGTGGACGCGGGCCTGCTGATTCACGAAGGCCAGCTGACCTACCACGCGGACGGCCTCTCCAAGATCGTGGACCTCGGCGAGTGGTGGTTCGAGCGGACCGGCGGGCTGCCGCTGCCGCTCGGCGGCAACGTGATTAGGCGCGACCTGGGACCGGACACGATGCGCGCCGTGTCGCGGATGCTGCACGACAGCATCGCGCACGCGCTGTCGCATCGCGCGGCGGCGGTCGAGTACGCACAGCAGTTCGGGCGGGGGCTCGACCGCGGCGACACGGACAAGTTCGTCGGGATGTACGTGAACAATCTGACGCTCGACTACGGCCAGCGCGGCCGTGCGGCGCTCGAGCGGTTCTTCGGCGAGGCGTTCGACAAAGGGCTGATCCCGCGCAAGGTGCCGGTCGAGTTCGTGGCGTGAAAGTCAGGAAGTCAGGAAGTCAGGAAGTCGGCACGTCAAGACGTCAGCAACTCAGAACGACGTCGCAGAACACGAAGCCGTCCCGCGTGACGGTGTCGCCGGTCGTGACCGGCAGCGGCCGCGCGAACATCGGTCCGGCCACGCAGCAGGTGTGAAACTCGCCGCGCTCGCCGCACGGATCCGCTGACGCCGGAAGGTCGGAGAGGAGCGCCGCGTCGAACCGGCGGCCGGCAAGCGCCGCAGGCACCTGGCGCGGATCGACGCACGTGACGACGGCCTCGAGGCCCGCGTCGAGCATCTCACGTGCGAGCGCGGCCGTGCCCGCGCCCCACACGGGAAAGATCGGCTCGACGCCGGAGCCGGCGAGCCGATCTTCGCGGTAGCGCCGGACGTCCTCGAGAAACAAGTCGCCAAACGCCACATGCGTGACGCCGGCGCGGAGGGCGCCGGCCATCGCCGCCGCCATGCGCGCTTCGTAGACCTCGTTCGGGCACGGCGACGGAATCCACACCGGCCACAGCGGCAAGCCGGCGGCGTCCGCCTGCGCCTCCACGACACTGCGCCGGACGGCGTGCATCGCGACTCGATCGACGGCCTCATTGAAGGTCGTCAGGAGCGCGACCACATGGACCGACGCATCCTGGCGCAGCACGTGAAGCGCCCAGGCCGAGTCTTTCCCCGACGACCACGAGAGCAGGACGTTCTTCACCGGCCCCTACCTGACGGCGCCCGGTTGGATGACCGCGGCGATTCTGCGAACGGCCTCGACGACGCGCGGGCCGGGCACGAGCAGCAGGTTGTCGGCCAGGATGTACACGCGTCCGGTCCGGACGGCGGGCAGGGAGGGCAGCGCGTTCCACACGCCGCGCTCGCTGGCGAGCCGATCGGCGGACCACCCCTCGCTCGGGCGAAGCTCGAGGATCACGTCGGGCGCGCGCGCCAGCAGCATCTCCGCCGAAAGCTGCAGGCTCTGCCGCGTGACGTCCGCGAACGCATCGCTGCCGCCCGCGACTTCCAGCATGTCATGCAGGAATCCCACACCGGCGCTCGCGAAGATGCCCCGCAGCGAGCCGGCCTCGCGCCCGAAGATCAGCGCCGTTCTCGGCCGCGGCCGACCGGCGACCTGGCGGCGAACGCTCTCCAGCTCGCGCTCGATGCGATCCGCCTCGCGATTCGCGTCCGTGGAACGGCCGATTCGATCGCCCAGCCGGCGCATGGTGGCTATGACATCGGCGAGGCCGGCGAGCTCGTAGTCGAAGACGGGCACGTGGGCGTGATCGAGCCTCGTGGCCAGGTCCGACTGCGTGCCGTAGATGATCACCAGGTCGGGCGACAGCGACAGGATGCGCTCGAAATCCGGATCGACGAGCGCGCCCACGCGCGTCTTCGATTCGACCGCGGGCGGATAGTGATCGAACGTCGACACGCCGATCACGTCGTCGCCCGCGCCGATCGCATAGAGCATCTCGGTGACCGCCGGCACCAGGGAGATGATTCGGCGAGGCCGCGTCGCCGGTTGCGCGGTCGCGTCGCGCGCAGGCGACCAGGCAGAAGGCTTCGCAGCAAGGCAGACGGCGATTAGGGCCAAGGGCAGAAGGCCAAAGGCACAGGCGCGCCGCGTCATCGTCTCCTCAAGAGCAGCCACAGGAAGAACGGTCCGCCGATGAGCGCCGTGATGATGCCGACCGGCAGCTCGAGCGGGGTGAAGGCCGTGCGTGCCACGACGTCGCACACGACCAGAAACGCGGCGCCGAAGAACGTCGAGACCGGCAGCACGATGCGATGATCCGCGCCGACGACGAGGCGGACGAGGTGCGGAATGATGATGCCGACGAATCCGATCGGGCCGCCGACCGACACGGCGGCGCCGGTCGCCACCGAGGCGCTGAAGAACGCGACCCGTTGCGCGTGCGCGACGTTGACGCCGCGGGTGCCGGCGGCCTCCGCGCCGAGGCTGAGCAGGTTCAGCGGCCGCGCGAGCCAGGCGAACGCGGCGAACGCACCGATGACGAACGGCAGCGCCGCGACGATCGGCCGGTAGCTCGCGACGTCGAGATCGCCCATCAGCCAGCGCAGCGCGCGGTACGTGTCGGCGAAGTTGCTGAGGTACTGCACGAACAGAATCAACGCCGAGAAGAACGCATTCAGCGTGACGCCGGCCAGGAGCAGCACGGTCGTGGACAGCCCGCGGTGTCTCGCGCTCGCAAGCGCGTACACGACGAGCACGGCGAGCAACGCGCCCGCCAGGCTCGCGCTCGCGACGCCGCCGACGGGCCAGGCGGCGCCGAACGTGATCGCGATCATCGCGCCAAGCGCCGCGCCCGCCGAGACGCCGAGCGTGTACGGCGTCGCCAGCGGATTGCGCAGCAGGCCCTGAAACACGACGCCCGCCGCCGAGAGCGTGCCGCCGACGAGCGCGGCCGCGAGCGCCCGGGGCAGCCGCGCAAGAAAGAAGATCTGCGCGTCCACGTTCGTCGCGAACGGCACCGACCGGCTGAACACGCGGCCCAGATGCAGCTCCGTCGAGCCGACGAACGGCGCGCCGATCGTCGCCGCGATCATCGCCAGGCCGCCAATCGCGACCACGGGCAGTCCGCGCCGCAGGGGCGTCGTCATCGCATCACGAAGGGCGCCACCACGTCAGGCGCCACGCCATACAGGGCGCCGACGGCGGTCGGCGTCAGGACCGTGCCGGGCGCCCCGCGGGCGAGCACGCGTCCCTCGGCCAGCAGCACGACGTCGGTGCAGACCGACGCCGCGAAATGCAGGTCGTGCGTCGAAAGCACCACCGTGATCCCCCGCTCGCGGCATAGTCGGCGCAGGATCGCGGCGACTTCGAGCTGGTACCGGAGGTCGAGAGACGCGGTCGGCTCGTCGAGCAGCAGCAGGCCTGTGGCGGGTACGTCGGGTACGTCAGGTACGTCGGGTACGTCAGGTAGTTCGGGTACGTCGGGTTCAAGATGGGCGCTGTCGTTGGCCAACCTCTGCGTGGCCCGAGGAAGGTGACCAGCGTCAGTTCGTCCCTGGGACCTGACGTTCCCGACGTACCCAGCGTGCCCGTCGTGCGGGTCCGATGCGACCTGCGCCAGCGCCGACGCAATGACGACGCGCTGCTTTTCGCCGCCACTGAGCGACCGGAAGGCCCGATCGGCGAGCGCGCGCGTGCCCGTCGCCTCGAGCGCCGCCAGCGCGATCGCGAGATCGCGCGGTCCCTCCACCTCGAACGCGCCGAGGTGCGGGTAGCGGCCCATGAGCGCGATCTCCAGACTCGTGTAGTCGAACGCCAGCGTCGTCTCCTGCGGAACGACGGCGAGCCGGCGCGCAAGCGCTGACCGGCCGATCGTCCGGAGGTCCACGCCGTCGAAGCTGATGCGGCCGGCGTCCGGCAGCGCGGTCCCGGACAGCAGTCGCATCAGCGTCGTCTTGCCGGATCCATTCGGTCCGAGGATGCCGACGATGGCGCCGAGCGGGACCTCGAGCGAGACGCCGTTGATCACGCGCCGCGCGTCGGTGTACCCGAACTCAAGATCAGCGGCTTCCAGCAACACGGAGGCCCACCATGGCCGTGCGGCCAAGCGCAGGGAACCCGAACGCTTCCTCGTAGTTCTTGTCGAAGAGATTCAGCACGCGCCCGGTGACTTCGACGCCGCGGGCGATCCGGAGCGACCCGCCGATCGTCACGACCGCGTAGCCGGGATTCGTGTAGACGGTCGACGCGAAGTTCGGCTCGATGTCGTTCATCGACCCGCGCCCGTTGACGAACGCGAACGCCGACACGCGCATGCCGGTCCACGTGAGCTCGACCGATCCCTGCTGCGCGGGTCGTCGGATCAAGGCTTCGCCCACGACGTACGGCGTCGGCGCCAGCGACGACAGATGATCGACCCCGAGCACTTCCGAGTGCAGGAATGTCCACGCAAACCGGACCGCGACGCCGGCGGGCGACCGCCAGCTGACGCCGGTTTCCAGCCCACGCGCGCACGCGTTGGCGATGTTGTCCGTGCGATACCTGCTCGCGCCGCTGAGCGAGCTGCCGATCGAGACGATGAGGTCGTCGTACCGATTGAAGAAGTACGTCGCGTCGGCGACGACCGCCGCGTTGAGGAACGCCTGCTCGACGCCCAGATCGAAGCTGCGGCTGCGCTCGGGCTTGAGATTCGGGTTGTCGGTGAACGCGATGTCGAACGCCGTCGGCGGCTTGATGCCCGTGCCGGCGCCGCCGCGGATCTTCGTCGTGCCCAGGCCCGATGACGTCGCCGGCGCGTGCACCAGCCACGCGGCAGAGACCTTGGGATTTGGCGACCACACGACGTCATTGCCGAACGCCGGCCGCGGCCCGAACGCGCTGGGGTTGGCCTCGAGCGCGTTCCGCTGGATACGCTCGACGCGCAAACCGGCGGTGAGGAACACGCGCTCGCCGAGCGACGGGCGCGCCTCGACGAACAGCCCAAGGTCATACCGGACGATCGGCACGGGCTCGAACGTCTCGCCGGTGATGAACGTGTTGTCGGCCTGCTCGCGCAGGAGCTCGGCGCCCGACGACCAGCCGATGCGCGGCGAGTTGAAGTCGAGCTGATACCGGCCGGTCGCGCGGTGCGTCTTGTCGTCGAACGGACCGAACGGGCTGATCGAGTGCTCCTTCAACGTCGCGGCGGTGAATTGCAGGTGGTGCTGCAAGCGCCCGGCGCCGCCGAGATCGGCCGCGGCGCCGACCTCCGCGAGCGTATTGGTGCCGCGCGAGATCGTGTCGATGCCGCCGTACAGCTGCTCCGGATCGGATCCGTACGGGCCGGGGAAGCCGCGCTCGTTGCGCCCGCCGCGGACGTCCACGCGCACGCTGCGACCCGGCCGGTCCGACCACTTCAGGCTGGCCTGGCCGTTGACGTTCTCGTAGTCGTCGTTCGAGACGTTCGTGCCCAGCCGCGGCACGAAGTTCGTGCTGCCATCCGATCGCAGCCATTCGATCGACGAGCCCCATCCCCACGCGTGGTCGGATCCGCTTGCCGACAGCGCCGTGTGCCACGTGTTCATGCCGCCGCCCTCGAACAGGCCCTGGGCGCGCAGCGGGCCCGCCTGTTGCGTGACGACCTGCACGATGCCGCCGATGGCGCCGTCGCCGAAGAGCGCGCTCTGCGGGCCGCGGACGACCTCCACGCGGTCGACGTCCGACGTCGTGAGGTGCGCGGCGTCGAAGCCGCCGCCGAACGCGTTCTGCGCGATGCCGTCCACGAGCACGAGCGTGTAGTCGGACTCGCCGCCGCGGGGAAAGAGCGACGTAATCGCGCCGCGGCCGCCCGACGAGACGACGCCGATGCCGGGCACGAGTCGCAGCGCGTCGGCGACCGTCTCGGCCTGACGCGCCTGGAGCGCCGCGCGATCGATGACGGTGACGCTGTCGGTGGCGCGGGACAGCGGCGTCTCGACCTGCGCGCCCGAGACGACGACTGATTCAGCGACGGCGGCAATCGACAGCTTGACGTCGATCGCGAGGGTCGAATCCGCGCGCACGGTGATTGTCTGCGGGTCGGCTTTGAATCCCGCCGCGCCCACGAGCACCTCGTACTCGCCGGGCGCGAGGGCGATCGGGCCGAACCGTCCTTCCCGCGTCGTCGTCACGGTCGCGACCACGCGCGGGCCCGAGACGATGAGGACGTCGGCGTTGGCCACGGCCCGGCCGTCCGGATCGAGCACGCGTCCGCTCACGGTGTCGGCGAACGCGAGCGCCGGCGCCGCAAGCAGCGCCGCGCCGCACAGGATCACGCCAGCGATTGGAACAAAGAGACGGGAGAACGAGCGGGGCATCGAGCCTCCTCGGCGTATCACGCGCCGATCTCGCGCCGGCGAACCAGCACGAGCGGAAGGACGGCCCGGTGACCAGGTATCCTGACTTGCGGATCGTCGTCGAGCGTCCGCGCCTTCCCGCGTCGATCGCCGAGCGGACCCCAGGTCCCTCGCGCATCGCGTCGCAGTGGCGGCCGCGCGACGTGGCGTCGTCGAACGACGCCGTGCGTGCGCGGCACGTGGACGCCGACTCCCCGCTGACAGTGGCGGTACCGTGTGGGATTTTCACCCACTTCCCACGGCCGCCGGGCGAGCGTCGGTTGTCTGGCCGGAGTATAGCATGGCAAAATGGGGCGATCGTGATGCGCACGTTCTGCGCGAGGCCCCACAGATGAGCAAACGATCGACGGTCACCGTTCGCGAGCGGCCGGTGGCCAGAACGACGTCGGTCACCGACGTGGTGACCGTGCACGGTCAGACGTTCGTCGTCGAGACCGAGAGCCGCCTGCAGATCATCGATCTCACCGAGCGCGTCATGGCGCTCGTGCGCACGCTCGGCGTCAAGGAAGGCGTCGTGCACGTGTTCTCCATGCACACGACGTGCGCGCTGTTCATCAACGAATTTCAGAAGGCGCTCGTCGCCGACATGCTGAAGTTTCTCGAACGCGCGGTCGCGCACGACGCCGACTGGATGCACAACAATCCCGAGCACTCCGACTGCGATCGCATGAACGCCGACTCGCACCTGCGCGCGCTGCTGCTCGGCCACAGCGTGACGCTGCAGGTGAGCGGCAGCGAGCTCGTGCTGGGCCAGTGGCAGCGTGTCCTCATGGCGGAGCTCGACGGGCCGCGGTCGCGGATGTTCCGCCTTCAGGTCATGGGGACGTAGGCATCGGGAATCGATGGTCGATAATCGGGTGATCGAAGAGCCATCGGGCATCGAACAATGCCATCGGGCATCGAGCATCGCCATCGGACATCGACGAACGACATCGGACATCGACGAACAGCATCGGACATCGACCAACGGCATCGATCATCGGGCATGAACGCGCGTCTTGAATCGGTCGGTCTCGGCGACGTCGCCGCCAAGCTGGCGGCGGACGAGCGCCTCAGGTTCGAGGACGGCGTGCGCCTGTTCGAGTGTCCGGACCTGCACGCCGTCGGCTGGCTGGCGAATCGCGAGCGCGAGAAGCGGCACGGCGCGCGCACGTACTACAACTTCAACCTCCGACTCGAAGCGACGAACGTCTGCGAGGCGAGCTGTCTGTTCTGTTCGTTTGCGCGCCTCAAGCCGGGCGAGGCGCAGGCGTACACGCTGTCGCTCGAGCAGGTGTTCGACAAACTCCGGGCCCGGGCCGATCAGCCGCTCACCGAGATCCACATCGTCAACGGCCTGCATCCGGACCTGCCGTTCAGCTACTACCTGGACATGCTGCGCGGGCTGAAGGCGATCCGTCCGGACGTGCACCTGAAGTGCTTCACGGCGGTCGAGATTGCCTTCTTCGCGGACCTGTACGGCATGACGGACGAGGCGGTACTCCGCGCGCTCAAGGACGCGGGCCTCGACTCGCTGCCCGGCGGCGGCGCCGAGATCTTCGCCGAGCGGGTGCGGCGGAAGATCTGCCACGACAAGGCCGACGCCGACCGGTATCTGTCCGTCCACCGCGTCGCGCACCGGCTCGGCCTGCGCTCCAACATCACGATGCTCTACGGGCACATCGAGACGATGGAGGAGCGGGTCGATCACATGCTGCGGACGCGCGCGCTGCAGGACGAGACGGGCGGCCTGCAGGCGTTCATCCCGCTCGCGTTCCATCCCGACAACAACCAGATGCGCAAGCTGCCGGCGCCGACGGCCAGCGACACGCTGCGCGTGCACGCGGTGTCGCGACTGATGCTCGACAACGTGCCGCACGTCAAGGCGTTCTGGATCGCGACCGGCGTGGACGTCGCCCAGATCGCGCTGTGGTACGGCGTGGACGACCTCGACGGGACCGTGCAGGAGGAGAAGATCTACCACATGGCCGGCGCGCGCACGCCCGAGACGCTGACCACGGCGAGTCTCCGGCGCCTGATCACGGCCGCCGGCCGCGAGCCGTACGAGCGGGATACGCTCTACAACATCGTTCAGATCAATGCGTAGTGCTGGGTGCTCGGTGCTGAGTGCTGGGTGCTTCTGCGAAGTGCGGGTGCAGCGGCGCACCGCGTCCTCCAGGGGCACAGCTCTGCCTGGTCGTCCTTCCAGCCTGAGGTGGGCGCGCACCTGAGCGGGAGTCGCTCCAAGCGACCTGGTCCGTGCCGCACTGGCACCGCGCAGAAGCACTCAGCACCCAGCAGTGAGCACTCAGCACGTCCAGCGTGCTAGACTGGATCCAGTCCAGATTCCGGACCGGCGATAGCCGGGGGCGCGGTGCGCCCGAACGGGATTTGGCCTTTTTCATCTCTGGAGATTGTGATTTTTTTCACAATCGAAGGGACCGCGGGCACGACGCCATGGACCTGCAGCTGCTCACTGACTACGAGAAGACGCGCCTCAGCGACCGCCAGCCGCTCCCCGACGCCTACCGCCGGCTGCCCGACGACGAGATGGAGCTGCGCCTCGCCGCCGCGAAGGCGGCGCTCGGCGACCGCCTGGTCGTCCTCGGCCACCACTACCAGCGCGACGAGGTGATCAAGTTCGCCGACGTGATCGGCGACTCCCTCAAGCTCGCCCAGTACGCCGCCGCCCAGCGAGACGCCGACCTCGTCGTGTTCTGCGGCGTCCACTTCATGGCCGAAAGCGCCGACGTGCTGTCGGCGCCCGGCCAGCAGGTGATGCTGCCCGACCTTGCCGCGGGTTGCTCGATGGCCGACATGGCCGCGATCGATCAGCTCGAGATCTGCTGGGAGGAGATGCGCGCGCTCGGCGCCCGCCGCGTCGTGCCCGTCACGTACATCAACTCCGCCGCCACCATCAAAGGCTTCTGCGGCGAGCACGGCGGCGTCGTCTGCACCTCGGGCAACGCCGCGCGCGTGATGCAGTGGGCCTGGACGCAGGGCGACCAGGTGCTGATGCTGCCCGACCAGCACCTCGGCCGGAACACCGCGTACCGCATGGGCGTGCCGCTCGACGAAATGGCCGTCTGGGATCCGGACCAGCCGTTCGGCGGACTCACGCCCGACGTCTTCCGGCGCGCCCGACTCATCCTCTGGAAGGGGCACTGCAGCGTCCACACGCGGTTCACCGTCAGGCAGATCGAGCAGTTCAGGAAGGCGTATCCGCGGGGCAGGGTCATCGTCCATCCGGAATGCACGTTCGACGTCGTCCAGGCGGCCGACGATTCGGGTTCGACCGAGCACATCATCCGCACCGTGAAGGACAGCCCGGAGGGCTCGGCCTGGGCCGTCGGCACCGAGATTCATCTGGTCAACCGGCTTGCGCGCGACGTCGCGCCCGGTCGTACCGTCGTCACACTCGACGCGATGGGCTGCCTCTGCTCGACGATGTTCCGCGTGTCGCCGAATCACCTGCTCTGGGTGTTCGAGGGCCTCGTCGACGGCGAGGTGCACAACCGGATCGTGGTGCCCGAGCCGACGAAGCACTGGGCGAGGGTGGCATTGGATAGAATGTTGATCATCTGACTTTTCGACTTTCAGGAGCAGTTATGGCCCATCAGTTGCCACCGCTTCCGTACGATTTCGCCGCCCTCGAGCCGCACATCGACACTCTCACGATGCAGATTCATCACGGCAAACATCATGCGGCGTATGTGAACAACCTCAACGCCGCGCTGGAGAAGCACGCCGCGCTGCAGGGCAAGAGCGCCGAGGACCTCATCAGGAATCTCGGCGCGATTCCGGACGACATCCGCACCGCGGTGCGCAACAACGGCGGCGGGCACGTGAACCACACGATGTTCTGGCAGATCATGGGGCCGGGGAAGGGCGGTCAGCCGACCGGCGCGATCGCCGACGCGATCAAGGGCGCGTTCGGGAGCTTCGACGCGTTCAAGGACCAGATGAACAAGGGCGGCGCCGGCCGGTTCGGCAGCGGCTGGGTGTGGCTCGTGTCGTCGGGCGGCAAGCTGTCCATCGAGAGCTCGGCCAATCAGGACAACCCGATGTCGGACGGCAAGCACCCGATCATGGGCATCGACGTCTGGGAGCATGCGTACTACCTCAAGTACCAGAACCGCCGGCCCGACTACCTCGCGGCGTGGTGGAATGTTGTGAATTGGGATGAGGTCAACAAGCGCCTGCGGTAGGCATTGCAAGATTCAGGATCGCATCAATTCAGGTTGATTGAGGGAATTGGTCAATCCTGCATTCAATCTCCAATGATGCGATCCCGAAATCTCGCATTGTCAGAATAGTCGCACCCTGACGACCGTCCCCGCCTCCACCGCCTCCGTGTCCGCCCCGATCTCGATATAGCCGTCGGCGTTGGCCATGCTGGTGATGTCGCCCGAGGCCTTGAAGGCGGGCTCGGCCGCGCCATCGACCACGCGCACCGTGTAGAACTGATGCCGGCCCGCCGGGGAGACGATGCGCCGCGCGAGCGGAAGCTCCAGCGAGCGCGGCTCCCACTCGGGCAGCCGCGCCGTCTTTCTGAGGAACGGCACGAGCAGCATGTACGCGTTCGAGAGGCACGACGCCGGATAGCCTGGCAAGCCGAACACCGCCGTCGAGCCCAACCATCCGAAGATCGTCGGCTTGCCGGGCTTGACGGCGATTCCGCGAAACACAACCTGGCCGCGGCTCGACAAGACGTCGAGCACGAGATCGCGCTCGCCGACGGAGCTGCCGCCGGAGAACACGACGATGTCGTGCGTGCCGGCGGCGTCGAGGGCTTCGACAAGCGCGTCGATCATGTCCGGGACGGACGGCAGCATGACCGCGCGCCCGCCGTGCCTGGCGATCACGCTGGCGAGCGTGTAGCGGTTGATGTCGTGGATCTGGCCGGGCGCGAGCCGTGCGCCCGGCGGCACGATCTCGTCGCCGGTCGAGAGCAGCGCGACGGTCGGCTGCGCGAAGACGTCGACGTGCGTGACGCCGGTCGCTGCGAGCGCGCCGATGCGGCTCGGGTTGATGATCTGTCCGGACGACACGACGGTCGCGCCGGCGGCGAGGTCGGCGGCGCGGCGTCCCACGTTCTGCCGCGCGACGACGGGCGCGCGCACGCTCACGCGCGCGCCGTCGCGGCTCGTGTCCTCGACCATCACCACGGCGTCGGCGCCGTCCGGCATCGGCGCGCCGGTGGCGATCTCGCTGCACTCGCCGGGCCCGATGCCGCGCGACGGCACGTGGCCGCTGAACACCTGGTCCACGCACGCGAGCGTCCTGGGCGCGGCCGCAGTCGCGCCCGCGGTGTCCGCCGCGACGACCGCGTAGCCGTCCATCGCGGCCCGATCGAACGCCGGCACGTCGGCCTCCGCGACGACGTTGCGAGCGACGACGCGGCCGTCGGCCGAGAGGAGTCCGACCGACTCGGTTCGTGTGGTCGGCCGCGCAGCGTCGAGGATCAGACGCAGGGCGTCATGGAAGGTCAGGGTCGACGTGATGGGGCGCACGGCCGTCCTCAGCCCTCGGTCCTTCGCTGCTGGCCCTCGTGCCGTGTGAGCTCCCTCACGACGTGCCCGAGTTCCGGAAGGATGAGGCGCTCCATCGCGAGTCGCACGGCGTGCTCCGAGCCCGGGAGGACGAAGATCGCGCAGCCCCCGGCGACGCCTGCGGTCGCGCGCGACAGCATGGCGGCGGGGCCGATGGCCTCGAAGCTCAGCATCCGGAAGAGCTCGCCAAACCCGTCGATGCGCTTGTCGAAGAGCGCGGTGACGGCTTCGTAGGTCGAGTCGCGGCCGGAGATGCCGGTGCCGCCGGTGGTGATGAGGACGCGCGCGGCGCGTGCGGCGATCTGCTCGCGCAGGATGCGCGCGACCTCGGCCGGCTCGTCCTTCACGGTCCGGCGCGCGGTGACCGAGTGTCCCGCGCCCTCGAGGAGCGCCGTGATCGCCTGGCCGCTCGTGTCGTTCTCGAGCGTCCGCGAGTCGCTCACGGTGAGGACGAAGCACGCGACGTGCGCAGTGGAGGCGGCTCGATGCTCGGCGACTGACATGGCGTGAGAAAAATAAGCCGGGTATATTTTTACGGAAACCGTAAAATTATACCCGGCTTATTTCTGCGCGATGCGTCACTCTGGCCTGGCCCTTCTTCTCGCGTGTGCGACCGTGATCTGGTCGCGCGCCCAGGCGCCACCCGCAAGTCCTGCCGACAAGCTCGCCGACAAGTGGGTCGAGGACGCGCTGAAGAAGATGACGCTCGACGAGAAGGTCGGGCAGCTCATCGTCCCGGCCGCGGACTCGACGTACCTGGCAAGCGACAGCGATGAGTTCGATCGACTCGCTGCCAAAATCCAGCAGCTGCACGTCGGCGGCATCCACGTCTTCGGCGGCGCCGAGCGCGCGCCGAACGTCCTGCTCGACAACAACTACGGCTCGACGATTCTCGGCGAGCCGCTCGCGGCCGCCTCGCTCCTCAATCGCCTGCAGGCGCTGTCGGCGCTGCCGCTCCTCAACACCGCCGATTTCGAGGCGGGCGTCGGGTTCCGGATCAACGGCGCCACGGTCTTTCCGCGCCAGATGGCCGTTGGCGCGGCGGGCGACGAACAGCTGGCGTACGACGCCGCGCGCATCACGGCCCTCGAGGCCCGCGCCCTCGGCGTCCACGTCGATTTCTCGCCGCTGGCCGACGTCAACAACAACGCGCGCAATCCCGTCATCAACACCCGCAGCTTCGGCGAGCGGCCCGATCTGGTCGGCAAGCTCACGGCGGCCTACGTCCGCGGGCTCCACGCGGGCGGCATGCTCGCCACGCTCAAGCATTTTCCCGGGCACGGCGACACGGACGTGGACTCGCACCTCGGGCTGCCCATCATCTCGCAGCCGCGCGATCGGCTCGACGAGGTCGAGCTGCCGCCGTTTCGCGCCGGCATCGCCGCGGGCGCCGACGCCGTGATGACGGGCCACATCGAGCTGCCCGCGCTCGACCCCGGCGAGTTCAGCCCCGCCAGCCTCAGCCAGCCCATCGTCACGGGCCTGCTCCGCGGCGAGCTGAAATTCGAGGGCCTCGTTTACACCGACTCCATGGGGATGGACGCCGTCTCCCGCAAGCTCACGCCGGGTGACGCGGCGGTGCGCGCCGTGCAGGCCGGCAACGACGTCATCCTCAACTCGCCGGACGACGCCGCGGCGGTGGCGGCGATCAAGGCGGCGGTGGAGAAGGGCGACCTCTCCGCCACGCGCATCGACGAGTCCGTGCGTCGCATCCTGCGCGCGAAAGCGAAGCTCGGCCTGCACCAGATTCGGTTCGTGCCGCAGGAGGAAGTGCCGCGGCTGGTGGGCGGCCGCCAGCACGCGCTCGTGGCGCAGGAGGTCAGCAAGCGGTCGATCACGTTGATCAAGGACGATCGCAACCAGGTCCCGCTCCGCGCTCCACGCGACGCCGCCGTGCTGTACCTGTCGATTCTCGACTATCCGTCGGGCTGGCGCATCGCCGCGCCGAGCCGCACCGTCATCCCGGAGCTGCGGCAGCACTGGCCCAACGTGACGGCGATCGAGCTGTCGGATCGGTCGACGCCCGCCGACATCGATCTCGTCCGCGCCACCGCCACGCGCTACGACGTGATCGTTGCAGGCGTGTTCGTGCGCGCAGCCTCGGCGAGCGGCCGTATGGATCTCGCGGCGCCGCTCGCGAAGCTCTTGAGCGATCTCGCCCGGGCCACCGCGCGATCGCCGAAGCCCTTCGTTACGATGTTCTTCGGCAACCCGTACGTCGCCATGGGCGTGCCCGACCTCCCGGCCATGCTGCTGACGTACGACTTCTACGATCTCGCCGAGGCGGCGGCGGTACACGCGCTCGCCGGCGATGCGCCGATCACGGGTCGGCTGCCGATCGCGCTGCCGGGGCAGTTCGAGGTTGGCTGGGGGATCGTGAGAGGGCAGTGAAGTCTTGAAAGTCGCTACAAGTGGGGAAGGCGCAACAAGTGGGGAAGTGGCGGCAGGGAGTCTGGAAACCCATCCTGATATAATCACGTGTTCGCGCGCCCTTAGCTCAGTTGGATAGAGCGTCTGGCTACGAACCAGGAGGTCGCAGGTTCGAGTCCTGCAGGGCGCGCCAATGTTTTCAACAACTTACGGGTTCGACGCCTCCCGGGTTGTGAACAATTGTGAACAACTCGCTTCCGACCTTGTCCGCAGCGGCCCGCAGAGAGCCGTCGAGGACCTGCGTGTAGACATTCAGCGTCGTATCGACGTTCGCGTGGCCCATGAGCTGAGCGATGACCTTGCCGGGCACGCCTTTGTCGTGCGACCAGGACGAGTACGTGCGCCGGAACGTCAGCCACGTTGCCCGCGGCAGTTTCAGCCGATCGCACGCAGGAAAGATCGCCCGCCGCAAGATGTTGTTCGGCACGATCGGCATGCCTGATCGCGTCGAGAACATCAGCTGAGTCGGATCGACGGTCCTGCCTTGTCGCCACCGCGAGATCAACGCGAGTGCCGTCGAGGAGAGCGGAATCTGTCGGACGCCAGCCTCGGTCTTGGGCGTGCTGAACGTGCCGTCGTAGACCGCCTCTCGCACGGTCAAGGTACCCGCCGTCTCGTCTACATCGCGCCATCGCAGAGCAAACACTTCGCCTCGCCTGAGGCCCGCCAGCATGGCGAGGCCCGCCATCGTCCTCGCGAGCAGCGGGAGCGCCTCGAGCAACGCCGCTGCCTGCGCCGTCGTCAGTGCCCACTTCGGTCGTACCGTGCGGAGCTTCGGGAGGTCGACGCCGCGAGCGGGATTCTCCTCGACGTGTCCCCACTTGGCTGCCGTTCGAAGGACCGCGCTCAGCACATCGTGGATGTGGTCGATGGACTTGGGCGCGTACTCCTCGTGAACCAAGTACGCGACGTAGGCCTGAATCTCCTGGCGCGTGAGCTCGAACAGCGGCGTGTTGCCGAACCGCGGCAACAAGTGCTTGTGCAAGATGTAACGACGATTCTTCTGCGTCGAGAACTTGTACATCGGCAGCACCGAGAACTCCCACTGACCTGCCAGCGTGGCGAATGTCACCTGCGATCGTGTCGGTCGCTTGCCGCCAGCTGCTGCCAGCCTTCGCGCGAGCGCCTCTGATGCCTCGCGACGAGAGACCGGTCCGAGCGTTTCGTAGCGCAGCACCTGGCGTGTTGTGCCGTCGGGCGCGATCTCACGCTCCCGCCAGCGAATTGCCCACCCTCTTCCTCGCTTGAACAACGATCCACTTCCGTACTGCCGTTTTCTTTGAGCCATCCGAGGTCCCTTCCTTTCCCTCGTTGGCTCTTCGGGGTTCAGCTGGCCCCTGATTCTAGCGCATGATCGGACGCTGATCATTCCGACCGACCTTGCTGATCGAGGAATGCGCGCACAGCACTGACCTCGAAGCGGACATACTTGCCGATCTTGAGATGCGGCAGACGCGCGCCGCGTGGCGTGCCGCGTCGGCGGGTGTGCTCGTAGACCCAGGTTCTGCTCACCTTCAGCCACGCCGCGACATCGTCGACCGTGAGCAGTTCGTCAAGGGAATGTGGCTGCGGTGTAGTTTGAGTCATCGCACCCTCTGAGGAATCCGGCAAGGCACGTTCGGGGCGAGCCCGCGTCTTGATTCGTGCCCGGTCGGGAGTTGACGGTGGCCATCACGCATGAGCCGGCGCGGGCTGGACCGAGGATCGGTCAAGGCCGACAGCCGCGACGCGGCCGGAGCGCAGCGACGGGCCTTGACCAAGCCGAGGCCAGCCCGAAAATCAATCGCGTGATGGCCACGCGCGTGAATGAGGTCGTGACGATGCGCGATCGCTGGCGAGGTCACGGCGGTGACGCGGACGGGGCGAAGGGGAGAGCGACCCCACCTGGCGGCGGCCAGCCGGCGCGCGTGCGTGCCGGTCAGGGCCGGCC
>DATIWF010000056.1:0-16848 GCA_035519535.1 Vicinamibacterales bacterium | reverse complement strand
AACGTGGCGAGGATCTCGGACGGGCCGAGCCGAGTTCCGGCGGCCAGTGGCATGGGAGTGAAGCTGGCGGAATCGTGACACGGTGAGCGGGCAAAGTCGAGATTAGTCGCTCTCTCGCACGCCGATCGCGGCCATGAATCTTTGCTTGATATAGGTGCAGTCCTGGGGCGGTTTCGTCGTGGGCGCGGATTCTTCCACTTTGGCGACAATCACCCACGGCCCGGCTTCGGCGCGCGTCCGTGCCATCGCGCGGTCGAGTTCTTCCGGCGTCCTCACCGTCGCGGTCGCCGCAATCCCCAACGCGCGCGCCGCGGCCTCGAGGTCTGCCCCGTGCTTCGTCGCTGTGTCCTGTCCGCCGGTCGTGCCGTACACGCCGTTGTCCCACACGACGACGACGAGATTCTTCGGCCGCACCCACGCGCTGGTCGCGAGCGAGCCGAGATTCATGAGCAGCGACCCGTCGCCGTCGAGCACGACCACGCGCCGGTCGGGCTGCGCCATCGCCAGGCCGAGGCCGATCGACGAGGCCAGGCCCATGCTGCCCCACGTGTAGAAGTAGGTGTCGCGATCGCCCGTCGCGAAGAGATCGTACGCCGGATGTCCGAGGCTCGCGACGACGGGATCGTCGGCGAGGGTCGCTGCGAGTCGTCGCGTCGCTTCGAGTCTCGTCATGCGACCACTTTCGGCGCCGGCACGGTCACGCGTCGCGGCAGCAGACACACGCCGGGCAGGCGCGTCATGAAGGCGGTCTTCCCGACGAGCGCGACGGTGTCGGCCACGTCCTCCGCGGACGCCACGGTCGTCGTCTGGAGTCCAATCGCGTGGCAGATCCGCTCGACCGCGCGGCCCATCGGCACCTGGGCGGCATTCCACTCGCCCGCGTCGCCGCGCATGGAGATCAGGACGAGCATCGGCATCTGGTACGGCACGAGCAGCGACGTCAGCGCGTTGATCGAGTTGCCGAGGCCGCTCGACTGCAGCATTACGGTCGGCCGCTGGCCGCCGAGGTAGAGCCCCGCCGCGATGCCGAACGCTTCCTCCTCGCGCGTCGCGATCGTCGTCTGCACGTCCGGATAGCGATCGCGGAGCACCGCGAGCACGTGCGACAGCGGGTTGTCCGGCACGTAGACGACGTGGCGGGAGCCGGCGGCGTGGAGGCCGAGGCAGGTGTTGAGGGCCCAGAGGGGCGGGGACATGTGCGGGCAGTTTACTGTAGCGTCCACCAACCTGGCGCCATTGGATTCGGTCGGTCTGACGAGGATGTGTCCGGAGCCCAGCCTGGACTTGGACGCGCCGTCGGTCAGCATGGACGCCGCGCGAAATCGCTCCGCTTCGCCGCGCCGCTGCCCTCATTGTCACGGCGGCAGCGCTCCTTGTGATCGTGCCGATCGCCGTGCTCAACGCGGCGTTCGGCCTAACGGCGCGTGGGGCGTCCTGAGCCGCCGCCTTGCGTCGCGCGTTCCCCCAGAGTATCTTGGGGAGGCGATGGCTAGACAGTCTAGAGAAGCCGCCGACCGCGGCGCGCTGCTGCGCGGCACGCTGGAGTCGATGGTCCTCCGCGTGCTGGCCGACGGCCCCGACCACGGCTACGGCATCGGCGCCCGGATCGAACGCGCGCTCGATCACGCCACGCCGATCGAGGACGGATCGCTCTATCCGGCACTCTATCGCCTCGAGCGCCGCGGCTTGATTCAGGGATCGTGGGGACGCAGCGAGGCGAACCGCCGCGCGCGTTTCTACGCGCTCACGCCCAAGGGCCGGGCCGCGCTCGCCAGACGCACGCGCGAGTGGGCGGCGTTCGCCCGCGCCGTGTCGCGGCTGCTCACCGGAGCGTCGCGATGACGCCCTGGCGTCGCCGCAGTCGCGCGCGCGAGGACGATCTCCGCCGCGACGTCCGCGACGAGCTGACGTTCAGCGCCGAGATGCGCGCGAAGGACGGCCGCCGCACCGGTCCCCCGCCGGCGGAACTCGAACACCAGCTCGTGCGGCTGGCGCGCTCGCGCGACCGCCACGGGCGTGTGCGTCGCCTCCTGAGCGAGCTGCGCTTCGACCTCGTGGACACCGTCCGCCGCCTTCGGCGCGCGCCGGCGTTCGCTCTCGGCACCATCGCCATCGTCGCGATCGGCCTCGGCGCGAACAGCGCCGTCTTCAGCGTGGCGAACACCGCGTTCCTGCGCCCGCTGCCCTTCGCGGATGCCGCCCGTCTCGTACGCGTGCAGGAATTCTCACAGCTGGACGGCACGATCCGATGGGTCGACGGCAGCGGCGCGTCGCTCGAGGCGATGCAGCGCACCGGCGCGTTTGCCTACGCGGCCGCGCTGAATCCGGTCTGGACGGCGCTCGTCGGCCAGGGCGAGACCGAACGGATTTCGGCCGGCGCCGTGACGGCTGGCTGGAACGCCGCGCTCGGCGTGCCCGCCCAGCTCGGACGATGGTTCACGGCGGACGAGGAAGCCGCCGGCGACGGCGCCGGGGTCGCGCTCATCAGCGATCGCCTGTGGCACGCGCGATACGGCGGCCGGACGGATGTCCTCGGCGCCACGCTCGCGTTCGACGGCGGCGTCCGGACGATCGTCGGCGTGCTCCCGCCCGGCTATCGCTTTCCGTACGACGCGGATGCCTGGTGGCCGACGCGCGTGCAGCCTGGCGTGCGCGGCCTCTTCCTGGCCGGCCGTCTCGCGCCCGGCGTGTCCTTCGAGGACGCGAATCAACGACTCGCCGCGCTCGGGCCCGGCCTGTTGCGCGACTACCCGGCCGTGATGCACGGCAACACGCCGGGCCTCCGACCCATCCGCGAGATCCTGATCGGCGACGAAGGGCGCGTCGTCTTCGTGCTCTCGTGGGCGGTCGCCGTGCTGCTCCTGATCGTCGCGAGCAACGTGACGATGCTGTTCATCGCGCGGATGGTGGCGCGCGAGCGGGAGCTGGCTGTCCGCGCCGCGCTCGGCTGCGGCCGCGCGCGACAGGTCCGGCACCTCGTCACCGAAGCGGTCGTCATCTTCGCCGCCGGCGGCGCGATCGGGCTGGCGCTCGCCGCGGTGGCCGGCCGCGCGCTCGTCGTCCTCGTGCCGCACGTGCTGGTCGAGCAGACCTCGATGGCCTCGCTGTCGATCGACTGGCGCGTCCTCGGCGTCACCGCTGCGCTCGCGCTCGGGTGCGGCGTGGTCGTCGGCGTGGTGGCGGCGTGGCGCGCGCCCGGCGTGGATCTCACCGACGCGCTCCGCGCATCCGCGCGCGCCGGATCGTCCGCGTCGAGCCGGCGGGCGCTGGGCGCGCTCGTCGTGGCGGAGCTGGCGCTCGCGGCCGTGTCGATCAGCACGGCGCTGACGGTCGCCGGCGGCCTGCGTCAGCTCGAGGGCCGCGATGTCGGCTTCCGCACGGACGACCTCGTGACCTGGCACGTCGAGCTCAGCACGCCGCGCCTGCGATCCGGCGGCGCGCACCTCGCGCTGGCCGATCGCATCGCGGAGAGGCTCGCGCCCGTCGCCGGACCCGCGGGGGTCGGCATGAGCACGGTCAACCCGCTGTGCTGCGGCGACTGGGGATCGCAGATGTCGGTCGAGGGCCATCCCGTCACTGCGGAGACGGCGAACGTCGTCAACTGGCGCCTCGTCACACCGTCGTTCTTCCGCGCGCTCGGCCTGCGCACGCTCGCCGGCCGTGTGTTCGACGAGCACGACGTCGTCGGCAGCGAGCCGGTGGTGGTCATCGACGAGCGCTTCGCTCGGCGCTATTTTCCAGGCCAGCGCGCGGTGGACGCGCGCGTCAAGCGCGGTCCCACCGACTCGCCGAACCCGTGGATGCGCGTGGTCGGCGTCGTGAGCGCAGTCGAGGACAGCGGGCCGTACAGCGAGACGTGGTACCTGCCCTATCGCCAGCGCCCGGACGCGCCGTCGACGGAGGACTTGTACATGTGGATCCGCACGCCGGACGTCGCCCGCACGTTCGCCGACGTGCGCGCCGGCATGCGCGAGGTGGATCCGTCCCTGCCGGTGCTCGAGCTGCGCACGATGGAGGACATCAAGCAGACCGCGCTCGGGCAACGCCGTCACGCGGCGGTCGCGGCTGGGGCGTTCGGGGCGGCCGGCGGACTGCTCGCGCTGTGCGGCGTCTACGCGCTTGTCGCGTTCGTGGTGACGCGCGAGCAGCGGGACATGGGCGTGCGGCTCGCGCTCGGCGCGACGGCCTCGGGCGTGCTCCGTCACGTGATCGCGCGCCTGGTTCGACTCGGCGCCGCGGGAGTCCTTGTTGGCGTTGTGGTCGCCCGAGCCGTCGAGCCGCGTGTGGTGACCGCCATGGCGGCTCAGCCGCTGCGGTTCTGGCCGGTGGCCCTGGTGATGGCGGCGGCGCTGCTCGCCGCGGCCGCTGCCGCGGCGTGGGTCCCCGCACGGCGAATCCTCACGCTCGATCCGATGCGCGCACTGGGCGACTAGGTCAGGATCGCACGCTGACGGACGCCATCCTCGCACGCAGGCTCCGCGATCGTCTCATCGTCGCGTCGCCAGTCGCAGCGCCCGGAACGCGCGCGCGAAATCCGCGGGCCGGTGATTGGCATTGAGGCCGCTCGTGTTCGGCAGGACCCAGAGGATGGCCCCGCCGAGCCGCTCCGCCTGCCGGCCGAGCACCGCGCGCGGACGACCGAACGCCGTCCGGTACGCGCCGATGCCGACGATGGCAACCGCGCGAGGGCGCAGACGAGCCGCTTTGCGCGCGAGCCGGCGAGCGCCCGCGCGCAGCTCCTCGGGCGCGAGCTCATCGGCGGCAACGGTCGCCCGCCGGACCAGGTTCGTCACCCCGCACCCGCACCGGAGCAGTTCCTTCCGTTCCCAGGGCTGGAGGCGCCGCGGGGTGAATCCCGCCGCGTGAAGCGCCGGCCAGAAGCGATTCCCCGGCCGCGCGAAGTGACAACCCGTCGCCGCGGAGTACAGGCCTGGGTTGATCCCACAGAACAGCACGTCGAGCCGGGGCGCGATGACGTCGGGGATCGACTTGCCGACGGCCGCGCGGAGGTCTGCACGCGTAGGTTTACGGCGTGGCGCTGACATTTTCTGCCCTCTGCCTTCTGCCTTCTGCCTTCTGCCTTCTGCCTTCTGCCTTCTGCCTTCTGCCTTCTGCCTTTTGACCTTTGCCCTGCCCCGTTGCCCCATGTATAACCTCCCCCCTATGTGGCAGCACAACTACTCCCCAGTCGGCGGCAGCCTCGGGTTGAGCGCGGCCGCGGCGGCGATTCCTCTCGTCGTGCTGTTCGTGATGCTCGGCGTCGTGCGCAAGCCGACGTGGATGGCGGCGCTCTCCGCCCTCGCGTCCGCGCTGGTCGTGTCGCTCTTCGTCTACGGCATGCCGGCGAAGCTCGCGATCATCTCGACCGTGTACGGCGCGGCGTACGGGATGTTCCCGATCGCGTGGGTCGTCTTCGCGTCGATGATGCTGTACCGGCTCGCGGTCGACACGGGCAAGTTCGAGATCATCAAGGATTCGGTCGGGAGCCTCACCAACGACCGTCGCCTGCAGGCGCTCTTCATCGCGTTCTCGTTTGGCGCGTTCATCGAGGGCGCGGCGGGGTTTGGCGCGCCCGTCGCCGTAGCGGGCGCGATGCTCGCCGGCCTCGGGTTCAATCCGTTCTTCGCCGCCGGGATCTGCCTGCTGGCCAACACGTCGCCCGTGGCCTTCGGCTCCATCGGGATTCCGGTCACGACGCTCGCCGGCGTCACCGGCCTGCCGGTGCTCGCGCTCAGCGCGATGGTCGGGCGGCTGTGCGCGATGATGTCGGTGCTGATCCCGGCGTATCTCGTGATCGTCATGGCCGGGCGCCAGCGCGCGATGCAGGTCCTGCCGGCGATCGCCGCGTGCGGCATCTCGTTCGCCGGCACGCAGCTCCTCGTCTCCAACTTCATCGGGCCCGAGCTCACGGACATCATGAGCTCGCTCACGTGCATCGTCGTCATGGTCGGCGTGCTGAAACTGTGGACGCCCGCGACGATCATGCGGCTCGAGGGCGAGCACGAAGCGACGCTGACGCCGCACCGGCACGCGCCGGGCGAGTTGTTCGTGGCCTGGCTCCCGTATCTCTTTCTCGTGATCGCCGTGCTCATCGTGGGCGCGCCGTCGATCAAGACGGCCATCGACCAGTGGACGAACGGGCTCATCGCCGGCGTGTCGATCAAGAGCGCGACGGTCGTCAACGGCCTGAACGTCCCCGGCCTGCACAACGCGATTACGCGCATTCCGCCGGTTGTCGCCAGGCCGTCGCCCTACGCGGCGGTGTTCACGCTCAACTGGCTGAGCGCGTCCGGCAGCGCGTGCTTCATCGCGCTCGTGGCGGCGGCGCTGTTCCTGCGCGTGGGGCCGGCCCGGCTCGCGCGCGTCTACACGGCGACGTTCCGGCAGTTGTCGAAGGCCATGCTGACGATCGCCTCGATGCTGGGGCTGGCGTACCTGATGAATTACTCGGGCATGACGTCGACGCTCGGCCTCGCGCTCGCCGGCACCGGCGCGGCGTTCCCGTTCTTCAGCGCCGTCGTCGGCTGGCTCGGCGTGTTTCTGACGGGCAGCGACACCTCCGCCAACGCGCTGTTCGGCAACCTGCAGGTGGTGACCGCGAACGCGCTCGGCCTCAATCCGATCCTGACGGCTTCCGTGAACTCCGCGGCGGGCGTCATGGGCAAGATGATCTCGGTCCAGAGCATCGCCGTCGCCGTCGCCGCCACCGGCATGTCGCACGCCGACGAGAGCCGCCTCTTCCGCTTCACCATCAGGCACAGCGTCCTGCTCATGAGCGTGATGGGCGTGCTCGCGCTGCTGTTTGCGTACGTGCTGACCGGGTTCGTTCCCGGAGCGAAGTGACACGTTCGAAGTTGGAAGCCGGAAGTGAGCAGTCAGGGATGAGACGCGCTCATCGCGGCAGGGCAAACGCCACGATCGCGCTGCCTGACGGGGCGCCGTTCTTGCCGCCGCCGCACGCGATGACGACATACTCGCGGCCGCCGAGCTGATAGACGGCCGGCGTCGCATTTCCAGCGGCCGGCAGCGTCGTCTCCCACAGCAGTGTGCCCGTCAGCTTGTCGTAGGCGTGGAACTTCCGGTCGAAGTTCGTCGCGCCGATGAACAGCACGCCGCCGGCCGTGACGACCGGGCCGCCGTAGTTGTCGCTGCCCGTGTTCGTGAGGCCCTTCGCCGCGAGCGCGGGGAACTCCCCGAACGGAATCTTCCACCGCATGGTGCCGGAGTTCAGGTCGATCGCGTTCAGCGTGCCCCACGGCGGGGTGATCGCGGGATAGCCGTCCGGATCGAGGAAGATCGATTCGCCGTCGCTGCGGTACTTCAGGCGGCTGGGGTCGTTCGCGATCGCCGGGTCGGCCGCCTTGTCCTTGCCCGTGATCAGGAACTCGACGATGTCGTTGATGTTGCGCGCACCCATGTCGGGGAACGCGGGCATCCGGCCCGTGCCCTGGCGGATGATCGCGGCGATCTCGTCGCGCGAGAGTCGCGCGCCGACGCCGATCAACGACGGCCCGGTCGCGCCGCCCGTGCGATCTTCGCGATGGCAGGTCGCACACTTGCTGTTGTAGAGCGCCGTGTCGTTGTTCGGAATGAGCTTGACGATCCACGGCATCTCGTTCGAGTTCACGTAGAACAGCGCCGTGTCCGGATCGAAGGCCGCGCCGCCCCACTCGGCGCCGCCGTCGAAACCCGGAAAGACGATCGTGCCCTCGAGCGACGGCGGAGCGAAGAAGCCCTTCGAGTACTTCCTGAAGCGCGCGAGCACGTCGGCGTGGGCCTCGGGTGTGCGCGTCGTGAGCATGTCCTCCGTCAGGCCCTGTCGCGCGAACGGCACCGGCAGCGTCGGGTACGGCTGCTCGGCCGCGAGCCGCTCGCCGTCCACGTCCGACGCCGGCACCTTGCGCGCCGCCAGCGGGAACAACGACGCGCCCGTGCGGCGGTCGAGCACGTAGACGTAGCCGTACTTCGTCGTCTGGGCGACGGCCTCGACCGGCCGGCCGTCGCGCCGCACGGTGACGAGGCTCGGCGCCGCCGGGAAGTCCCAGTCCCACACGTCGTGGTGGATGCCTTGAAAGTGCCAGACGTACTTGCCCGTGCGCGCGTCGAGCGCGAGCACGCAATCGGCAAACAGGTTGTCGCCGTACCGCGTGACGCCGTAGAAATCGAATGAGGCCGATCCGGTCGCGGCGAAGACCAGCCCGTTCTTCGCGTCGACCGTCACGCCGGCCCACGCGTTGGCGCCGCCCGCCAGCTTGTAGGCGTCGGGCGGCCATGTGTCGTAGCCCATCTCGCCTGGCTTGGGAATCGTGTGGAAGATCCACCGCACCTTCCCCGTGTTCACGTCGAACGCGCGGATGTGGCCGGGCGACCCGGGCAGCGTCTCGGGCACGGCGGTGCCGACGATGATCATGTCCTCGAAGATCGCGCCGGGTGTGCTGGCACTGACGCTGAGCCCCTGCGCCGGCTGGTCGAGCCCTTCGCGAAGATCGATGCGGCCGTTCGAGCCGAAGGTCGGAATCGGCTGGCCCGTCCGCCGATCGAGCGCGTAGAGGAACGACCGATACGAGACGAACACGCGGTCCTGATAGACCGTGACGCCCCGGTGCCGCGCCCGGGCCGTCGTCGTCGCGCCGCCACTCGGGTCGAATTTCCACACCTCGGCGCCCGTGGCGGCGTCAACCGCCACGACCTTCATCGACGGCGTCGTCGCATAGAGCACGCCATCGACGACGATCGGATTGCTCTGCATCTCGGATCCGCGAAAGGCGTCGTGCGAGTCGTACGTCCAGACCGCCTGCAGGCGCGCGACGTTGTCGCGATTGATCTGGGTGAGCGGCGAGTAGCGGATGTTGTCCGTGCCGCCGTTCACGAGCCACGGGACATCCGGAGCCGCGCCCGCCTGATAGAGCGCGGCGAGCCAGACGCAAGCGGCGAGGGCCATCGCGGGACGCATGGGACGTCAGCCTAGCAGGTCCCGGACGCGCGGCATCACCTTCGTGCCGAACAGCTCGATGCTTGTCATGAGCTTGTCGTGCGGCAGCGTGCCGGCGCTGTACTTCATGTCGAACCGCGCCAGGCCCAGCGCGCGTACGGTCCGGACGATCTTCGCCGCGACGGTCTCCGGCGAGCCGACGCAGAGCGCGCCGGCCGGCCCCGCTTCGTGCTCGAAGTGCGCCCGGTCGGCCGGCGGCCAGCCGCGCTCGGCGCCGATGCGGTTGATCATCTTCTCGTAGTGCGGCCACAGATCGCGGCGGGCCTCGTCGTCGGTCGCGGCGACGTGGCCCGGCGAATGCACCGCGATGGGCTGCACCGGCTTCCCGAACTTCTCGAGCGACTGAAGATACAGATCCACGTACGGCCGGAAGCGCAGCGGGTTGCCGCCGATGATCGCCAGCGTGAGCGGCAGGCCGTAGCGCGCGGCGCGGACCACCGACTCGGGGCTGCCGCCGACGCCGACCCACGTCCGCAGGGTTCCAGTCTCGATCGGCGGATAGACCACCTGCTTCGTGAGCGGCGCGCGCGTGGATCCCGACCAGGTGACCGGCCCCGGCTTCAGCAGCTCGGCAAAGAGCGCGAGCCGATCTTCGAAGAGCTCCTCGTATTGCGACAGGTCGAAGCCGAACAGCGGGTACGACTCGGTGAACGACCCGCGACCGAGAATGACCTCGGCGCGTCCGTTCGAGATCGCGTTGAGCGTCGAGAATCGCTCGAACACGCGGACCGGGTCGTCCGTGCTCAGCACCGTCACCGCGGACCCGAGGACCATGCGCTCGGTTCTCGCGGCAATCGCGGCGAGCACTACCTCCGGCGCGGAGATCGCGAAGTCCGGCCGGTGGTGCTCGCCGACGCCGAAGCACTCGACGCCGACCTGCTCGGCGAGCGCGGCCTCGCGGACGACGTCGCGCAGCGTGTGCGCCTGCGAGCGGAGCGAGCCGTCGGCGCCGACCGTGACGTCGCCAAACGTGTCGAGACCGAAAGTGATGGCCATGCGCTCGACTGTAGCAGAGACCTCGCGAGCGACGCGCGGGGCCGGACTCAGGATCGCTGCTGGCGGAACGCGAGCGGCGTCAGGCCCGTCCATCGCTTGAACGCCCGGTGGAACGCCGCCGCCTCGGAGTATCCGAGGAGGAAGCCGACCTCCGCGATCGACAGCGACGAATCCTTCAGGTAGCGCTCCGCGGCCTCGCGGCGCATGAGATCGACGAGGTCCTGGTACGAGCATCCCTCGTCGGAGAGGCGCCGCTGCAGCGATCGCACGGACATGGCGAGCGCGCGCGCGACCGCCTGGACGCGCGTGTCGCCGCCGGCCACGCGCGACGCCAGCGCCTGACGCACGCCGGACGTCATGCCGGTCGTTGCGGGCATCCGCCGGACCATGTCGCTCGCGTGATGGCGCAGCACGCCGCCGAGCACGGGATCGTGGCGCCGCAGCGGCAGATTCCACGCCTCGCGGGTCATCGTCCAGCCCGTCCACGACGCGCGCGGGCGGACCGGACAGCCCAGCACCCGCTCGATCTCCGACACGTCGTCCGGCGCGTGCTCGAAACTGACGGACTCGACGACGACGCGCCCGTCGGTTTCCTCGCGAAAGTGCAACAGACTCAGCGTGATGGCGAATTCGTACGCGATCGCGCTCGGCGGGCCGTGGAACGTCGCGCGAATCCTGCCGTCCTCGAAGGAGAAGTCGAGGGCGACCATCGCCGCGACCAGGCGAAAGTAGCGCGCGAGCTGCTCGAGGCCTTGCCCGACGGTCTCGGACGTCAGCACAACGTAGTCGACCAGCGGATACGCGCCGATCGGCGTGACCTGCGCGAGCCGCATGCCCAGGTTCTTCAGCGGCCGCTCCTGCATCGCGCAGCCAAACATCGATCCGATCCGGGTGCAGGCGATGCGCTCGTCGGGATCGGCGAGCTCGGCGTCGGTCAGTCCGGCCGCCCGCATCAGCGATGCTTTGTCATATCCAAGCGCCTGGAGCGCGTTGAGGTAGACCTGCACGCTGTGCGCCGGCTCGGTGGGCAGGCCGGGCGCGTCCGGACGCGCCCTCGTGGCGCGATCTGTCAATGGATTGGCGCCTCGCGTCATCGCCTTGCTGGCCAAGGATCGCCATCATTCTGCCATGACGGCACGATGGCGGATTCGAGCGCTGGAATGCGCAGTCGGCGTACTGACCCTGCTTGGCATCTGGGCGTCCACGCACGCCACGTGGGTGCTCACGCACGGTGGCAATCGCGCGTTCGACGGCGCGTTCGACTATCCGCGCTGGGCCGCCGTGCATTTCCTCGGCGGCCTCGCCTTCGTCGTGATTCTGCCCTTTCAGCTGTCGTCGCGCGCGCGGGCGGCGCTGCCGCGCGCGCACCGCGTCGCCGGCCGCGTGGCCGCACTCGCCGGCCTCGCGTTCGCTGGCACGGGCCTCGCGCTGCCCATCGTCATGCCCGCGCGGCCGTTCGGCGAGCGCGCGTTCATGATGACGGTCGGCGTCCTGTTCACGTTCCTGCTCTGGCGGGGCGTGGCGGCCGCCCGGCGTCACGATTTCATCACACACCGCCGCTGGATGCTGCGCGTGACCGCGGGCGCGCTTTCGCCGCTCACACAGCGCGCGATGTTTCCGTTCTTCGCCGCGCTCGGGATCGACAGCCTGGGCCGTTTCTGGGACCTGTTCGTCACGTCGCTGTGGCTTTCGAGCGCGCTGAACTTCATCGTCGTCGAGTGGTGGATCCGCCGGACCGAGGCGGCCGCGGCGCGCCGATTCACTGAACGAAACGCCCCGGAATCCGTCCGATCCTTAGGCGCCCTTGCGCCCCCGGAAAGCGGGGCCGTATGATGGGGGTTCGACTCGCACCCCGGGCCAGACCAGGACCAGATGGCCGTTCTCACGCCGAGTTCGCGCGATCGCCAGGACGCCCTGCGCAGCCGCGATCAGCTGCGCCTGCTGCTGGAGGTGTGCGACGCGGTCGCCTCGCACGGCGACCTGACCGCGCTCTTCCGCGACCTCGCCCGGCGGCTGCCCACGATCGTCCCGTTCGAAGTCATCGCGCTCTTCCTGCACGATCCCGTGAAAAACGTGATGCGGCTGCACATGCTCGGCACGGCCGACGCCGACCGCATCCCGCCGGGGATGGAGTTCGACATCGAGCAGTCCTACAGCGGTGAGGTCTTCCGCACCCAGAAGCCCGTGGTCGTTCGCAATCCGGCCGAGGCCGCGCGGTTTCCGCACAGCAGCGGGATCATCCGCGACATCGGCGTCGAATCGTTCTGCATCCTGCCGCTCACGACGATCGTCCGCCCGCTCGGCGCCATTGCCTTCGGCAGCCGACATCCGTTTGCGTTCGGGGACGAGGAGATGGATTTCCTGGGGCTCGTCGCGCGACAGGTGGCCGTCGCGGTCGACAACGTGCTGCACGACGAGAGCGACCGCGGGGCCCGCGTGGAGCTGGCGCAGGAGCGGGACCGCCTGCGGCTGCTGCTCGAGGTCTCCGAGTCGATCGCGTCCTACCGCGACCTCCGACAGCTGTTCGACGAGTTGAGCCGCCGGCTGCCCCGCGTCGTGCCGTTCGACTTCATCAATCTCGTGCTGCACGACCCGGCGACCGACGTGATGCGGCTCGAACTCCTCGCGACCGAGCAGCCGACGACGATCCACCCGGGCTACGAGACGCCGATGGACGAGTCGCCCGCTGGCCTCGTACTCAAGACGCAGCGGCCGCTCATGATCCCCGACCTCCAGAACGAGCGGCGCTTTCCCCGCCTCGGCGCCGCACTGCTCGAGAACGGCGTCCGCGCGTACTGCGCGGTGCCGCTGACCACCGCCCTGCGGCCGCTGGGCGCGATGGCGTTCGGCAGCCTGCAGCCGAACAAGTACGAGGACGCCGACCTCGCGTTCATGATGCACGTCGCCAACCAGGTCGCGGTCGCCGTGGACAACGTGCTCCACGACAAGAGCGCGGCGGAAGCGCAGGGCCAGCTCAAGCGCGATCGCGACCGGCTCCAGCTGCTGCTCGAGGTCAACAACACCGTCGTCTCCCACCTCGGCATGGAGGAGATGTTCGTCGCGATCAGCGGCAGCCTGGCGCGCGCCATCCAGCACGACGGCTGCAGCCTGCTGCTCTACGACGCCGACACGCAGAAGTACCGCGTCCACGTGCTGAAGCCCGACGGCAACCAGTTCATCGAAGAGGGCCTGTCCGAGAAGGCGATGATGTGCCCGGCCGGGCACACGCTCGAGTGCCGCGAGCCCACGATCCTGACCGAGGCCGACCTGCGCCGGATGGCCCGCGAATCGGAGATGGCGCAGAAGCTCGTCGACCACGGCATCAAGAGCTTCTGCTCCGTGCCCCTGCTGTCGCGCGACCGTCAGCTGGGCACGCTCAACGTCGGCCGGCTGTGCGACACGGTCTTCACCGCCGACGAGGTCGAGCTGCTCGGCCAGGTCGCGCAGCAGGTGGCCATCGGCGTCGAGAACAGCCTCGCATACCGGAAGATCGCGGAGCTCACCGAGAAGCTGAACAAGGAAAAGCTCTACCTCGAGGAGGAAATCCGCACGAACTACAACTTCGAGGAGATCATCGGCGACAGCCCGGCCATCCGCGAGACGCTCCAGAAGATCGTCATCGTCGCGCCGACCGACTCGACGGTGCTGATCCAGGGCGAGACCGGCACCGGCAAGGAGCTCATCGCGCGCGCGATCCACAACCTGAGCGGGCGGAAGGCGCGGACGTTCGTGAAGCTCAACTGCGCGGCGATTCCAACCGGCCTGCTCGAGAGCGAGCTCTTTGGCCACGAGAAGGGCGCGTTCACCGGCGCCATCGCCCAGAAGGTCGGCCGCTTCGAGCTGGCCAACGGCGGCACGCTCTTCCTCGACGAGGTCGGCGACATCCCGCTCGAGCTGCAGTCGAAGTTCCTGCGCGTGCTGCAGGAGCAGGAATTCGAGCGGCTTGGCGGCACGAAGACCATCAAGGTGAACGTCCGACTCGTCGCCGCGACGAACCGGGACCTGTCGGCGATGGTCGCGGCGAAGGAGTTCCGCAGCGACCTGTACTACCGGCTGAACGTGTTTCCGATCGTCAACCCGCCGCTTCGCGATCGCGGCGAGGACGTGCGGAAGCTGGTGCAGCACTTCACGCAGAAGTTCGCCAGGCGGATGAACAAGCGCATCGACAGCGTGCCCGCAGACACGATGTCCACGCTCTCGCGGTATCACTGGCCGGGCAACATCCGCGAGCTCGAGAACTTCATCGAGCGCGCCGTGATCCTCACGCGCGGATCGAGCCTCGACGCGCCGCTCGGCGAGCTGGAGCGGCGGGTCGAGGACCCCGTCGAGACCGCGGCCCCGGCGACGACGCTGGAAGCCGCCGAGCGCGACCACATCCGCCGCGCCCTGGAGCAGTCGAACTGGCTCGTCGGCGGCCCGTCGGGCGCCGCCGCGCGGCTGGGCATGAAGCGCACGACGCTGCAGTCCAGGATGAAAAAGCTCGGGATTGAGAAGGATCAAGTGAGAAGTTAAGACTTCTGACTCGATCCGTGGCTAGTGCTGCCCTCCGCCCGAGCGGAAGATGCCCTGCGGCTGCGCGGGCGGCAGTGCCACGACGTTCCCATTGGACAGCCCGACCCCGCCGCCCGAGCCCGGCGCGGCGGCGAGCTGCACCGCCTCGTACGTGATCATCGCGGACTGGTGGTCGAGCAGCGCCTGCAGCAGATCGACCTGCGCCTGGACGAGGTCGCGCTGCGCCTGCGTGACCAGAAACGTCGTGGACAGCCCCGCCTCGAAGCGCTTGGTCTCGACCTCGACGCGCTGCTCGGCGAGCCCCTGACTGGCGCGTGCGGCGTCGACCCGCTCGGCGGTGCTCTGCACCTGACGGGCCGCCTGGCGGACCGACTGCACGACCTGCAGCTTCAGACTCTCGATGTTGTGCACGGCCTGCTGCCGCTGGACCTGCGCCCGGGCCAGCCCCGCCTCCTCGTAGCTCTGGCCGAGCGGGTAGCTCACCATGACGCCGACGCTCCACGTCGGGAAGTCCTGGCTGAAGAGCTGGCCCAGCACGTTGCCGAAGCCGGTATTGAGCGTGCCGGTGACCGTGCCCGGGAATCCGCCCGAGCGCACGAGCTCGGTGCCGCCGAACCCGCCGCCGCGGTACGACGCCTGGAGGCGCACGTCCGGCAGCTTCTGATTGTTGAAGAACCTGATGTTCGTGTCGGCGTTGTCGAGCTGCTGCTGCGCGAGCGCGAGGTCGTACCGGCCGCCGAGCGCGGTCGCGACCGCGCGATCGACGTCCACCGGCGCGCTCTCGCCCACCGGCTGGTCGATTGCGTCGAGGTGCACCTGCCAGAATCCGGGATCCGCGGGATCCATGATCAGCCGGCGCAAGTTGTCCTCGGCGTCCTTGGCCGCCGCCTGCGCGCGAATCAGGTTCTCGCGGCGATTCGCCACCTCCGCCTGCGCCTGCACGAGGTCGAGCGGCGGCGCGTCGCCGACCTTCACGCGCGCCTGGTTCTGCCGGACCAGGTCCTGGGCCAGATCGAGCGACCGCTGCTGCACCGTCACGTTCGCGGTCAGCGCCTTGTACGTCCAGTACGCCTGCTTCACGACCGCGACCGTCTGCACGACCGATTGGCGGAAGCGCAGTTCGGAGCCCTGCAGGTCGCGTTTGGTGATGACGTACTGCACTCGGGCGTCGTCGATCGAGCGATCCTTGAAAAGCGGCTGCGAGAACGCAACCTGGATCCCGGACTGCACCGTCGGATCGAACGCGTTGAACGGGCTGTTCGTCGTGGTCCGGGCCGCATCCCAGGACGCGCTCCACGTGCCGCCGCCATACGGCAGCCGCTGCTGCAGTCCGGTGGACGAGAAGAAGTCCTTCGTGTCGATGCCGCCTGCGCCCGGCAAGAAGCTCGACGGCGCGGTTGCGCTGCTCGACTGGCCGAGCTTCGTGTTGAAGACCGGCACGAACGCGCTCTTCGACTGGGCGACGCGCGCGGTGCTCGCACTCGTCTCCAGCCGGACGATCGCCAGATCCGGATTGTGATCGACGGCGCGCTTGACGGCGTCCTCGAGCGTGAGCTGGATCGTCGCGCCCGCGGTCGGCGCTTGCGCCGACACGCCGGACGTCATGAGCACGCCGAGCACGGACGCGCCGCCGACGATGCGGAAGAATCGACCGGAAGTCATGCCACCACCTCTTTCAGCGCCGGCTGCGGTTCGGCCTCGGCGACCGGTTCGGCCGAGTGCTTCCGCGCGACCAGCATGTAGATCGACGGCACCACGAAGAGCGTGAAGAACGATCCGATGAGCATGCCGCTGACCAGCATGATGCCGATGCTGTTGCGGGCGCCCGCGCCTGGGCCGGTCGCGATGACCAGCGGGAAGTGCCCCGCGACGGTCGCGGCCGTCGTCATCAGGATCGGCCGCAGGCGCGTGCCCGCGGCTTCGATCACCGCGTGGAGCTTGTCGCGTCCGAGCTCCTGCAGGTGGTTGGCGAACTGCACGATCAGAATGCCGTTCTTCGACACGAGGCCGACGAGCGTGATCAGTCCGACCTCGCTGTAGATGTTGAGCGTCGTCAGCTGCAGGAACGAGAAGAGGAGCGCGCCCGACAGCGCCAGCGGCACCGACCCGGCCAGGATGATGAACGGATCGCGGAAGCTCTCGAACTGCGCGGCGAGGACGAGGTAGATCAGGATGCCCGACAGCAGGAACACGCCGAGGAACTTGCTGCCCTCCGTGCGGAGCTGCCGCGACTGGCCCGCGTAGTCGATCGTGAAGCCGGGCGGCAGGATCTTCCGCGCCTCCGCCTCGAGGAGCCCGAGCGCCTGCTCGAGCGGCACCGGCGGGAACGTCACCCCCTGGATCCGCAC
>DATIWF010000055.1:0-12859 GCA_035519535.1 Vicinamibacterales bacterium | reverse complement strand
CGGGACGACCGCGCGGATGGCGCGGCGCACGCTTTCGAGCGGCGCCGACGTCTGAAGCGGCGCGAGCAGATCGATCCCCTGGCAGGACGCCAGGAGCTCGATCGCGATGACCTGGCGCGTGAGATCGACGACGCGCGCGAGTTTGAGCGCGGCGCCCATGCTCATGCTGACGTGATCCTCGCGCCCGGCGGACGTCGGAATCGTGTCCACGCTGGCGGGATGCGCGAGCGTCTTGATCTCGGACGCGAGCGCGGCCGCGGTGACGTGCGCCATCATCAGGCCGGAATTCAGGCCCGATTCGCGAATCAGGAACGCCGGCAGCCCGCTTTCCTCGGGCCGCATGAGCCGATCCGTGCGCCGCTCGCTGATCGTTGCGAGCTGGGCGAGGCCGATGGCGAGCGTATCGGCCGCGAGGGCGACGGGCGCCCCGTGGAAGTTGCCGCCGGAGACGATCTCGCCGCGGTCGGCGAAGACCATCGGGTTGTCGGTCGCGGCGTTGGCTTCGATCTCTGCGAGGCGGCGGGCGAAGCCCAGGGCTTCGCGCGCCGCGCCGTGGACCTGCGGGGCGCAGCGCAGCGCGTAGGCGTCCTGGACCTTGCCGCAGCTGGCGTGCGACGCATTGATCGCGCTGCCGTCGAGGAGCCGCCGGAGATTGGCCGCCGACGCCGCCTGGCCCGGGACGGGCCGGGCGGCGTGGATCCGCTCTTCAAAGGGATGCGCCGACCCGCGAAGCGCGTCGACCGACATCGCGGCGGCGATGTCGGCGGCGCGGGCGAGACGGATGGCGTCGCTCACGGCGAGCGCGAGGACGGCGGTGCTCGCCTGCGTGCCGTTGATGAGCGCCAGGCCTTCTTTCGGCGCGAGCACGACGGGCCGCAGGCCCGCGCGTGCGAGCGCGTCGGCGCCGGGGAGAAATGAAGCCGGGTATATTTTTTCAGAGGTCGAAAAAATATACCCGGCTTCATTTCTCGCTTCGCCCTCGCCGATCAGCACGAGCGCGAGGTGCGCGAGCGGCGCGAGGTCGCCGCTCGCGCCCACCGACCCGCGGGCGGGCACCCGGGGGTGCACGCCCGCGTTCGCGAGTGCGAGCAGCGCCTCGAGTGTCTCGAGCCGAATCCCGGAGAAGCCTTTCGCGAGGACGTTCGCGCGCAGCGCGATGAGCGCCCGCACGGCCGGCACACCGAGCGGCTCGCCGACGCCGGCAGCGTGGCTGCGCAGCAGATTGACCTGAAGCGTCGCGAGCTGGTCCGGGGCGATCGCGACCTCGGCGAGGGCGCCGAATCCCGTGTTCACGCCATACACGGGCGCCCCCGCCGCGGCGCGGGCGTCCACGACGTCGCGAGCCGCGCGGACGCGAGCCGCGGCGCCGGCCGAGAGGCCGATCCGCTCGGACCCATGGGCGATCCGTTCGATGGCTTCGAGCGTGAGGGATGCGCCGTCGAGTTCGATCATGGCGGTCCGCCGGCCGTTTCCGGCCGGAGCGCGCACAACGGTATCATGCTACCCGCATGAATCTGTGCGTGGTCGGCGCCCAGTGGGGCGATGAGGGCAAGGGCAAGATCGTGGACCTGCTGACCGCGCACTTCGCGGTCGTGGCGCGCTATCAGGGCGGCCACAATGCCGGGCACACGGTCTACGTCGGCGGACGCAAGTTCGTCCTCCACCTGATTCCGTCAGGGATCCTCCATCCCGGCGTCGTCTGCCTCATCGGCAACGGCGTCGTAGTCGATCCGCACGCGCTGTTCGCGGAGCTGGACGAGCTGACCTCGCTCGGCATCGACGTCGCCGGGCGGCTGCTCGTCAGCGACAAGGCACACCTCATCCTGCCGTACCACCGCGAGCTCGACGTCCTGTCCGAGGCGCGACGGGGCGAGCGGAAGATCGGGACGACGTCGCGGGGGATCGGGCCCGCGTACGAGGACAAGATCGGCCGCCGTGGCGTACGGGTGGGCGATCTGGCCGACGCCAGCGACGACGGCGCGCTCGTCGGCGCCGTGCGTGAGAACGTCGCGGCGCGCAACCGCCTCGTGGGCAACGCCGACATGCGCTGGCAGGACGTGCTGGCCGACCTCCGGCGCGTCTGGCCGCGGCTGCAACCGCTCGTCGCCGATACGTCGCTGTACCTGCATCGCGCGATGCACGCCGGGCGCGCCGTGATGTTCGAGGGCGCGCAGGGCACCCTGCTCGACATCGATCACGGCACGTATCCCTTCGTGACGTCGTCGAACGGCACGGCGGGCGGGGCCGCGACCGGACTGGGCATCGGACCGGCGCGCGTCGGGCGCGTGCTCGGCGTGGCGAAGGCCTACACGACCCGCGTCGGCGCCGGGCCGCTGCCGACCGAGCTGCACGGCGCGGTGGGCGAGCGGCTGCGCGAGACGGGGCAGGAGTACGGCGCGTCCACGGGCCGCCCGCGGCGGTGCGGGTGGTTCGACGCTGTCGCGGTGCGCTACGCCGTGCGCGTCAACGGCCTCGACGCCCTCGCGATCACGAAGCTGGACGTGCTCGACGGCCTGGAGGAGCTGCAGGTGTGCACGGCGTACCGATGCGGGTCGGACGTTCTGTCGGAGATGCCGGGCGACATCGCGCAGCTGGCGCAGTGCCAGCCCGTCTACGAAGCGCTGCCCGGCTGGACGCGCCCGACACGCGGCCTCACGACGTTCGCGGACTTGCCGCCCGAGGCGCAGCGCTACATCGCGCGGCTCGAGGAGACGAGCGGCGTCCCCGCCCAGATCATCTCCACCGGGTCCGAGCGGGACCACACGATTATGAGAAGCTTGTCATCGATAATCGATAAGGGGTAATCGGGGAATCGAAGAGCCATCGACCGTCGATCATCGATATCGATTATCGAAAATCGCATCGATCATCGACGATCGCAGCGATGATCGGTCATCGATGTCGATCATCGATCACCGATGCTTTGCGATTACCCGATTGCCGATTACCGATTGTCGATGCTCGCCGGAGCGCAGTAGCGATCGAAGGCGAGCGTGAGAAGATCGGCAATCGCCTCCGCTGACCGGACCTCGATGTCGCGCCGCTCGACCATGTAGAGCAGCTTGCCGTCGCGCAGGAGCGCGATCGACGGCGAGGAGGGCGCGAAACCGGTGAACGCCTGACGCGCGCGGTCGGTCGCCTCCATGTCCGCGCCCGCGAACACGCTGGCCGTCACGTCCGGGCGATTCTCGTGCTGCAGCGCCAGCGCAATGCCGGGCCGGGCCCTGCCCGCGGCGCACCCGCACACGGAGTTCACCACCATCATGACGACGCCTTTTGAGCTCAGGACGTCTTCGACGTCGGCGGCGGTGCGGCATTCGCGGATGCCCAGGTCGGTGAGCTCCTGGCGCATCGGGGCAGTCAGGTAATCGGGATACGGCATGAATCCTCCAATGGCGCGATGCTAGATGCTAGGTGCTAAGTGCTCGGTGCTGGGTGCGCCGTGCTCGGTGCGACGTGCGGCGACAACGCCCGGACTCGGCGGGTACGTCCTCTCGAGGCGACGCTCGCCGGATGAGTGGCGATCGCACCGCATCGCACCGCACCAGCACGTGGCACCCAGCACCGAGCACCCAGCACCAAGCACCGAGCAGGTAACATTACGAGTATATGGTGACCCGCCGCAGATTCCTCGCCCTGACGGCTTTTGGGCCGATTGCCGCGTGTTTCGTCCGCGTCCCGGCCCTGGCGCAGGGGCTGGATCGGTTCACGAGCGGGACCGCATCCTGCAAGGACGAGAAACCCACGCCGGCCGTGCCCGACGACAACACCTTCCGTCCGGGCGCGCCGGAGCGCACGGTCCTGGCGGGGCGCGACACGCCGGGGCAGCGGCTGACGATCTCCGGCACCGTGAGCGGCGTGGTTTGCGGTCCGATTAAAGGCGCGAGGGTCGACTTCTGGCAGGCGGGCGGCAGCGGGCGGTACGACGCAAGCGGATTTCAACTCCGCGGGTATCAGCTGACTGACGCCGATGGGCGCTACCACGTCGAGACGATCGTGCCGGCGGCAACCGCAGGCCGCGCCCGCCACATCAACGCGCGGGTGCAGGCCGCCGGGAAGCCGTCGCTGACCACCGCGATCTATTTTCCGGACGACGCGGGCAACACGCGGGATGTGAACTTCCGCCCGGAACTCGTCATGACGATGGCGTCGGCCGGGGGCGATCTGGCCGGCACGTTCAACTTCGTCCTCAACGCGTGACCCGGCCCCGCACACGGGTCGTGTTGAGCGACCTCGACGACACGCTGTTCGATCACGCGCACGCGACACGGGCCGCGCTCGACGCCCTTCACTCGTCTATCGCCGCGTTCCACGCCTGGTCGCTCGACGAGCTCGACCGTCGTCACCGCGACGAGCTCGAAGTGCTGCACCTCGACGTGCTGGCCGGCGGACGCTCCATCGAGAGCGCGCGGATCGAGCGGTTTCGGCGGCTGCTGGCCGCGGCGGGCGCGGATCGGCCGCTCGAGCAGGCCGGCGACCTGGCCCGCCGATACCGTCACGCGTACGAACGGTCGTGGCAGCCGGTGGCAGGGGCGCTGGAGTTCCTCGAGCAGATCACGCGCGCGGGCGCCTCGGTGGTGATCGTCACGAACAACGTCGTGCAGGAGCAGCGCGACAAGCTGGCGCGCTGCGGCCTGGCGGGGCTCGTAACCGCGCTCGTCGCGTCGGCCGAGATCGGCGTCTCGAAGCCCGATGTCGCGATCTTTCACGAGGCGCTGCGGCGGGCCGGCGCCGAGCCAGAGGACGCGGTCATGGTCGGTGACGCGTGGAGCACGGACATCGTCGGCGCGCGCGCGGCCGGCATTCGAGCGGTCTGGCTCAATCGCTTCGGGACGCCGCGGCCGGACGCGTCCGTTCACGAGCTCCGGTCGCTCGAGCCGGCGGAAGTTGCGACAAGGGTGGTGCTCGGAGAGTAGGCACTGAGGTGCGTCGGGTACGACCAGCGCCCGCGCGTTCCTTATGTCTTCACGATCCGCTCGGTCCCGCCGTACCTGACGTACCCGCCGTACCTGACGTACCCGACGTACCCGACGTACCTGACGTACCCGACGTACCGCTCTTACGCGTGCGACCTGGTGTGAAACCCCGCGCTTTCGAGTGCGTGCCGCAGCTCCTCGAACGTCCGCCGCACTTCGGTCGGGTCGCCCAACGACTTGATCAGGCGATCGACCGAGTACATCCGAAAGCGGATGGCCTCCATGTGGAACGCGCCAACAGCGCGCTGGAGGGCCTCGGTTTCTCCGACCAGTTGGTCGTGCTCCTGTGATGGCGGCAAGCCCTTGACGAGGGGCAGCAGCTCGTCGAGTCGAGCGAGCGCGGGAGCCGTGCGGTCGGACATGATGGACGGCCCTCGATTCTATTTCCTGTGGATGGTCAGTGCCACTCCGAGGCCGACGAGGGCCGTCGCGAGGACGAGCCGGGAGGTGATCGTCTCACCCAACAGGGCCGCCGCGGAAAGCGCCGTGAAGACCGGCACGATCAGCTGGACGATGGCCGCCCGCCACGCCGCGAGCGAGGGCAGCGCGGCGTACCACAGGGTGTAGCCGACGCCCGAGGCGAGCGATCCCGAGGCCGTTGCGAGAAGCAGGCCGCTCGTCGTGATCTTGCGTGACGCGAATCCGGCCGCGAAGAAGACGAGGCCGGCGAGCGTGGCGCGCAGGAAATTGCCGGCCGTGGCGCCGAGGGGATCGCGCGCGGCGCGGCCCGCCAGCGAGTAGACGCCCCAGCAAACGCCGGCGGCGGCCATCAGCGCCGTGCCGAGGACGTCGGGCGCGGTCGCGCCCGGAATCGCAAACACCAGCAAGCCGGCGATCGCGCAGGCCACGCCGAGCCAGTCGATCCGCTCCGGCCGCTCGCCCCGCGCGAGCCCCGTCCCGATCATCGTCGCCTGCACGGCGCCGAAGAGCACCAGGGCGCCGACCGCGGCGCCGATGCGACGGTAGGCGAGGGTGAAGCAGATCGCGTATGCGGCCAGGGCGGCCGCGGACTCCCACGACCCGCTCGACGCGTCGGCGCGCGGTCGAGCGCGAGTCAGCACCAGCAGCGTCAGGGCGCCGGTGAGCAGGCGCACGAACGTGAACGTGGCGGCGTCCAGCCTTTCCGTGCCCAGCGCGCCGCGCGTAAGCAGCGAATTCGCCGCAAATCCTATGAAGGCGGCGGACGTGAGCGCAACGGTTCGCACGTGGGCATGATAGTGGCTGACATCGGCAATCGGGAATCTGGAATCGGGTAATCGCAGAGCCATCGCTAATCGGGCAATCGGAATCGCCAATCGGGCAATCGGAATCGCCAATCGGGCGATCGGAATCGCTAATCGGGTAATCGGAATCGCCAATCGGGCGATCGGAATCGCCAATCGGGTAATCGGAATCGCCAATCGGGCAACCGGAATCGCCAAATGGGGCGATCACCAATTCAATCGCCAATCACCAATCGCCAAATCCAATCACCAATCACCGATCTACAATCGCCGATGGCATGAGCGGCACCCCGCCGAAGCAGGCCCTGGCGTTCATCCAGGACGAGCTCGATTCCGCGGCGCTGTACGACGCGCTGGCGGGGAAGGAGCGGGACCCGCGCCTGGCGGAGGTGTACCGCCGTCTCGCGGCCACCGAGCGGCGTCATGGCCAGCACTGGATCGACTCGCTCAAGGCGGGCGGCGTCGCGGTGCCGCCGCATCGTCTGGGCTGGCGGTCGCGCGTTCTGCAGTGGATGGTCGGGCGGTTTGGCGCGCCCACCGTCGTGTCCATCATCGCCAATCAGGAAATCGCGGATGCGCAGCGCTACGCCGGCACGCCCGATCGCGCGCCGGGCATGGACGCTGACGAGCGCGGCCACGCACGCGCGCTCCGGCTGATCGTTGGCGACCGCGGCGCCGAGGGGCCGTTTCTCGCGAAGCTCGAGGGCCGCCACCGCGCGACGGCGGGCAACGCGCTGCGCGCCGCGGTGCTCGGCGCCAACGACGGCCTCGTGTCGAACCTGAGCCTGGTCATGGGCGTGGCCGGCGCGAGTCTCGCGGGCCGCGAGATCGTCATCACGGGCCTCGCCGGGCTCCTCGCAGGCGCCGGCTCGATGGCGCTCGGCGAGTGGCTGTCGGTCACGAGCTCGCGCGAGCTGTACGAGAAGCAGATCGGCGTCGAGCAGAAGGAGATTGAAGCGAATCCCGCCGAAGAGGCCGAGGAGCTGGCGCTGATCTATGAAGCAAAAGGTCTGCCGGCCGCGCAGGCGAAGGATGTCGCCGCGCGGCTGATGCAGAGCGAAGCCTCGGCGCTCGACACGCTGGCGCGCGAGGAGCTTGGGATCGATCCCAACGAGTTGGGCGGATCGGCGCTGCAGGCCGCGGTGACGTCGTTCGTGCTCTTTGCCGTGGGCGCGATTCTGCCGGTGTTCGCGTTCTTCTTCCTGAGCGGCGATCGCGCCATCGTCACGAGCTTGATCGTCAGCGGCATCGGGCTGTTCGCGATCGGCGCGGCGATCACCATCCTCACCGGCCGCAGCGTGTGGTTCTCGGGCAGCCGTCAGGTGCTCGTCGGCCTCGGCGCCGCCGGGCTGACGTTTGCGATCGGACGGCTCATCGGCGTGTCGCTGTCGTAGAGCCTACTCGGCTCGAAGCAGCTCGGTGGGATCGACGCGTCGGGCGCGCCAGGCCGGGACGAAGACGGCGATTGCCGCGACGGCCAGCACGAGCGCCGGCGCCGCCGCGAACGCCACGGGATCAAGCGGCGTGACCTCGTGCAGCAGACTCGCGAGGGATCGGGTCGCACCCAGCGCGCCGAGAATGCCCGCGGTCACGCCGGCGCCGATCGGAATGGCGCCGTCCCTGAAGATCAGCTGCACCACCTCGCCCGGGCGGGCGCCAAGCGCAAGGCGTACGCCGATCTCGCGGGTACGCTGCACGACGGCATGCCACGTGACCCCGAACACTCCGACGGCGGCGAGCGTCAGGGCCAGCCCCGCCAGCGTGCCGAACAACCAGGCGTAGAACTCCGGCTGCGCCACCGACCGTCGCACTTCGTCGGCGACCACGCGCGGCACGATAGGCGCCCGCTGGGAGGGCAGCCATCGTTGGATGATGCCGCGGATGGCGTCGGCGTGCATGAGGGGATCGCCAGTCGCGCGAACGAGCAGCGTCGCGGCCCCCGACGGGAACCCCGTCGGCGAGAAGTAGATTCGTGGCTGAGGCGTCTCGGTGAGGGCCTTCTCCCGGATGTCGCGAACGACGCCCACGACGGTGCAGAACTGGGGCCGGCCTGCCTTCCCCCGGCTCGCGGGCGCGGCCGCGCCGCCTCGCGACTCGAGGTCGACACGGCGATGGAGCGGCGACTCCCGCGGCCAGGCGGATCGAGCCAGCGATTCATTGACCAGCACCTCGCATGGGTCGGCGTTCCATTGGCCCGTTTCGCTGAGCGTGCGGCCCTGCAGGATCGGAATGCCCATCACGCTGAAGTAGTTGGCGCTGACGTTCTGTATCGGGATCCGATCCGCATGCTCCCATCCCACCTCGGTTTCCACATCGAAGCTCGTCGCGAAGGTGAGGCCCAGGAAGGGCGGCAGCGTCGAAAACGCGGCGGTCACGTCCGCGAGACGCTGCGCGTCCTGCAGCAGTTGGCGAAGGGCGACGGCCGAGTCCGACATGGCCGGTCGGCTGTCGAAGAGGTACGCGGTCAGCGCCGTCGGTTGAAATCCGACGTCGATCGACAGGAGCTTCACCAGACTTCGCGCAAGCAGCGCCGCGCCGGTCGCGAGCGAGACGACGAGCGCGATTTGGGTGGCGACGAGTGCGGTCTGGCGGCGACGGCGCCGCGGCCGTCCACGCGGGCCCGGGGTCACGAGCCCGCCTTCTCGCAGCGCCAGGGGGTCGGAGGCCGACCACGCCTGGTTCGCAGGCAGAATCGCGACGACCACGGCGGCGACAAGGGCGATTGCCAGGACGAGCACGACGCCCAGCGGGTCCACGTGGACATGCTGCAGCCCGGGAATGGACCGCGGCGCAAGGGCTCTTACGATTGCGGTCTCCCATGTCGCAAGGGCCAGCCCAGCGCCCGTGCCGAGGAGGGCCAGCGTGAGCACCTGCGCCGCCGCCTCGAGGTAGAGGTCGACTCGGCTCGCACCGAGTGCCCGCCGAATGGCCGCTTCGCGGTGTCTCGTGCCTTCGCGCGCCAGCAGCAGTGCCGCCACATTGACGCAGGCAATCAGCAGGAGAAGGCCGACGCCGCCAGCGAGCACGACGATCGCGCGGCCGGTCGGCCCGACGATTTGATCGCGCAACGGGGTGACCGAGAAGCGGACGCCCTCGGCGACCGAGAAGCCCTCGCCGGCATTGAGCAGGTCGTTGAGCTCCGCTTCCACCTGCCCGGCCGTCAGCCCCGCGCGCGGCAGTCCGACGACGGATTGGTCCCGGCCGGTCGGGAGCGAACCGTCGTTCGGCAGGGCGCGGTTGGTCCAGACGAGGCGGCCCAGGTCGGGCACATTGACTCCGGGCGGCGCGACGCCAACCACGAGGTACGGTCGTCCATTGGCCTCGAGCGATTGGCCGATGATCTCGGGATCGCGGTCGAAGGCCTGCTGCCAGATGGCATCGCTCATCACCATCGCGCCGTCGGCCGGATCGTCCGGGGACAGCCATCGGCCTTTGACAGGCGCCAGGCCGAATGCCTCGAAGAACCCGGCAGACGCCGCGACCTGCACGGCCGCCACGGTGCGGCGGCCGGTGATCGTCAGGTCGCCGATTGGCGCGTACGCCGCGACATGCTCGAGCGTTCGACTGCGCGCGCGAAGGGAGGCCGCATCGGCCAGCGACAGGCGCGATCGGAACGTCGGGACCAGCGGAGAGGTGAAGGCCAGCGTCACGACTCGGGAGGGATGCGGACCCGGCACGGCTCGCAGGACGACCGCGTCGAACGCGCCCCACGTGACACCGATCGCGGACAAGGCGAGGGCGAACGTCAGGACCGCAGAGGCGCTGACGGCCGGCTGGTGGTGCAGGCTGCGAACCGCCCGTCGCAGGTCGCGGCCCATCGGACGACCGGGGCCTCAGGCGGCGTGGTGCATCCGCTGCAGGCGATGCGTCGCCATGCGCGCCAGGATGGAACACAACGTCACGAGGGAGACGAGGACCAGCGCTCCGGCCCAGGCCTGGCGGTGCCAGTCGTCGTAGGGCGAGATCGCGTAGTTGTACACCTGCACGGTCAACGAGGCCGTGGGCTGCCTCAGCGACGAGGACCAGTACTGGTTGCCGAAAGAGGTGAAGAGCAGCGGTGCGGTCTCGCCGGCGATTCTGGCGAGGGCCAGCACGACGCCGGTGATGATGCCTGGCAGCGCCGCGGGCAGCACGACGGAGAAGACGGCGCGGCCGCGCGTCGCGCCGAGCGCCAGCGCGCCCTCGCGCAGCGACATCGGCACCAGGCGAAGCAGTTCCTCGGTGGTGCGCGTGATGATTGGAATCATCATGACGCCCAGCGCCAGGCCGCCGGCGAAGCCGTTGAACGTCTTGAACGGCAGCACCGCAATGGCGTAGACAAAGATGCCGATGACGATCGACGGCACGCCGTTGAGCGTATCCGCCGCGAACCTCGCGAGCGACGCCAGACGCGTGCCGCCTGACTCGACGATGTACACGCCGACCAGGATGCCGACCGGCACGGCAAACAGGGCGCCCAGCGCGATTAACATCAGCGAGCCCAGGATCGCGTTCCCCATGCCGCCGCCGGTCTCGCCGACCGGCTTCGGCAGCTGCGTGAAAAAGTTCAAGTCGAGGGCGGAGATTCCCCGCGCGACGACGAAGAACAGGATCAAGGCGACGGGAACGAGGGCGAGGAGCACCGAGCTGAATGCCAGGCCGCTCATCACCGCGGAGACCGCGCGGCGGCGCCGGGCGCGTCCGGTCAGGCTCATACCGCGGACTCCTCGGCGGGCACCACGGCCGTAATCGGCCTGCGGGGCCTGCGCTCGCGCGTCATGTTCCAGATGAGCAGCCGCGACGCGACGTTGACGATGAGTGTGATGACGAACAGAACGAGGCCGATCTCCACGAGCGCGTGCAGGTGGAGCTCCTCGACGGCCTCCTTGAACTCATTGGCAATGACGGCCGCCATCGTGTACTGCGGCGCGAAGAGCGACCACGAGATCTTCGGGTCGTTGCCGATGACCATCGTGACGGCCATCGTCTCGCCCAGCGCGCGGCCGAAGCCCAGCATCACCGCGCCGACGATCCCGACGCGTGCGTAGTGGAGCGCGACCCTCGTGGCTTCCCAGCGCGTGGATCCAAGCGCGTACGCGCCCTCGCGCTGGGCCATGGGCACCGCCTTCAGGACCTCGCGGGCCACCGACGCGGTGAAGGGCACGATCATGATCGCCAGCACGAGCGCAGCGGTCAACATGCTGACCCCGACTGGCGGTCCACTGAACAGCGGCAGGGCCGTCATCCAGTCCGGCAGGCTCAACTGGAGCGCGCGCACGGCGGGCACGAGTACGAAGATGCCCCAGAGGCCGTAGACGATCGACGGGATCGCCGCCAGCAGTTCGGTGAGAAACACCAGCGGCGTGCGGAGCCGGTTGGGGCACAGCTCGGAAAGGAATACGGCAATGCCGATGGCTACCGGCGTGGCCAGGATCAGGGCGAGGATGGAAGAGTAGAGGGTGCCCCAGATGAACGGCAGGGCGCCGAAGTCACCGGCGACGGGGTCCCAGCGCTCCGTCACCCAGAACTTCAGGCCGAACTCGCGGATCGAGAGGATCGACTCGTTCCAGAGAACGACCGCGATGCCGACGACGATGAGAATCAGCACCAGCGCGAACGAGCCGGTTCCCAGGCGGAAGAACCGATCGGTCGCGCCGGTGCGAATCTGCGGCATGCCCGGCTAGCCTACTGTACTTTGATCTTGGCGAGCGCCTGCATCTCGAGCTGGACGACCTCCGACGGGAGTGGTGCGTAGCCGAGGTCGGCGCAGTACTTCTGCCCGTCGGTCAGGGCCCACTTCATGAAGTCGACCATGGTCTTGGCCTGGGCTTTGTCCTTGGGGTTCTCGTAGAACAGCATCCACGTGAACGACGAGATCGGGTAGGCGTCCTTGCCCTCGGCGTTCGTGATCGAGACGCGGAAATCCGCGGGCATCTTCGAGCCCGAGGCGGCCGCCGCGGCCGCGGTCACCGACTGGAGCGTCGCCTTCACGAATTCGCCGGCCTGGTTCTGCACCACGCCATACGAGATGCTGTTCTGCAGCGCGTAAATCAGCTCGACGTAGCCCAGCGCCCCCGGCGTGTTCTTGACGAGGCCGGCCACACCCTCGTTGCCGGCGCCGCCCAGGCCCACCGGCCAGTTGACCGAGGTTGCGACGCCCACCTTCTGCTTCCACTCGGGCGAGACCTTCGACAGGTAGTCAACCCAGATGTAGGTCGTGCCGCTGCCGTCGGACCGGTGCACCACGAGAATGGGCTGATCCGGCAGCGCCACCCCGGGGTTCAGGCCCGTGATCCGAGGGTCGTTCCACTTCGTGATCTTGCCCAGAAAGATGTCGGCGAGCACGTCCGGCGCGAACTTCAGCCGGGGATTGCCGGGCAGGTTGTAGGTCGCCACCACCGAGCCGAGCACCGTGGGAATGTGGAACAGCTCGGCGGGAGCCTGCTTGAGCTGCTCGTCGGTCATGGGCCCGTCGGAGGCCCCGAAGTCAACCGTGCGGGCCGTGATCTGCTTGATCCCGCCGCCACTGCCGATCGACTGGTAGTTGAAGCGCGCCTCGGGATCCACCTTTGCGTACGCGTCGAACCACTTGGAGTAGATCGGGTACGGGAACGTCGCCCCCGCACCGTTGATCAGGCTCTGCGCGTCGGCCGGAAGCGTCAACGAGCCGGTCAGCAGCAA
>DATIWF010000054.1:0-21028 GCA_035519535.1 Vicinamibacterales bacterium | reverse complement strand
CGGGGTGATCACGCGGACCGGCCCGCCATGCTCGCGCGGGAGCGGGCGGCCCTCCCACGAATGCACGAGCAGCACGTCGTCCTCCGTAGCGCGGGCGAGCGGCAGGTTCGTCGTGTACGGAATGTCGGTTCCCGGCTGCGTATCGTGGCCGGTGAACAGGACGAAACGGGCGTCGTCCTCGGGCACGACCAGCTCGGCGAGAGCGCGCATGCGCACGCCGCGCCAATGGTTGTCGAAGCGGCTCCACGTCGTCACGCAGTGAAAGTCGCTGACGTCATCCACCTGGGGCAGCGCCATGAAGTCCGCCCAGGTGAGGGTCGTCGGGTTGTGGACGCGGCCCGCGATCTCGAGCCGCCACGGCCGAGATCGAGCACCGGCCAGTTCGACACGACGTGTTGGCCGATCGGCAGCTTCGGCCGGCCGTCACGATTTGCGGGGCCCGTCCCCTGCGGCGTGCGGCGACGAACGTCGACGTTCACCGCTTCGGCATGCAGGCGGCGCTGCCGTTCGATGTAAGCCAGTCGTTTGCCGACGAGATCGTCGCGGCTCATCGCGCGCCAGCCAAATTGTATCGTGGCGACCCGCGCGACGACGGTAGACTCACCGGCATGGGCTCCGACTCCGTCGCGGCACGAACGATCTCGTCGCCCTCCGCCGTGACCGCGGGCCAGGCCATTGTGTCCGGCTGGCTCCTGTGCGGTGTGCTCGACATTACTGCGGCCTTCATCCAGGCGTGGATCCAGGCCGGCCGGACTCCGGCATACGTGCTCAAGGGCGTGGCCTCGGCGTTGTGGGGGCGGGCGGCGATCGACGCCGGCGCCGGCATGGCGTCGATCGGCCTCGCGATGCACTTCGCGGTCGCGCTGACGTGGACGGCGATCTTCTTCGCAGTCAGTCGCCGCCTGCCACTTCTGCGGACGGCGCCACTCTGGATCGTCGGTCCGCTGTACGGCGCGGTCGTGTTCTGCGTGATGAACTACGGCACGCTGCCGGCGCTGTCGTGGCTGCGCAGCCTGTACTTGCACACGCCGGCGCGCTGGCCGGGCACGATGAGCTGGCCGCAGTTCGGCATCCACATGGTGTGCGTTGGCCCGCCGATCGTATGGGGCATCGGGCGCGCCGCCCGATGAGGCGACGCCGATTGAACTAAGATTGACGTATGCCCACCGCGGGCGAAGGCGAGCGCCCCGGCGCGGGGCGCTCGCAAACGTCACAAACCCGCGTCCTCTTCATCCTCACCGTCGTCGTCGGGGCGCTCAGCGGTCTCGCGGCGGTCGCGTTCCATCTCTCCATCGACGTCGTCAACGACCACCTGCTGGCGCCGGTGCTTGCGCGGTCGCTCGTCGGGCGCACAGTCGGCCTGTTCGTGCTGCTGCCGCTGACGGGGCTCATCGTCGGCGTCCTGCTCTGGCGGCTCGTGCCGTTCGCGCGCGGGTCCGGCATTCCGGAGGTGAAGACGGCGTACCAGTTCGGGCCTGGGCCGCACCTCGCGTTTCGCACCGCGGCCGGCAAGTTCATCCTGGGCGCGCTGTCGATCGGCAGCGGCTTCTCGCTCGGCCGCGAGGGTCCAACGGTACAAATCTGCGCCGCAATCGGCGCAGCGGTCGCGAAATTCACGCGGCGGCCGTCGCGCATGACGCGCACGCTGATCTCCGTGGGCGCTGCGGCGGGCATCGCGGCCGCGTTCAACACGCCGATTGCGGCCATCACGTTCGCGATGGAGGAAGTGATTGGCGACCTTCAGCAGCGTCTGGTCGGCGCGATCGTCGTCGCCGCCGTCGCGGCTGCGGTCGTGGAACGCGCCGTCATGGGCGGGCGGCCGATCTTCACCGTGCCCAACTACAGCCTCGGCGCGTGGTGGGAGCTGCTCGTCTACGCGGCGCTTGGCGTCGTCTGCGGGCTGGGCGCGACGGTCTTCGTCAAGGGCCTGCTCGGCCTGCGGCGATGGGTCAAGGCCTGGACCGGCGCGCCGGTCTGGGCCAAGCCGGCGCTCGGCGGCGTGGCCATGGCCGCCATCGGACTGCTCTGGCCGCAGGTTCTCGGGATTGGCTATCCGACGATGTCGGCCGCGCTGGTCGGAAGTCTGTCGACGGCGTCGATGGCGATCCTCGGCGGCGCGAAGCTCGTGGCCACCGTGGTGTCGTACAGCTGGGGGCTCTCGGGCGGCATCTTCTCCCCGGCGCTTTTCGTCGGCGCGATGCTGGGCGGCGCCACCGGCGCCATCGTGCATCAGATCGTCCCCGCGAGCCCGGACACGATCGGCTCGTTTGCGCTGGTCGGCATGGGCGCGTTCTTTGCCGGCGCCGTCCGCGCGCCGATCACGTCGATCCTGATCATCTTCGAGATGACCGGCGACTACGCGATCATCCTGCCGCTCATGATCAGCAACGTCCTGAGCTACACGATTGCCGCGCGCCTGCAGCCGAGGCCGATCTACGACGCGCTCCTGGCGCAGGACGGCGTGCCGGTCGCCGACCACGAAACGCATCGCGACCTGCGCGCGATTGCGGCCGAGCAGGTCATGACTCCAGTGGCGGACGTCATCCCCGCCAGCACGCGCGTCCGTGACGCGACGGTGCGCGTCTCGCCGGACGCGCCCGCACACTTCGTCGTGGACGACGCCGGCCGGCTGACGGGCATCGTGACGGGCGAGGACCTGGCGAGGGCCGCGCCGGATGCCTTCGTGCGAGACACCGCGCGGCCCGACGTCGTGACGATCTTCGCCGACGAGTCTCTCGACGCGGCGCTCCTGCGGCTCGGCCGCCATCGGCTCGCGCGGGCGCCGGTCGTGTCCCGCCTCGCGCCGGACCAGCTGGTCGGCCTGCTCACGCTTGACGCGATCCTCGGTGCGGTCGATCGCGCCGCGAGCGAGCGGGAGGGGTGAGGGCGGGTTCTAGCGCGCGCGGCGTTTCCCGGTTGGCGCGGGCGCCCGCCGCGTCTTCGCGTTCGCAGCGAGGCGCCGCTTCCACGCCGCGTGAAGCGCCCCGCGGACGACCTCCTCGCTCGCCAGATCGAGCCGAACGTGCGTGGCGCCGGCCTCGCCCCATTTGCCCGACACCGGCAGGAACACGTCCGGAAGCTCGGCGACGAAATCGCGCTGTTGCTCGGGCGAGAGCATGATGTTGCCGTAGCCTTTGTGGACGGCGGCGAGCGTGGCGAAGATGCGGCCGCCCACCCGGAAATCAACGGCGCCCATGTGCGATCCCTGTTCGGCGCCCTCGAGGCCGAGCGCGAGGCGCTTGAAGTCGCCCGGTGTCATGCTTCCGAGACCTGAACGCTACTTCGGCGTCACGCGCCAGAGCGCGCCGGGGTTCGCATCCTCGATCATCCACACTGCGCCGTCCGGACCGATCGCCACGTCGCGAATCCGATGACCGACGTCCCAGCGTTCAGCGGGTGCGGCGCCCCCCTTGCCGTCGAACGTCACGCGGCTCAGCGTCTTCGTCGCCATGCCGCCGATGAGCAGCGAGCCGTTCCACGACGGGAACATCGCGCCCTTGTAGAAGACCATGTTTCCCGGCGCGATGACGGGCGTCCAGTAGATGACGGGCTTCGCCAGGTCCGATCGCGTATCCGGACTCGGGATCGGCACGCCATTGTAGTTGGTCGCGTACGACACCAGCGGCCAGCCGTAGTTCCTGCCCGGCTCGATCAGATTCAGCTCGTCGCCGCCCCGCGGACCGTGCTCGAGCTCCCACAGGCGCCCGTCGGGTCCGAACGCCAGGCCGTACGGTGTGCGGTGGCCCGAAGTCCACGTCTCGGCCGGCGCGAGGTTCGGCCCGGGAAACGTGTACGTGCTCACGACCGGCGCGGTCTTCGCGACCTCGGTGTCGCGCGGCGGATTGATCAGGGTCACGGTCGAGGCGCCCGTCTTTCCTGCCATCGGATTGCCGGGCGCCGGCTTGCCGTCGAGTGTCAAGCGCAGAATCTTGCCGAGCTCCTGGTCGGGATCCTGCGCGGGCGTCATCCGCTGGCGATCACCGACGGTCAGGAACAGATACTGGCCGTCGGGAGAAAACGCGATCGCGGCGCCGAACTGACCGCCTCTGCCCTTCGGCATCTGGCGCCACAGCACGTCCAGTCCATCGAGGCTCGCCGACGTGTCGCCGATCGTCAGCGTCGCGCGCGCCATCGCCAGGCTCGACCCGCCATCGCCAGGTTCCGAATACGTCAGGTAGACGAAATGATCGGTCGCATAGTGGGGAGAGATGAACACGCCGAGCATCCCGCCCTGACCCTGCGCCAGCACTTCGGGCACGTTGGCGACCGGCGTCTTCGCGCCCTGCTGGGTCACGAGCCACACGGGACCCGGTTTCTCCGTGATGAGCATGCGACCGTCCGGCAGAAAGGCGATGCGCCACGGGAAATCGAGCGTCGTGACCTGGGTCATGGTGAACGGCAGGCTCGGTTCCGGCCTCTGCTCGCCGGCATTGATCGGGGCCTGCTGGGTCGCCGACGTCGACAGGGCCAGCAGCAGCACCGCACGCCACAGCAATCTCATGGTCTGTCCTTCCCTCCGAGGGTCGAGCTACAAGGTACGTCACGCGAACACTGGAGCGCCAGCCCCGGCCTGACCCCATTGCAACCATTTCAATGTCCGCCGGCCGCGACGATGCACATTTCTCTCAGCCCGCGGAAGGGTCGGCGATTCTGTTCCTGTTTCGCCCGGCACACCGATTGCTCTTCCCGTCAGCGACGGGACGATGTATCGTCGTCGTCCCGCGAACGGGGGGAACGGATGTCCGAAGAACGGTTCGATCGCATCGAGCAGCGCCTGGATCGGCTGGAGGCCGGCCAGGGCGAATTGAAGACCGACGTCGAGGTGCTGAAGACCGACGTCGGGGTGCTGAAAACCGACGTCGGGGTGCTGAAGACCGACGTCGGCGTGCTGAAGGCCGACGTCGGGGTGCTGAAGACCGACGTCGGGGTGCTGAAGACCGACGTCGGGGTGCTGAAGATCGACGTCGGGGTGCTGAAGACTGACGTCGGAATCATGAGGACCGATGTCGGTGGCCTGAAGGGTGAGATTCGACGCTTGGACAGGCGCATCGATGACCTCGACCGGCACATGCACGTCCTGCACGAGGACGTCATCTCACGTATCGCGGCGATTCCCGAGTACACGGGGCCGACCAAGGCCGAAATGGAACGGGGCTTTGCGGATCTGCGCGACGTCATCGAGCGCCGCCTCGATCCGCTCGAGGCGACCGTCCGGCAGCACAGCATCGAGATCGACCGGCTCAAGCAGGCACGGGGCTAGCAGGGCCGGCCCGCCCTCACGTCTGACCGGTCGCGCTGGTTTCGCGGACGCGCCGCGTCAGGAAGCGCCGCTCGGTCGGGTTGCGCGCGAGCGACGCGGCAAGTGAGAACAAGTCCGCCGCCGCCTTGGTGTGTCCCAGGCGCAGCTCGAGCTCGCCCATCGCGGCCGGGTAGAACGGATAGCGGCGCAGACGATGCTGCCCGTCGATCGCGCGAAGCGCTTCGAGGCCCCGCGCCGGACCGTCGCGCTGGGCGATCGCGATCCCGCGATTGAGCGCCACGACCGGCGTCGGCGCGATCTGCATCAGGCGATCGTAGAGCGCGACGATCGTCGTCCAGTCGGTGTCGGCGACGCTCGGGGCGGTTGCATGGGTCGACGCGATCGCCGCCTCGACGTGGAAGGCCGTCAGTTCGGGACCCGACGCCGACCGATCGAGGTACTCGAGGCCGCGTCGAATCAGCTCGGCGTCCCATCGCGACCGGTCCTGTTCGAGAAGCGGGCTGAAGTTGCCCTCGGCGTCGATCCGCGCAGACAGCCGCGCCGCCTGGAGGCACATCAGCGCCGCGAGCGCGAACGTCTCGGGTTGCGCGGCGTCCGGGGCCTCGAGCAGCAGGCCCGTCAGCCGGATGGCTTCGTCGCACAGATCGGCGCGCACCGCGGTCTCGGCCGACGCGCCGTGATAGCCCTCGTTGAACAACAGGTACAGCGCGCGCCGGACGGCGGACAGGCGGGGGACGAACTCGCGATCGGCGAGATCGAACAGCCGCCGGGCGCTCGCGAGCGCCTGTTTCCCGCGCGCGATCCGCTTCTCCATCGCCGCGCGCCCGGTGAGGAACGCCGCCGCGACCTCCGGCGCGCCGAACCCGCACAGGATGTTGAGCACGAGCGCGACCTGCGTGGCCTCGGGCAGCCGCGGATGGCAGCACGAGAACATCATGCGCAGCTGCTCGTCGCGGATGGTCGAGTGCGCAAACGCCTCGGCGACCGCGCTGCCGAGCGTCCACTCCGACTCGAGCACGCGGGTGAGCTCGGGCGCGAACGTCCGGGCCGTTCGTTCCCTCCGCACGATGTCGAGCGCCCGGTTCTTCGCCGTCGCCGCCAGCCATGCGGAGGGATTGTCGGGCACGCCGCGGATCTTCCAGATCTCGAGCGCGCGGCAGAATGCGTCCTGCACGACGTCCTCGGCGAGCGCCAGGTTGTGGACGCCGAAGATGCGCGTCAGCGCCGCCACGAGGCGGCCGGACTCACGCCGGAACAGGTGCTCGCTGACGTCCACCGGACGCTACATGTCCATCTTCAGCACGGGCCGGACCTCGACCGATCCGCCGCCCTCGAGGATCGGACAGCCCCGCGAAAGCTCCGCCGCCTGGTCGATATCGCGGGCTTCGACGATGCTGAAGCCGCCGATGACGTCCTTGGCCTCGGTATAGGGGCCGTCGGTCACGCTCTTCTGCTGGCCGCGCACGACCTTGCCGGACCCGTCGAGCGGCTGGCCGCGATCCCGCAGATGGCCTCGCGTCTCGAGGTCGCGCATCCAAGCCACCCAGCGCTGCATGTTCTGCTGGGCGCGCTCAGGCGTGCCCATCGCCTCCTGGCGCGCGGCGGGCGTCATTCGATAGAGATAGAGAAACTGACTCATGGGACGCTCCTTTGTCTACTCTAGACCACCCTGTTTCCAGGGCTTCCATGAGTAAGACGTTCGACGAGGGCGGCGCCGGACATGTTTTCGTCCGCGTTTTCGTCCGCGGCGGGGGCGGGGAAATTCTCCTCATGAGCGCCTTGCATGGTCCTCATGCAAAACTACGACGCCGCGCTCGACCACGAGCGCGATAGCATCGCCCTCATGAAGCGCCGATTCGCGACGTTGGACGTCTTCACCAGGACCGCGTTCGCCGGCAATCCGCTCGCGGTCGTGCTCCAGCCCGAGGGACTCGACACCGGAGCGATGCTGGCGATCGCGCGGGAGTTCAATCTCTCCGAGACGGTCTTTGTCTGCCCGCCGGTCGATCCCACGGCGCGCGCGAACGTCCGAATCTTCACGCCGGCGCGCGAGCTGCCCTTCGCGGGCCATCCGACGATCGGCACCGCCGTGCTGCTCGGCAGCCTCGACGGCGGCGGCGAGCGCGCGTTCGTGCTCGAAGAGAAGGTTGGACGCGTCCCGTGCCGCGTCCGCTCGACCGGAGCGACGCGAGGCCGCGCGTCGTTCGATTTGCCGCGCCTGCCCGCGAAAGAAGCCGACGCGCCCGCCGTCAAGGACATGGCCCGGGCACTCGGACTCAAGATCGACGACTTCACATTCGACAATCTGGCGGCGGCCCGCTGGTCGGCGGGGAATGCATTCACGTTCGTGCCGGTTCGCGGCCTGGACGCGATCGGAAGGTGCGCGGTCGATCTCGCCGCCTTCGAGCAGGTGTTCGGCAGCGGCGGCCCGGGAGCCGCCTTCGTGTTCTGCCGGGAAACGCGCGACGCGACACACGCGTTTCACGCGCGCATGTTCGCGCCGGCGTTCGGCGTGCTCGAGGATCCGGCCACCGGGTCCGCGGTCGCGGCCTTCTCGGGCTACCTGGCGGCCTCCGGCCAATACGCCGACGGCACGCACGTCGTCTGCATCGAGCAAGGCTACGAGATGGGGCGCCCGAGCCTGCTGGAGCTGACGATCCAGATGCGCGGCGGAACGCTGGCCGGCGCCTCGATCGCCGGAGACGCCGTCGTCGTCACCGAGGGCACGGTCGACGCGTGAGCGGCCTCCGGCCGCGGCAGGCGCGCGGCGGGCCAGGTTGTTCCCGCTTCGTCGCCCGACCATCGGGCGCGTCTCACCGGCGCGGATCGCCGGTTGATGAGGACGAGGGTAGAAGGACGAGCGCGTCGGAGTCCCGAGAGTCGGCCGGGAATTCTCTGGGAATGCGCGGGCACGCGCACGATGCCGTCGGCGTCCGGGTTGCTGACTCGTCGTGGGGTCGCTACTTGAACGTCGTGAGCAGCTTCCGGAATCTGGGATCGCCGCGCAGGTTCTCGTAGTCGGGATCGCGCTCCAGCCAGTCCCGCTGGCCCCAACCGAGCGCGGACACGCGCTCGAGCAGGGCAATCGCCCGATCGGCGTGCCCCAGCTTCGCTTGCAGGCAGGCGCCGTTGCCGAGCGCGCTCATGTCGTCGGGATAGAGCTCCAGCGCCCGCTCGGACCACGCGACCGCGCGTTCGGCCTGCCCCTCTTCGAGCAGGTACAACGCGCCGAGTGACATGGCCCGCCCGTCGAGAGGATTGAGCGCCAGCACATGCTCGGCGCGGCGAATCCCTTCCCGCCGCCAGGTGGAGGCGTCGTCGTCCTGGCCCATCATCTTCAGCGCCTGGGCGAGCAGGAACGGGCTCTGAAAGTCCTCGTGCCGGACGTCGGCCGCGCGCCGGAAGAGCGATGCCGAACCGGCCACGTCTCCCCGGGCGAATCTCGTTCGCGCATAGTAGTAGTAGCCGTCGAAGAGGTTGGGATTCAAGCGAATGGCTTCGTCGAACTCCCGCGACGCGTCTTCGTAGCGCTTCATGAGGGACAGGGCGCACCCGCGCGCGACGTGGGCTTCGGCCAGGTCCGGCGCGAGCTCGAGCGCGCGCTGGCTGGCGCGCTCTGCGCCGGCCAGATCCGCCTCGTTTGCGCCGAACCATTCGTACAGCGTCGAATGCGCCGTGGCGAGGCCAGCATGAGCCGGACCGTACCCGGGATCGAGCTCGATGGCCCGGCGAAACAAGTCGGCCGCCGACGTGAGATCGTCGTATCTGATTCGCGGAAGGTGCTGGCGCCCGCGCAGGTAGAGCTCGTAGGCCGCCGTTCCCGTGGGGGCGTGATGCGGGCGCTTCCCTCCCGGGCTCGTGCCGCCACGCAGCGACCTCGCGACGCTCTCGGCGATTTCGTCCTGAATGGCAAACACGTCCCTGAACTGTCCGTCGAACCGGTGCGACCACCGGTGGTAGCCGCTTGCGACCTCGATGAGCTGCACGGTGACGCGCAGGCGATCGTCGGATTTGCGGACGCTGCCCTCGAGCAGCGCCTCCACGTTGAGCTGCTGGCCCACGAGCCGGATGTCTTCGCCCTTGCCGCGGAACTGAAAGGACGCGGTGCGTGCGGCCACGCGCAGCCCATCGACCTGGGTGAGCGCGTTGATGAGCTCCTCGGCCAGGCCCTCACAGAGGTACTGCTGGTCCTGGCTCGGGCTCATGTCCGCGAAGGGCAGCACGGCAATCGAGGAGATGGCTCGCCCCGCAGCCGCCGGCGCCGGCGCGGCTTCCCGCGACACGGCCGCGATGAATTGATAACCCCGCCGATGGCGCGTCTCGATGAATTGCGGGTGCTTGGCGTCGTCGCCGAGGACGCGGCGCAGCTCCTGAATGCAGGTGGTCAGGGCGTCGTCGGTCACGGCAACGTCCGGCCACACGGCCGCGAACAAATCGGCCTTTGACACGGGCGTGCCCGCGTGCGAGACCAGCACTTTCAGCACGTCCGCCGCTTTCGGCGTCAGACGCACCTCGTCCCCGCGGAACCACAACTGGCCCGTGTCGAGCTGAAACTGGAATTCGCCGAAGCCGACGCTCTGGGTCATCGAGCGGCGGCTTCAGTATATTTCCGAGGGACTTCGCCCCGCCCGACTCCCTGTTACTTCTTCGGCGTGAACTTGAACTTCTGGCAAGGCCGCCCACGCCGAGCGCGGCGACAGCCGCAATCACGTCACCGGACCGCGTGCGTCCCGACACCGCGGGGCAAGGATGCGCCGACGAGCTGCTTCACCTCCCGCGACATGGCCCTGGCGAGCGCCTCGTGCAGAACGCGCAGTCCGCTCAAATCCCAGCCGAACGACGCTATTGCGTCGGTGGTTTCGAACACCTCCTCGCTTGCCGCATCTCGCCGTGCCTGGTAGTCGGCCAGCGCGTCGTCGGATCCGAGGTCGATCGCGTTGGCCAGGAGCTCCGCATCACGCAGCGCGTCTGTGATGCCGTGGGCGGTCAGCGGGTCCTTGAAGTATCCGGCGTCGCCGACCAGCGCCCAGCCGGGTCCGTGGGAGTGTCGATAGAACCCCGGTTCGCCGGGAAAGCCGTGAAGAACAGATCGGCCGGCCCGTCCGATCTGCTCGGCGACGCGAGGCGCCACCTGCGCCAGCAGTTCGAGGAAGGCTCGCTCAGGTTGGTGCGAAGAGACGTCGGCGAATGCGCTGGCCGGCACGGACACGAACACGCAGACCTGACCGGCGTTCGTGGGAATGGCGCCCGCGCCGAGACCGGGGACGAAGTACCACTCGTACGCACCGACTTCGAGGCGGTCCCAATGTCCGTACATCGTCGCGGTGGCGTGCTGCCCCACACGATACGTCCGCGCGCCGACGAGCCGCGCAACGGCGGACCGCAGACCGTCAGCACCGACAACGACCCGCGAGGACACGCGACGAACCTGACCGGATGCGTCCTCGAGCACGACGCCGGTCACGCGACCGGCTTCAGACCGTTGAAGCCCCCTGATTCGGGTGCCATAGACGACGTCGGCGCCGGCGGCACTCGCCGCATCGACCAGCAGCCGGTCGAGGACGTGCCGTCTCGGTGCGTACAGCGCGTCGATTCCGTCGCGTGGCGCGACGGGCACGGACACGGGCTCGTCGCCGTAGAAGAAGGTGGCCTGCCGCACGGGCGTCGTGCCTGCCGCGATGACGGCCGGCAGGACATTCCACCGATGCAGCTGCACGACGGCGCCGCGCATGAGCGCGTGCGTTGACAGCGTGTCAGTGCCGTACCGGCCGCGATCGACCATGAGCACGCGGTGACCTGCCCGCGCCAGCAGCATGGCCGTGGCCGCGCCGGCGCAGCGCGCGCCGACGATCACGACGTCAAACGGCGAAGGCGGAATGGCGGATCGAATCATGTTGCCCAAGCCTGGCCGCGAGGTGCCGCGCCAGGACGCGCGCGTCGGCGCCGACGCCGTCAATGAAGGTCGACTTGCGCGTCCGTTGGAATCGCAGGCCGAGCGCGTAGACGCCGGGCCAGGGGGTCACGCCGCCCGCATGACGGAGTTCGCCCCGCTCGTCGAGCACGGGCAGCCTCAGCCATGAGTAGTCGCGCCGGTAGCCGGTGGCCCAGATCACGGTGTGGATGCCGGCGGCCTCGGTGTGAAGCTCCGTCGGCGCGTTCACGAACGCCGGCCAGAGCGGCTCGAACGGCTCCGGCTCGTCGACGAGCTTCGCGAGCCCGGTCGCGTCGGCCACGCGGTCCAGACGCGACAGCAGGCTCGCCAGCTTCACGTCCGCGGCGGCCGTCGTCTTGACGAGGTCGTCGTCGAACCGCAACCGGTGGCCATCGACGGCGATGAGACGCCCGACGACGAGCACGCCGGCGCGACGAAGACGGTCGAGGTTCAGCGTCGCGTGGTCGGGCCGTCCGATGAGCTGGAACGAGGGCGCCTGCCGCGACATTTCCATGTCGTGGACCGACTCTTCGGTCTCGTCCAGGATGCCAGCGCGATCGAGCCACCACATGATGTCCCGTCCGCGGTACCGCCTCGGGACGCGGAGATGGTGTCCGGCCGACAGCACGACCGGGCGGCCGCTGGCGCGGATCTCGTCGGCCAGCTGGATCCCGGTCGCCGAGGCGCCGACGATGAGCACGCCGCCGGCGGGGAGTGCCGCCGGGTGGCGATACTCGCGCGGCACGACCTGATGGACGCCTGGGCCGAGCCGGCTCGCCAGCGAGGGCACGAACGGGCGGTCTGAGTGCCCGGTCGCGAGCACGATGTTGCGCGCGCGCCACACGCCGGAGGTGGTCGTCACGAGGAACGCGCCGCCGGGCGCGCCGGTCGTGGACTCAATCGCGCCGACGGCAGCGTTCGTTTCAACGGGCGCGGCAAACGTGCCCGCGTACCGCTCGAAGAAGGCGGCCACTTCGTGCGTGGTCATGAACCCGTCGGGATCGGGGCCGTCGTACTGGAACCCCGGAAGACGGGTCATCCAGTTCGGGGTCAGCAGACGGAGCGAGTCCCATCGCTCGTGCCGCCAGCGCTCGCCCACCTGGCCGCGCTCGAGCACGACATGATCGATGCGCAGGTCGGACAGACAGCGGCTCATCGCGAGCCCTGCCTGTCCCCCGCCGACGATGGCGACGTCCGTTGTCGATGCGGGCGGCGTGGCCCCCGCGCGCCCGAGTACGCGCTCGGTCGCGGGGCGCGCTCGCTGAGCTCTGCTCGGGCGCATCGCGCTTCAGCCGGCGTTGACGGACATCGAGACCGGCACGCCGTTCGTCAGCACGTCGAACACCGCGGAGCGCGCGCGCGATTGCTCGACGATCTGCTGCAGCTTCTCCGGCGGTGCGTCGCCCTTGATCGAGAAGCTGGCGCGGATGCCTTGATAGCCGTTGCGGACGTCGCTCGAGAGCCCGAGGATTCCGAGCAGGTTGATGTCGCCCTCGATTGTTGACTCGACCTCGGTCAGCCTCACGCCGCGCGCGGCCGCGATGTTGGCGATCCCGCCCGTGATGCACGACGCGAGCGCGTGCAACAGATACTCGACCGGAAGCGGCGCGCGATCCTCGCCGACGAGAACCCCGGGATGGTCCGCGTGCACGGTAAAGGTCGTCTTGTGCGGGTGTTCTCCGCCCGCGCCGGCGAACGTGTCGATCGTGGTCTCGCTCAGCGTGCCGCTCTGCCAGCGGTTGCGGGCGCGGAACTGGAACTTGGCCAGCTCCGGCTGGCCCTTCACGACGTCGAGCGTGCCGAAGAGCGTGGGGGTGTCAACGCCGTTCAGCGGAAGCCGCGTGGGGCGTGGACGGGTCGTCGTCTCGGTTGGCATGTTTGTCCTCCATGACCACGCCCGCCATTGGGCGTGTCCGACCGGGGTTTGCGGTGTCCGGTCGCTGTCAGACAACAGTAGGAGGGGGGCCGGGTTGGAGTCCTGAGTGGCAGCCGGGATTTGTCCGGGAGTGCGCCGGGAGTGCGGCCCCGCCGCGAAGCAGCGTCAGAAGCGGCGCCGCAGCCATCGCGCGGCGTTGTCGGAGATCCCGCCGATCTTGTTCGTCGCCTGGCGGTAGAACTTGAAGTCGAGCTCGGTTTCGGGACGGGTGTCGCGGCGGCCCCGGAACGGCCGCAGCTCCGCACGGCCGAGACGGCGCCTGACGAGGGCCGTGCGTCGCACCTCGATGCTCACGCGCGGCGTCTGCCGCTCGACACCGCGCGCGAGCGGCACGGGCTTGGCCCGGGTCACCACACCGCGGGCGATCAGGCCCTGGCCTCCCTCGGTCTCGCTCGCGAATACGAAGACCTCGTTGCCCGCCGCGATGCGTCTGCCGCCGTACATCGTCTTCATGCGGGGAAACGAGAAGGTCCTCGCGCGTGGATCGCGGACTTCGGCCTTCGCGACGAATGAGGGCATGACGCGGCCTCCGGGTATCCATCTTGCCATGAGGTGCGCGGGCCTCAGCGCGCGACGCCCGTCTGCTGCCGCGTGTTGTCGATATACTGTCGCCCCTATGCTCGCCGAGATTCCACTGGGCGTGTTCATCGGCATCGTGCTGTTCTTCGTCGCGATGGCCGCCGTGATCGTCTTCGCCGGGCTCACGGCCAGGAAGCGCGCGGCACTCGTGAAAGCCACGCCGACCTCGCCCATCGGCATGGCGACCGACGGGTACCGCGAGTTCGAGGGCACGATCGAAGCGGTGCCGGGCGCCGCAGTCACCGCACCGCTCACCGGGTGGCCGTGCGCCTGGTATCACGCAAAAGTCGAAAAATACGCGCTCGGGAGCAACACGCGCACCGGGGCCTCGTGGCACACCGTCCATGAGTGGACGAGCAACGCGCCATTTTTCGTTCGCGACGCCACCGGCGTCGCCATCGTCGATCCGTTTCGCGCGGAGGTCACGCCGACCGACAAGAGCCAGTGGCAGGGCAAGACGGAGCAGCCGGCCGACCGCAACCCGGCGAAGGTCAAGCCGACGGAATCCGCGCACGGCACGTTCGAGATCGCGACGACGGGCACCTTCCGCTACAGCGAAGAGCGCATCTACGCGGGCGATCCGCTCCTCGTGCTCGGCGAGTTCATGACGCACACGTTCGACGCGGCCGACGAAGACGACGACGCGGATCCGGGCGCTGCCTCGCCGGAGACGGACCCTGAGGAGGCGCGCGACGAGGCGCTGCTGGCGGCGGCGCAGAAGGTCACGCGCGCGACGATCGGACGAGGATCGGGCAGGCAGCCGCTCATCATCACGACGACCCCGCAGGCCCAGCACATCGCGCTCAGCGAGAAAGGCGGGGTGGCGGCGTATGTCGTCGCGCTGGTCCCGCTCGGAATTGCGGTGCTGCTGCTGTGGGCCCGGTTCGGATGAGGGCGTCCCGCGTGGAGACGACGAGGGCGCGCCGACCATGAGAGTCAAGAGGCCCCTGAGAGAACCCGTACGCGACGCCCCGGGACCGAGGCTGAAGAACTACATCACGCCCGCGGGGCTGCAGCGCCTCAAGGATGAACACCGCTTCCTCATGAGCCGCGAGCGGCCCGCCGTCACGCAGGTCGTCGCCTGGGCGGCCGCCAACGGCGACCGCAGCGAAAACGCCGACTATCTCTACGGCAAGCGGCGGCTGCGCCAGATCGATTCGCGGATTCGCTTTCTGACGAAGCGCATCGACGCGGCCGAGGTCATCGATCCGGCCGCGCCCCGGTCGGGATCGGCGGCCGCGCGCGTCTTCTTCGGGGCGACCGTGACGTACAAGGACGGCGCCGGCCAGACCCAGGTCGTCAGCATCGTCGGCATCGACGAAGTCGACCTGAACCGCCGCTACATCAGCTGGATGTCGCCGCTCGCGCGCGCGTTGATGAAGTCGAGCCCGGGCGATCGCGTCGTCCTGCGCGCGCCGAAGAGGACGGAGCCCCTCGAAATCCTCGACGTCGAGTACGCGCCGATTCCGATGGAGCCGTTTCGCGAGCCGCCGGGCGCGGAAGCAGCGCCCCGGTCAGTCACTTCACGCTGAAATCCAGCAGCCGGACACTGCCGACCGTGTTGCGCGCGCGATCGGCCATCGGCTCGTAGCCGACCCGGACCGCCATGTCCTGCGCTCCGCACTTCAGCTCGGTCTGGACCTGCCCCGTGCCGAGTACACGAATCTTCAGTGGATCGTCGATCACGAGACGCAGCGTGCTGCCGTCGGCGACCACCTCGAGAATCGGCGTCGCGCCGCAGATCACGTTCTTCAGTCGGCCGACGGCCGTCAGCGGCGGCATGGCGACTGCGCCCGCGCTGTCGTGGCTGGCCGGCGACTGCGGCACATCCGTGGCGCTCGCGCCGGCGCCGGACGTGCTGGCTGGTGCGGCCGCGCCCGAGCGCAGCGCCTCCGACTCGGCCACACGAGCGGTGTAGTCGGCGATCGACTGCGCGAGCCTGGCGGCGTACTGCTTCTCGTCTGGCGTGCGCGCGTGATCCATGGCCTGACGCGCGGCGGCGCTGGCTTCCGGCCAGTGCCGTTCCAGGACGTGGGCGTTGGCGAGCAGCTCCAGCAGCCTGAACGCGTCGTCCGGGCCGACGTGCTTGACGGATGCAAGCGTCGCCAGTGCGTCGGCGCCGTGTCTCTCACGCACCTGCACGTCGGCGAGAAACAGGCGCACGCTGAGATCGGCGGGATCGAGGGCGATGGCTTGGCGAAGGAGCGGCTCGGCGGTCTCGAGCGGCAGCCCGAACCTCGTCGCGTAGTCGAGATACGCGGCGGGGCTCGTGCTGCCGAGGGCGATGGCCTGCTCGAAGAGCGCCCGTGCCGCATCCGTATTGCCGGCCCGCAGCTCGAAGTTCGCGCGCGCCTCGAGCAACCCCACGTCCTGCGGCTTCAGCCGGGACAGTTCGTCGAACGCCGCGCGCGCCTCGGCGGCCTTCGCCGAGTTGGCCGCAAGCAGGTTGGCGGTGACGAGGCCGGCCTCGAAACCGTCGGCCGGCCTCACCGGCGCTTTATCGCTGATCGTGGGCTCTTTGTATGGCGTCGTGAAGTACGTGTAGGTTTGTTTGCGGATGTAGCCCTCGAGATCGCTCTGCACGGCCGCGAGCGGCTTGCCGAACGCGGCCGGCAGCGCCGCGCGCGCGTCATCGCCGCGGCCGACGGCCTCCATGAACGTGTGGACGTTGGGCCGGTACCGCGCGTCGGTCATCAGCATGTGCACGAGCGCCCAGCTCTCGGAGTAGAACGTGCCGGCGTGCGCGGTGGTGTTGTACTCCGGGTCGCCGTGCTCGACGGCGAGGAGGCGCGCAAGCGGAATCAGGCGCGCCTCCGTATTGAGGTACTGCAGGCGGTCCAGCGGCACCCGGCCGACGGCCATCTTCGATCCCTGCGGCGCGATCGTCGAGAAGAACTCCGCCATGCCTTCGTTGAGCCACACGGGATAGTCCAGACTCGAGTGACGAATGATCAGGTGCACGTACTCGTGCACGACGACGCGCTGGGACTCGTCGTCGTATGAGGACATCACGATGTAGTCGCGGTCAGGACCGGGTTGGTAGTAGGCGCGCGCGACCGCGTTGGCGCGATACGGCTTGAACTCGTTTTCGCTGGAGAACACGATCAGCCGCGTCGGCCGCCCCGGGGCGGAAGACAGCCCCATGTAATCCGTGAAGAAGGCGTGCACGCGCTCGAACGAGACGAGCGCCTCGCGCGCGCGGCGGTCGCCGCCGGTGGTATAGACCTCGAAATGGTCGCTCGACGCGTACGTCCACTGCGGCGCGGCGGACGACAGGGCCGCCATCGCGAGCCAGGCTCCGACGACGAGTCTCGGCACGGCGGCTCATGATAGCGCGGCTGGGCGCCGCCAGAACGGCCGGGCGAAGGCTGCCCTGGTCGTGCCCGGGATGACGCTGACGATCGGCAGGTGCGCGGACGAGTCAGGGCCGTGGCGGTGACAGCTCCGCGGGCTCGTGAACGCGCGCGGCGGGCTTTTGCGGCTCATCACGCGGCACGGCGATGTTGAGGTTCGGCACGTGATCGCTCGCGCGGGTTCTGAGCGTGCCGGTGGTCGACATCGATTCTTCGCCGCCGAGCCATCGATTGAACCAGCGCCTCACGACGCCGAGCGCGCCGGGTGTGTCGGTTCTCGATCGTGGACCCGGCCGTCGCCAGCGGCGGCGCTCCTCCGAGGGCAGCCAGGCGGAAAGGAACGCGTAGCGCTCCGACGCGCAGACGGGACACTGATCGCCGACAAACAGCTCTTCGCAATCGAGACACAGACGCGCAACGCGAAGCTGCATACAGTTTTGAACCCGGCAACACCACCGGGTCCGATCGACGTATCGGCGCGGGCGGGCCGCCGCAGCAGAGACGCCGGCTGGCACGCGATGACAGCACTACAGACGCAGCGCCTCGATCAACGCCGTGAGCGCGGCCGGCTGCTGCTCTCGGCTCGGGTAGTACAGAAAATAGCCGGGAAACGGCGGACACCAGGCCTCCAGCACGCGCACGAGCGCGCCGCTCGCGACGTGTGGCGCGGCGTGCTGTTCTGAGAGAAATGCCAGACCCGCCCCACCGAGCGCGGCGCAAAGCAACAAGTCCACGTCATCCACGATCAAGGGGCCGTTGACCGCCACGGTCACCGACCGCTTGCCCTTGTCGAACTCCCAGCGATAGACCCCGGCCGATCCGTGGCGAAAGTTGAGGCAGCGATGATCCAGCAGATCGCGTGGGGACTTCGGCTTCGGATGCCCTTCGAAATAGGCCGGGGCGCCGACGATCGCCGGTCGATGGTCCGGCGACACGCGGACCGCCACCATGTCCTGCTGAATGAACTCGCCGAACTGAATGCCCGCATCGAATCCCCCGGCGACCAGGTCCACCCGACTGTTGTCGGTCGTGATGTCGAGGACGATGTCCGGATAGTCGCGCGCGAACTGGCCCAGTTTCGGACCAAGCACGCCGATGGCCGCCGAGCGTGAGGCGACCACTCGAACACGGCCAGCCGGTTTGCCGCGGAGCCCTCGAACCCGGTTGAGTGCGCCCCGGATGTCGCCGAGGGCCGGCCTCACGTGCGCGATCAGTTCCTCGCCGGCGTCGGTCGGCGCGACGCTGCGCGTCGTCCGCGCCAGCAGTCGTATCCCAATCTGCTCTTCGAGCCCTTTGATGGCATGGCTGAGCGCCGACTGCGTCACGCCGAGCCGCTTGGCGGCCCGGGTGAAGCTCCGATCCTCGGCGACGGCCAGGAACGCTGACAGAACGTTGAGCTCGTCGCGAATCATTTATGACTCCTGCTCATCGGCCCTAGTGCACTTATCAGTCTACCCAGGCGGCCGGTCAGGTCGTACCGTGGATCTGTCGAGGAGACACCGATGGAGCACACACGCGCAGGAAGGGCCGGTCTCATTTCCGAAGGAGGCGGGTCATGACGGGAGCCGTGCTCTACGGACCGCGCGACGTGCGTGTCGAAGATCGTCCCGCGCCGACGATCGTCGAGCCGACCGATGCCATCATCCGCCTGTCGGCGACGTGCATTTGCGGATCCGACCTGTGGCCGTATCGCGGGGTGAGCCCCATCGCGGGGCCGACGCCGATGGGTCACGAATACTGCGGCATCGTCGAGGAAGTCGGCCGAGCGGTCCGGTCAGTCACGCCGGGTCAGTTCGTGATCGGATCCTTCTTCGCGTCCGACAACAGCTGCCCGCATTGTCGCGCCGGCTATCAGACGTCATGCGCCCACAAGGTCCTCGTGGGCGGCGCGCAGGCACCAATCCTGCGCGTGCCTCTTGCCGACGGCACGCTGGTGGCGACACCGGACGTACCGACACCGGACATGGTTCCGAGTCTGCTGACGCTGTCCGACGTGATGGGCACTGGATGGTTTGCGGCGGTCGCGGCCAACGTCAGGCCAGGAGTGACGGTCGTGGTCGTGGGCGACGGCGCGGTGGGCCTTCTTGGCGTCCTTGCCGCCAGACAGCTGGGCGCCGGGCGCGTCATCGCGATGAGTCGCCACGAGCCCCGCCAGCGCCTGGCCCGCGAGTTTGGCGCCACGGACGTCGTCACGGAGCGCGGCGATGACGGCGTGGCACGGATCAAGGACCTGACCAATGGCGTGGGGGCTGATTCCGTGCTCGAATGCGTCGGCACCCAGGAGTCAATGCTGCAGGCGATTTCCGCAACGCGTCCGGGCGGGTACGTCGGCTGTGTCGGCGTGCCTCATGGCGTCCAGCTCGACGGCCAGTCACTCTTCTTCGCCCACGTGCACCTGCACGGCGGGCCCGCACCCGTGCGTCGCTTCCTGCCCGACCTCATCGAGCTCGTCTGGAAGGGAATGATCAATCCGGGGAAGGTCTTCGACCTCACATTGCCGCTCGACCAGGCAGCTGAAGGCTACCGTGCGATGGACGAGCGGCGTGCCATCAAAACGCTCTTGCGCCCATAGGAGGGCACGACTCATGAAGACTCGCAGACTTGGAAACACCGGCCCCGTCGTCTCGGCGCTCGGACTGGGATGCATGGGGATGAGCTTCTCGTACTATCCCATTCCCGATCGGAAGGAGATGCTGACCCTGCTCAGGGCTGCCGTCGATCGGGGCGTGACCTTCTTCGACACGGCCGAAGCGTACGGTCCGCTGGCCAACGAGGAGCTCGTGGGCGAGGCGCTGGCGCCATTCCGCGGCCAGGTGGTCATCGCGACGAAGTTCGGTTGGGCGCCGGGCGCGCCTGGCGAGACGCGCTGGAGTCGCCTCGACAGCCGGCCCGAACACATCAAGCGCGCCGTCGACGGTTCGCTCGCTCGGCTGCGCGTCGATGCGATCGATCTCTGCTATCAGCACCGTGTGGATCCTGACGTGCCGATCGAGGATGTCGCCGGCGCGGTCAAGGACCTGATCCGTGCCGGTAAGGTCAAGCACTTCGGGCTCTCTGAGGCCGCGGCGACGACGATTCGACGCGCGCATGCGGTGCAGCCGCTCGCAGCCGTGCAGAGCGAATACTCGCTCTGGTATCGCGAGCCGGAGAAAGAGATCCTGCCAACGCTCCAGGAGCTTGGCATCGGCTTCGTGCCGTTCAGCCCGCTCGGCAAAGGGTTTCTCACCGGCGCGATCGACGACACGACGACGTTCGATGGCGCCGACTTCCGTAGTGTCGTGCCGCGGTTCACTGCCGACAATCGACGAGCCAACCGTGCGCTGGTGGACGTCCTTCAGCCGATCGCGCAGCGCAAGGGGGCGACACCGGCCCAAGTGGCGCTGGCGTGGCTGCTCGCGCAGAGACCCTGGATCGTGCCCATCCCGGGCACAACTAAGCTCCACCGTCTTGAGGAAAACATTGACGCCGCGCGGCTCGAGCTGACGCCGGACGATCTCCTCGAGATCGAAGGCGCCGCGTCGAAGGTCGCGATCCAGGGCGCTCGGTATCCCGAGCCGCTGGAGCGGATGACGAATCGGTGAACGAGAACTGCACTTTGGCAGCACGCCCGGGCGGCCCGCGATTACCGGACCGTGCCTCTCGCCGGCCCGCACGCGTTGGCCGGCACGGAGTCGCCGATCTTCATTTCGGGCGGCAGCGGCGTGTCCTGCGTGATGTCCCAGCGCATCCGCGACGCGGGCGACGGCGCAAAGAAATGCACCGGCGCGGTATCCGCCTTCACCGCGCGGATCTGCCAAAGCGGCGAGACGTCATCAAGAATCCAGAAGCGTCGTCCTGCGCGCGCCGAAGAAGACGGAGCCCCTCGAAATCCTCGACGTCGAGTACGCGCCGATTCCGATGGAGCCGTTTCGCGAGCCGCCGGGCGCGGAAGCGGCGACTTCTCGCGATACGACGCGAAATCCTGCCAG
>DATIWF010000053.1:0-7893 GCA_035519535.1 Vicinamibacterales bacterium | reverse complement strand
TCATGGGCAACGACGTGGCCGTCGGGATCGGGGGCGCGTCGGGCAACTTCGAGCTCAACGTCTTCAAGCCCCTCATCATCCACAACGTGCTGCAGAGCATCCGCCTGCTCGCCGACGCATCGACGAACTTCGAGCGCTTCTGCGCGTCGGGCATCGAGCCGAACCTCGCGCGCATCACCGACAACCTCCAGCGGAGCCTGATGCTCGTGACGGCGCTCAACCCGTACATCGGCTACGACAACGCCGCGAAGATCGCGAAGAAGGCGCACAAGGAGGGCACGACGCTGAAGCAGGCGGCCGTGTCGCTCGGCCTCGTCACGCCGGAGCAATTCGACCTGTGGGTGGATCCGAAGAAGATGACGGAGCCGGGGCAGTAGGAGTCGAGGCACCTTCCGGAACCCCGGGGAACCCCGTGGGGAACCCCTGTTTCCCTGACATCGTCTAACAAATCCAGCATGGCGGAGCTGGTGCTCGGCGAGTTCGAACAACTGGTCCTCCTGGCGCTCCTGCGACTCGGCGCCGACGCGTATGGCGTGTCGATCTGCGACGACATCGCCGGGCGGACGAGCCGCGAGGTGTCGCTCGGCGCCGTCTACAAGACGCTCGAGCGGCTCGAGGACAAGGGGCTCGTCGCGAGCCGCGTGGGCGATCCGACGCCAGAGCGCGGCGGCCGCCGCAAGAAACACTACAAGTTGCTGGGGGCAGGCCAGCGCGCCCTGAAGCACTCGCTCGCCTCGCTGCGCAACATGACCGACGGCCTCGAGGCCGACTTGAGGCTGTGATGCGGACGCCGCGCCTGGCCGGACTGGTCGTTCGCGCGTTCGTGCCCGATCCGCACCGCGAGTTCCTGCTCGGCGATCTCGATGAGCAGTATGCCGCGCGTGCGATCGCCCGCGGGCGGTTTGCGGCCTGGCGGCGCTACTGGATTCAGACGATCGGGCTCGTCTGGCACGCGCGGTCGCTCAGGCCGCGCGGCACGCCATCGGATGCCGTGGCAGGACGTGGGGGAATCAAAATGGGGAACTTCTGGCGCGATGTGAAGCTCGGCTTGCGGACGGCGTGGCGATCACCCGGCTACAGCCTGATTGCGATTGTGACGCTCGCGCTCGCGATTGGGGCCAACACACTGCTCTTCAGCATCGCGAACCCGCTCATCATCCGCGGCCTGCCGCTGAAGGATCCGTCCACGCTCGGGTGGATCTGGGAGGACAACCCGGCGACGGGCGACATCCGCGGGAACGCCTCGATGGCGGACTTCCTCGAATGGCGCGCGGCGACGAAGACGTTCACCGCGCTCGGCGGGCGCGAGTTGCGCGGCGGCACGGTCACGGGCGTCGGCGAAGGCCGCGACGCCGAGCACGTCGAAGTCGCGCGCGTCACCGCGAATCTGTGCGACCTCTACGGTCTGCGTCCGCAGGCGGGACGGCTCTTCCAGGCGGGCGACGACGAGCCGGGCCGGCCGCTGGTCGGCGTCCTGAGCTACTCGTACTGGCAGAAGACGTTTCAGGGCCGGCAGGACGTCTTCGGGCGGACGATTTTCCTCGACGGTCAGCCCGTGACGATCGTCGGCGCGATGTCGCCGGAGCTCGAGGTCTACGGCTACGCGAGCGTCAATCTCTGGGTGCCGCTGCCGCTCGATGCGGCCGCACCGCGCAACCAGCGGACGGTGCGCGTGGTCGGCCGTCTGGCGCCGGGCGCGACGCTCGCGGCCGCCGATGCCGAGATCAAGGCGCTCGCGGCGGCGCAGGCGCGGGAGCATCCGGACACGAACCTCAACCTCACGCCGCGCGTCGTCTCCACGCACACCGCGATGACGGGGCCGGACACGTGGGTCCTCCTCGGGCTGCTGGCGGTCGTCGTCGCGTTCGTGCTGCTCATCGCGTGCGCGAATCTCGCCAACCTCGTGCTCGCGCGCGTCGTCCGCCATCGCCATGATTTCGCGGTGCGCCAGGCGCTCGGCGCGTCGCGGATGCAGCTCGTGCGGCCGCTCCTGACGGAGAGCCTGCTGCTCGGCGTCATCGGCGGCGCGGCGGGGCTCGGCGTGGCGCACGCGGGCCTGCGGCTGATCAACGCGACCGCGCACGACGCGCTCCTTCAGCAGATCGCGATCGACAGCAACGTGCTGATCTTCACGGCGCTGCTCTCGGTCGTGACGCCGCTGCTCTTCAGCCTGGGGCCGGCGCTCGGCGCGGGCCGCGGCGCGACCGCGGAGACGCTGCGCGACAGCCGATCGAGCGGCGGCCGCAGGGCGAGCCGCCGCCGGAACGTACTCGTCGCGGCGCAGGTCGCGCTCGCGCTGTCGCTGCTGGTGCTCTCCGGGCTCGTGCTGCGGACCGTCATGAACTACCAGCACGCGGACATCGGCTTCGATTTACGCCACGAGCTGACCTTCCGGGTCGAGCCGCCGGCCAGCAAGTATCCGGACGACCCGGCCCGCGCGCGGTTCGTGCGTGACGTGACGCGCGAGCTCGGCGCGCTCCCGGGCGCCTCGTCGGCGGCCGTGGTCAGCCACCTCCCCGTCTTCGACGCCGACGTCGTCGAGACGATGTCGGGGACGGTGCACGACTCGCCGACGAAGGAGAAGCAGCCGTGGACGACGTGGTTTGCGGCGACGCCGGACTTCTTCAGGACGATCGACATCCGGCTGCTCGCGGGGCGGCTGATCGAGCCGTCGGATCTCGCCGGGTCCGAGCCGGTCGCCGTCGTGAATCAGATGGCGGCGGAGGAGCATCTGGGCGGCGTGGCTGCCGCGATCGGCCGCACGGTCCGGTTGAGCGGCCGCGGCGCCGTCGAACGGCCGGTGAAGATCGTCGGGGTTGTCTCGAACACGCGCGACGCACAGGTCACGCGCACGAGCCCGCAGGTGTTCGTGCCGTTCGACCAGTGGCCGACGGAGGCGATGGTCGTGCTCGTGCGGTCGGACGCGCCGGCGCAGCGGTCGGCCGACGCGCGCGCCGCCATGCGCCGCGTCGACGCGGACGTCGCGATTTCCACGCCGAAGACGATGGCGGATCTGGTCGAGGAGAACACGGGCGACAACTGGATCGTGAACGGCATGTTCGTCGGCTTCGCGCTGCTGGCGCTCGTGCTCGCCGCCGCGGGGCTCTACGGCGTGATTTCGTATTCCATCGGACAGCGACAGCGCGAAATCGGCGTCCGGCTGGCGCTCGGCGCCGCGCCCGGCACGATCCGGCGCATGGTGCTCGTCGAGGGGCTGCGGGTGACCGGGTTCGGCATCTTCGCGGGCCTCGTGCTCGCGGTGCTGCTCGCGCAGGCGTCGGCGTCGGTGCTCTACGGCGTCTCGCCGTACGATCCGGCGACGTTCGGCGGCGTGACGGCGCTCATCATGATGGTGTCGGTCCTGGCCGTGTGGAGCCCCGCGGCGCGCGCGATGCGGATCGACCCCGTCAAGACGCTGCGCGCGGACTGACGATCGGTCGAGAGCCCTGGCCATCTTCCAGTGGAACTCCCGACCATCTGGCGTCCGTCTAATCTCTGCGCGTGCTGAGTGACATCAAGTTCTCCTTCCGCCAGCTGACGAAGGCGCCGGGGTTCAGCCTGGCGTCGGTCGTCGTGCTCGCGCTGGGCATCGGCCTCAACGCCGCGATGTTCAGCGTCATCTATGCGATCGCGTTCATTGGCCGGCCGTACCCGGCGCCCGACCGGCTGATGCAGCTCTACTCGAGCCAGTCCTCGCAGCCCGACTCGTACCGGGCGTTTTCGTACGCGGCGTACCGGGAGCTGGCGGCCGAGCGCGACCTCTTTGCGGGCGTGCTGGCACACAATCCGACGCTCGTGGGCGTGAGCGACCGCGGCGGCGACGCGCGGCGGGCGTTCGCGGCGCTGGTCAGCCGCAACTACTTCGACGTGCTCGGCGCGCCAATGGTGCAGGGGCGCGGCTTCAGCGAGGAAGAAGACCGACCGGGCCGGGACATTCCGGTGGTCGTCGCCACCTACGCCTACTGGCAGCGCCGGGGACTCGATCCGACGCTGGTCGGCTCCACGATCCGCGTCAACGAACGGCCGTACACCGTCATCGGCATTACGGCGCGCGGGTTCACGGGCACGATGTCCGTGTTTGGACCGGAGCTGTTCTTCCCGCTCGGCGTGTTCACGACGCTCTCGAACGATTTTGAAGGTCAGGCGCAACGCACGCTCGAGCGTCCCGACGCGTTCAACCTCTTTCTGGTGGCGCGCCTTGCGGACGGCGTGACGCGTGAAGCGGCGTCGGATCGCCTGCAGGCGATCGGCCGGCGCCTCGAGCAGGCGTTCCCGGCTCACTACAAGGACGCCAGGATCACGCTGGCGCCGCTGCCCCGCATCGGCACGAGCACGTCGCCCAGCGACGAGAGCGCGCTCCGGGTGGTGGGTGCGGTCCTGCTCGGGCTCACGGGTGCGGTGCTGCTGACGGTGAGCCTCAATCTGGCATCGATGCTGATGGCGCGCGGCCGCGCGCGGCGCCGGGAGTTCGCGATTCGCCTCGCGATCGGCGGCGGCCGCGGGCGCATCATTCGGCAGCTGCTGGTCGAGGGCTTCATGCTGTCGCTGGCGGGCGGCGCCGGCGGCGTGGTGCTCGCGCTCTATGCGGTCGGGGCGCTCGTGACCGCGCTCACCACGGCACTGCCGATCACGATCGTGCTCGACGGCGCGTCCTCGCCCGCGCTCGTCCTGGCCACGCTCGTCTTCTGCGTGCTCGCGACCGTCTGGTCCGCGCTGGGGCCGGCGCTGCGCCATTCCCGCGTGGACGTGCTGACCGACCTCAAGCCGCAGCCCGGCGAGGACGCGCGCGAGCGCCGCCGGCGCTTCCTGCCTCGCAACCCGCTCGTGGTCGCGCAGGTCTCGCTGTCGGTGGCGCTCCTGATCGCGGCCGGCCTCTTCGTGCGCATGGCGCAAGGGGCCGTCTCGGTCGATTTCGGGTTCCGCGCCGACGACACCGTGCTCGCCGAAGTCGACAGCGGATTGGCCGGCTACACCACGGCGCAGTCGGTCGATCTCTACGCCGAGATCGAGCGCCGTCTGCGCGCGCTGCCGGGCGTGGACGCGGCCGGCGTCGGCGCGCTCGTGCCGCTCGGCATGGTGAACATCGGGCAGTCGGTGCGCCGCGCCGGCATCGAAGTGCCTCCAGGCGAGAAGCCGCAGACGGCGGAGCGCGGCCGGGCATTCGACGCGCCGTGGAACGCCGTGAGCGGCCAGTATTTCAAGGCGATGGGCGTCGCGATCCTCGACGGCCGCACGTTCACCGACGTGGAGTCGTTCGGCACGAGCGCGCCGAAAGTCGTCGTTCTCGACGAAGCGCTCGCGCGCCGGCTGTGGCCAGAGGGCGGCGCCATCGGCCAGCGCATCGAGTTCGAGACACGCGAGCGCAGCCCGAGTCAGCCCGCGACGAGCTACGAGGTCGTGGGCATCGTGGCATCCACCCGGCGCCAGTTGTTCGAACGCGAGCTTCCCGGCGCCGTGTACGTGCCGTTCGCCCAGGGCGCCATGGGAAACGCGTACTTTCACGTGCGCCCGCACGCGCCGCAGGCCGGCCTGCCCGACGCCGTGCGGCAGACGATCAAGGCCGCCGCGCCGACGCTGCCGATCTTCAGCGCGCGGACCTACGCCGCGCACATCGGGTCGTCGCTCGAGTACTGGGCGCTGCGCCTGTCGGCCACGCTGTTCGGGACCTTTGGCGTGCTCGCCGTGGTCGTCGCTCTCGTCGGCATCTACGGCGTCCTGAGCCACACCGTGTCCCGCCGCACGCGCGAAATCGGCATTCGCCTGGCCATCGGCGCGGCCCCCGGCACCGTGATTCGAATGATCCTCGGCGAAGGGCTGGTCATGACGCTCGCTGGCGTCGGCCTCGGCTGGCTGGCCGGGCTCGGCGTGGGGCGTCTGCTCGCGAGCATCTTCGTGGACCTTGCCCCGTTCGATCCGATCACCTTCACGGCGATTCCAGCCGCGTTCGTCGTGGCGGCGCTTGCGGCGGCGTGGCTGCCCGCCAGACGAGCGACGCTCGTGAATCCAGTCGCGGCGCTTCGCTCGGAGTGAGACGCTCGCAGACGACCTGAGCGACGCGGTCACAACTTGCTGACCCGTCGCAGCGCAGCCAGAAAGCCCTTCGCCAGGTCGTGCTGCGGTGCGTACGCCGCCCACACGCTGGCGGCCCAATGCTCGACGGCGCGCTGGAACAATTCGTCATCGGCGACCTCGCGCACGTCGGCGATGGTGATCTCACCGCGCTTCGAGAGGAGCGCGGGCTTCGGCGGGATCGGCGGTCCGCTTTCGCTCGGCGTCGCCCAGTAAAGTCTGTGATCGCCGGGATGCTCGATCAGGCAGCCGAGTGCGCTCAGATGGCGGATGTACGACTTCGCCGAGCGCCCGTACTCTTCAGGATGCTGCATGGCGTACGCGTCGACGACCATCTTGTGGACGCGGCCACGAACCGGATTCGTCCAGGACATGGCGGTGAGCACGTCGAACACGGCCTGGCAGCCAGCGCGGCCGCCGAGTCGCGCGCCGCACGACGGGCATGGCTCTCGGTCGGCGTTCATCGCACGAATCCGCGCGCCTGAAGCATCGCCAGGATCTCCGGCAGCTCGCGATCCCAGTAGTCCCACGCATGGCCGCCCGGGCGCTCGTGGAATTCGTGCGCCAACCCCCGCGACGTCATAGCTGCGTCGAGCCGCCGATTCACGGGCAGCCAGGGATCGCTCGAGCCGCACGCGAGCCAGAGGTACGGCGCGCCGGCCGCATTCGCCGCGGACACCACGGTGAAGAGATCGTTCGCGCGCCGGACCTGGCTGCCGGGCGCGCCGAAGACCGCCAGCACGTCGGGGCTGTTCTTGCGGCTGAACACGGAATCCTCGCCGGTGATGTCGAACGCGCCGCTGACACTGGCCGCGATGGCGTAGCGGTCGGGGTGCGCGAGCGCGATCCGCACGGCGCCGTACCCGCCCATGGACAGGCCCGCGATGGCCCGTCCACGCCGCCGGGCGATCACCGGCTGGTGCGCCTCGATCTCGGCCACGAGGTCGGTCGCGATGTACTCCTCCCAGCGCTCGCCGTTCGCGGCATTCACGTACCACGAGTTCGCGCCGTCCGGCGTGACGACGACGAGATCGAGGGAGCGCACGAGATCGAGGAGGCGCGTCTTGCGCGTCCAGTTGGTGTAGTCGCCGTCGTAGCCGTGCAGCAGGTAGAGCACGGGAAACGGCCCGCGCCCGCGCTCCGGCGCCGGACGGACGACGATGTACGGCAGGTCGCGGCCGAGCGCGGCGCTGTGAAGGCGCAGCTCGATCTCATCGGCGCCGCGCGCGGCTCCTGAAGAGGCCATCAGGCCGGCGCACACCGTCGCGAGCGCGATGCTGTAACACGGCCGTCGTCGCATCGGGTGTTATTATCGAAGATTCGGGGGGATCGTTCGGGCCCCGGCGATATGTCTTCCGATCGGCAGGAGTTTCAGGGCGTCAACGCGGCGTACGTCGAGGAGCTGTACGAGCGCTTCCAGCGTGATCCGCAGTCGGTCGACGCGGCGACGCGCGCGTTCTTCGAGACGTGGTCCCCCGCCTTCGCCTCCGGCGTCGGCGAGGCAGCCCCTCAGGGAGCCCCGGGGAACCTCGCGGGAACCCCGATTTCGGTCCTCGTCGGCGCCGTCAATCTCGCTCAGTCAATCCGCCGGTACGGCCATCTCGCCGCGCGGATCGATCCGCTGGGCGCGCGCGCGCTCGGCGACCCGTCGCTGGCGCTCGAGACGCATCGCGTCACCGAGCGCGATCTGCGATCGCTCCCGGCCACGCTCATCGCCGGCCCCATCGCCGCCAGCGCGTCGTCGATGTGGGAGGTCGTGCTGAAGCTGCGCGCGATCTACTGCGGGACGACGGGCTACGATTTCGCGCACATCTTCGTCCCCGA
>DATIWF010000052.1:0-20348 GCA_035519535.1 Vicinamibacterales bacterium | reverse complement strand
CGCGTCAGGATTGTTCAGTCTGTTGAGCTTCTCAGTCGCGCGCCGGCGGCGCGAGTTCGGAATCCGGTCGGCGCTCGGCGCGTCGCCGTCGGCTGTACGTAGCTTGGTATGGCAGGACGGACTGACCGTCATCGTGACCGGCATCAGCGCGGGAACGATCGCTGCCGTATTCATCTCACGGTTTTTAGCGGCTCTGTTCTATGAGGTGACGATCGCGGACCCGCTCAGCTGGGGCATCGTCGCGGGCGTACTAGCCGCGAGCATCGCGGCGGCGTCCTGGCCGCCGGCGCGGTCGGCGGCGCTGGCCAACCCAGTGACACTGTTGCGCGAAGAGTGATTTCCATCGCGGGCGCGCGCGGAAACGAAAGCGGTCGGCCGCAGATCAGGAACGGATTCTCAAAACGGACGTTCTCCCGTACCGGAGTGATTGAATCGGTCTGGTATCTCACGCGCCCGCGACTTGCGCGTCGATCGAGCGCGTCGAGCCAGCTTGCCAGTATGCCTGTAGTGGCATATCATGAAGAAGCTCCCTCCGATTGCCGGACCTGACGTCGCGCCGAAACCGGTTCGATGGATCGGCGAGAGCAAGCGTGATCTGAGCGCCTTTCCGACGGAGGTCAAGCTCCGCGTCGGAGGCGCGCTCTGGGACGCCCAGGTTGGCCTCAAGTCGCCGGCAGCGAAGCCGCTCAAGGGCTTTGGCGGCGCCGGCGTGCTCGAGGTCGTGGTCGACTTCGACGGGGACGCGTTTCGGACGGTCTACACGGTGCGGTTTGCAGAGGTTGTTTACGTCCTGCACGCGTTTCAGAAGAAGTCGCGACGAGGCATCGCGACGCCGAAGGCTGAATTGAGGCTGGTGGAAGCGCGGCTTGGTCGCGCCAAAGAGGACTACGATCAGTGGCTAAGAAATCGTCAATCAAAGTGACCGCGAGCTCCGGCAACGTGTTCGCAGACATCGGGGTGCCTCACCCTGAGGAGGAACTCGCGAAGGCGCAGCTCGCGAGTCGGATTCGAGAGGTTGTGCGCCTAAAGCGTCTGACTCAGGCGGATGCGGCTGCGCTGATGGCCATCGACCAGCCGAAGGTCTCCGCGCTGCTAAACGGGCGGCTCACCAGTTTCTCGAGCGAACGCCTCATGCGTCTCCTTACGCGGCTCGGACAGGACGTGGAAATCGTCCTTCGAACAAATCCCCGCGGCCAACGGAGAGGGCGGATTCGCGTGGTTCAGGAAGCGCACACGTCTTGAGATGAGCAGTTGGTGCGCTCGCTCATGTTGGGGGCCTCTTGCCGACCGCGCGATCGCTCGGTCGTCGACGTGGATCTAGGCAAAGCCAATTGACGACCGAGCAAAAAACCGCCGTCGGAATCTGGGCCCTGCTGCTAACGACTCGTCGTCTAGGGCCGCAGCGCGTCTCGCGGCGACGGAGCGCGCCCTGGATGCAGGCCGGGAGGCGCACTTTGGCGTTTCTTCGAAACGCCTTCGCGCGCCTCCCGGCCTGCGTGAGAAGCTGCCATTGGTGGAGATGCGACCGCAGCGAGTGTGAGGGCGGACGGCCTCATAGTGTGGGACGCGACGGCGGGGGCCTTGGAATCCGGCCATCGCCCTTCCATTGAGGCACGGTGCTCGGCCGCGTCAAGGGTGCCCTCGCTGCGCTCGGCGGCATGGCCGCCCTTGACGCCGCCTGCGCGCCGCGCGGAAGGGCAGTTGCGATGGCGGACTCTCGGCGAGCAGCGCGCTCAAATCGATGTAGGATTTCGGCAAGCTGATCGCGATGAAGGTCCATCCCGGCGGCCGTGCGGTCATAGCCATCATGCTGAGTGTCGCGGCCACCACGCCGGTCGAGCCACTGACACAAACGCGCCCAGACCGAGCGACTCTCGAACGCGATCTGGCCGAAGCCCGCGCCCGCTGGAGCGCGAAGAAACCAACGAACTACGAGTTCGTCCTGGACATTCCTGTGGCCGAGACGCCCTGGGATCGGCGGTTCTCGAGTTTCAGAGTCATCGGAGGATCGAGCACGACGATTAATCCGCTGACAGGCTCGATGGCGCCTATGTTCCAAGGCCGGACCACGATCGAAGCGCTCTTCGACCTGGTCGCCGAACGCATCACCAAGGCGCCCGCCTCTTCGCCCAGCTACGACGAGGAACTCGGATACGTCACCGGATTGTTCAACCCTGATTACCGACAGATTTCATTCCGCGTGCCAGCATGGCGGGCGTTCACCGAGTCGAGCGAGGTCCGCGAGCCGTTCGTTCTCGTGGTTCATGTCAACCACTGCGGTTTCTTCGATGAACCTCGTTCACTCATTCAGTGCCCGAGCTATTCAATCGCGATGTGGGCCGATGGAACAGTGGTCTACCAGGGCGGCTCCGGCGTGCTGACGCTCGGACGTCGCGAGCATCAGGTCGACCAGAGCAACATGCGCGATTTATCAAGCGCGATTGCCGAGAGTGGATTCTTCGCGATGGCCGCGGACTACAGCTCGATCACGGAAAACAATGTGACGCGCACGATAGACCACTCCGCAGAGAAGTGGATCACGATCCGTATCGACGGCCTGCAGAAGACCGTTCACGATTTCTACGGCGCTCCGGACAGACTGACGCACCTCGAGGCTGCCATCGAGAAGGCAGCAGATAGCCGCCGGTACACCGGCCGCACCGACGTGGAACGGTAGCTATTTCGTGTTTACGCAGCCGCCGAGGCGGGGCGAAGAAGACGCGGACGTTAGTGTGCGCCGAGCCCTGTGCCCACGATGTGCCCACGTGGGATTTGAGAAGATCGCCGAGCTCGAAACAGGTCCGATTTCATTGGTGGGCCGCGGAGGGATCGAACCTCCGACCCTCTGGTTAAAAGCCAGGTGCTCTACCACTGAGCTAGCGGCCCTTCGGGTGGATCCTATCAAGTTGGAAGTGGGAGACTCCTGGCTTCTCACTCCTCACTTGATCCGTTTCTACTAATTTAGATAATCCGCATCCCCAGCGCCGACAGCACCAGCTCGGTGCCCAACACGGCGGTCTGGTTCTGCGAGTCGAGGATCGGGTTGATTTCGACCAGATCCAGCGCAAGGAGCCGGCCGGAGTCGGCCGTCATTTCCATCACCATGTGCGCCTCGCGATAGTCCAGCCCGCCCTTGACCGGCGTGCCGACGCCGGGCGCGATCGAGGGGTCGCACACGTCCATGTCGAACGAGACGTGGATGCCGGAGGTGTCCTTGCTCGCAAGCGCCAGGGCGCGCTTCATCACGACGGCGATGCCGTGCTGATCGATGTCCTTCATGGTGAAGACGTGCACCTTCGCCAGCTGGATCTGCTCCTTTTCGGCGGCGTCCAGGTTGCGGACGCCGATGAGCACCGTCTTGTCCGCGCGCACCTTGGGGGAACGGACGCCGATCTTCGAGAGCTCGGCGGGCTCGGGGCCGAGGAGCGCCGCGAGCGGCATGCCGTGCACGTTGCCGCTGAGGGTCGTCGCCGGCGTGTTCATGTCCCCGTGCGCGTCCACCCACAAGAGGCCGATCTCGCCGCCCTTGGCCGCCGCGAAATCCGCGGTCGCGCCGACCGACCCCGCGCCGAGCGAGTGATCGCCGCCCAGCACGATCGGCAGCGCGCCCTGCTCGAGCGACTGATACACCTGCTGATAGAGCTTCTGGCAGACGCGCGCGATCTCGCGGATGTACTTCTTCTTCGGATCGCGCTCGGCCTGCGTCTCCGGGATCGGCGTGGCGACGTCGCCGCGATCCGCCACCGTGCAGCCGAGCGCCGCGAGCCGCTCGCCCAGGCCGGCGATGCGTACGGCCGACGGCCCCATGTCGACGCCGCGTCTGCCCCCACCAAGGTCGAGCGGCACGCCGTGGATGTGAACGGTCCGTCCCATGTCAGCTCCCCGAAAGGAAGGTTCCCGACGCGCCCAGCAGCGTCGCGGCGAGGGCCGACAGGTCGGCCATCCAGAGCGGCTTGTACCGGACAGTCGCGCCGAGCGCCCCGAGTTCGGCCAGCACCTCGTCCTTGAGGAAGTAGTCGCCGGTCACGATGCCGACCGGCACGGCGCGCAGGCTGTCGTCGGACCGCAACCGCCGGAGAAAGTCGAGCCCTCCGCTCCCAGGCATCCGCATGTCCAGGATGAGGGCGTCCGGGGGGCTCTGGCGGGCCGATTCGAGGGCCAGCGGGGCAGACTCGACCGTCGCCACCTCGTGCCCCTCCAGGCGGAGCATCCGCGCGAACGTCTCGCCCACCGCCAGGTCGTCGTCAACGATGAGAAACCGAGCCACTTCGGGATTATGGCATCTGGGAGAAAGTGTTACGATACCGTCGCTGTTATGTTGCTGTCGTCAGGGCGGTTTGCCCGTTCTGGCGAACGACCTACTGCTTTGGGAGGCGGCGTGTCGCCTATCTTCGTTCGCCCCGTCAGGGAGCAGCTCGAACACGACCGGCTCATTCGATTCCTCCAGGCCAAGTACAAGCGGAAATCCGACGTCGCGATCAACACGGGTGACGAGCAGGTCGCGTCGATCAAGGTCGGGCCGAACAACTTCTTTCCCGATCTGGTGCTGACGACAGGCAAGAAGCTGTCGGGTGTGGTGGAGGTCGAGAGCGCCGAGTCCGTGAACAACCTGGAAGCCATGGCGGAGTGGGTGCATTACTCGCGCGCGCGCGTGCCGTTTCACCTGTACGTGCCGGTGCAGGTCTACGACGCGGCGCGCCGACTCGCGGAAGCCAACAACGTGACGGTGGCCGAGCTGTGGACGTACCGGCCGACCGCTGATGGATTTGATCTCGTCCGGATGTCGCACGAGGCGCCGCCGACGGCCGGCGCCGGTGTGAAGAGCGCGGCGACGAAAGCCGCGCCGCCGAAGAGCGCCGCCCGGAAACCCGCCGCCAGGCCGGTGAAGAAGACCCCGGTGAAGAGCGCGGCCAAGCGCCCGGCGAAGAAGCCCGCCAAGTCGGCGAAGCCCGCGCGAAGCAAGAGGTAGCGCCCGATTGCCATTCATCCGAGTGACCCGCGACAAGCGTGGCTATGAGTCCACGCTCGTGATGCATACGTATCGCGCGTCGAGCGGCGCCCAGCGCGGGCGCGTGCTGTACGTGTTTCGATCGCCCTCGAACCTGCACATCGGCCGCCGGGCGCTCGAGGGGGAAGTGAAAGAGGCCCTCGAGCACACGCACCCGGATTTGAACTTCGACTGGAGCGCGCTCGCGCGCGAGCCCGGACCGCGCGCGAATTTCGATGACGATTTCCGGCCCGCCCCCGTGCGCCGACCGGCTCCCAGGCCGGCGGGCGCGCCCGCCCCGACGCCAGTCGTCCTGGACGACCAGACGCTGGTGGGCCGCACGCTCGGGGCCGAGCGCGCCGCGAGAATGCGCGCCCAGCTCACGGAGTTGCTGCAGCGAATTGCGCGTCGTGCGCGCACCCCGGAGGAGCGCGACCGGCTGACCGAACGGGCGGCACGTCTTAATCCTGACGACTGGGCCGACGAGGCCGCCATCCAGGCGGGCGCCCGGACGTTCGACGCCGACTGCACCGCGATCGCCAGCGAGTTGCCCCGGCGGCGCCGCGGGCGGCGCGGCGGCCGGCGCGCGGCCGAAGGCCGTCAGCGGATCGCAGGGGAAACCGCGGGGCCTGCCGTCATCGAGGCGGATCCTGGGGCTTCTGGCATAATGGCTGAAGGTGGTGAAGACGATGCGGGTGCAGAAGAAGACGGCCTGGATCGTGAAGATCGCGGCACTTTCGATCGGAGCGACGACCCTGGTGTCGGGCCAGACGCAGAACCCGAAGCCCGCGGGGGAGAAGGCGCCGACCCCGACGAGCCAGCAGGAAACGGTTTTTCGGGCGACAGCTAATTCGGTCTGGACCAACGTCCTGGCGCGCGACGCCAAGGGGCAATTCGTCCCGAACATGCGGCCCGAAGAGTTCGAGGTCTACGAGGACGGCGTCCGCCAGAAGATCGCGGCGTTCGAGACCATCATTGGCGGACGGGTCACGACTCAGCTCGGGCCCGCGACCGCCGTTCCGGCGGCGCCGGCGAACGAGGGCCTGATCCTGCCGCGTGCCGTGCCGCCGCCCGACACGTCGGGCCGGATCTTCATCATCTTCATCGACGACCTGCACCTCGAGCCGGGGCAGACGCCGCAGACGCGCGCCCACCTCGAGGAGGTTCGCGACATCCTGATTCACGACAACGACCTCGTCGGCATCGTCTCGAGCGGCTACTCCTCGATCGCGAGCGACATTCAGTACGACTACCAGCACCGCCGGCTCAACGAGGCGATTCACAAGACGATGGGCGGCGGGCAGACGCCTGACGAGATCATCAAGGCGCCCGACTCGCAGCAGGGCCCGGCGGGCATTCGCTACCTCGCGAACGTCGCGTTCAGCACGGCGAACGACATCCTCAAGCAGGCGGCGAAGATCACCAATCGCCGCAAGTCGTTCATCTATGTCAGCAGCGGCTACGACTTCGATCCGTACAAGGACTCGCGGCTCAAGTACCAGCAGGATCTCTACAACATCCCACAGAAGACCGGCAGCGGCGGGCAGGTCCTGCAGAGCGAGGACGCGAACAACTACACGGATCCGTTCGCGGAGCGGAACCAGAACACGGTCTTTGCCGAGGCGGATCTCGTGGCCGAGCTTGCCGCGCTCATCCGTGAAGCGAACCGCGCGAACGTCACGTTCTACACGCTCGATCCGCGCGGGCTCATCGGCCAGCAGGACATCGGCACGAGCCTCACGTACGAGGAGTGGCACGAACATCTGCTCGAGACGACGAACTCGCTGCGGGCGCTCGCCGACCAGACCGGCGGCTTCTGCATCTGCATGACGAACGACTTCAAGGGCATGCTGAAGCGGATCGACGCCGAGACGAGCGACTACTACATGATCGGCTACAACTCGACGAATCCGGACCCGATGAAGATCGTCCGGAAGATCGAGATCAAGATCACGCGGCCGGGCGTCCACGCCGAGAACTACCGCACCGAGTACACGCTCAAGCGGCCGAGCAAGAAGTAAGGCCGCCCGCGCGACGTCTGGACGTTACGCCGTGTTTGCGCGGCGGCTGCGGGTTTGCCCGCGACCGTACTGCTATACTGCCGGCCCAGGCCGGCTATGCCGAGCGACGCATCCCGCGGTCCGACAACCTTCCCCCCATCCAGTTTGCGGTTCCCCGACAGTGACGCGTCGCGGTGTGGGCGGGCAGAGCGCGGCAGCCTTTGTTCAACAGCCAACGAAAGTGGAGAGTGTCGTGTGAAGAAACAACGCGCATGGAGACAGCGACTTACGCTGGGTCTGGCGGTGGCGGCGGCGTGCCTACTGGGGCTGCCGGCGGCCGCGCAGACGATTACGACAGGCAACATCGGCGGCGACGTCAAAGACCAGCAGGGCGGCGCGCTGCCCGGGGTGGTGGTGCTCGCCACCCACGTCGATACCGGGACGACCTACCAGACCGTGACGCAGGCGACGGGGCGATACGTGATCCTCAACGTTCGCACGGGCAGCTACACGGTGAAGGCCTCGCTGTCGGGGTTCAAGGACAAAGAGCTCAAGGACGTCATCGTCACGCTGGGCGGCGACACCGCCGCGAACTTCGAGCTGGAACTGGCCGCGCGTTCGGAAACGGTCGAGGTGACGGCCGTGTCGACGCCGATCGACCTGACCCAGGCGGGCGTGGCGGGCCACATCTCGAACCAGGTGAAGGAAGTGCTGCCAACGATCTCGCGCAGCATCACGGACATCGTCCGCACCAACGTGTATTTCAATCCGATGGGCCTGAACGACGACACGCCGGTGGCGGCCGTGGCGGGCCGCAGCCAGCGCTTCAACAGCTTCCAGATCGACGGCGCGGTCAACAACGACCTGTTCGGGCTGGCGGCCGGCGGCGGCACGCCGGGCGGCAATGCGGCCACGCAGCCGATCAGCCTCGACGCGATCAAGGAAATTCAGCTGCTGGTCTCGCCGTACGACGTGCGGCAGAGCGGGTTTTCGGGCGGCGGCATCAACGCGATCACCAAGAGCGGCACGAACGAGCTGCACGGGACGGCGTTCTTCTTCGGTCGCAACCAGAGCATGGTGGGCGACGGCGTCACGCACACGCCGATCTCGACGTTCAGCGACTATCAGGGCGGCTTCAGCCTCGGCGGCAAGATCGTCCAGAACAAGGCGTTCTACTTCGGCACGCTCGACAACGAGCGCAAGAAGACGCCGTCGGGCTTTTCGGTCGGCGGCACGGGCGTGGACTTCGGCAACCAGGCGCTCGTCGATCAGTTCCTGAACGACCTGAAGAATCTCTACCACTATGATCTGGGCGCGAACGCGAAGGACGAGTACCCGAAGGAGACCCACAGCAACAAGATCTTCGTGCGCGGCGACTTCAACCTCGGCACGCAGAATCAGCTGGTTGTTCGCCACAACTACGTGGATGCCTTCAGCGATATCGGGACGCCGTCCACGACGCTCTATGTGTTCCCGGACGCCTTCTACCGCTTCGACTCGACGACGAATTCGACCGTCGGTCAGCTGACGTCTCGTCTGGGCTCGGGGGTGAACGAGTTCCGGCTGGCGCTCACGCGCGTGAACGAAAAGCGCGTACCCCTGCCCGGCTACGAAACGAATTTCCCGAACGTCACGGTAAACCTGAACGGCACGTCGTCGCTGCAGGGGCGCGCCGGCCGCGAGCAGTTCTCGGGCGCCAATCAGCTCGACCAGGACATCGTCGAGCTGACCGACGACTTCACGCACATCAGGGGCTCGCACCAGTTCACGATTGGCACGCACAACGAGTTCTTCAAGTTCCGCAACCTGTTCATCCGGGACTTCTACGGCACGTACACGTTCAACAGCCTGCAGCTGTTCGAGCAGGGGCTGGCGCAGGGCTTCTCGCACAGCTTCTCGGCCACGTCCGATCCGCTGCAGCCGGCCGAGTTCCACGTGAATCACATGGGCTTCTACGCCGGCGACCAGTGGCACGCCCAGCCGAGGCTGACCCTCACGTACGGCATTCGCGCGGATTTCGTGCGCTACCCGGACACGCCGCACGCCAACCCCGCCGCAGAGGCGGCCTTTGGCTACCGCACGGACGTGGTGCCAAACAACACGCTGTGGTCGCCGCGCATCGGCTTCAACTGGGCGCGCAACGCCGCCGGAACCGAGCAGGTTCGCGGGGGCGTCGGGCTGTTTGCCGGGCGGACGCCGTACGTCTGGATTTCGAACCAGTACGGCAACACCGGCATCGACTTCACGCGCATCTCGGTGTCCGGCTCCGGCAACCGGATCCCGTTCATCCCGGACCCGAACAACCAGTACACCTCGCCCAGCCAGATTACCGGCGCGACGGCGGGCATCGCCAGCAACGAGATCGACTTGATCGATCCGAACTTCAAGTATCCGTCGGTTGTCCGAATGAACCTCGGCTACGACCGGCAGCTTCCGATGGGTTGGTACGGCACGGCGGAGTTCCTCTACTCATCGACCGTCAATGACATCAAGTACCAGAATCTGAACTACGTGCAGGTCAGCACGTCGAACCTCGACGGGCGCCCGATCTACACACGGAAGGTGCCGAGCCTGAGCGATACCCTGCTGCTCACGAACACGAACGACGGCAGCGCCTGGACCATCTCGTTCGAGGCCAAGCGGCCGTTCGCGCACGGGGTCTTCGTGGACGTGGCGTATCTCTACGGCCAATCCAAGACGGTCATGGATGGCACGCGCGACCAGGCGATCTCGGTCTGGAACAGCGTGTACACACCGGGTGATCCAAACAACCCGCCGCTCACGACGTCGGACTACGACCCGGGCCATCGCATCAACATCACCGGGACGTACGACGTGCCGTTCGGCAAGGGCTACTCGGCGACCGTCTCCCTGTTCTACAGCGGTCAGTCGGGGCGGCCATACACGGTCCTCTGGTCGGCGAACTCCCCGAGCGTCAACGGCGACAACCAGAACTTCAACGACAACATCTTCCTCATGAACACGGCCCCGGCCGGCGTGACGTTCACCAACGGGACGTTCCAGGACCTGCTCAACTACTTCCAGAGCAACTCGTGCACGGCGAACCAGCTTGGGCAGATCATGGAGCGCAACACCTGCCGCGCGCCGTGGACGAACACGCTCGACGCCCGGTTCGCCTTCAACATTCCGGTGAAGAAGGTCAACGCGCAGTTCACGGTCGACATCCTGAACCTGCTCAACCTGTTGAATTCGAGCTGGGGCGTCTTCAAGTACGCGAACTTCAACGATGTGACTCCGGCATCGGTGACGCTCAACGCAGCCGGCCAGATTACGAATATCAATCTGAGCACGCTGAACAGTTCGACGTTCTCCACGTTCACGCGCGGAGATTTGCGGTCGCGCTGGCAGCTTCAGCTCGGAGGACGGATCCGGTTCTAGAAAGTCAGGTCGGGTGGTCGGGAAGTCAGACGGTCAGAAGGTCCGGGGTGCGACTCCTGACTTCTCGACTTCCTGACTTCTCGACTCTCTGACTTCCTGGCTTTTTCAGGATTCGCCGACTGCCTTGACCCGCTTGACCGCTTCCTTGAGGTAACGCTCGTCCATCTCGATGCCGACGAAGTCCAGGCCGAGCTGGGCCGCCGCGATCGCCGAGGCGCCCAGGCCCAGGAACGGATCGAGCACGGTGCCCGCGCGTGCCGTGCCGTGCAGGCGCAGACATTGTTCGGGGATCTTCGTCGGGAACGACGCCGGGTGCGGTCGATCGCGGTCCCGGCTCTGAATCGTCTCGTACGGAATGAACCACGTGTTGCCGCGGCAGCGCAGGCCGTTGCCGGCAGCCGCCCACCGCGTGATGTTGGACCGATCCTGATAGGGCACGCCCACGGCGCGACGATCGAGTCGCGTCTGTCCCGCCGGCGAGAAATGGAAGATGAATTCGTGGCAATCGTTCACGAACCGGTCGCTGTTGATCGGCTTGTAGTGCCCGACGGCGACGTCGCGGTCGAGCCCGGTGGCTGACCCCACCAGCTCGCGATCGATCGCGATGGATTTCACCCAGTGAATCGTGTTCTGGAGCCGGAAATGGCGGCGGGCGACCTGGGCCACCTCGAGCGGAATCCACGGATCGGTCGGCTTGGCCCCCACGTTCAGGAAGAACGACGCCCGAGGCGACACGAGCCGGGCGAGCGCCCGGATCCAGCGGTCCGTCCAGTTCAAGTACTCCGTCCGGGGCAGGTCGTCGTGATACGACCGATACCGGACGCCGATGTTGTAGGGCGGGGACGTGACGACCACCCCCACGGACTGCGGCTCGAGCGCCGGCATCACCGTTATGCAGTCGCCGAGGTAGAAGCGCAGCCGCGACCGACCAACCGTCAGCTCGTACCGGGGCCGAACGGGCCGGTCTGAAACCAGCGCCAGAGCCATACCGAAAGCTTTTCGGCAGAACAGTTAGGAGAGTACAGAGCTCAGCAGTCAGGCCTCTGACCCGCGCCCCAGTGGGTGACTGGGGCCCTGGGCCTGTGGCCCGTGGCCTTAGGACGCGCGGACGACGTCGGACGGCGCGAAGCCGTGAGCCACACGGTCAGCGCTCACCGGCTGGTTGCGCTGATGTCCCGTATGACCGCACGATGCGCCCTTCTCCTCGATGTAGGTGATCTCGCGGTTGGAACCGATCTCGCGGTACCGACCCGACACACACCCACAGGCCAGCGTCGTGAAGCCCAGGAGGCGAACGAGACTCATCGAAGGGGACCTCGATTTCACAGCTTTGCAAGCGGCGTACCGTTTCTTGCAGGATCAGAAGGCGTCACATGCCGCCAATTTTCCTAAGGTACTTGGCCGGTGTGACGAACCAATTGCAGAATCGTGACCGCCGAGTTGCGTGGAAGTGTGTCGTTACTACCGCGCGCGTGGATTCTTGACACCAATCAATTGGATCCGGCGCACCGAGGGACCAGGTGGGCCCTTAAGGGCGGGCGCCCGGCGCCTTGAAGAGCTGAAGCTCCCGGGCCCGCTGCCTGGCGGCGAAGCGCCGCGCGCGGAAGAGGCGTCCGATGAAGAGGGCATGCAGCATGCCGTAGACCGCGAGTTCCAGTGGGACCCCGCCAGGGAGCGTGGGGCCGTCGGACAGGCTGAGCAGACTGGTCGGGACGAGGTTGAGGAGACCGGCGAGGACGAACACCGCGGTGAACAGGGGATCGATGCCGCTGCCGGCCCCGGCCTGGGGGCCGATCTCCATGGCCAGCCGCTCCCACTGGGGCGGGTTCGGGCCCGGCGTTTCGTAGTAGGTCTGCAGATAACGGCCGATGCGCTCGACCCCGACATGCGCCGCGAAGACGACCTCGAAGCCCGCCACGAGGACGAGCAGCGGGAGGAGCGCCAGGGCCGATACCGAGGCCCAGGAGACGACCGCCAGGGCGCCCGCGGCCCACGCCACGAATGTAATCATGGCGACAAGCAGGCGCATCGTGCCTCGCTCCCGGATGGTGGCGCGCAGCGCGCGGTACTCCTCGAGGGCCAGCGGTGTAAGGTCGGTCGCCATCGAACGCCGCCATCCTAGCGAAAAAGCCGCCAAATTCCGATACATTTGATGGCGTCTTGGGTGACAATAGGCACTCCTGGCACTGGACGCTGGCGTTGCCGGCCTGGTACGGAGATTGATCCTCGGTACTTATTACGGGCGAAGAAGTTGTGGTGCTAGGATTCGCCACTACTCAATGCGAGTCGAACGCGCGGGGGGATCGTTAGCGTGAGAACTGACTGTCGACGTCTCGGAGCCGCCGCTGTCTGCGGCGTGGTGGTGGTGGCTGCGGCGCTCGTCGCCGGTCCCGCCCTGGCGCAATCCACGACCAAATCGACCTCCGGCTCGACGACGAGCCAGGCCGTCCCCGCGGCGAAGACGACGACATCCAGCTCCCGGACCAGCACGAGCGCGGCTCGAGCCCGGGCCGCCGCCCGCGCGCGCGCGTCGGCCGCCACCCGGGCACAGCAGGAGGCGATGACCGCGCACTTCAAGCGCGACCTGCTGGGCAACCTGGTCCCCGACGTGCGTGCCGCCGCGGCGATCATCTACAACCCGCAGACCGGCGAAGTGATTTTCGAAGAGAACTCCCACGAGGAGCGCTCGATCGCGAGTCTCACGAAAGTGATGACGGCGGTGACGTTCGTTGCGGACGATCCGGACCTGTCGCAGCGCGTCGCCGTCACGCGCGCGGATCTGATCGGCGCGTCGGTGACGTACCTCAGCGCCGGCGAGCTCGTGTCGTACGACGATCTGCTGCACCTCGCGCTCATCGCCTCCGACAACGCCGCCGCGCGCGTGCTGGCTCGCACCTCGGAGGGCGGCACCGCAGCCTTCGTCGTGCGCATGAACGAGATGGCGGAGCACCTGGGCCTCTCCAACACGCATTACGCCGATCCATCGGGCCTCAATCCCGACAACATGTCCTCGGCGTACGACCTGTCGCATCTGATCTCGTTCGCGTCCTCCGATGAGCGGCTGGGGCCGATCATGCGGACGGCGGAGTACGAGGTCCACACGAGCCGGCGCGTGATCCCGATCCACAGCACCAACAAACTCCTCGGCACCGACGTGGACGTGCGCGCAGGGAAGACGGGCTTCATCAGCAAGGCCGGGTACTGCCTCGCCACGCTGCTCCAGGTCCCTCAGGGCAGCCAGATCGCCGTCGTGGTCCTCGGCGCGGCGAACAGCACGACGCGGTTCTGGGAGGCCCGCCACCTGTTCAACTGGGCGGTCAGCCGCGGCCAGGGCATCGTCGGCGGGGATCAGACCAGCAAGAAGTAGTTCCGCCAAACCGCAGTAGTAGACTGACTCGGTCGTGGATCCGTCACTGACCGACAGCCATCGTGTGCCGCGTCGGAAGACGATTGCCGGGCGCGCGCCGCGCATGCGCGTGCTGATGGTCGCGTCGGAGGTGGCGCCGTGGGCGAAAACGGGCGGCCTGGCGGATGTGCTGGGCGCGCTGCCCGAGGCGCTCGAGCGGCTCGGCCATCGCACGACGGTTGTCGTTCCGAAGTATCGCGGCGTCGATCCACCGCGGGGCGAGGTCGTGCCGCGACGGGTCTGGGTGGGCTCGACCGCCCACGATCTGCGCCTGCACGTCGCGGCGCTGTCGCCGCGCCGACGCGTCGTGTTCGTCGACGCCCCGCGCCTGTTTGATCGCGACGGCTACTACACGACCGGCGGCGTCGACTACCCGGACAACGCCGAGCGTTTCGCCGTGCTGTCGGCGGCCGCCCTGGACGTCGCGCACAGCGGCGACGCAAGGGTGTGGCCGGACGTCATCCACGCGCACGACTGGCAGACCGGCCTCGTGCCGCTGTTGCTCCGCACGACGCCGGAACGCTGGCCGGCGCTCGCGAGCGCAGGTCTCGTCTTCACGATTCACAATCTCGCATATCAAGGGAGCTTTCCGCGCGAGACGGTGCCGGCCCTCGGACTGCCGTGGTCGGTCTTCACGATGGAGCACGGCGAGTTCTGGGACAAGTTCAGTTTTCTCAAGGCCGGCATCACGTCGAGCGACGTGATCACGACCGTCAGTCCGACCTACGCGCGCGAAACGCAGCGGCGCGAGTTCGGCTGCGGGCTGGACGGCGTCCTTGCCGCGCGCGCCGATCGATACGTCGGCATCCTGAACGGCATCGATACGCGCGTCTGGAATCCCGAAACCGACCCGTACCTGCCGGCATCCTACTCGTCGGGCGATCTGTCCGGGAAGCTGGCGTGCAAGCGCGCCCTCCTGACACGCTTCGGTCTGCCGGTGGGCGACGATGCCGTCGAGCGGCCGGTGGTCGGGATGGTGTCGCGGCTGGTCGATCAGAAGGGCCTGGCGCTGATCGAGCGGGCGAGGGAGGCCCTGCTCGCGCTGGATGCAACGTTCGTGTTCGTGGGCACCGGCGACGCCCGCTACGAGCGCTGGCTGCGGGCGCTGTCGGCCCGGTATCCGACGCGCGTCGCAGCCTTCATCGGGTTCGACGAGCCGCTGGCGCACCTCGTGGAGGCGGGCGCGGATCTGTTCCTGATGCCGTCGCTGTTCGAACCGTGCGGGCTGAACCAGATGTACAGCCTGCGATACGGCACGGTGCCCGTCGTGCGCGCCGTCGGCGGACTCGACGACACCGTGCAGCCGTACACGGCGCGGGCGCGACACGCGACGGGCTTCAAGTTCCGCGAGGCGAGCGCCGACGAGCTGGTGCGCACGCTGCGGCAGGCGCTGCGGGTGTTCCGTGATCGCGCGGCGTGGGCGCGCCTGGTGAGTCAGGGCATGGCCGAGGATCACTCCTGGGAGACCTCGGCGCGGGAATATGTCAAAGTGTATAGACGGGCTCGGCGCGAAGGCGCCGCCAGAGCGGCGCTGACCGCGGCGGGCCCCGAGACGAGTGAGCGAGGCGAGAGAGGATAGAGAAGCGCATGGCATCCGAATACGTGCAGACATTCAGTGACGGGGATTTCGATACGAGCGTCCTGCAGGCAGCGACGCCGGTATTGGTGGATTTCTGGGCAGAGTGGTGCGGGCCGTGCCGCGCGATGGAGCCGGCGATCAACGCCGTGGCCAGCGACTACGTGGGCAAGGTCACCGTCGGCAAGCTCAACGTCGACGACAACCCCTCAGTGACCATGCGCTACATGGTGCGCGGCATTCCGACGGTCATTCTCTTCAAGGGCGGCAAGATCGTCGACCAGATCGTCGGGCTGGTGGACAAGGGCTCGCTCAAGCAAATGGTGGACAAGCATCTCTGAGGCATGTCCGACGCGATTCGCAACGTCGCAATCATCGGCTCGGGTCCGGCCGGACTGACGGCGGCCCTCTACACGGCCCGGGCGAACCTGAAACCGCTCCTCGTGGAAGGCCTCGATGCCGGCGGGCAGCTCATGCTGACCACGGCGGTCGAGAACTTCCCCGGGTTTCCCGATGGCATCATGGGGCCCGAGCTCATGACGGCCATGCGGGGCCAGGCCGAGCGGTTCGGCGCGGACTTCGTGCGAGGGAACGTCACGAAGGTCTCGCTGTCGGGGCCGCCCTTTCATCTCACCACGGACGACACCACGATCGCGGCCCGTGCGCTCATCATTGCCACGGGCGCCTCGGCCAAGCTCCTCGGACTGGCGAACGAGCGGACGCTGATGGGGCACGGGGTCTCGACCTGCGCCACGTGCGACGGGTTCTTTTTCCGAGGCAAGCCGATTGCGGTCATCGGCGGCGGCGACTCGGCCATGGAGGAGGCGATCTTCCTCACCCGGTTCGCGTCGCACGTCACCGTCGTGCACCGGCGCGACACGCTGCGCGCGTCGAAGATCATGCAGGACAAGGCGCTCGCGCACCCGAAGATCTCGTTCGAATGGAACACCGACGTGCTGGACGTCGAAGGTGCCTCAGGCGGGGCGGTGACCGGTCTGACGCTCCGGAACAACCAGACCGGCACCACGAAGGTGCTCCCGGTCGAAGGCGTCTTCGTCGCCATCGGCCACGAGCCGAACACGTCGCTCTTCCGCGGCCAGCTCGAGATGGACGAGAACGGGTACCTCGTCACGCGCGACGGCCCGCGCACGAGCGTGCCGGGCGTCTTTGCCTGCGGCGATGTGCAGGACCACGTCTACCGCCAGGCGATCACGGCCGCCGGATCAGGCTGCATGGCCGCCATTGCCGCCGAGCGGTACCTGGAGCACCACGGGCACTAATGACGTCAGAAGTGAGCAGGCCTTCTGACTTCTGCCTTCTCACTTCTCGCCTGATCGATCGATCCACCCTCCCCCGATCACGTCCTCGCCCTGATAGAACACGACCGCCTGCCCCGGCGCGATCGCGGCCTGCGGCTCGTCGAATTCGAGCCGGGCGCCCGTGGCGCCATCGGCGGCGACGGTCGCCGGCGCGTCGCGGTGACGGTGACGGATGCGCGCGGTCACGCGGAGCGGCGCCGCTGGCGGATCGCCGGCGATCCAGTTGACCTCGCGAGCGGTGAGCGCGCTCCGGCCAAGCTCCTCGCGCGTGCCGACCACCACCTCTGACGTCCGCGGTTCGAGCTTGAGCACGTACAGCGGGACGCCCGTGGCCAATCCCAGGCCCTTGCGCTGGCCGACCGTGTACCGGTGGAGGCCGGCGTGACGGCCGAGGACGCGTCCCGACGAGTCGACAATCGCGCCGGTCTGCGGCGCGTCCAGGTGCCGTTCGACGAATCCGGCGGCGTCGCCGTCGGGGACGAAGCAGATCTCGTGGCTGTCGGGCTTGTCGGCGACCGGCAGTCCGAACCGCGCCGCGTGCGCGCGGACCTCCGGCTTCGTGAGGTGGCCGACGGGGAACACCGCGCGCGCCAGCTGATCCTGCGTCAGCGAGAACAGGAAGTACGACTGATCCTTGTCGCGGTCGGTTCCGCGCAGGAGCCGATACCGGCGGCGGTCCTCGTCGAACTCGACCCGCGCGTAGTGGCCCGTGGCGACGCCGGCGGCGTCGAACGCCGCCGCGCGGTCCAGAAGCGTCGTGAACTTGAGGCTCGCGTTGCAGTGAACGCAGGGAATCGGCGTCCGGCCGGACGCGTACTCGCTGACGAAGTTCCGGACCACCGCGTCCTCGAACGCCGCCTCGAAGTTCATCAGGTAGTGCGGGACGCCGATCGTCCTGGCGACGCGCTTCGCGTCGTGCAGATCGTCGAGGCTGCAGCACGACCCGAACGCATCGGGCGAGTCGCGCTGATCGTACAACTGCATCGACAAGCCGATGACGTCGTGTCCGGCCTCCGCCAGCAGGCTGGCGGCCACCGACGAGTCCACGCCGCCGGACATCGCGACGACAATTCGCATGATCAGCCGAGCGCGGCCGCGGTCCGCGCCAAGCCGCGCAGCTTGGTCACGAGCGCGGGAAGGACGCCGACGACGAAGTCCACGTCGGCCGCCGTGTTCTCCGGACCCAGGCTGAAGCGGAGGGAATTCCGGGTGCGCGCGTTCGATCCGCCCATCGCCTTCAGCACGTGCGAGGGCTCGAGCGAGCCCGATGAACAGGCCGACCCGGTCGACACCGACACGCCCTCGAGATCGAGCGCGATGAGGAGCGATTCGGCCTCGAGGCCGTCGAAGCCGATGTTGGTGGTGTTCGGCACGCGCCGCTCGCGATCGCCGTTCACGGTCGTGCCCGGCACGGCGGCGAGCACGCCGGTCTCGAGCCGATCGCGCAGGGCGCGCACGGCTGCGGCGCCGGTGACGAGCTTCTCGCGCGCCACCCGCGCCGCGACGCCCAGGCCGCCAATCGCGGGCACGTTCTCCGTGCCCGCTCGCCGGTTGCGCTCCTGCCGGCCGCCGGTCATGAACGGCGTCATCCGCACGCCGCGTCGAATCCAGAGCGCGCCGACGCCCTTCGGCCCGCCGAACTTGTGTCCGGAGAGCGCGAGCAGGTCGACGCCGAGCGCCCGCACCGCCACCGGAATCTTGCCGACCGACTGCACGGCATCCGTGTGGAAGAGCGACCCGTGCGCATGCGCGATCGCCGCCAGCTCCTCAATCGGCTGAATGGTGCCGATTTCGTTGTTCGCGTGCATCACCGAGACCAGCGCCGTGTCGTCGGTGATCGCCGCCTCGAGCGCCGCGGGTGAGACGATGCCGTCGGCGCCGACGGGCAGCAGCGTCACGTGCCAGCCGCGCCGCTCGAGCGCCTTGAGCGTCATGAGCACGGCCTCGTGTTCGATGCTCGTCGCGATCAGCCGGCGGCGACCGGACGCCTCGAGGGCGTCGGCCGCGCCGCGCAGCGCGAAATTATCCGATTCGGTGCCGCCGCTCGTGAACACGACGTCGCCCGGATCCGCGCCGATGAGCGCCGCCACCTCGGCGCGCGCGTCGTCGACGATCGCCCGGGCGCGCTGGCCGACGGCGTGGACCGACGAAGCGTTGCCGTACTCGGTCGCGAGCAGTCGCGCCATGGCCTCCGCGACCCCCGCCGCCAGCGGCGCCGTGGCGTTGTAGTCAAGGTAAATGCGCACCACTTCACATGGTAGCACTGGCGCTAACTGCTAGATAGAAAAGCGGTAGACAGCGATTCGAGTCGGTCGCTATACTGGCCGGAGCCTGCCTCCCCAGCTGGCCCCATAGCTCTGACAGCCGGCACCATCACAGGCGTGTTGTCGGCGTGGAGAACGAGACATGTGGAAGCGCGATGAGTCCGTTCGACCGGCTCAACCGACGAGTCCAAGCGCTGCGGCGAGCGGCCCGGATCATTCCGCCGCCCGTGTGGAAACAGCTCGTCAGCAAGAGAGGGACATGGTGAACATCGGAAAAAGCGTCATCATCAAGGGTGAGCTCAGCGGCAGCGAGGATCTGACCATCGAAGGGCAGGTCGAGGGCAAGATCGAGCTCAAGCAGAACGTGCTGACGATCGGACCGAACGGCCGCATCAAGGCGCAGATTCTCGCGAAGGCCGTCGTCGTTCAGGGCGAAGTGACGGGGAACGTCACGGCGACCGAGCGCGTGGACATCCGCGACGCGGGATCGGTCGACGGCGATCTGTCGGCGCCGCGCGTGGCCATCGCCGACGGCGCGCACTTCCGCGGCAGCATCGACATGCAGAAGGGCGGCAAGCCCGCCGAGGCTCGGGCCGGCGACAGCAAGCCGGCTGACGTCCGGCCGTCGCCCTCGACAACGCCGACGACGCCGACGGCGCCGCCGACGGGCGTCGCCGCGACGCCGGTCCGGTAGGCGAGCGGCCGGCCCCTCGGCAACGCCGAGGTCCCGCGCGTGTCGGGTCTGTTCAGTTGGGGCGGCAAGAAGACGGAGGACTCGTCAGCGGCGTCAGAGCCGGCCGCCACGCCGGCCTCGTCTGACACGCTGACGACCTCGAAGGTCTTTCCACGCTTCATGGCGGCGCTGGCGGGCAGGCCGGCGCCGATGCTCGTCGATCTCGGTCCCGTCGTCGGACCCAACATCACGTTCTTCGGCGAGCGGCTGGCGTGCAAGATCTTCGTCGAGGATCTGTTCGCCGACGTCGAGGCGCACGCCCGCCGCGGCACGCGCGAGACGCTCGCGACCGACCTTCTGGCGCGGGTCGCGCACGAGCCCGACACGATCGACGGCATCCTCTGCTGGGACCTCTTCGACTTCCTCGATCGGCCGACCGGCCAGGCGCTGGCGTCGAAGCTCACGAAGCTGCTGCGCTCGGGCGGCGTCCTCTACGGCCTCTTCGGCACGACGCCCATCGACCTCACGCACTACACGCGCTTCGCCGTCGAGAGCGAGGACACGCTCCGGCTGCGGACGACGCCGGCGACGCCCACGCGGCGCAACGTGATGCTCACGCGCGACATCAACAAGATGTTCGAGGGGCTCACGGTCACCGAGTCCGTGCTGCTCAAGACGAGCACGCGGGAGACGCTCTTCAGAAAACCCTGATCACGCGAGAAGC
>DATIWF010000051.1:0-8224 GCA_035519535.1 Vicinamibacterales bacterium | reverse complement strand
CAGCACACATTTCAGGTGCTGACGAAGCGTGCGGAGCGATTGGCTCGACTCGCCCCAAGACTCGAATGGCCTCCGAACGTGTGGATGGGGGTATCCGTCGAGGCGCTAGCATTCCTTTGGAGGCTTGACTACCTCCGCTCAGTGCCGGCTCGCATCAGGTTCGTATCCGCCGAGCCATTGATAGAGTCTCTGGCCGGGATTGACCTAACGGGGATCCACTGGCTGATTGCAGGGGGCGAGAGTCAGCCCGGGTGTCGGCCTGCCGACCTCAGCTGGTTTCGCGAGTTGCGTGACACGTGCCGGAAGCACAGCGTCGCCTTCTTCTTGAAGCAGTTGGGCGGTCATCCCTCGAAGCGAGGAGGAGACGACGCGCGGCTGGATGGGCGAGTGTGGCGGCAATGGCCGGCTAGAACAAGCGCCGCTGCCCCATCGGATCAATCACCTCGATTTTTCGGAAGAAATCAACGGCGCGCTCGTGCTTCGCAGCCAAGACGAGGCGGTACAACGCGACGTTCCTGCTATTCCTCATGACACGGACTGAGTGTTCGACGTAGGGGTATCCGATTCGTCCGAGTTGTGTCCCATAGAAGTCGAGCAGCTCATTCGCGGTCTCTGCGGCGCTCAGGTTGCGTTCACCAGCCGCCTGAAAGATCGCCAACCACGAGCGCGACCCGAAGAAGGCTTCAAAGCGTCCGGGTTCCTCTCTACCTGCAACAACGTTCCTCGGGTTGCGAGTGAGGTCGCCGACTTGCACAGTAATCATCAAGTCAATGCGCCGGCCGTTCGTCAACCTGGCCAATGTATCGAGTGGCACATCAAGGCCTAGGTTGTCTACAAACGCCAGACCGAGTCCGTCTGCCGAAATCGCCTCTCTTGCGGCTGCGACAGTTTCCTCTGCATTTGCATCCGCGTTGATAATTTGTGGCTCGGTGCCTACCCGCCTTCGGAGGGCTTCAGCAAGTATGGGATCCTCTTCGATGAACACCCGGGAGGTAAACGGTGCGTCTAGTGAAAGGACGGGCGAACCACGAAACTCATCACCAGTCTCTCGGTCAACGCAGCGTCCTGGACCAGCGAGGAGATCAAAGTACACTCGCTCAGCCCACCGATTCTTCATCCCTTGCGCGAAGATCTGCTGGTACTTGGCGACATAGGCCAGCTTCTCCTTGGCCCAAGGCCCCGAGTCGCGAACCGGGAGGCCGTCTTCACGCGAAAGAGGCATTGAGTCAATCATCCGCCTTCTGGCACTCCGGTCATTCACTTTATCTACTTCCCCTGATACACGACCTTCCCGCCGATGATGGTGTAGGCGACCTTCGCGGTCTTGATCTCCTCGTCGGGCACCTTCGTGATGTCCTTCGTCAGCACCGTGATGTCCGCGAGCTTGCCGGTCGAGAGCGAGCCTTTGACGTTCTCTTCGAACGTCGCGAAGGCGTTGGCCATCGTGTACGAGTAGAGCGCCTCCATGCGGCTCATCTTCTGATCGCCGTAGAACACACGGCCGTCGGGCAGCTTGCGCGTGACGGCGGCGTAGTAGTTCGGGATCGGATCGACGTTCTCGACCGGCGCGTCCGTGCCGTTGGCCACGACGGCGCCTGATTTCAGGAGCTTCTGCCACACGTACGCGCCCTCTTCCGAGCGCTTGTCGCCGAGTCGAGCGGGCACGAAGCCTGCGTCCGACGTGCAGTGCACCGTCTGCATCGACGCGATCACCCCCATCTGGCCGAAGCGCGGGATGTCGGCGGCCGAGAGGTGCTGCGCGTGCTCGATGCGCCAGCGGAGATCCTTGCCGTTCCTGTTGTTCTTCTTGAACGTCTCTTCGTAGATGTTCAGGACCTCGCGGTTGGCGCGGTCGCCGATCGCGTGGATGCAGACCTGGTAGTTGTGCTCGATCGCGACCTGCGCGCCGGCCCGGATGGTCGCGAGCGGCGTCGTGTTGAGACCCGTGCTGTCGGGCTTGTCGGCGTAGGGCTCGAGCAGCCACGCGCCGCGCGAGCCCAGCGCGCCGTCCATGTACATCTTGATCGCGCGAACGGTCAGGTGGCCGTCGCCGTAGTCGATCATCCGATGGCTGTCGAGCCCGGCGCCGAAGCTCGGCGCCGTGCTGTTGCTCACCATCACCCACAGGCGGACGTTCATGGTGCCCTCATCGACCATGCGCCTCATGCGATCGATGACGTCGAACGACGAGCCGGCGTCCACGAACGACGTGATGCCTTTCGACGTGACTTCCTCATCGGCGAGCTCGAGCACGTGGCGGCCGCGCGCTTCGGCTTCCGCGGGCGTCAGTGTGGGCTCGCCCGCGCCCGTCCGTACCAGCCGCGACGCCGTCTCGCGCAGGAGACCGGTCGGATTCCCGCTCGCGTCCTTCAGGATCTCGCCGCCGTTCGGATTCGCCGTGGCTTTCGTGATGTTCGAGAGCTCCAACGCCTTCGCGTTCACGAACGTGGCGTGTCCGCTCGCGTGCGTGAGCACGACCGGGTTGTTCGGCGAGATCTTGTCGAGCGACGCATGCAGTGGAAAACCCTCGACGTTGGGCTGCGGCACGCTCGTCCACTTCTCCTGGTGCCAGCCGCGGCCGACGATCCACTGCCCGGGTTTCGCTTTCTCCACGGCCTGCGCCACCATCTGCACAATCTCGTCCCAGCTCTTCGTGCCCATCAGGTCGAGATTGATGCGGTTCTCGCCGATGCCGGTGAAGTGCCCGTGGCCCTCGATGAAGCCCGGGATCGCGAGCTGGCCTTGAAGGTCAATCACCTTCGTCTGCGGTCCGATGTAGCGCGCGATCGCCGCGTTCGGACCGATCGCGACGATCTTGCCGCCCGTCGCCGCGAGCGCCTGCGCCTCAGGAATGCGCTCGTCCATCGTCACGATCCGGCCGTTCCGCAGCACGAGGTCGGCGGGGCCCAGCGTCGTCGGCTGGCCCTGGCTGACGACAGCGACGCCGGCAACGGTCACGACAGACAGGCCAACGGTCAGAAACAGGGCGATCGATCGCTTCATGGTCGCAGGTCTCCCAATCCTCAATCCGCCAATCTTCAATCTTCAATCCATCTTCAATGATGCGATCGAAGATCTTCAATTCCCCTCCGGCCCCACACGAGCCGTTCCGTGACGAGAAAGTACGGCACGGCCAGAATCGCCAGCGCGCCGGCGGCCAGGTAGGCCGTCCGAAACCCGAAGGCCTCGATGAGCGAGCCCATCGCGGTCGATCCGGTCCCGAGGCCCGTGTCGAAGGCGGCAATGATGGCGCCAAACGCGGCGCCGCGGCGCGCCGGGGGGACGTGCGCGATCACGTAGGCCGCAAACGCCGGATACATCAGTCCAAAGCCCGCGCCGAACGTGACCGCCGAGGCGATGAACAGCGTCGGCCCGTAGGTCACGCCAAGCAGCAGCAGGCCCGCGGCGGGCGCGACCAGCACCGGCAGCAGGACGCGGCGATGGCCGAGCCGATCGAGCGCGCGTCCGATCGTCAACCGTCCGACGAGCATCGCCGCCGCCATCGCGGACAGGAACAGGCTGCGCGGCGAGATGTGGAGGTCGTCGGCGAAGAGCGCCGAAAAGCTCGTCAGCCCGCCGTATCCGAACGCGATCAGACCGAGGGTCACGCCCAGGACGACGACGCGCCATTCGACGTATTTCGCCAGGCCGCGCGCCGCGACTTCCTGACTTGCCGATTTCTTGACTTCCTGAGTTTCAGGAGGCGTGTGCGACTCGCGCGGCAGTCGCCACGCGATCACGGTCATGATGAGGTTCAGGGCGACGATCTCGCCGCACAGGATCGCCCACCCCTGCCGGTAGACCCAGAACCCGACAGCCGGCGCCGCGGCGATCGCGGTGACCGACGCGAGCCCCCAGTAGCCGAGGCCCTCGGCGCGGCGGCTTGGCGGAATGGTCGCCGCCATGTAGGCGCTCGACGCGCTCAGGAGCCCCGACCAGAACAGCCCGTGCACGACGACCAGCACGAGCATGAGCTTGTAGCTGGTCATGAACGCGTAGCTCGCCGAGATCGTCGCGAGGATCAGGCTGACGACGATCAGCACGCGCCGCTGGCCGACCCGGTCGGCGATCGAGCCGGTGAACGGCGCGGAGAACGCCGACGCGTACGTCAGCAGGCCGAGGAACAGTCCGGCTTCGGACGTCGATCCCCCCAGCTCGAGCACGCGGTAGGGCGCGGCCGGCAGCAGCTGAAACAGCGAGATGAACACCGTGAAGCTGTACGACCACATCGTCACGAAACGTGGCGTCAGCAGGCGGTCCGGCACGGGGGGATCATATCTTGCTGAGTGCTAGCACCCAGCACTTAGCACCCAGCACTCCCCACTGCTATGATCGCCCGATGCCCGAGCGTCCGGCCAAGTTGTGGAGAGACCTGGAGCCCGAGAAGCGCCTGGCCGTCGCCGACGCGTTCTGGCGCGACGAACAGTCGCAGGACATTCACGCGCAGCGCGTCGAAGCGATCGTCGCCATCGCGCGGCGCCTGAATTTTCGCGCGAAGAGCGTGCAGGCGCTCCCGCTGGAGAAGCGCGCGCGGTACCTGGCCCAGATGTCCGACGTCTCGGACGCCATCGCGTCGCGCGCGCTGATCGCGTATCACTTTGCGATGCAGCGTCCGCTGATGAGCGCGTTCCTCGACGCCGTCGGCATCGCCCACGAAAACGGCCTCATCACGGCCGAGCACGTCGACGCGCCGGATCGGCAGCGCGTCGCCGCCGCCGTCGAGAGTCTCCGAAGGACGACGCCCGCTGCCGACCTCGAGATCTACCTCCGGACGCTCGTCGCCGTCGACGGCGAAACCTGGAAGGAACTTGAAGGGTTGCTGCCGCTCGCATAGCACCAGCCGTACGACAGGTCTACTATGGGGGTATGGTCGCCCGTCCCGCAGAGGCGCCCCCGCGTCCTAAGGTTATGGGAGACCGGACACTCATCCGCGCGGTCGCGGTCGCTCTCGTAGGAGTGCTTTCAGGGGCGCCGGCGCTGGCCGGTCAGAGCACGCCGCCGCAAGCCTCCGGCGACTCGTCGGAGAGCCTCGCGCACATCAAGGCCGCGCTGAGTCACCCTCCGGCGATCAAGCTGGCCGGGGATCGCCTGCGCTTCTATCTGGAAATCTACGGGCAGCAAACGCCGCCGTTCTGGTCGTTCGTGGGATCGTACGACCTGAGGAACGGCCCGGTGAAGCACTCGACCATGACGGGGCAGGAGTTTCTGGACAGCGTCCGGCCGAAGCTGCTCTACAGCTCGGCGGGCATCACCGCGCCGGAACTGCTGCAGTTCGCGCTGACGAACATCGCCGCGCAAGCGCTCATCCGGAAAGCCATCCGCGACATCCAGGCGGCGCGCACTCAGGCCGAGGTCGACCAGATTCGGGCGCGGATCGATCGCGAGCTGCAGGCCCTCAAGGGCGGCGGCCAGTAATTCCGTTCCACGGCGGGATCACCACCGACACGGCGCCGCGTACGCGGGCCTGACACGAGAGGCGAATGATCGGCTGCGGCTCATCCGTGTCGATGTAGCCGAACACCTTCATGCGCCGGCCCTCGTCGCGCTCGACGACCGGCGAGAGCTTGGTTGCGCCGCCGAGCACGCCGACCCAGCACGTACCGCACGACGCGGCGCGGCATTCGACGGGAATTGGCCCCTCGCCGGGCGTGCAGCGGGGATCGCGCGATCGATAGTCGCGCTTGTCGGCCTGCGCGGCCGACGCCAGCTCCTGGTCTTCGATCGCCGGGAACGTCGCGTCGGACTCGTTTTCGTCGAACGTCACGGTCCAGCGCCGCCGCACGCCGCGCAAGAACCCCAGCACCCCCTGTGCGTCGTCGCGCGCGCGATCCTTCAGCACCTGGTGCGGCGACCGGGCGCGCGCTCGGTCCGAGAGGTGGATGTGCCCCGGCGCTTCAGCGAACGCTTCGGGCCCGGCCTGCCGGAGTGTCATCAATCCCACGGCGCTCATGCCGAGGAGCAGATCGCGATCGACGCGCGCCGTTCTGGTGGCCGCGTCGGCGACGGCCGTGATGAGCGCGGCCAGCGGCTCCACCGGCTCGGTCGTCGCCGACACCGCCGACTTCACCTGCGGCCAGTAGCGGTGCGCAAAGAGGAAGCGATGCGAGCGATCGACCTGATCGGCCAGCTTCCACTTCCCCATCAAGCCGAGCTTTCGCGCGACCGCCGCTTCGGCGTCGTCGCCGCCTTCACGCCTGGCGGCCTCCAGCATCAGATGCAGATCGAGCGGAAAGAACGAGAACCAGATCCGAGTGGCGTCCCGGTCGATGGGGTGCATGCCCATCGACAGCGAGCGGACGGCCTGGCCCCACTCCGCGGACGTGTAGCGGGAAAGGTGGGCGTACAGCGACGACATCGCCGGATATTGTAAGCGTCGCGGGCCGCCGGCGATGCCTTACACTGACGTCCGATGATCGTCCGCACGCTCGCAGCGGTCGCTCTCGTCGCGAGCGCCCTGTCGCCGCCGGCCGCCCCGGGCATCTCCCCCGGTCGGCTCGCCGCGGCCACCGTGAGCCCTCAGGCCCTGGCCGACGCCCGTCATCAAATCGATCGCCTTGCCGAAGCGGCGAACGCCGAGGTGTCCGTCGTCTGGCGGCCGCTCGACGCGCGTCCGGGCGAGGAGCTCCTCATCGGCCCGACCGTGCGGTATCACGCGGCCTCGACGATGAAGGTGCCCGTGATGATCGAGCTGTACCGGCAGGCGCACGACGGCCTGCTCACGCTCGACGACGAGGTCCTCGTCACCAACACGTTCCACAGCATCGTGGACGGCAGCCCGTACGAGCTCTCGGCCAGCGAGGACTCGGACGGCGAGACCTACAAGGCGATCGGCAAGCCGCTCAGCCTGCGGACGCTGTGCGAGACGATGATCACGGCGTCCGGGAATCTGGCGGCGAACGTGCTCGTCGAGCGGCTCGGCGCGAAGAACATCCAGGCAACGGTCGATCGCCTGGGCGCGGGCGGCATGCAGGTGCTGCGCGGCGTGGAGGATCTCAAGGCGTTCGACAAGCAGATCAACAACACGACGGACGCAGCGGGCCTGGCCACGCTCTTCGAGCGGCTCGCCCGCGGCGAGGCCGTCAGCCGCGACGCGAGCGCAGAGATGATCGGCATCCTCAAGCGGCAGAAGCACAACGAAGGCATCCCTGCGGGCCTGCCGGCCGGCATCGAGGTCGCGCACAAGACCGGAGAAATCACGAAGATCCATCACGACGCGGGCGTCGTGTACGCGAAGCGGCCGTACGTGCTCGTCGTGCTCACCCGCGGGATCGACGATCAGGCGGCCAGCGGGAAGCTCATCGCGGAGGTCAGCCGGGTACTGTATTCGTTGACCGATTTCACTCCTGCCTCAAGAGCTGGGCAGGATCCGCCCGCATCGCGCGCCGAGCCGGCAGCCACGCCGCCGCGAGCACGGTTATCGCAACGACACCCGACACCAGCGCCCAGCTGAGGGGATCGCGGGCCGTGATGCCGTACTCGAACGACGCCAGCGTCCGGCCGAGCGCGAGGGCGGCGATGGCCCCGATCGCAAAGCCGGCGGCTGCGACCATGAGGCCATCGCTGAGGACGAGCGTGCGAAGGCTGGCCGGCGTGGCGCCTAGCGCCGCCCGCACGCCGAATTCGCGCCGGCGCAGGCCGACGGAAAAACTGAGCACGCTGAACAAGCCGCCCGCCGCCGCGATCAACGCAACGGCGGCAAACACGGTGGTGAGGGTGCCCGCGGCGCGCGGCGGCGCCAGCTGCTGGTCGTAAACGTCGTCGAGCGGCCCGAGCCTGACGATGTTCGCGGTCGGCGCGGCCGCCAGAATCCTCTGTCGCACGATGGCGCCATCCGGGCACGCGCCGGCGCACCGGATGCTCATCATCACGTACTGACCGCCCAACGTGAACGGCCGGTAGAACTGCGGTCGATCGTCGCGGGGATCGACCGACGGGCGGCGAATCTCCCTCGCGAGACCGATCACGTGGTACGTCTCCTGGTCGAACTGGAACGTGTGTCCGACGGGATCGACGCCGGGCCACAGGCGCCCGGCAAAGCGCTCGCCGACGATGACCTCCGAGTCCGCGTCGCCGGTCTGGAAGGTGCGGCCGCGCAGGATCGGAATGCCGTACAAGGTGAAAAAATCCGGTCCGACGTTGTAGCTCTCGACGACCATGTCGACGGGCGGCACGTTCGGCAGATCCGACCGCCACGCGTCGCTGAAGTGAATATCCCCGCCACCGG
>DATIWF010000050.1:0-6766 GCA_035519535.1 Vicinamibacterales bacterium | reverse complement strand
TGGAGCGCGCGCCTAGCGCAGGCGGGTCGCTGGCGGGGACCCCACAGCCCCGCGCCGCTCGCGTGGCTCGCTCGCTGGTGCTCACTTGCGCTGATCACTTCTTGATCGGCGTCGCCCAGGCGTCGTCATCCAGCTTCCAGGCGCCGCCTTCCTTCACCATCGTCACCTTGCCCGTCGTCGCGCGGCCGTCGCCGGTCTTGGCGGAAAGCTCGAGCACCGCCTTCGTCGCGTCGATCTTCTGGCTTACCACCGTGATGTCGGTGAGCTTGTCCTTCGCGATGCTCATCTTGAGCATCTTCTCCACCTCCGTCTTTGGCGCGCCCTGGAGCATCGCTTTGTATTCTTTCGAGACGAAGGGATAGAGCGCGTCGGGCGTGGTGGCCCTGCTGGCCGCGTCGAGGTACGCCTTGTACGCGTCGAGCGGGCTTTGCGGCTGAGCCCTGGCTGCGATGGCGAAGATGGCGAGTGCGAACAGCGCGAACACACCCAACGTGCGAAGGCGAGGGGTGATCATGTGCAGCTCCTCCTGTACTTCTTGGTCGCGGTCTGGTTCCTTGTCGCCGAAGCACGGAGTATAGCGGGACCGCACCTGGCATCCTCGACCCGGTGCTGGACGGCAGACGCTGACACGAGCTGGCGGATCCGCTATGATCTTCGAGCGCGATACCAGCACGCTCGCGCGAACGGCTGTTGAAACGAAGAAGAAGACCGCAGGGAAGGCTTCCCAGCACCCCCACCGGTTCCACAACGACTTCGTGAAACTGCTCTGATTGAGTGCTCCGGGTCGAGGGAGACGAGTTCGCCATGGACTTGGCTGGAAGTGTGCCATCCCGCGCGGGGTGGTCCATACGATCGTTCCTTGGAGCCGCCGCGACGGCGATGCTCCTCCTGCCGCGCCTCAGCGCCGCCGGGTCGATCACCGGGATCTCCTGGGACGGCGCGCCGCCGGGCACGCTCGCCGATCTCTCGGGCCAGTCCAGCTTCTCGTTCGGTCTGCCGGCCTTCACGACTGGCGTGTACGACGTGACGTGGCTCGGCGGCGTGACGGCCTGGCGCGAGGTGACGACGATCGGCGCCGACAGCCAGGTCCTGTTCGATCCGGGATTCGTGGCCGCCGGCACGACGCGCGAGATCACGATGACCGGCGCGTCGACGCTCTGGGCCGACACGCCGGACCTGGCGCACGCCGAGTCCACCGGCGCGCAGTGGGCCTTCGCGGCCATCGACGCCCAGACGTGGTTGTGGGGCCTCGAGGACATCGCACTGAGCCGCTGCGATTGCGACTACCAGGATGCGTACGGGACGCTCACGCGCGTCGGCGATGTGCCGCCGCCCCCGCCGCCCGTCGTGCCGCCACCTCCGCCGTTCACACCGACCCCGACGCCCACGCCGCCGCCGGCCGTCGTCTCGCCGACGACCGTCGTGCCGGAGCCGACCACGCTCGCGCTCGTCGCGATCGGCCTCGCCGGCTATCTCACTCGTCGCCGGCGCTCAATCGCCTTCGAGCGTGCTTAGAACTGCACGCGCAGGACGAACCGCGCCGTGCGGGGCAGGGTCGGATGCGAGTGGATGTCGGCGATGCCTTCGAGCGGCTCGCCCGGCAGCCGCGACTCGTAGAAATAGTCGATGTCGCTCGCGTTGGCGTCGAGCAGGTTGAACATGTCGAGGATCAGGTGGACCTTGGGCGTCACGTGGTAGCCGACCTGGGCGTTGAGCAGGCCCGTCGCTGCTGAACGCACGCTGTTGTCTTCGATGAGCGGCCGCGGCCCGAAGTAACGGAACCGCACGCTGCCAAACGCGCGTCGCGGCGTATCGGCGGTGAGACCGAGCGAGGCAACCGTCTGCACGGCGCCTGGAATCTCGTTGCCCACCGGATCCGCATCCGTGAACCGCGCGTGCGACCAGGCCAGATCGGCGTCGGCGGTCAGGACCGGCGAGAGCCGCACATAGTTCGTCCATTCGATCCCATCGCGCTCGCTCGGACGTCCGGCTTCCGTCGTGCCCGCATCGCCCGCGAACACCAGTTCCGACGCCAGGTCGAGCCGCCACAGTGTCAGCGTGGTCTGCACGTGCGGCAGCGCGACGGTTCGCACCCCGACCTCCGCGCCCTTGGCGCGCACGAGCGGCGTGACTGGATTGACCGTCTCGCCGGTGGACGGGTCGCGGGTAATCGTCGCGCCCCGCGCGTCGTTGCTGTGGAAGCCCGTGCCGGCGTTCGCATAGAACTCGGTGCCCCTCCACGGGCCGACGACCACGCCGCCCTTGGGACTGACGAGGCCGTCCGTCCGCGTGCCGGAATTCAGCGGATTGTCGGCGGTGACGTCGAAACGATACCCGTCGGCGCGCAGACCGACGGTCGTGCGCAGCCAGGGCGTCCAGCGCATCGCGTTTTCGACGAACACGCCGGCCGACGACTGCGTGACGGCGTCCTCACGCGTCGTGCTCAGCCGCGTTCTCGCTGCCGTGTGGTACAGGCCGACGATCGGAATGTCGTCGTTGCGCAGCTGCACGCCGAATTGGTTCTCGCCCAAGTACCGGCCCCAGCGCGCCTGCCGCTTGTACGTGACCCGGCCTCCCGATACCCAGCGGCGATCCGCCTGCTCGAATTGATCGCCGTGCACGGGGTCGTCGAGGAAGTACGTGAAATTCGAAAACAGATTGAGCCGGTACCGCGACAGGAATCCCGTGACGTGCGTGAGCGAATCGGCGGTCGTGCGCTGATAGTCGCCGATCAGGCTGTACCGCGCCGTGCTGCCGCCGTCCGTCGGATCGATGGCGCCAAAGCGGCCGATCGAGCCCTCCGTGATCGCGCGCTGCGGAACCTGATCGGTCGAGTTCCACGAGCCCGCGTACGCCAGGCCCGTGATCGAAAAGGCGTTCTGCGTGGTGCCGCGCGTGTACCGCACGACGCCATTGACCTTCCCGTAGTCGTCCGGGTGGACCCAGGGCCCGTCATTGTGGTTGAGCTCGAGCGCCGCCAGCACATGCCCGGCGCCCACAGCGGGCGAGGCCGCGACCAGCACCCGCGACCAACCCTCCTCGCCGACGCTCACGTTGAAGATGGCGTGGTCGAGCACGCTGGCGTAGTTGACGTTGGCCGCTCCCGCGGCCGAGAAATCGCCTTCGTCAGCGGCGTACGGGCCCTTCTTGAACTGGACGCCGGTGACCAGCTCGGGAATCAGAAAATTCGTGTCCGAGTAGCCCTGGCCGTGCGCGTTGGTTGGCAGATTGACGGGCAGGCCCGCCACGGTCGTCGCGAAGTCCGTGCCGTGATCGAGGTTGAAGCCGCGCAGATAGTACTGGTTCGCTTTGCCCTCGCCGCTGTGCTGGCTGATGATCAAGCCGGGGACGGTTTCGAGGACTTCGCCCGACCGCATGATCGGCCGCGTCTGGATTTGCCGTCCGGTGACGGCGCCTTCGCTCGCCGCGGTCGCGACGCCGACGAGGTCTTCCTCCGGATGGTCGAGATCCGCGAGGTTGCGGAACGTGCTCGCCGCCGTGACGACGACTTCGGCGGAGAGCGACAGGTGCATCGTGACGTCAACTTCCAGCGGCGCACCTGCGGTGACGACGACGCCGCGCCGGCGAGCGTCGGCAAAGTTCATTTCCGAGAACGTCAGGTCGTACTGTCCCGCGGGCAGGCCGGCGAACTGGTAGCGGCCTGCCGCATCCGTCGTGGTGTCGCGCGCGGTCTGCCGGTTCGCGGAGGCAATGCGGACCGTGACCCCCGGCAGCGCGCCGCCCGTTTCGTCGACGACGCGTCCCGAGACCGCAACCGGCTGGCCCAGGGCCGTCACCGGCACGGTCGCGACAGCGAGGGCCAGAAGCCACGTCCGCGTCACGCTAGAATCATCTCACGGCGCCCAAGTCGGCTTCCCACGACGACGAGATCGATCGGCTCTACCAGCTGCCGCTCGCCGAGTTCACGGCGGCGCGAAACGCGCTTGCGAAGCAGCTCGGCGCCGAGGGCGCATCGATCCGTGCGCTCGAGAAACCGAACCAGGCCGCCTGGGGCGTCAACCAGCTGTTCTGGAAGCGCCGGCCGGTCTTCAATCGGCTCGTCGCGGCTGCCGACGCGCGCCGCGCGGCGCATGCGAAGCTCCTGAAAGGGAAGGGCGGCGACGTCGCGGCCGCCGAGAAGGCGCACGCGAAGGCGCTGCACGCAGCGGCACGGGAGATTCGCGCGCTGCTCGAGGCGGCTGGCCAGGCGCCCTCCACCGCGACGATGAACGCCGTGACGGACACGCTGCAGGCGCTGCCGGGCTCGGGCCGCCCCGGCCGCCTGACCGAGCCACTGCGGCTCGTGGGATTCGAAGCGCTCGCGGGGCTCGTGCCCAACAGCGAGCGCGTCCTCCGCACCCTGGCGCCGCCTCCGGCCGCGCCCGCGCCCGACGCGGTTGCCAGAAAGAAAGAGGACGCCGCTCGCCGTCGCGATCTTGCCGAGACGACGAAAGCCCTTCGGGAGGCACGGAGGGACGCCGGACGAGCCGCGGCCGCGGTCGCCGCGGCGCAGCGCCAGTTGGAGCGAGCGAAAGAGGAGCGCGAACGCCTGCAGGATCAGCTGCAGTTCGTCGTCAAGAAGGTGGACGACGCGGCTGCCGCCGTGCGCGAATCTGAACAGCGGCGAACGCAGGCCGAGCGCGAGCAGGCGCGCCTCGAAGCGAAGCTCACGCTGCTCCGCGGAACGTCGTAGCTCGCCGGGACTTCTCGACTCGCCCGGACTTCCCGATGGGATGCTAAGCTGCGTCATTCAGCGAGGTCGCCATGGCGCGTGTGGACCCGACAATGATTACGACCGCGAACGACCTGCCCAACTATCGCGTGACGAAAAATCTCGGGCTCGCGCGCGGGATTGTCGTCCGCTCCCGGAGCATCCTGGGCAATATCGGGGCGGGGCTGCAGGCCCTCGTGGGCGGCAACATCACGCTCTACACCGAGCTCTGCGAGAAGGCCCGCGAAGACGCGTACGAGCTGTTGCTCGAGCATGCGGGCGAGCGCGGCGCCAACGCGATCGTCGGCGTGCGCTACGACGCGAACGAGGTGACCGACGGCGTGACGGAAGTCCTGGCCTACGGCACCGCCGTCGTCGTCGAGCCGATCCGGAACTGACGCGGGCGCGGTCGTGATCACCAGGCGCCGGTTCGGCGCGGTTGTCGGCGGCGCGATGGGCTCGCTGGCGGTGAGCCAGGCATGCCGCGCGTTCGTCCGGCCGCTGGACGAGAATGCCGGCCGGCTGACGGCGCGTCCGGGATCGACGGCGGGAACGTCGTTGGCCCCTGGAGGCACTCGAGCGCTCGGTCTCGGCGCCGCGCGCGACGCGATGCTGCACGTGCCGGCGGGAGCCGCGGGGCCGTTTCCGCTGTTCGTGCTGCTGCACGGCGCGAGCAGCACGGGCGCGCGGATGCTTCAGCGCGTCCAATCGGCGGTCGAAGGGGCCGGCCTGGTCGTGCTCGCGCCCGATTCGCGCGCGTCGACCTGGGACGCGATCCGCGACGACTTCGGCCCCGATGTGGACTTTCTGAATCTCGCCCTCCAGCGCGTGTTCGACACCATGGCCATCGACACGGGGCGGATCGCGGTGGGCGGATTCTCCGACGGCGCGACGTACGCCCTCTCGCTCGGCCTGATCAACGGTGACCTCTTCAGGAAGGTCGTCGCGTTCTCGCCCGGCTTCATCGTGGAGGGCGCGGCGCACGGCAAGCCGCGCCTGTTCATTTCGCACGGCACCGCCGACACCATTCTGCCGATCGATTCCGCCAGCCATGTCCTCGTCCCCGTGCTGAAGCGACGCGGATATGACGTGACCTTCCGCGAATTCAACGGCGGTCACGAGGTGCCGCCGGCGATTGCGAATGAAGCCCTGACATGGGCGGCACAGAGTTCGGTCTGAGGGACTAATATCCGCGGCCGGGCAGAACTTCGGCCGGGCATGCGTCGATTCCCCGCGTCAGTTCGCGCGGGGCCGCTGGTTTGGCTCTTGCGTACTCCTCCCGTCGCCCCCCTCAACGCGCGAGTCTCCGACGGAGGTTCCCGTGAAAAAGACGCTGCTTCTCTTGACGCTCTCGCTCGTCCTGGCGGCGCGGGCTGGAGCCACACCGATTACCTACACGGCCACGCTCTCCGGCCTCAACGAGAACCCCGCGACCCCGTCGGCGGGCACGGGTTTCGCGACGGTCGTCTTCGATCTCGCCGCGCACAGCCTGTTCGTGGACGTCACCTTCAGCGGCTTGACGGGTACGACGACGGCCTCGCACATCCACTGCTGCGCCGTGCCGCCAAACAACGCGGGCGTCGCGACAATCACGCCGACGTTCACCGGCTTCCCGCTCGGCGTCACCTCTGGCACGTACTCGCACACCTACGACACGAGCCTGGCCTCGGCGTGGAACCCGTCATTCGTCACCGCCAACGGCTCCATCGCGGGCGCCGAGGCTGCGCTGGCCGCGGGGCTGGCCGACGGCCAGGCGTACCTGAACATCCACACGAATGCGTTCCCGGGCGGCGAGATTCGCGGCGTGCTCGCGACGCCCGAGCCGGCCACGCTGTCGCTGCTCGGTCTCGGCCTGGGCGCGGCGCTGCGGCGCCGGCGCGCGCGGTAGTCTTGGCGCTCTTCACGCCCGAGCTCGCACCCTACCTCGACGGCCTCGTTCCCGCGCGCCATCCCGAGCTCGCGAAGATGGAGGCCGTCGCCGCGAAGGCCGACTTCCCGATCATCGGGCCAGCCGCGGGGCAGTTGTGCTACCTCATCACGCGGCTCACCGGGGCG
>DATIWF010000049.1:0-30484 GCA_035519535.1 Vicinamibacterales bacterium | reverse complement strand
GTCCGGCTCGGCCTTTGCTCTCGGGACCAGCGACGTGATCTGCACGGCGACCGACGCGGTGAGCCGCACGGCGTCCTGCGTGTTCCATGTCGACGTGAAGCTCGACGTCATGCTCAAGGGCACGCGGTTCCTAGCATTTGGCGACAGCCTGACCGCCGGCGAGGTCGCCCCCGCGCCCGGCCTGCTCGAGTACCGCCCGGACCTGTCGTACCCCACGGTGCTGCAGCAGCTGCTCGCGCAGCGCTACACCTCGCAGACGATCAGCATGACGAATTGCGGCGTGTACGGGAACCTCGCCACCGACGATGAGGATCGCCTTCGCAGCGTTCTGGCGAACGGGGGACCGTGCAATGATCACAATGCGCCGGGGAGCGTGAGCCGGCTCGCCGCGGCACACTTCGACGCGCTGCTCCTCCTGGAAGGCACGAACGACATCAACGCTCTCAGCCCGAAGCTGACGATTGACGACATCGTCGAAGCGCTGCGCACGGACCTGCGGCACGCTCGCAGCGCGGGCGTGCTGCAGGTATTTCTGGCGACGCTGCCGCCCGAGTTCGCGCTTGGTGGCGATAATGTGCCGGTGCTGAACGACCGGATTCGTGCCCTCGCCGCGAGCGAAGGGGCCGTGCTCGTCGATATCTATGCGGCGCTCGGCGGCCAGAGCAGCACGCTCATCGGCGTGGGCGGCGTCCACCCGACCGCGCAAGGCTACCAGGTGATGGCGCAAACCTTCTTCGACGCGATCCGGGCGAACTTCGAACAGCCGCCGACGACGCCCGCCAACGTCCAGCGGATCCGGCGCTAGGCCGCTGATATCATCACGTCGAGTCCGATGCAGTACGTGCCCCAGGGCGCCCGATTTCTCGAGCGAGGCGGACGATTTCGCGGGGTCCTGGATCTGATCGCCGGGCACTATCCACCGTTCCTGTTCGGGATGTCCGTCGGCGACATCCTCCCCGTCTTTCACTTCCACGAAACGACGCCCGAGGCGCTCGAGCCCGCGCTGGCCTACCTCCGAGACAACGGCTATCGGACGGTCGGCGCCGACGACCTCGGCGCGTTCGTCCGCGGGGGCCGCCATCCCGGCGACCGCACCGTGGTGCTGACGTTCGACGACGCGTGGGCGAGTCTGTGGCTGGTGGGGGGACCGCTCCTGAAGCGCTACGACATGCGCGCGGTCGTCTACGCGATTCCCGGACGCGTGCGACCGGCGGCATCGGTGCGGCCGACGCTGGAGCAGGGGCCCGTGGACGCCGATCGGGCCGATGCGGGGCCCGACCCGCTCTGCACCTGGCCCGAGCTTCGCGCGCTCGCCGCGTCCGGCCACGTGGACGTGCAGACGCACACGCAGACGCACGCGCTCGTCTTCAGCGAGCCACGCGCGATCGGCGTCGTCGATCCCGAGTACGGCGGGGCGCCGCTGCTCGTGCGTCCGCACGTGACGGTGCAAGGCCGCCTGGTCGAGATCGGGCCGTCACGCTACGGCTACCCGCTGTTTCCCTGCCGGTCGCGGATGAGCGATGCGCTCGCGTTCACGCCCGATCCGCAGGCCGCCGCCAGGCTCGAGGCGTTCGTCGGCGAGCGCGGCGGCGCGGCGTTCTTCACCCGCCCCGAGGCGCGCTCCAGCCTGACGCCGATGCTCGCCACTGTCACCGGCGCGGTCGAGACCGCGGCCGATCGCGACCGGGCGATCGAATCGGAGCTGGCCCGGTCGCGAGCGGAGCTCGAGCAGCAGCTCGGCAAGCCCGTGCGGCACGCGTGCTTGCCGTGGGGGGTGACGAGCGAACCCGCGCACCGCGCGCTCGGCAAACTCGGATTCTCGACGGCGGTTGCGAATCGCTGGCCGGGCCGGCTGGCGGCCGGCCGGGGCGACGATCCGTTCTTCGTCAAGCGCCTGCACGCGCGCCACCTGTTCGCCCTGCCCGGTCGGGGGCGCAAGGTATTCGTGACGCTGGGGGGCCGCTAGGTGGCGTCGCGGTTCACCGCAGCGAACGTGACCGTGGCCGTGTCGAACTACAACGGCGCCGCGATCGTCGGCAGCTGCCTCGAGTCCATCCGGCAGCTCAACGCCGCGCCCGCCGAGATCGTCGTGCTCGACGACGGATCGACGGACGGCAGCGTGGCCTACCTCCGCGAGCACTTTCCGTCCGTGCGCGTGATCGAGATGGGCGTGAACAGCGGCGGCGTCCTCAACAAGCTGCGCAACCGCGCGCTCGCCGAAGCAAGGACGGACTTCGTGTTTCTCGTGGACAACGACGTCACGCTGCGCGCCGACTGCCTCGACGAGCTGCTCAAAGGGCTCGAGACGCTGCCGCACGCCGCCGTGTGTCTGCCCCGCACGCTCTACGAGCGCGATCCGACGATGATCTACCAGGACGGGCAGGTGCTGCACTATGCCGGCACGAGCCTGGCGAAGAATCGCAATTTCCCGGTCGCCAGGGCGGACAACACGCCGCGCCTCACGATCGGCTGGGGCGTGCAGCTGATCGACCGGGCGCAGGCCGCCGACGTGGGGAACTTCAGCGAGGGCTACATCATCGGGTGGGGCGACGACGCCGAGTTCAACCACAAGATGAACCTGCTGGGGCACTTCTGCTACCACGTGCCGTCGGCGGTCGTGTACCACAAGCGCGTGACGGGCGCGAAGCGCTACCTCGCTTCGGTCCGCAACCGGTGGCGGTTCCTGCTCGAGTTCTATCAGGCGCGCACGCTCGTGCTGTGCGTGCCGGCGCTCGCCGTGTACGAGCTGTCGCTGATTCTGTTTCTCTTGAAGAAACGCGAGTTCCGCCAGTACCGCGCCGGCATGAAGTTCATCTGGGCCAACCGCCGGGAGATCCGGACCGTCCGCCGGTCGATTCAGCGCCGGCGCGTCATGCGCGATCGGGAGTTGATGACGAGCGGCACGATCTTCATCGCCGCCGAGTACATGGACTCGACCTGGCTCGCCGTCGGCTACCGGCTGATGAACGCGTTCCTCAACGGCTACTGGGTGCTGGTGCGCGGCCTGCTGTGACCGGCCGCAGCACGCCGCGCAGCCCGTAGACGAGCAGCGCCATCGTGAAGGCCTCGCCGACGAGCGTCGCGACCGCGGCGCCGTCGCGTCCGTATCGCGGAATCAGGAACAGGTTGAGGGCGATGTTCAACCCGGCGCCGATCGCCGTGGTCTTGAGGAGCAGCCGCTCGAGGAACACCGCGGTCGCGATCGCCTGAAGCATCCAGATGGCGAAGATGAAGGGGAGCCCGGTGACGAGAATCCGCAGGGTGCGCGTCGCGATGCCGTAGTCGACGCCTGACGCGCCGGTGAAGACGAACGTCAGCAGCCAGTGCGCCAGGAGCCAGACCGGCACGGTGGCGGCGAGCCCGAGTCCGGCGGCCGCGGCGAGCCCGCGCCACGCCAGGTGCCGATGGGCGCTCCGGTCGCTGCTCCACAGGCTGGCCAGGCGCGGTGTGAGCGCGGACGCCAGAATCGCGGGCAGATAACTCAAGCCTTCATAGATGCGGTAGGCGGCGCCGTACGCGCCCGTGTCGGCGTCCGTGCTCAACACGCCGAGCATGATCGTGTCGATGTACGAGTAGAAGTTCAGGACGATGAGGAAGGCGCCGAGCGGGAGGGCCTGGCGCTGGAGCGTGCGCCAGAGCGCGGTGTCGAACCGCAGCGTGAGCCCGCCCACGAGTGGGCGGGCGATCGCCAGCGCGCCGGCGACGGCGACCACGCGGGCCGCGACGAACATCGCGCAGAGGCCGAGCAGCCCCCAGCCCTGCTGGAGCGCCAGCGCGCCGCCGGCGAGCACGAGCACCCGATCGGCAATGACGACGACGCTCTCGTGGCCGAAGCGCTCGAGGCCCGTGAGGACGCCGCGGACGGTCAGGAGGTACGACCGGCCGATGGCCGACGCGAGCATGAGCAGACAGGCGGCGCGGACCGTCGGCTCCGGCCGCAGCAGAAACGCGATGGCGCCCATGACGACGAACATGCCGACGCCGGTGAGGGCCTTGAGCGCCAGGGAATTGTGGAGGAGGCGCGGCGCCTGCGTGCGATCGCGCGCGACCGCGCGCGTCGTGAGCTGCTGCAGGCCCAGATCCATCAGCGTCTCGCCCATCGTCGCGAAGACGATCGCAAACTGGAACTGGCCGAACGCGTCGGCGCTGAGCGTGCGCGTCGCGAGCGCGGTGAGCCAGAGCAGCAAGCCGGCGCTCGCCGAAGACAGCGCGGAGAAGAAGACGTTGCGGCTGAGCGGCGGCGGAGAGTCCGAGGAGCCCACGAGGACGCACACAGGCTAGTGCCGTTCGCCGGAATTGTCCACGGCCGGCCGGCGCGCCGCGGTCTGTTAAGATCGCGTCCGCGCATGTCTGCCACGCGCACGCGCTCGTCGGATGACGCGCCGCCCGCGTCTGGAGGCCGCGCGCCCGCTTCGCCGATTTCGTGGATCGAGTGGGCGCGCGTCACGGGGCTCGCGGTGGGCCTCGTCGCCATCCTCACGTATCCGACCATACCCGGTCTCCTGAGCATGGGCCGGCTCGACACCGGCGACGGCCGGTTCAGCATCTGGAACGTCGGCTGGATCGATCACGCGCTCCTCACGGATCCCCGGCATCTGTTCGACGCGAACATCTTCTATCCGCACACGGGCACGCTCGCATATTCCGAGCTGAACCTCGTGGCAGGCGCGCTCGGCCTGCCCGTGTTCGCGTTGACGAAGAACGCCCTCGCCGCGCAGAACTCGGCTGTCGTGATCGGCTTCGTGCTGACGTACCTCTGCACCTGGGCGCTGGTCCGCCGGCTCACGCGGTCGGGGCCGGCCGGGCTCGTGGCGGCGACCGCGTTCACGTTCTGCCCGTTCCTCCAGTGCCACACCGCGCACATCCAGCTGCTGATGGCCTTCAGCATCCCGCTGAGCTTTCTCGCGTTCGATCGGCTGCGCGAGGCGCCGACGATCCGGCGCGCGGCGGCGCTTGGAGCGGCGCTGACGGTGATGGGGCTCTCGTGCGCGTACTATGGGATCTACGGCGGCGCCGCGCTGGGGGCCGCCGCCGTGCTGTTCGGGCGGCGGGAGCGTCGCTACTGGATCGCCCTCGGCGCCGCGGTCGTCGTCGCGGCGGCGCTCACGGCGCCCGTACTCATTCCCTACGTGCATGCCCGCGAGGCCTCGGGCGTGGCCGAGTCGATGTCGCGTCCCAACGGCACCGCGTACGCCGCACGGTGGCAGGACTACTTCACGTCGCCCTCCATCGCACACGGCTGGCTGAGCCAGGGCGGCGCGGAGTGCACGTTCCCCGGCATCCTCGCGCTCGGCCTGGCCGGCGCCGGCGTCGTGCTCACGCTTCGCCGCGGGACGGCCGGCGATCGCCGGGCCGTCGGCGTGTTTCTGGCGGTGGCCGGGCTGGCCGTTTGGGCGTCGTTCGGCTCGCCCCTGGGGCTGTACGACCTGGTGCGGGTCGTGCCGGGTGGGTCGCTGCTCCGCGCGCCCGTGCGGTTCGGCGTCGTCGTCATGCTCGCGGTGGCGGTGCTTGCCGGCTACGGCGTCAAGGCGCTGGCGCGGTCGCGCGCGTGGCTGGCGCCGGCCCTCATCACGGGGATCGCGCTCGAGCTCGCGGCGATTCCCTGGCCGCTCCAGGCCAGGGACCCGGTCCCGCGCGCGTTTCAGATGCTGGCCGTGCTGCCGCCTGGACCCGTCGTGGAGTTCCACTTCCCGTACAAGGCCTCGGATTTCCACAACCAGACGCACGCGATGTTCGACTCGACCTACCACTGGCGGCCGCTGGTGAACGGCTACAGCGACCTGACGCCGCCCGAGTTCGAAGCGCTCGCCGTCGCGATCAACGCGTTTCCCGACGAGCCGTCGTTCCAGCTCATGCGCAAGCTGCAGGTGCGCTACGTCGTCTTCAACCTCGACGACTACCAGGGCGAGGCGCGCGATCGGCTCCTCGCGCGTTTTCCTGCGTACGAGGCCTACATGCGGCGGCTCACGATCGACCGCAACGTGTGGCTGTTCGAGATCGTCGGCTGGCCGCCGGGGAGCGGCGGAGCGTGACGGTGGTCGAGCGCCTCGGGCAGACGCGGCTGGTGCTGATCCTGGGCCTCCTGGGTGTCGCCCTGGCCGGACGGCTGATCGATTTTCCGCGGCTCGCGGGGAAGATCAAGGGCGACGAATCCACGTACGTCGCCATGGCGCTGAGTCTCGCGAACGACGGCGATCTCAAATTCGAGCCGAAGGACCTTGCTCGGTTCCAGCAGATCTACCCCGAGGGCCCGGAGGGGATCTTTCTGAAGCGCAGCTACCGGGGTCTGTTCGAGAAGGCGCCGGTGCCGGCGACCGAGAGCCTGTCGTTCGCGAAGGCGCTGGCCTACCCGCTCGCGGCGGCGCCGTTCGTCGCGCTCGGCGGGCTCGGCGGCATGCTCCTGCTGAACGTCGTGCTGCTGGCCGGCTGCGTGTGGTGCGCGGTGCGGTTCTGCCAGGCGCGGCTGGGGACGGCGGCCGGCGCGATCCTCGGCGTGGCGTTCATCGTCGCGTCCGTCGTGCCCGTGTTCGGCGTCTGGCTCACGTCGGAGATCTTCAACTTCGCGCTCGTGCTGTTCGCGTATTTCCTGTGGCTGTACAAGCTCGTCGCGCCGCCCGGCACGATTCGTCGGCTGGGCCGCCCCTGGACCGACGTCGCCGCCGCAGCGCTGCTGGGCATCGCGACGTACTCCAAGCCGGGCGTGCTCATCGCGCCGCTGGCCGTCGCCGGTTTCTTCCTCTGGCCGCGGCGTCGGTGGCTCGTCGTGATGGCGGCCTTCGTGGTGGCGACGAGCGGTCTGTTCGCGCTCAACACGTTCGTGACCGGGGAGTGGAACTACCAGGGCGGCGATCGCAAGTCGTTCTACGACCGCTATCCCTTCAGCGATGCGACCGCGCGCTTCGACGACATGGGCAGCCAGATGAGCACGAACGACACGGACGCGGGCATGGTCTTCGCCCCGGAGACGTTGAAGCTGCTGCCGCACAACGCCTGGTACTTCCTGGTCGGGCGCGACGCCGGCCTGGTGCCGTTCTATTTTCCCGGCGTGCTGATCACGGCGCTCTGGGTGATGCGCTGGCGTCGATCGACGCTCTGGCAGTGGGCCACGGCGCTCGCGTGCGCGGGATCGATCGCCGTGCTGCTCGTCTATTTTCCGTTCACGTGGAACGGCGCCGGCGGGCCGCCGGGCAATCGGTACTTCCTCGCGGTGTATCCGACGATGCTGTTCCTCCTGCCGTCGGCGGGCGGGCTCGGCGCGGCGGTGACGGCGGCGATCGTCGGCGTGGCGTTCACGGGCGCGATGGTCGTCCGGCCGTTTGCGGCCTCAGCCGAGACGTGGCTCAACGTCGGCCGCGTGCCGCTGCGGTGGCTGCCGATCGAGCTCACGATCGTGGACGATCTGCCCGTCCGGCTGAATCAGAAGCGCGGCCGGATCATCCTCGTGCACGATCCGACGGTGTACGCCTACCTGATGGACCAGAACACCTACGACGCCGAGGGGCAGGGCTACTGGCTGCGGGGCGGCGCGTCCACGGACATGGTGATGCGGACGGACTTTCCGCTCACGCGCGTCGAGCTCGAGATCACGACGCGCGTGCCGAACACCGTGACCTTCGACGTGGCGGGTCGATCGCAGCAGGTTGTGCTGCCGAAAGACGGCTACGCCCGCGTGAGGGTCGCGCCAAAGGACTTTCTCGAGGTACACAAGGGATTCGGCTATCCCTACGTCCTGCACTTCTCGACGGCGAACGGCTTCGTCCCCGCGCAAACCGATCCGGGGTCGGCCGACACCCGCTACCTGGGCGTCTTCGTGAAGCTGTCGTTCATGTACGGCCCGCAGGGGGAACCGCTGGCTCCGGCTCCGCCGGCGAAACCCGGCGGCGGGTAAGGTACGCCACGGCGCCGGACACCGAGAACAGCATGATGAGCGCGGCGCCGACGAACGACAGCATCAGCGCCGACTCGAGCGGCTCGCCGAACCTCGTGAAGTAGTACCCGAACGTCGCCTCCCGGACGCCAAACCCGTTCACCGACACCGGCAGCATCTGGACGATGAACGACAGCGGCACGACGACGGCGAGGTGCGACGCGGGCACGACGAGGTGCAGCGCGTGCGCGATCGACGCGTAGAAGCCGACGAGTACGCCCTGCACGAGAACCGACGCGAAGAACCCGTTGACCAGCGTGCCCGGGGCGTCGCGGAACCTCGCGAGCGCGGTCGTCAGGCGCTCGACGCGCAGCTCGACCCATTCCTGATGGATCGCGTGGAGGGGCCGCAGCAGCATGGCCACGGCCTGCGGGAAGAGCACCGCCGGCACCGCGACGGCCAGCGCGCCGGCCAGGAGCATCCACAGCAGACTGGGTCCGACCGGGCCAATCGTGTCGCTGGCCCGCGCGGTCAGCGTCGCGCCGACGGCGGCCACGAACACGAGGCCCACGAGGCCGATGCCGCGATCGACGAGCACGATCGTCGTCGCGAGCGTCTTCGATCCGGCGGCGGGAACGGTGTCGCGGATCCGGATGACGTCCCCGCCGATGTTCGACGGCAGGAAGTTGTTGAAGAACGTCGCGACGAGGTACGAGTTGACGAGCGTGCCGAAGGGCACGTCGACGTGCTGCGCCGCGAGGAACAGGCTCCATCGCCAGGCGCTGATGAAGATCATCACCAGGTACAGCGCAAGCGCCGCGAGCAGCCAGGGCACCGACGCGGCGCGCGCCAGCGACCACAACCGGCTGACGTCCACCCGCGACAGCAGCACGTAGAGCAGCCCGCCGCTGACCGCGATCTTGAGCGTCCAGATGAGCGCCTGCCGCCCGACGTGCGCGCGGGTCGTGGATGGAGAATCGGGCATCAGTGACAGCGGTCCGACGCGGGACGAGCCCGGCGGCGTAGTGTAGCATGTAGACTTCGTGAACCCGCTCGCGCGACCGGGTGGCCCACCTGCATGCACATCCTGATGATCGCGCCCGAGCCGTTCTTCGAGCCCCGGGGCACGCCGTTCTCGGAGTTCCACCGCATCCGGGCCCTCGTCACGCTCGGCCACACCGTCGATCTGGTCACCTATCCGTTCGGGCGCGACGTCGAGATGCGCGGCCTGCGCATCCACCGCTGCCTTCGTCCGCCGTTCATCCGGCGCGTGCGCATCGGGCCGTCGTGGGCCAAGGTCCCGCTCGACACGTCGCTCGCCCTGTCGGCGCTGCGGCTCGCGCTCACGCGCAAGTACGACGCGGTCCATTCACACGAGGAGGGCGGTGCGATTGGGGTCCTCATCGCCTGGGCGCTGCGCGTGCCGCATCTCTATGACATGCATTCGAGCCTGCCGCAGCAGGTGTCGAACTTCGGCTACGCCCGCGCGACCTGGCTCACGCGCGTGCTCGGCTGGCTCGAGCGGCTGATGATCCGCCGCTCGCGCGTCGTCATCGTGATCTGCCAGGACCTCGAGACGACCGTGCGCGGCGTCGACGCGGCCGTGCCAACCGTGCTCATCGAGAACGCGCCCGGGTCGGGCACGATCGCGCCGGCCGGCCGCGGCGCGGCGATTCGTGCGCGGCTGGGACTCGCGCCCGAGACGCCGGTCGTGCTGTACACCGGGACGTTTGAAGCGTATCAGGGTCTGGATCTGCTCTACGACGCGATGGCGATCGTCGTCCGCGAGCGGCCGGCGGCACGACTCGTGATGGTCGGCGGCGAGCCGGCGCAGGTCGAGGAAGCCAGGCGCCGGGTGACGGCACGCGGTCTCGCGAACGCGGTGGTCTTCACGGGCCAGCGGCCTGCCGAAGAAGTGCCCGACTACCTCGACGCCGCGACGATGCTGGCCTCGCCGCGATCGACGGGCACCAACACGCCGCTCAAGATCTACCAGTACCTCCGCTCCGGGCGGCCGATCGTGGCCACGCGGCTTCGCACCCATACGCAGGTCCTTGACGACCAGATCGCATTTCTTGCGGACCCGCAGCCGGCGCCGTTCGCGGCGGCAATTCTCGAGGTCATCAACGATCCTGCGCAGGCGGCCGCGCGCGGGCAGCGCGCGCAGCGGATGGCCGAGACGAAGTACAGCGACGAGGCGTTCATCGAGAAGACGCGAATCGCGCTGGGCATGCTGCTCAAGGACGAGGGCACGCAGATGGCGGGGGGCCTCGCGTGAGCGGGGCGCCCGATCCCGTGGCGAGACGGGACGATCAGCATCACTACAGCTATCGCCACTACGCGGACGCGAAGGTGGCGGCGGGCTTCGACGACCTGCGGTTCGGCGGACCGATCGGACAGTTCCTGCTCGAAAGCCAGCAGGCCGTGCTTCTCGAGGCGCTCGCGCCCGTCCGGGGGCGTCGCGTGCTCGACGTCGGCACGGGTACCGGCCGCGCGGCCATTGGCCTGGCGCAGGCCGGTGCCAGCGTCGTCGGGGTGGACGCGTCGGCCGAGATGCTCGAGGTGGCGGCCGCGCGCGCGAAGGCCGCGGGCGTGCCCGTCCAATTCGAGCGTGGCGACGCGCACGCGTTGCCGGTGGGCGACCGGACGGTTGACGCCGCCGTCAGCCTGCGCGTGTTGATGCACACCGTGGACTGGCGGACGTGCCTCGCCGAGCTCTGCCGCGTCGCGCGATGGCGCGTGGTCGTGGACTTCCCGGCGCTGGCCAGCTTCGCCGCCCTCGAGAGCGGCACGCGGCGCCTGGCGAAGGCGCTGGGCCGCAACGTGGAGGCCTATCGAGTCATGGCCGAGAGCGATGTCGCGAGCGCCTTCGCGGCGTGCGGATTCCGCGTCGTCATGATCCGCCGCCAGTTCGTGCTGCCGATCGCGCTGCACAAGGCCGTCGGCACGCTCGGGTTCACGCGGTCGGTCGAAGGCGGCCTGCGCCGCATGGGCCTGCTGCGCCTCCTCGGATCGCCCGTGACGATGGTGGCGGAGCGGTGAACGCGCTCGTGACCGGCGCATCGGGCTTCACCGGCAGTCACCTGGCGCTGCAGCTCTTCCGCGCCGGCGATTGGGTGAAGGCCCTCGTCCGCAAACCGACGCCGATCAAAATGTTCGAGCGGACGACGATCGCTCCGGTGATTGGCGACCTGCTCGATCCCGGCAGCTTGCGGCGTGCGCTCGAGGGCGTGGACGTCGTCTACAACCTCGCCGCGCTCTATCGCGAAGCGGGCCGGCCCGCGGCCGAGTATCGCGCGGTCAACGCGCTGGCCGTTGGCGTCATCGTCGAGCTGGCGAAGGCCGCCGGCGTCAAGCGCGTCGTTCACTGCAGCACGGTAGGCGTGCATGGTGACATCGCGCATCCGCCAGGAAACGAAGACGCGCCGCTCCGGCCAGGCGACATCTACCAGGATACGAAGCTCGAAGGCGAGCAGATCGGGCGCGAGACGGCGAAACGCGTCGGCATGGATCTGGTGATCGTCCGGCCCTCGGGCATCTACGGGCCCCACGACCGCCGGCTGTTCAAGCTGTTCGGCGCGATCGCGCAACGCCGCTTCGTGATGCTCGGCTCGGGCAGGAACTTCTACCACGTGACGTACATCGACGACCTGTGCGACGGATTTCGCCTGTGCGGTACCGCGCCGCGCGCGGCGAACCGGACGTACATTCTTGCCGGCGGGGAAGTGACGACGCTGCGGGAGCTGGTGGATGTGACGGCGGACGTCGCGAAGGTGCCCAGGCCGCGGTCGAAGTTTCCCGTCTGGCCGGTGTGGGTGGCGGGCGCGCTGTGCGAGCTCGCCTGCGCGCCCTTTGGCGTCTCGCCCCCGCTCTACCGCCGGCGTGTAGACTTCTTCCGCAAGAGCCGGGCGTTCGACATCAGCCGGGCGAGGCAGGAGCTTGGGTTCGCGCCGCGCATTGGCTTGCGCGAGGGCATCGGCCGAACGCTGGAGTGGTACCGTGAGCAGGGATGGATCTAACGTGACGACCCGCGAGATCCCGCGCGCGCAGGACCAGCTGTTCGCGACCGGCGGCGCGCGCGCCAAGTACAGCGCGCTGGTCGTCGGGCGGCCCGGCTGGGGCGCGCTCGTCAAGCACGAGTTCGTGGTGCTGATCGCGCAGCCGGCGCCCGGCGCGCTCGGCCTCGCCCTGCGCAAGGCCCTGTACCCGTGGCTGCTCGGCGCGTGCGGGCGCAACGTCGTCTTCGGGCAGAACGTCGTCCTGCGTCACCCGCACAAGATTCGGATCGGCGACAACGTCGTCATCGACGACAACTGCCTGCTGGATGCGAAGGGCGGCGGCAACGACGGAATCCGCATCGGCAGCGGCGTCTTCGTCGGACGCAACACGATCCTCTCGTGCAAGAACGGGGACATCGAGATTGGCGACGGCGCGAACCTCGGATTCAACTGCGAGGTCTTCTCGGCCAGTCGCGTGCGCGTGGGCAAGGGCACGCTCGTCGCGGCGTATGTCTATCTCGTCGGAGGCGACCACGAGTTCAGCGATCCCTCGAAGGCCGTGCTCGACCAGCCCCGGGTGTCGAAAGGGATCGACATCGGCGAGGGCGCGTGGATCGGCGCCGGCGCGACGATTCTCGACGGCGTCGCGATTGGCGACCGCGCGGTGATCGGCGCCAGCGCCGTCGTGCGCGACACCGTGCCAGCCGGCGCGACGGCCGTGGGCATTCCGGCACGCGTGGTCGGGTCGCGCCAGTAGCGCATGGCGGTCATCACCATCGTCACGTCCGCGCCGCCGCTGACGGAAGGCGGGCATCTCGTGCTCGCGCGCTCGCTCGAACGAGCGCTGACCGAGGCCGGGCATCGCGCGGGCATCGTGACCACGCCCTCCAATCGCTTCGGCCGTCAGGGCCCGGCGTATCTCGCCAACTGGCTGACCGATGTCGGCATGACGGGCGGCGGCGAGAAAGTCGATCAGATCATCACGCTGCGCTTCCCGGCCTACGCCGTGCGGCATCCCAGACATGTCTGCTGGCTCGTCCACACGATGCGCGAGTACTACGACCTCTGGGACGAGTTCTCGAGCCGGTTGTCCCCGCAGGGGCGGCTGAAGGAGCGCACGCGCCGGGCGCTCATCCGCGCGGCCGACTCGTACTTCTTCAAGCACCATGTTTCGAAGCTCTTCACGATCTCCGGCGCGGTTCGTGATCGGCTGGCGAAGTGGAACGGCGTCGCCGGCGAGGTGCTGCACCCGCCGCCTCCCCAGCGCGACTATCGCTGCGACGGGTATGGCGATTATCTGTTCTTCGCGTCGCGCCTCTCGCCGCTCAAGCGCGGGGACTTGATCCTGCAGGCGCTCGCGCGGCCAGACGCCGGCGGCGTGAAATGCGTCATCGGCGGAGAAGGAGAGGACCGGCTCCGCCTCGAGCGGCTCGCCAAGGAGCTGCGGCTCGATGGACGGGTCACGTTCACCGGACAGCTGAGCGAGGCCGAGCTGGTCGGGCACCTCGCGCGGTGCCGCGCGGTCGTGTTCGTGCCGAGGAACGAGGACTATGGCTTCGTGACGGTCGAGGCGTTCGCGTCGACCAAGCCAGTCATCACGACGACCGACAGCGGCGGGCCGCTCGAGTTCGTGCGATCGGGGGAGAATGGGCTGGTGACGTCGCCCGAGCCCGAGGCCCTGGCGCGCGCGTTCGCCGAGGTCAGCGCCAGTGCGTCGCTGGCCGAGCGGCTGGGCGCCCGGGCGAAGAAGGACGTCGGCGGGATGAGCTGGGCCGACGCCGTGCGGAAGCTCGTGATTGTCTGAGATGCCTTCGGCCGACGTGCAGGATCATCCCGTCATCTTCTTCGACGGCGTCTGCAATCTCTGCAACGGGTTCGTCCAGTTCGTGATTCGCCGCGACCCGGGGGCGCGGTTCCGGTTCGCGCCGTTGCAGTCGGAGGCTGCGGAATCGCGGCTTGGCACGAAAGTCGTGCCGGGCTCGACGCCTGACAGCATCCTGCTGTTCGACCATGGCGTGCTGTACCAACGCTCGACCGCCGTCCTCCGCATCGCCCGCGGACTCCGCGCGCCGTGGCCGCTGCTGTTCGGGTTCGTCGTCGTGCCGCGTCCGGTGCGCGACTGGGTGTACGACTTCGTGGCGACGCGACGCTATCGATGGTTCGGGCGGCGGGACACGTGCATGCTGCCGACGCCCGATCTGGCGCGGCGCTTTCTGTCGTGAGTATGCCGGGTATATTTTTCGGCGGTCGAAAAATATACCCGGCATGTTTTTTCGTCTCCGGTGGTCAGGGTATCCTACGGCCGAAGGAGCACACGTGAGCTACGCGACCCCGCTCGAGGCGCGCATCGCCAAGAAGGCGACACGCGCCATCACGGAATTTGGGCTGATCGAGGACGGCGACCGCGTGATGGTCGGCCTGTCCGGCGGCAAGGACAGCTGGGCGCTGATGCAGATCCTGCACGTGCTGCGCGAGCGCGCGCCGATCGATTTCTCGATCGTCGGCGTCAACGTGAACTCCGGCTACGCGGCCTTTCAGCACGACCTGGTGACGAAGGCCTGCGCGGAGCGAGGCTGGGAATGTCGCGTCGAGCACACGACGATTGGCGCCGTGATGGACGATCTGCTCGATGACGGCGACACGCCGTGCTCACTCTGCGCGCGGCTGCGGCGCGGCGTGCTCTATCGGATCGCGTCGGAGATCGGGGCGACCAAGATCGCCCTCGGCCATCATTTGGACGACTTCGTCGAGACCGCGCTGCTGAATCTCTTCTTCCAGGGGTCGCTCAAGGCGATGCCCGCGCGATTGGTGTCCGACAACAAGAAGCACGTCGTCATTCGGCCGCTGGTCTACGTGACCGAGGCGGAGGCGCGCACCTACACGCGCGAGTGCGGGCTGCCGGTGATTGGCTGCTGCTGCCCGGCCTGCGGCGATCTGAGCTTGAAGCGCCAACGGATCAAGCGCCTGGTTGCCGAGCTCGAGGTCGAGCACCCGGACATCAAGAACTCCATGATCAAGGCGCTCGGCCACGTCGTCCCGAGTCACCTGCTGTGGGGGCAGAGCGGGGTGACACCGGGGGCCGACGGGAGGCCGACGGCGGGCCGACCGGGGACAACCGAGAGCCAGACCGCCTGAGCCGATGCGCACGGTGGTCCAGCGCGTCTCGTCGGCGTCAGTGTCAGTCGACGGGCAGGTCGTGGGCCGCATTCGCGCGGGGCTGGTCGTGTTCGTCGGGGTGGCGGCTGACGACGGTCCCGCCGATATCGACTACACCGCCGGCAAGGTGCGCGAGCTGCGGATCTTTCCGGACGCGGACGGCCGCATGAACCAGTCGGTCGTCGAAGTGGGCGGGGCCGTGCTGGTCGTCTCGCAGTTCACGCTGCTCGGCGATGTCCGGAGGGGCCGGCGGCCCGGGTTCGACGCCGCGGCGCCGCCCGAGGTCGCCCGGGCGCTCTACGAGCAGGTCGTCGAGCGCCTGCGGACGAGCGGGCTCCAGGTCGAAACCGGCGTGTTCCAGGCCGACATGGCGGTCGCGCTCGTGAACGACGGTCCCGTGACGATCCTGCTCGACAGCAAGCGGATGTTCTGAGAGCAGGAGGGCAAAGGGCAGAAGGCAGAAGGCAGAAGGCAGAGGGCAGAGGGGAACGGCGCTCGCCAGGGCACGCGCCGCGGAAGGAGCTGACCGTGAGGAGAACCGTGGTCGCGCCGGCGATGATCGCCGCGCTGCTCGTCGGACGCGTCGCGCATGCCCAGTCGCGTCCGCTCCAGACGCAAGATCCCGAGACCGTGCCGGCGGGGAACATCCTGTTCGAGGCCGGGCTCGGCTACGAACAGAAGGTTTTTTATCCCGCGTCCGGCCTGACGGGCAATCTGACGCGCATCTTGCCGCTGGGCCTGACCTTCGGCGTCAGCTCGATGGCCGAAATCCAGTTCTACGGCGGCGTGCGCGACCATCTGTCGATCACCAAGTACGAGCCGGCGCCGCTGTCCTCGCTCCTCACGGTGACGGGCGACAGCACCAGTGACGTCGAAGACATCGTCATTGGCGCCAAGGTGCGCTTCGCCCGCGAGACCGAGAACCGGCCGGCGATGGCGGTCCGATTCACGACCCGCCTGCCCAACGCGGGCAACGAAAGCGGGCTCGGCCTGAACACCACGGATTTCAATTTCTATCTCAACCTCGGCAAGACGGTGCGGTCGACCCGCGTGGTGGGCAACATCGGGTTCGGCATCCTGGGCGATCCGGTGCATGGCTACATCCAGAACGACGTGTTCAACTACGGGATCTCCGTCGCGCGCGCGGTCGCGACCGGGGCCGAAATCGTGTTCGAGGTCAACGGCCGGCAGAACACCCGGAGCGGCACGCCGCCGGTCGGCACCGAGAGTCGATCGCAGATGCGGTTTGGCGGGCGCTACACCACGGGACAGGTCAGGCTCGACGCCGCGATCCTCGTCGGTCTGACGTCGTTCGATCCGACGTGGGGCTTCACGACCGGCGTCACCTGGGTCTTCAAGGCGTTCGACGTGAAGTAGCCGGGTAGACGGCGTCGGTCGCCGCCAGCTCCTGCGCCCGCTGCTCGGCGCTCCACCCGAGCGTCTTGCCCATGATGTCCGCCGCTCGCTCGAGCGCCGCGCGGCCCGGGTGTCCTGCCGATCCAAGCGCGGTGCGGCGCAGCACCGCGTCCGACAGCCGGTGCGCCTGCGCGTGCGTGGCGGCGTAGGCGATCTCCGCCGCGAGAATCGGCGCGCGCGGATCGAGGCGATCGCCCTGGTCGATCGACGCGGCGAAGCGCGCGACGTCGGGCGCCTCGGTGCCGTACCAGCTCGTCAAGTGCTCGATGACGTCGCGATCGAGATCGAGCCGCAGCTCCCGCAGCACTTCAATCAGGCGCCCTTCGGCGTCGGCGATGCCGGCGTGCGGCAGGACGCGGCTCGACGTCTGACAGCGCGAGGCCGAACGTCCGAGAGATCTCGACACGACATCCACGGCGTGCTCGGCGGCCGCGCGCGCAGTCGTGTATTTCACGCCGACCATCGAGAACAGTCCGGCTGCGCCGCGGCGGGCGTGGTCGATGAGCTCCGGCTCGGGCAGCAGGTCGGCGCGACCGTTGCGCACGACGGCCGGAGTGAGGCCGTAGTGGAGCATGCGAAGGTCCTTCAGCTCGGCCTTGAGCGCCGGGAAGGTCGCGTTGACGTCCGCGAGACACGCCTCCACCGCTGCCGCGGGCGGTTGCGCCTCATCGGGTGTGACGGCGCCGGTGGACTGGTGCGTGCCGACGAGGACGAATCCGCGCCACGGCACAGCCGTGAGCATCCGGCCCGACGGTCCGGGCGCAGCCGTGGCGATGTCGCGGGCCGGCCGGTCGAGCAGGACGTTCATCGCGCGCACGAGGGCGGGCGCGCCCTCGACACCAAACGCACCCATCACGATCGGCAGCCGGGCGCCAACTGCGAGCAGCGTCGCGGACGCCTCGATCGCGTGCGTGCGGCCCGTCAGCTCATCCTGGACGTCGCACCCGACAATCCTGCCGCCGGCCCTGATCGGGCGAACGGCGGACACGTAGTTCGCCAGCGTCGCGCCCGCCTGCTGCGCCGCGAGGGCGACCGTCCACGTCAGGCGGTCGGGGTGGCGCGTCTGGTAGTCGTACCAGATCGCGCCGCCCGTGAGCGACGTGTCGGCGATGCCGGGAAACAGCCGGCGGGTCGCGGCGGCCGATTCGAGCCGCGCCCTGGGCAGGTGCAGCTCGGGCGAGACGTCGGCGTTCCGGCCGCGGCCCAGCACGTCGTACACGCCGAACCCGGCCTTGAGGATCCAGCGGGACCGCTTCGTCCATCGGTACGTGCCGACAAGAAACGGGAGCGGCCGCAGCAGATGCGGGGCGATCCGCGCCCACGTCCGCCGCTCGTTGATCTGCCGGCGGCTCTTGCCGACGTGGCCGTCCTCCAGGGCGCGCAGGCCGCCGTGGATCGTGCGCTGGTGGTTGAACGACAGGCCTCCGCCGAAGTCGGCGCGCTCGACCAGCGCCACCGACAGCCCGCGCGACGCGGCGTCGTAGGCGGCGAACAACCCGTGGATCCCCCCGCCAACGACCAGCACATCGAACCGGCCGCGCGCCAGATCCTCGACCTGTCTCGGCATAGCTCGGCGTCCCCTATAGTATTTCGGCGATGACCACGGCGACGAGCGCGCGCGTGCGCGCGTACTGGAACGCTCACATCCACGATCTCGAGATCAGCACGCATCCTCCCGGCAGTCCGGGATTCTTCGCCGATCTCGACGCCTATCACTTCGAGAAGCTTCACCACCTGCTGCGCCTGGTCGACTTCGAGGCGTGGCGGGCGCGCGACGTATTAGACGTCGGGTGCGGTGCGGGAGTTGAGGTGGTCCGGTTTGCCCGCGGCGGCGCGCGCGTGACGGGCATCGACCTGTCCGAGCAGGCCGCGCGGCTCACGCAGCAGAATCTCCACCAGCACGGCCTCAGGGCCGGAACCGCCGTCGCTGATGGCGAACGGCTGCCATTCCGTGATGAGACCATGGATTTCGTCTACGCGCACGGCGTCGTCCAGTACACCGCCGACGACCGCCGGCTGGTCGACGAGTGCCGGCGCGTCCTTCGGCCCGGCGGCTTGGCGATGTTCCAGGTCTACAACCGGCGGTCGTGGTTGAATGTGCTGTCCAAAGTGATGAAGGTCCCGCTCGAGCACGACGATGCGCCGGTGCTCAGGCGGTACTCGATCGGGGAGTTCCGGCAACTGCTGGAGGGCTTTCAGTCCGTCGAGGTGGTCCCGGAGCGGTTTCCGGTGACGAGCCGCCTGCACAAAGGGTGGAAGGGCGCGCTCTACAACACGTTCTTCGTCGGGACGTTCAACGCGCTGCCTCGGCCGCTGGTCCGCCGGTTCGGCTGGCACCTGTTGGCTTTCTGCCGGAAGTAGGGAAACGTGGCGATCACGCTGACCAAGGCCCACGCCTACGGCAACGACTTCCTGCTCGTGCGGGCGGCCGAGCTCGGGCGCGTGGCGAGCCTGCCAGCATTCGTCCGCGAAATCTGCGATCGTCACCGCGGCGTCGGCGCCGACGGCCTGATGATCATCGAGGAAACCCCCGAGGGCGCGACGACCCGGTTGTTCAACGCTGACGGAAGCACGTCGGAGCTCTCCGGCAACGGCGTCCGTTGCGTCGGGGCGTGGCTGGGCTTCGAGCGCAACCTGTCGGCGGGCGACGGCGTGGTCATCGGCACGGGCGCCGGGCCCAAGGCGCTGACATTCCTGGGCGCCACCGGCCGCCGCTGCAGGTTCCGCGCGTCGATGGGCCCGCCGGAAGGTCTGGAACAGGTGCCCCTCGAGGTCGCGGGCCAGCACGTGACCGCCACCGTCATGCGCGTGGGCAACCCGCAATGCGTGGTCCTTGGCCCGCTGTCGCCGGAGCGGCTCCACACCGTCGCCGCGCGTCTCGCGGTGCACCCGCATTTCCCGGCGGGCACGAACGTCGAGCTGGCCCATGTCGAGGCGCCGGACCGCGTCCGCATCCTGATCTGGGAGCGCGGGGTGGGGCCGACGGAAGCTTCAGGCACGGGGGCGTGCGCCGCCGCCGTGGCCGCGGCGGCCTTCGGCGGGGCCGGCCGGCGAGTCAGCGTCGTCGCGCCCGGCGGCACGCAGCTCGTCGAGTGGACAGAGGACGACCTCTGGCTGACTGGCGAGTGTGAAGTTCTGTGCCGCGTCGAGTGGTGGGGCTGATCAGAATCTGCCACCTCCGGCCCCACGGGCGGTGGCAGAAAGTGCGCGCGTCTAGCGGCCGCGGCGGCCCGGCGAGGACGACGGAAGGTCGCGCCGGAGCGCCTCGGCGGCGGGCGTCAGGCGCACGATCGCGCCCCGATAATCCTGCCGGTCGATCAGTGTGCGCGCTTCTTGCAACGCCGTGCTGGCGGTCTTGAGGGCCGCGCGCATCCGGTCGGCCGCCTGCGCGCTTGGACGCGGGCCGGACGTGCCCGCGAGCCGCGCCGCGGCGGCCTTGCTCAATGCCTCGACTTCGTCGACCAGCCTGGCCGCCTGGGTCTGGGCCGCCGTTCTGGCCTCGCCCGCCTGCTTGGTGGCGTCGTACGCCTTGTCGCGTGCGTCGAGCGCGAAGTTGAGCGCCTGCCGGTAGTCGCGCTGGGCCACGGCCTCGTCGTACTTCTGCAGCGCGGCTTCGGCCGCCTGCAGGCCGTCCGGCGCGTACGTGGCGGCGCCCGCGGCGCGCGCCGCGGCGACAGCAGCCTCGGCTTGCTGGTGCTCTTTGGTGGGAGGCTCAGCGCAGGCGCTGAACAATGCAAGCGCCACGAGCACCGGCGCGACACGGCGGAACATCGGCGGGCAAGTATAACGCAGCGCGATCGCGCCGCCGCGACGGGAGGGTCTGGTACCATGAACGACTTGGCTCCGCAGGATCGGCCGCGCGAGAAGATGGCGCGCGCGGGCATCGGAGCGCTCGGCGACAACGAGCTGCTCGCGGTCCTGATCGGGCATGGGCTGGCCGGGACGAGCGCGCTGGCGATTGCCAACCGGGTGCTGCGGGCAGCCGGCGGGGTGCACGGTCTCACGCGGATGAGTCTGGACGACCTGACCGGACTGCCCGGCGTCGGCCGGGCGCTGGCCTGCCGGGCGCTCGCGGGCGTCGAGCTGGGCCGGCGGACGTTGATTCGCCGCCCGCCGGCGCGTCCGCGGATCACGACGCCGTTCGACGCCGCGACGCTGCTCCTGCCGGAGTACGGCGCGCACCCGGTCGAGCGGTTTGGGGTCGTCCTGCTGGACACGCGGCTGCGGCTGATGTGCACGCGTCTGCTCTCGGTGGGTTCGGTCGATACGAGCCTGGGCAATCCGCGCGAGGTGTTTCGCGAGGCCGTGCGTGTGGGCGCCGCGGCGCTCGTCGCGTTCCACAACCACCCGTCGGGCGATCCGACGCCGAGCCCCGACGATCTTGATTTGACGCGGCGGCTGCTGGCCGCGGGTGAGATCATGGGCGTGGAGGTCATGGACCACATCGTGCTGGCGGATACGCTGTATTGTTCGATCCTCCATCCGGAGCAAACGGGATGAGTCAGGTCCTGTACTTCGACTGCTTTTCCGGCGCCGCCGGCGACATGGTGCTCGGCGCGCTCATCGACGCCGGCGTGCCGGTCGAGGAGCTGCGCCGGGCGCTCGGTACCCTGGGCGTCGGGCATGAGCTGCGCGTGAGCCGCGTGCTTCGAGCGGGGCTGTCGGCCACGCGTGTGGAGGTTCTCGACGCCGGGCAGGTGGAGCACGCCCACACGCACGAGCACCACACGCACGGGCACCACGCGCACGTGCATCACGAACACGACCACGATCACGGGCACGACGCACACCCGCATCATTCGCACGCACACTCGCACCCGCATGCGCACGGGCATCGATCGCTCGCGGAGATCGCCCACCTGATCGATCACTCGGCGCTGTCAGCCGCAGGCAAGACGAAGGCGGTCGCGCTGTTTCGGCGGCTCGCGGAGGCCGAGGCGGCGATCCACCAGATGCCGGTCGAGGACGTGCATCTCCATGAGGTCGGCGCCGTCGATTCGATCATCGACATCGTCGGCGCGGTCTTCGCGCTCGAATGGCTGGGGATCGACGACATCGTCTCGTCCCCGCTGAACGTCGGCGGCGGCACGGTCGAGATCGCACACGGCCGGTTTCCCGTGCCTGCGCCCGCAACGGTCCGGTTGCTGGCGGGCGTGCCGATCTACAACTCCGGAAGTCAGGTGGAGCTCGTCACTCCGACCGGCGCGCTCCTCGTGTCGGGCTACGCCCGCGCCTACGGCGCGCTGCCGCCGATGGCGGTCCGCGCGATCGGCTACGGCGCGGGCCGCCGCGACTTCGAGACGTCGCCCAACGTGCTTCGCGTGCTCATCGGCGAGCGCGTGCAGCCGGCAGCCGCCGTCAACGCCGGGCAGACGGTCGTCAAGATCGAGTGCGAAATCGACGACATGAACCCGCAGCTGTTTGGTCCCGTGAGCGATCGGCTCCTCGGGTCAGGGGCGCTTGACGTGTTTCTGACGCCCGTCCAGATGAAGAAGGGCCGGCCCGGCACGCTGGTCACGGTGCTTGCGCCGCCCGCCGCGCGCGACGCCCTGTGCGACATCCTCTTCCGCGAGACGACGACGATCGGCGTGCGGTTCGAGGAGGTGGCGCGAGAGACGCTCGATCGCACGTGGGTGGACGTCGAAGTCGTCGGCGGGCGCGTGCGCATCAAGGTCGCCAGCCGCCGCGGCCAGACGCTCAACGCGACGCCCGAGTTCGACGACTGCCTCCGCGTCGCGGATGCGACGGGCCGCCCGGTGAAGGACGTGCAGGCGGAAGCGATGCACGCCTGGCTGGCGCTGTCGAAGGATCGGAAGTGACCACGAAGCGTGGTTCGTCTTTGATCTTCGATAGAATGGTCGTTCGCGGTCGACGCCGCGATCTTCGCCGATGGCCCGCTTCTACCTGACGACGGCAATCGACTACGTCAACAGCCGCCCGCACCTGGGGACGGCGTACGAGAAGATTGCCGCCGACGTCATCGCGCGCTACAAGCGCCTCGCCGGATTCGACGTGCGATTCGTCATGGGCAACGACGAGCACTCGCAGAACGTCTTCCGGAAGGCCACGGAGCTCGGCGTCTCGCCGCAGGCCTACTGCGACCGCATGGCCGACGAGTTCCGATCCGTCTGGTCGCGCCTGAACATCTCGTTCGACGATTTCATCCGCACGACCGAGCGGCGCCACAAGGTCGCCGTCGAGCACCTGATCCAGCGGTCGTATGAGGCCGGCGACATCTACCCCGGCGAGTACGAGGGCTGGTACTGCGTCTCGTGCGAGGCCTTCAAACAGGAAAAAGATCTCACGCCCGACGGCCTCTGTCTCATTCACAAGACGAAGCCCGACTGGATCAAAGAGAAGAACTACTTCTTCCGCCTGTCGAAGTATCGCGACCGGCTGCTGGCGCATTACGCCGAACGTCCGACGTTCCTCGAGCCCGAGTCTCGCCGGAACGAGATGCTGCGGCTGCTCGAGGCGGGCCTCGAGGATATTTCCGTCAGCCGCGCCGGGCAGGCATGGGGCATCCCGCTGCCCTTCGATCCGACGAGCGTCGTGTACGTCTGGTACGACGCGCTCGTCAACTACGCCGCGGCGGTTGGCTACGGCTGCGACAACGCGCAATTCGACACCTGGTGGCCCGCCGACCTGCACATCGTCGGCAAGGACATCACGCGCTTCCATTGCGTCGTCTGGCCGGCGATGCTGATGAGCGCGGGCGTCGAGCCGCCGCGCCAGGTTTTCGGCCACGGGTGGGTGCTGTTCAAGGGCGAGAAGATGAGCAAGTCGCTCGGGACGGTCGTCGATCCGCTGGAAGCCGCCGAGCGGCTCGGGCCCGATCCGCTGCGGTGGTATCTCACGCGCGAGATCGCGTTCGGCCAGGACGGCGACTTCTCCTGGGAGCTGTTCGAGAAGTCGTACAACGCGGATCTGGCGAACAACCTGGGCAACCTCGTCAACCGCGTGACGTCGATGGCGCATCGGTATCGCGGCGGTGTGTTGAAGGGGCCGGGGGCGGCGTCGAATGCGCTGCGTGGCGCCGACGAGGCGCGGCGAGGCTACGGCGAGGCGATGGCGAAGTACGACCTGTCCCGCGGCGCCGCCGGCGTGCTGTGGTTTGTCGACCAGGCGAACCAGCTCATCGCGACGCGCGAGCCGTGGAAGCTGGCGAAGACCGGCGACGACCGCGCCCTCGATGCCGTCTTGTGGGACGCGAGCGAGGCGCTCCGCATCGCCGCCGTGCTCATTGCGCCGTTCATGCCGGCGTCGAGCGTGGAAATCCTGCGCCGGCTGGGCGTCGACCATGACGTGAAAACGCTGCGCCTCGACCGCCACGCGGAGTGGCAGCCCGACGGCACGCGTTCGCTCCAGCAGGGGAGCCTCCTGTGGCCCCGGCTCGAGGCGCCGGCGGATGCCCTGACTGTTTCGACGAAGGAGACTCGTGTGACCGATCAACCGAATCCGACCGCGCCTGTCCCGCCCTCCCCGGCCGCGGCGCCCGCATCCTCGCTCTCCGGGCCTCCCGGGGCGCCGGCTGCAGCGTCGCAATGGCCGCTCGAGAGTCGTCTGACGATCGAGGACTTCATGAAGATCGACTTGCGCGTGGCAAGAGTGCTCGCCGCCGAGAAGGTCCCGAACTCGAAGAAGCTCGTGAAAATGGAGATCGACCTCGGCTCCGAGAAGCGGACGATCGTCGCCGGCATTGCGGAAGCCTACGAAGCCGACGCGCTCGTCGGCCGCCACGTGGCCATCGTCGCCAATCTGAAGCCCGCGAAGCTCATGGGCATCGAATCGAACGGGATGGTGCTTGCGGCGAGCCCGGAGGGCGGACGCCCGATGCTCGTCGCCTTCGACGCGCCGCCGCCGCCGGGCACCCGCGTCAGGTAGGGCGTGGCCGTCGTCGATTCGCATTGCCACCTGGCCGACGAGAAGTTCGCCGGGGACCTCGACGAGGTCGCCGCGCGGGCGAAGGCGGCCGGTGTCGGTCGCGTGCTGTGCATTCTGTCGGCGGATGAGGCCAAGGAGGTCGCGCAGGCGAACCGCGTTGCCGCGGCCTGGGCGGCGGTCGGATTCAGCGCGGCCATTCACCCGCATCGCGCGGGCGCCTACGCCGGGCGCGCGCCCGAAGCCGCCGCCGTCACGCGCCGGGCGATCGAGGCCGTCAGCGCGCTGGCGGTCGGCGAAATCGGCCTCGACTATCACTACGACTTCTCGCCGCGGGACGTCCAGCGGGAGGTGTTCGCCGCGCACGTGGAACTGGCGGTGTCGCTCGAGAAGCCCGTCGTGATCCACACGCGCGAGGCGACCGCGGACACGATGGCCGTGCTGCGCGAGGCCGGTGCCGGCCGCGTTCGGGGCGTCATGCACTGCTTCAGCGGCACCACCGAGGAGGCGCGGCTGGCGCTCGACCTCGGCTTCTTGATCTCGTTTGCCGGAATTCTGACGTTTCCGAAGGCTGGGGCGCTGCGCGAGACGGCCAGATTCGTGCCGCGCGATCGTCTGCTCGTCGAGACCGACGCGCCATTCCTGGCGCCGGTGCCGCACCGGGGGAAGCGCAACGAACCGGCGTGGGTCGTCGAGACGCTCTCGGTGCTCGCGGCCGCGACCGCGACGCCGGCGGCGGCGCTCGCCGACCAGATCGCCGCCAACTTCGACGCGCTCGTCGGCCCGGCGGCGTGAGGAGATCGAATCACTTTGCATGGCAAAACGGATGCGCTGCGTTGACACCCCGGCGAACCTGTGTTTTCATTCCCGCAGGTTTTGTCACCGGTGAGCCCCCAGGCGCGACCGCTTCCCGTGAATGCACCAGCCGCGCCCGTTTCGGATCTGTCGAAGATCCTGGAGCCGGTGCGCGACGAGCTCGCCCGCGTCGAGCGTGAATTCGCTCGCCATCTCGAATCCCGCGTCGACCTGATCCCGCAGATGGGCCGCTACATCCAGCTGAGCGGCGGCAAGCGCGTGCGCCCGGCGGTGCTGCTGCTGGCGGCGCGGCTGTGCGGCTACTCGGGCGATCGGGCGGTGCTCAACGCGGCCGTCGTCGAATTCATCCACACGGCGACGCTCGTGCACGACGACATCATCGACGGCGCCGAGACACGCCGCGGCCGGCTGGCCGCCCACTCGCAGTGGGGGAGCGACGTCACCGTGCTCCTCGGCGACTACCTCTACATCCGCTCGATGGCCATGGCGCTCACGCAGGACACGCTCGAGATCGTGCGCCTGCTGTGCGACGTGACCCTGCGGATGATCGAGGGCGAGCTCTACCAGCTCACGAAGAACGGCGACGTCTCGATCACCGAGGACGAGCACTTCGAGATCATCCGCCGCAAGACGGCGCATCTGTTTTCGGGCTGCGCGGAGATCGGCGGCCTGCTCGGCCAGTGCACGCCGGACCAGCGGGTCGCGCTGCGCGAATACGGCTTCAACCTCGGCATCGCGTTCCAGATGGTCGACGATGTGCTGGATTACACGGCAGAGGCGTCGGCGCTCGGCAAGCCCATCGGGGGCGACCTGCGCGAGGGCAAGATCACGCTGCCGGTCATCCTGCTGCTGCAGCGCACCGGCCCGGAGGTCCACGCCCTCGTCCAGGAAATCGTCGCGAACAAGAGCGTGACGCCTGAAGCCTGGCGGACCATCAGGGATCTGCTCCGCAGCCACGGCGCCGTCGAGGAGGCCTTCGCCCGCGCGGTGACCTACGGCGAGCGCGCCCGCACGCACCTGCGGGGCGCGTTCCCCGCTTCCGAGCCCCGCGACGGGCTGCTCGCGCTTGTCGACTACGTCCTCAGCCGCGATCGATAGACATCGCCAATCGGGTCATCGACGATCAGGCAATCGAAGGGCATCGATGATCGATGAGCGACATCGATGGTCGATGCTCGATGGCCCCATCGATAGTCGATTAGCGATGCTGATGGCCGATCATCGATGGCTCTTCGATAGATCGATTGACGATATCGATGCTCGATCATCGATGGCTCTTCGATAGTAGATTCTCGATCTGCGATTGCCGATGACCCCCGCCGCGCGTGCCGCCGAGCTCCGCTCCCTGATCCGCCATCACGAAGAGCGGTACTACGTCCACGACGCCCCCGAAATCTCCGATGCGGAATTCGACGCGCTGATGGCGGAGCTCCTGGCGCTCGAGCGCGCTCACCCGGAACTGGCCGATCCCGACTCGCCCACGCAGCGCGTGGGCGGCCGGCCGGCCGAGGGCTTCGAGACCGTGGCGCACCTGGCCCCGATGCTCAGTCTCGAGAACGCCTACGCCGAGGACGAGCTGCGCGAGTTCCACGCGCGCATCTGCCGCGCGCTCGATCGGCCGGAGACTGAGGCGCTGCCGTACGTCGCCGAGCTCAAGATCGACGGCCTCAGCATCGCGCTCACGTACGAGCGCGGGCGCCTCGTGCGCGGCGTCACGCGGGGCGACGGCGTCCTGGGTGAGAACGTCACGCCGAACGTCCGGGTGATTCGCGCCATCCCGCTGTCGCTTCGCGGCGTCGTGCCAGGTCCGCAATCACTGCCAGACCTGGTCGAGGTGCGCGGCGAGGTGTATCTGCCGCGCGCGGCCTTCGAGAAGATGAACGAGGAGCGGGCGGCCGCCGGCGAGCCGCTCTTCGCCAATCCGCGCAACGCCGCGGCCGGCGCGATTCGCACGCTCGATCCCAACGCGGTCGCGCGTCGCGGCCTGCGCGCCTTCGCGTATCAGATCGTCGTGCCGCCCGGGGCCCATCCTCCGGCGGCCACGCACGCGGACGCGCTGCGCCTCCTGGCCGGCTGGGGCTGTCCCGTCGAGCCCCATTGGAAACCGTGCGAGAGCATCGAGGCCGTGATCGAGTACACGCGCGTCTGGCACGACGAGCGCCATCAGCTCCAGTTCGAGACCGACGGGGTCGTCGTCAAGCTCGACGACCTCGCGCTGCGTGCGGAGCTCGGGACGACCGCCAAGTTCCCACGTTGGGCCATCGCGTTCAAGTTCCCCGCGGAGCAGGCGACGACCAAGCTGTTGAAGATTGACGTCAACGTCGGCCGCACCGGCGCCGTCACGCCGTTCGCGGTGCTCGAGCCCGTCCGCCTCAGCGGCACGACCGTGCAGCTGGCGACGCTCCACAACGAGCAGGAGGTCGCGCGGCGCGACATCCGCGAGGGCGACGTCGTGCTCATCGAGAAGGGCGGCGACATCATCCCGAAAGTCGTCAGGCCGATCCTCAGCGAGCGGCCCGAGGCGACGCAGCCGTGGAAGATGCCCGAGGTGTGCCCGTCGTGCGGCAGCCGGCTCGTGAAGCCCGAGGAAGAAGTCGTCTGGCGCTGCGAGAACGCGTCGTGTCCGGCGCGGATCCGCCGCGGACTCCTGCACTTCGCGTCCCGCCGCGCGATGAACATCGAAGGGCTTGGCGAATCGCTCGTCGATCAGCTCGTCGCGACGGGCCTCGTGAAGGACTACGCGGACCTCTACGCCCTTTCGGTCGACCAGCTCGCCGCGCTGGAGCGCATGGGCAAGAAGTCGGCGGCCAATCTCGTCGACGAGATCGACAGGAGCCGGCGCGCGGAGCTCTGGCGCCTGCTCCATGGCATCGGCATCCGGCATGTCGGGGAGGGAGGCGCCAAGTCGCTGGCCGAGACGTTTCGCTCGATGCCGGCCCTGCGCGCGGCATCGGTCGAGGCGCTCGAAGCCGCGCCCGACGTCGGCGAGGTCGTGGCCCGTTCGGTCCGGGCGTTCCTGGACTCGCCGCAGAACCAGGACCTGCTCGACCGGCTCGCGCGGGCCGGCGTCCGAATGGAGGAGGACGCGCCGGCGGGCGGCGCCGTCCGCCCGCGGCAGGCCCTGCTCGGGCAGACGTTCGTCCTCACGGGCACGCTCGAGTCAATGACCCGCGAGCAGGCCGCGGATCGGATTACGGAACTCGGGGGCAAAGTTGCCGGGTCGGTCAGCCGAAACACCACGTGGCTGGTGGCGGGGCGCGATGCCGGCAGCAAGCTCGAAAAGGCCCGCGCGCTGGGCGTGGCGGTCCTCGAGGAGCCCGCTTTTCTGGCCCTTATAATGAAAGCTCCCGCCTGACGCCGGGTGCGATGAAGCGACCGACGCTCTTTCTCCTGACTTTGACGGCCATCGTCAGCTTCCTGCTGGGGCTGGTGGCGTCGGGCACGCGCACTCAGCCGGGCGCGGCGCCGTTTCCGCTGCGCCCCGGGCACGAGCCGCCGCAACCGCTGTCGATTGCCGCGGCCGCCCCGGCCGAGCCTGCGGCCGGCCCCGCGACCGTGCGCAGCGACTTTGCCAGCGTCGCCGCGCTCCTGAACGGCGCCGTCGTCAACGTGGACGCCGCGGCGCGCGGCACCGACGATCGATCGCGCCTCGTGATTCCCCGGCGCTGGTCCGACGAGGGCGGCGCCCGAGAAGGGTCGGGCAGCGGGTTCATCATCGACCCCGCCGGCTTCATCCTCACCAACTTCCACGTCGTGGATGGCGCGGATCGGCTGACCGTCAAGCTGAGCGACGGGCGGACCTTTCGCGCGGCCGTCGTGGGCGTCGATCCCGCGATCGACGTCGCGCTGATCCAGATTTCGGCCAAAGACCCGCTCCCCGTGGCGGCGCTCGGCAAGTCCGAGTCGCTGCGCGTCGGCGAGTGGGTCTGCGCCATCGGCAATCCGCTTGGGTTCGACCACTCGGTCACGGTGGGCGTGGTGAGCTTCCTCGGGCGCAAGGTCCTCGATCAGAGTCTGGACGCGATGATCCAGACGGACGCCGCCATCACGTTCGGCAACAGCGGCGGGCCGTTGATCAACTCGCGCGGCCAGGTCGTGGGCATTACGACCGCCATCAGCGCGCAGGCCGCCAACATCGGCTTCGCGGTGCCGATCGACCAGGTCGTCGCCGTGCTGCCGCAGCTGCGCGAGCGCGGGCACGTGTCGCGCGGCTATATCGGCATCGGCCTCACCAGCATCACGCCGGCGCTCCAGCGCGCGCTGAAGCTGGAGCCGTCTCAGGGCGCGCTCGTGCAGGACGTCTCGGCCGACACCCCGGCCGAGCGCGCCGGTCTCCGCGCCTACGACGTCGTCGTCGCGGCCGACGGCCATCCGATGCAGTCAGACGATGAGCTGATTCGGTACATCTCGGCGCGGGAGCCGGGCTCGACGACGATGCTGGAGGTGTGGAGAGACGGCGTCGTGCGGTCGCTCACCGTCAAGCTCGAGGAGCGGCCCGTGGTCCCGTCCGTGCAGCCGAAGACCGCCGGCAAGGTCGAGCCGGCCAGTCGCGACGGCTCGGTGCTGGGATTCACGGTGCACGACCTCGATCCGTCCGACGTGCGCCGCCTGGGGCTGCCCGACGCGCTTGCCGGGGTGATGATCGTGGACGTCGATCCGGCCGGTCCGGCCCGCATTGCGCCGGTCCGCGCCAGGCAGGTGCTGCTCGAGGTCAACCGCCAGCGCGTGGCCTCGGTCGCGGAGTTCCGCGCGGTCGTGTCCTCGCTGCGCCCGGGCGCGTCGGTCGCCGTCCTCGTCTACGACCCGGCGATCAAGCAGCGCGCGATTTATTCGATCACCATCGATCCGTCATGAAGCCGCGCATTCTCGTCGTGGATGACGAGCCCGCCATCCGCGACACGATGCGGATGATCCTCGAATACGAGGGCTATGACGTCCTGCTCGCGGGATCGGGGCAGGAAGGCCTCACGGTCGCCGAGCGCGAAACCCCCGACCTCGTGTTCCTCGACATCAAGATGCCCGGCCTCGACGGGCTCGAAGTGCTGAGCCGCCTGCGCGGACTCTACGAGGCGCTGCCCGTCGTCATCATCTCGGCGCACGGCACGACCGCGGCCGCGCTCGAGGCGGGGCGGCTGGGCGCGTTCCGCTTCATCGAAAAGCCGTTGTCGAAGGACTACGTGCTCGACGCGATCCGCGAAGGGCTCGAGCTGGGATCGCTGCGGCGCGAGAATCGCACGCTGCGGTCGGCGCTCGAGACGCGGCATCAGCTCGTGGGCGAGAGCTCGTCGTTGAAGCAGATCATGGAACAGGTGAAGCGCGCGGCGCCGACCAACGCCACGGTGCTCATCCT
>DATIWF010000048.1:0-3577 GCA_035519535.1 Vicinamibacterales bacterium | reverse complement strand
CGGCGCCTCCAACATCGTCGCCGTCGAGTACGTCGGCTGCAGCGCGTCGGCGGCAGCGCTCACGCTCTTGGCGAAGAAAAACGGCAGCGTCTGCGCCAACGACTGCTGCACGCTGTACGCCCACTGGTTCAGGTACACGCCGAAGCCGGCGTTGACGACCGTGTCGCCCTGCTCGCCGAGCGACCACGCCAGCCCGACGCGCGGCGCGAAGCGCAGGTAGCTCGGGCGCAGCAGCGCCGCGGTCCACCCGGCATCGCGCGAGGTGACCCACGGAATCGGCATCTGCGACAGCAGCGGCTGCGCCGACGGCGAGATCGTCCCGTCGTCTGCGCTCGCGACGAGGAATCGGCCGCCGGGGATGGAGAGATCGATCGCGGACAAACGGTTGTCGACGTCGTTCATCTGGCCGTTGATCTCGTAGCGCAGCCCGAAGTTGATCGACAGATTCGACGCCGCCTTCCAGTCGTCCTGGCCGTAGACGTGCAGCCAGGTGCTGCGGCCATGTTCGTCGGCGCGGCCGATGCCGACCTGCGCCGAACTCGGATAACCGAGCAGGAAATCGGCGAATGCATTGCCCGTCCACTGCCCCGTGAACGCGAACGCGCCGCGTGCCGTCGCCGGGTTGACCGGATTGAACCAGAGGCTGAACAGGTAGCCACCGAACTTCAGGTGGTGCGTGCCGCGATCGATCAGCAGGTTGTCGTAGAGCTCCACGCTGCGATCGTCGCGCGACACGAACGACGCCGGGTCGCCGATCGTGCTGAATAACCCGCCGAACGACATCTGCGGGTAGCCCATGTCGTCGGGATTCGCGGTGACGCCCTGCAGTCCGGTCGCCGACGCGAACGGCACGCCCTGATTCGGGCTGGTCTGTCCGCCGGAGGCGCTCAGCCATCCGAAACGGAACTCGTTGAGCACCGTCGGCGAGACGACGTGCGTGTAGCTGAGCGCGAGGTTGCGGCTACGCGTGATCACGGTGCGGCCGAATCCCGGGATGAGCGTCTCGTTGAGCGAGCTCGTACCGAACGGCTGCACGTCGTGGACCCCGTATGCCGTCCATCGGCCGAACAGACTGTCGCCGTCGGAGAGCCGATGGTCCACGCGCAGCGTCACCTGATCCATCGGGTTGTCCTCGACGGCGACCGCGCGCAGGTTCTGCACGGTGCCGGCGCTCGTGGGCACCGGCACGTGCGGCAGCAGCGCCGCCGCGATCGGATCGATCCGGCTCGCGGGAATCTGGTTACCGGGAAAAGTTGCGCATCCGGCGGCCGTGCGCGTCAGCGGATCGCACAGCGCCGGCAGGTTCGAGAAATCGCCGGCGCGCAGCGCCATCGTCGGCACCGAGAACGTTTGCGTCAGCGAGCGCTGGCTGCGCTGCCCTTCGTAGCTCGCGAAGAAGAACGTCCGATCGCGGCGGATCGGACCGCCCGCATTGCCGCCGAACTGATGCTGGCGCAGCAGCGGCACGGGCTGATTCGGATCGTCGAACGCGTTGTGCGCGTCGAACGCCTGCGACCGGAAGAATTCCATCGCGGCACCGTGGAAGCCGTTGTTCCCGGCTCGCGTGACCACGTTGATCAGCGCGGACGCTTTGCCGCCGAATTCAGCCGGATATCCGGTCTTCTGGATCTTGAATTCCTGAATCGCATCGATCGACGGACTGACGACGAGGTTGTTGAAGTACTCGTCGGTCACCTTGACGCCGTCGAGCAGGTAGATGTTGTGGCCGCTGCGCTGGCCGAGCACTGCGGGCAACGCGCCGGTCTGGCCCAGCGCCGCGCCCCGCGTACCGCCGGGCGGCACCACCACGCCGTCCCCGAGCTGGGCCAACTGCAGGAACTGCCGCCCGTTCAGCGGCAGTTGGACGACCTGTCGGTTGTCGATGATGTCGCTGACCTCGGCGTTGGCCGTCTGCAGGAGCGGGCTTGCCGCCGTCACGGTGACCTGCTCGGTGCGGTCACCGACCGGCAACGCGATCGGCAGATCGAGATGTTGCCCCACCCGCAGCACGATCCCGGATCGCGTTGTCGTCTTGAAGCCGTCGAGCCGAGCCGTGATCACGTACTCGCCGACCGGCAGCGCGGGCACGAAATATCGTCCGCCGGCGTCACACACACGCTCGACACGCAGACCGGTCGACGCGTGCACGACAACCACCGTGGCGCCCGGGAGCACGCCGCCGAGCGGGTCGGTGACGACGCCTTCGATCTCGGCGGTGTTGGTCTGCGCGCGCGACGGCCGCGCCGGCAGCGTCAACAGCGCCACTGCGCACAGCGGAACGAGCACTGAACGTGTCATCGCGTGCGGTCAGCGCGCCGACTGGAGCGCGCTCAGAACGTACAGGCGAACGACGTACGGATCGCGTAGCCGGTCGATCGGGAGATGAGCGGCAGCTCCCGGTCGGCGCCCTCGGAACGAATCGTGGACGTCGAGGGATGGAACATCGGTCCGCCCGCGATCGACAGCTGCCACTTGCGCCCCGCCGGACTCACGTGGAGCGACGGACCGACCAGCAGGCGCGCGCCGCCCTCGGCCTCCGTCGGATCCCAGAATCCTTCGAGGTCTTCCCCGATGCCCTCGACGCCGAGCGACACAGCGTTGCCGAGCCGTCGCGCCCAGCCGACGGAGCTGATCAGATCGACAGCGTCCCGGTTCGGCGCGTTGTGCGGCATTTCGAACAGCAGATTGCCGTGAAGGCGCCAGTCCTCGTAGTCGCGTCCCGCGACGATGCGCGCGAGCCAGACGTCGATGCCGTCAGCTTCGTGCAGCACGCCGCCGCCAAAGGCGAGTGAGACGCCGGACGAGGCCTGCGTCAGCAGCGAGAAGAGCGCCTCGCCCTGCTGCGACGTCTGGTAATCGCCGGCGTTCGTGGACGCCAGGCCCAGTCGACCTACCAGCGTCCAGCGGCCCACCGACGCTTGCACGCCGACCCGCTGCTCGGGGCCGTTTTCCTGACTGCTCTGGAATGTCTGCTCGCCGACGCCCAGGTCGTAGTCGACGAGGAACTGGCTCTTCGACGCGTCCGGCGCGGTCGTCAGCGAAAAGACGAACGGCCGATCCTGCGCGGCAACGGGCGACGCCCGGGAGAGCAGCGCGAGAACGACGCCAGCCATTCGGGCAGCGGGACGGCAGCGCGCGGAAGTGATCACTGGCAAATTGTAGAGCAGCGTAGCCGACAGCGTATGCGGACGCCGGTCAGGTCCTGCGAAGACGGGGCCGCAGCACTTTGACGACGCTTCGGCGACGGGTACGGCTCACCGGCACGTCGGATCCGTCCGACGCCTCGATCCACACGATTTCGGACGTCTTGAGCACGATCGATTCGTCGCGCGCTTTGCACTCGAGCGACGAGGTATAGTCTCTCGGCCCAGGAGAATCGCCATGTCGCAATCGTCGCTCATCGAACTGCTCCATCTCGGTTCCGCCCCGGTCGCCGTCGCGTTCGTCGATACGCCGCCGCCGGGCGTGCCCCACGTCTCTGCTGTCGAGCCGGCCGGCTGCGGCTACTGGCGCCGCGCCGCGGCCGGAGAGGTGTTCTTCACCGTCGCCGACGATCACAAGCGCTGCCCGGTCGGCG
>DATIWF010000047.1:0-16688 GCA_035519535.1 Vicinamibacterales bacterium | reverse complement strand
AGCGATGTCCCGCATGCGGCTTAGTGTACTGCGGAGGCCCAGCGCGGTCGCGCTGCGGCCGGCCGGATCAACTCCGGAGCGATCCGATGACCTCGTCCGTATCCGCCCCGAGCGCCGGCGCCGGACGAAGCGCCGGAGCGTTACTGACGAAGGGCGGCAGGATCGCGCGCAGCGCGGGCCCGGAGACGACTTTGCCTCGAGCCGCAATGTGCGGATCGCCGAGCGCGTCGGCGGCCGAATTGACCGGCGTGAGGCAGACGTCGTGGCCGCGGAAGAACTCCAGCCATCCGGCACGCGTGCGCGTGCGGAAGATCCGCTGCACGTCGCCGATGAGCGCCGATTGATCCTCGGGAGTCGATTCGTGGCGCGCGATGAGATCGGGCCGCCCGACCGCGTCGCAGAACGCCCGCCAGAACTTCATCTCGAGTGCCCCGAGCGCGACGAGCTCGTCGTCTTTCGTGCGGTACACGTTGTAGGACGCGTGGCGGCCGAACGTCGGCAGCTCCCCCGTCGCCTCGCGGCCGCCCTCGACCAGCTCCCGCGCCGCCGGCAGCATGACCCAGTAGAGCGCCGCTTCGTGCATCGAGACGTCGATCGACCGCCCTTCGCCGTCGCGCCCGCGACCGACGAGCGCCGCCAGGATGCCGATGACCGCGCTCATTGCCCCACCGCCGACGTCGGCGACGAACATGCGCGGCAGCTCGGACGCGTCCGGTCGATCGGTCGCCAGAAAGCCCGACACTGCCACGTAGTTCAGATCGTGCCCGGGCCGCTCCGCGTACGGCCCGGTCTGTCCGTACCCGGTGATCGCGCAGTGGATCACGCGCGGGTGCTTCGCGCGAATCTGCTCGCCCGACACACCCAGCCGCCGCGCGGTGCTCGGCCGGAAGCTCTCGACGACGACGTCGGCGCGCGCGGCGAGGCGGTCGAACACCTCACGCGATTCCGCCTGGCGAAGGTCGAGCGCCACGCTGCGCTTGCCGCGATTCAACAGCAGATCGTAGATGCCGCGCCCGTTGAGCAGCGGCGGCAATTGCCGCATCGGATCCCCGCCGCGCGGATCTTCGATCTTGATCACCTCCGCACCCAGCTCCGCGAGCATCAGCGTGGCGAAGGCGCCGGGCAGCAGGCGCGTCAGATCGAGGACACGGACGCCTTGGAGGGGAAAGCTCATATCAAGTGAGAAGTGAGAAGCCAGAAAATGAGAAGTCCGAGCGCCGCGGCGCCACAATCTCTCTGCACTTCTCACTTCGAACTTCTGGCTCCTAACTTGATCGTCGGAGCCTGCTGTTCCGGTACCCGTAGGTGAAATACAGCAGCAGGCCGATGATCAGCCACCAGCCGAACCGCTCCCAGGCCTGCCGGGGCAGACCCGCCATGAAGAAGAGGCAGGCGACGATGCCGAGCGGCGCGATGACCCAGACGCCGGGGACCTTGAACGGTCGCGCCCGGCCGGGGTCCTTCACGCGCAGCACCATGACGCCGCCGCACACCAGCACGAAGGCGAAGAGGGTGCCGATGTTCGTGAGGTCGTAGGTCTCGGCGGCATCGCCGACCGCGGACCACAACGCGACGACGACGCCGGTGACGAGCGTCGTCATGTACGGAATGCGCGTCCTGGCGTCGACGCGCGCGGCCCACTTCGGGAGCAGCCCGTCGCGCGCCATCGCGAAGAAGATGCGCGGCTGGCCGTACTGAAAGACGAGCAGCACCGCGGACATCGAGACCGCGGCACCGAGCGCGACGATCCAGCCGACCCTCGAATAGCCCGCCAGCTCGAGCGCGTGCGCCAGCGGATCGGCGACGGCCAGCTCCTTGGTGGGCACCATGCCCGTGAGCACGAAGCCGACGACGACGTAGATCAAGGTGCAGATGGCGAGCCCGCCGAGGATGCCGATCGGCAGGTTGCGCTGCGGGTTCTTCGTCTCCTCGGCGGCGGTCGAAATCGCGTCGAAGCCGATGTACGCGAAGAACACGATCGCCCCGCCCTGCCAGACGCCGGTGAACCCGTTGGGCGAGAACGGCGTGAAGTTGGCCGGGTGCAGGTTCATCAACCCGACGGCGATGAACAGCGTCAACGCGGCCAGTTTGATCATCACCATGATGTTGTTGGCCGTCGAGCTCTCCCGCGCGCCGCGCAGGAGCAGCCACGTGATGAGCATCACGATCGCGAACGCGGGAATGTTGACGAGAATCGGCACGCCCGCCACGTGCGGCGCCGTCTCCAGCAGCCCGTGAATCGCCGGATCGGAGCTTTGCGTCGCCGTGCGGTACCCCGTCGAGAGCCAGTCGGGCAGCGCGATGCCGAATCCCCTCACGAGCGTCTTGAAGTAGTCGCCCCACGAAATCGCGACCGCGACGTTGCCGACCGCGTACTCGAGAATCAGGTCCCACCCGATGATCCACGCCACGATCTCGCCGAGCGTCGCGTACGAGTACGCGTAGGCGCTGCCGGCCTGCGGAATCATGGCCGCGAGCTCCGCATAGCAGAGCGCCGCCAGCGCGCACGCGCCGCCGAGCAGGATGAACGAGAAGATCAGCGCCGGTCCCGCGCCGTAGCGGATGACTTCGCCATGCGGCCCGATCTGCCCGGCGGCCGCCGTGCCGATCGCCCCGAAAATGCCGGCGCCGATCACCGCGCCAATCGCCAGCATGATGAGGTCGCCGGCGCCGAGCACCCGCCTGAGCGATTGCTCGCCCGTCTCGCTCGCGTCGCTCAGAATGTGATCGAGCGGCTTGACCTGAAAAAGAGACATTGGGGGGAGAGCATAGTGAAGTTAGAAGGCAGAAGCCAGAAGGCAGAAGGCAGAAGTGAGACGCCAGACGTTCACGCCGGTGAGGCGCCGCGCGTCCGCTCCGCGCGCGCGATGAGCGCGGTCTTGAGCAGGTCGTTCGGCCCGAGCGCGAAGGCCGCCGCCGCGCCGATGATGAGCGCGTTCTGCCGGAGCGGCAGCCGCCGAAGGCCCGGGCGCGCAGAGTCGCCGTCGGTCATTCGAGCGCCCGAACGACGAGCACCGGACACGTCGCGTGGCGCATCACGGCTTCAGCCACGCTTCCAAGGAGGACACGGCTGACGCCGCCGCGCCCGTGGCTGCCGATGACGATGACGTCGGCGGGCCACTCCTTGGCGGCCTTGACGATCTCCGCCGCCGGCTTGCCGACGACCACGAATTCCAGCGGCAGCGGCTGCCGTCCGGCGCGTTCGCGGAACGACTCGAGGAGCCGCCGGGCGTCCGCCTGCGCGAGGGCGACCAGCTCGGACGCCGCCAGGCCGGTGCCGGCCCCGGCGTTGGCGGCGGCGGGATCGACCACGCACACCAGGCTCAGCTCGCCGCCAACCGCGCGGGCAAGATCGATCGCCACGTCAACGGCCCGGGCCGCGACGGGCTCGTTGTCGACGGCGACGAGAATCCGTTTGAAGCTCACCGCGCCTCCTGGGAACCGGACGCCGCGCCCGCCAGGGGTTTCAGCGGCACGTCCAGCCGCCACAGCGTGTCGTTTGACGCCAGCACGATGCCTCCGGCCGGGTCGAACGCCACGCCGACCAGGGCAGGCGCCGAGAGCACCAGCTCGGGCTCGGGACGAGTCTTCGTGACATCCAATCGATAGAGGCCCGCACCCCCCGCCAGCGCGTCGACCACGTAGAGCATGCCCGTCGAATCGAAGGCCAGGCCCTGCGGCCGCCCGAATCCGTCGGTCACGACATCGACCAGTCGATCCGGCGTGACCCGATACACGGGATCGTGCGAGGCCAGCGTCGGCGCCGTCACGTACAGACAGCGATCGGGACCGAACGCGAAATGAAACGCGGCGACGCTCGCGGGCAGCGACGCGAATGCCTCGACCTTCCGATCGGGCGAGACCTTCAAAATCGACCCTGAGCGGTCGCCGACGTACAACGACCCGTCGGCGGCCACTGCCAGCCCCGTCGGCACGCCCAACTCGGCGGCGTACAGCTCAGCGCGGTCGTCCAGGCCCAGCCGGTACACATTGCCCTCGAACCGGCTCGACACGAACATCGATCCGTCAGGCCCGACTGCCAGCGCGGTCGGATTCGCGATCTCGACGCGCACCGGCTCGTGCTTCCCGTCGGGCGTCACCCGAAACAGCGGGACCGGCACCTTGGTGTCGCGGCTGCCGCTGTGCGTGGCGTAGAGCCGGCCGGTCCGATCGAACGCCGGGCTGTCCACCTGGTGCACGTCGGTCGTGAGGACCCGCGCGACTTCGATGTACGCCGTTTCGCCCGGCAGCTCGTCGATTCGCAGCGACGTCGTGCCGCCCTCGGCGGCAGCCGGTATCACGATCCGCAGCAGCTGGTGGGACGCCGCGACCACGTGCGCGTCGTGCGGACCGACCAGGACGTGCGGCGGACCGTCCGCCGAGAGCGGCAGGTGCACGCCGGTGATGGCGACGCGGCCGCCGGGCACCGCCCAGCCTGGCCAAACCGCAGAGATGACCTGTGACACGACGCTCTCTTACGCGTCGTCCAGTTCGACGTTCCAGTAGACGTAGTCGCGCCAGCTTTCCGGCGCATTACGAAGGCCGAAGGTGATGCGGATCGCCGGCGCCTTGTCCGGCCGGCGGGGATGGCGGACCAGACGCATGCCGGCCTGCTCGGGCGTGCGGCCGCCCTTGCGCCGGTTGCAGCCGATGCAGCACGTGACGATGTTCTCCCAGTCCTTCCGGCCGCCCTGCGCGACCGGCATGACGTGGTCGAAGGTCAATTCCGACGTGGCAAATTCATCTCCGCAGTACTGGCAGACGTGGTTGTCGCGGGCGTAGATGTTCGCCCGCGAGAACGGCACGTACTCCGACGTGCGGCGGACGCGAATCCGCCGCAGCAGCCGGATCACCGACGGCAGCTTGATGCTGAACGAGACCGAATGAACCTCGCGGTCGTAGTGCTCGACGATCTCGACCTTGCCCTGACACCAGAGCGTGATCGCCTTCTTCCAATGCACGACGCGCAACGGCTCGTACGTCGCGTTGAGGAGCAGCGTCTGTTCCATGACCGAAATCGAGCCATTCTGGCTGGATTTCTCGCAGGTTGTCAAGGGACGGACCGGCGTAACACTAACGTAGTCAGCGCTTTAAGAGCGTGACGCGTCGTGCCGATATGTAAGGACAGTTCCATGGCGCGCCACGCGCTTCTTGCCCCGCTCGCCCTCGTGACCGTCATTGGCAGCGGCTGTGCGTCTGCGACGGGTGTGATCACGCCCCAGCCCTTCCCGGGGGCGCCCGTGCGGCCGGTGTCGCTGCCCCCGGCGTCCGCTGGACCGTCCGCGGCGACCGCCCCGGCCGCGCCCGAGCCCGATGCGCTCGTGCAGACCGCGCTCGGATTTCAGGGCATCGCGTATCGACTCGGCGGCGAAGACCCCGCCAGTGGATTCGACTGCAGCGGCTTCGTGCAGTACGTCTTTGGACAGCACCACATCGACGTGCCTCGCACGGTGGCCGAGCAGTACCAGCGCGGCCGCCGGGTGGCGCTCGCCGACGTTCAGGCGGGCGACCTTCTCTTCTTTTCGACGACGGGATCGGGCGCGACGCACGTGGGCATCGCGCTCGGTCCATCGAGCCTGGGCGAGTTCATCCACGCGCCCGACGCCGGCGGCGTGATCCGCATCGAACGTTTCGACGCGCCATACTGGCGCACGAGGCTGGTCGGCGTCAGACGCGTGCTCTAGCGCGCTACCGGCTCGGCACGTTGTAAAGCGGGACGCTTGGCGGATAGGGCGGTGTCGCCATGCCCATGTTCTTCAGGATGATCTGCTGGCGCCGAAGCAGGCGCTGGTTCGGGTGCGCCGGGCTGTAGAGCCGGGGATTGATGATCGCGCCGGCGAGCAGCGCGGCCTGGTCGGGCGAGAGCGAGCTGGCGGGCTCGTCGAAGTACGCCTGCGCGGCGGCCTGCGCGCCCCAGATCCCGTCGCCCCACTCGATCTCGTTCAGGTACAGCTCGAAGATGCGGCCCTTCGACAGCTCGGCTTCGAGCCGGCGCGTGATGAGGAGCTCGGCGAGCTTGCGGTACGGATTGCGCGACGGCGACAGGTACAGGTTCTTCGCGAGCTGCTGGGTGATCGTGGACGCGCCGCGCACGAATTCGCCGCGGTTCCAGTCGGTCTCGAGCGCCGCCCGCAGCTCGTCGTAGTCCACGCCGTCGTGCTGGAGGAACGCGGCATCCTCGGCGACGATCACGGCCCGTTTGAGCGACGGAGAAATTTTGGTGTAGGGCACCCACTGCTGCGAGAAGCGCACCGGCTCGCCTGCGCGGTCGGCCTCGGCGGCGCGCATCCGCATGAACGCCGTCGTGGTCGGATTTTCGGTCTTGAGCGGGCGGACATCGGGCAGCGTGAGCCACGTGTAGCCAGCGGTCGCCAGACCGATGGCCCCCAGGGCCGCGAGACCTTTGCCGAGCACGCGGAGGAGCCCACGCGTCACGACGGAAGCTCACCTACCTCTCTCCGCATTGTCGGCCGTCGCGGGGATCCCCATCAGTCCATGTCCCGGGATCCGTCGCGCGGCGCACCGCGCCTCGCGCGCCGATTTCGAAATTGTGACGCGGCGGCGAGCTTTGTGGCCGGTCAGGGCCGTGTCGCGCCGGCCGCCCGCCGGGAAGCCGCGCCGGCCGACCACGGCGCGAACGCCGCGGCGATCTCGTCGCGGGCCTGGGTCGACGCCGCGAGCAGCGGCGCGCGCACCGACCCACCGTGGAAGCCCGCGAGCTCGAGCGCCACTTTCAGTCCGGCGACGCCGTGGATCGTCGTCACGAGCTGCGCGAGCGTCGTGATCCGCTGCTGGATCGCGAGCGCGTCGGCGTGACGACCCCCTCGGAAATGATCATAGAGCGCCACGCATTCGCCCGGCAGCACGTTCGCCACCGCGAGGACCGCGCCCGCCGCCCCCACGGCGAGCGCCGGGTAGACGACCGGCGCCCAACCCGACAGCACGCGGAACCGATCGGGGCGTACGGCCGCGAACTGGCCGAGCCGTTCGAGGTCGGGACTTGTCTCCTTCATCCCGACGATGTTGGCGTGATCGGCGAGGCGAGCGACCACCGGCAGCGTCAGCGTCACGCCGGTCGCGCCGGGCAGGTTGTAGAGCAAGACCGGCACGGGCGACGAATCGGCCACCGCCTGAAAGTGCGCGTACAGCGCCGCGGGCGTCATCTGCGACTTGAAGAAGAAGGGCGTGCGAACGAGCACCGCGTCGGCGCCGAACTTGGCGGCGCGCTTCGCCGCCGCGACCGTGTGCCGCGTGGACTCCCGTCCGACGCCGACGAGCAGCAGGCGGTCGCGCGGCACCGCCTCGCGCACGGCCTCGACCACCGCGTCGTTCTCGTCTTCGTCGAGGAGCGCCGCCTCGCCGTTCGAACCGAGGGCCAGAATCCCCGCCAGGCCCGTCGTCATCAGCTGGCGGACGTTGTCGGCGGTCGCCCGGCGGTCCACGCGGCCCGACGCGTCGAAAATCGTGGCGATGGGGGGAAAGACGCCCTGGATTCTGGTGCGCATCTCAGCCGAGGCTATCGGCCGAAGGCGGCGGTGTCAACGCAGCCGGATCGGAGTAAAGTTCGAGCCATGCACCGAGCGCTGACGCTTGCCGCCGCCGTCCTCGCGCTGGGGGTCGCGGCCGCGCGCTGCAGCCAGACGGCCGCCGGCGCGCCCGCCGCGACGCCGCGCGCCGATCCGCGCCTCGACGGCTCCTCGCGCCTCGAGCGGAACGGCTGGATCTACGTGCACCTGCAGGGCCCGCCGGACGAGCTCGGCTACCAGCACGGCTATCTGCTGGCGCAGGAGATCGCCGACCTGCTCCGCGTGGTGCCGCCGCTCCTGAAGCAGCAGACGAAGAAGGACTGGGCGTTCTATCGCGACGCCGGCCGCGACATGCTCTGGCCGAAGATCGACCAGGAGTATCAGCAGGAGCTCGACGGCATCGTCGCGGGCGCGACGGAGGCGGGGGCGAAGTTCGATCGCTGGGACATCGTCGCGCTGAACGCCCTCGAGGAGCTGCCGGGCTACTACGTGCCGTGGCTCGACAAGCAGCACGGCAAGCCGCCGTCCGTGAAGTCGCCCGAACAGTGCAGCGCCTTCGTCGCGACGGGCGCGTACACGCGCGATCATCGCGTCGTCATGGGCCACAACGCGTGGACGGACTACATCGTGGGCTCGCGGTGGAACATCGTCTTCGACCTGGTGCCGGCAAAGGGACACCGCATCATCATGGACGGCCTGCCCGGCGTCATCGTCAGCGACGATGACTTCGGCATCAACTCGAACGGCATCCTGATCACGGAGACGACGATCTCGCGCTTCGAGGGCTTCGACCCGAAGGGATCGCCGGAGTTCTTCCGCGCGCGCAAGGCCCTGCAGTACAGCAATTCGATCGACGACTACGTGGCGATCATGCTCGACGGCAACAACGGCGGCTACGCGAACGACTGGCTGCTCGCGGACAACAAGACGGGCGAAGTCGCGCGCTTCGAGCTGGGCCTCAAGGAGCATTCGGTCGAGCGGACCATGGACGGGTATTTCGTCGGATCGAATTTCCCCGTCGGGAAGAAGCTCATGGCAAACGAGACGCACTTCAACGCGTCGAACAAGGGCAGCTCCCCCAACGCGCGCCGCGCGCGGTGGGAGCAGGTCATGGCCGAGTTCAAGGGCCAGATCGACGCGGAAATCGGCAAGCGTCTCGAGTCGGACGCGTACGACATCATCGCGAAGAAAGACGGCCCGAGCGAGCGGTCGCTCTGCGGCACGGTCGATTCGTCGCCGCGCGGCATTCCTGACTGGGATTGGGCGCCGTACTATCCCGGCGGCACGGTGCAGGCGAAGGTCACGACGGCGGCGATGGCCGAGAAGATGCAGCTCTGGGCGGCGATGGGGCATCCGTGCGCGCCCGACTTCATCGCGAGCGACTTTCTGAAGAGCCGGCCGCAGTTCGGCTGGGCGCGCGGGCTGTTGCGCGACATGAAGACGCAGCCGTGGACGGAATTCACGAGCGGGATGAAATAGCTGCCACGAGATTCTGCGCCCGCGCGCCGCTCGTCGCCTGAAGCGCGAAGACGACGAGCAGGATCGCCAGCGCGGGCGCCAGCATCCACGGCGCTTCGGCCATCATCGTCACGTTGTGCGCCTCCTGCAGCATCGTGCCCCAGCTCGGGGTGGCCTCGGGAAACCCCAGGCCCAGGAACGACACCGTGGCCTCGGCGACGAGCAGGGCCGGCACGAGCAGCACGACTTCGACGAGAAGAAACCCGCCGGCCGCCGGGAGAAGGTGCCACATCAGGCGCGCTGATCCGGCGCCGGACGCTCGCGCCGCCTCGGCGTAGTCGCGCGCGCGTTCCGTCGCGACGATCGCCCGCACGCCTCTCGCCACGTGCGGCCAGGAGGACACGGCGAACAAGCCGGCGAGCAGCGCGAAGACGGCCGCGGGCGACAGCGTCAGCGGCAGCGTCCCGCGCAGCACGAGCACGACGTATGCGCCGGGCAGCACGAGGATGAAGTCCGCGACGAGCATCAGGGCGTGATCCACGCGCCCGCCGCGGCTCCCGGCCCAACCGCCGACCAGCGCGCCGAGCACGAGCCCGCCCAGCGCGCCCGCCAGCGCGACGCCCAGCGATCGGCCCATGCCGACGAGCAGCCGCGAAAGAATGTCGCGGCCCAGCGAGTCCGCGCCAAGGAGCAACAACGGCCCGCCGTCGGCGGGAATCGAGGCAGCCCGCCCGTTCGTGAACCACGAGATCGGCATCGGCCGCGTCCGATCCTCGCCGTACCGCCGCATCACGCGATCTTCGAGCACCTGCGGATAGGCGAACGGTGCTCGCCAACCCGAGGCGTCGCGCACGTGCACGCGCATCGGCGGCGCGTACGTGCGATCGGCGAACTGCTCGGTCGGACGCTCCGGCGCGAGCGCCGGCGCGACGATCGCCAGGACCACGAGACACGCGAGCGGCGTCACGCGCGCGCGGACCGGGCTCACAGGCCCTCCTGCACGCGTGGATCGACGACGGCCCGTGCGAGATCGGCGATGAGGTTGCCGAGCGCAATCAATGCCGCGCCGACGAACGCGCAGCCCGTGACGAGAAACACATCGCGGTTGATGACGGCGTCGTACATCAGCCGGCCGAGCCCCGGCCAGGACGTCACCCATTCGACCGCCAGCGATCCGCTGAAGACACTGCCGATCACGATCCCGAAGATCCCGAGCACAGGACGCAGCGATTGGCGCATCGCGTGGACCCACACGAGGCGCGTCGGCGGGATGCCGCGGGCGGCCGCCGCCAGGAGGTCAGGGGCCGCCAGGGCGTCGGCAATGGCCTGGGACTGCAGCCGCTCCATCGTGGCAGCGAGCGGGAGGGCCAGCGCGAGCGCAGGCACGGCGAGGCTGCCCGTCGTCGCCGGCAGCCAGTGGGTGGAGAGCGCAAGCCACAGGAGCGCCAGCGCGCCGATGAGCGGCGGGCACGACACGAGCGCCAGCGAAATCGGCGTCACGAGGCGCGCGACGAGGCCGCGAGGCTTCGCCCCCGTCACCATGCCCAACGGCAGGGCGACCGCGGCGGCGATCGCCAGCGCGACCGACGCGAGCGCCGCCGTCCGCGGCGCGCGCTGCCGCAGCAGACCCGTCACCGGCTGGTCGTACAACGACGACCGTCCGAGGTCGAGACGCGCGAGACCACCGAACCAGTCAGCCAGCTGCCAGGCGACGGGACGATCGAGGTGCAGGCGCGCACGCGTGGCGTCCAACTGGGTCTGGCTCGTCTGCAGGCTCGACCCGGTGGCCGCATCGCCCGGCGCAAGCCGCGCGAGCACCAGCGCGCTCGACGACACGATCAGCACGAAGACGAGCGCGGTCAGGAGACGGCGGACGAGGAAGGCGGCGAGACCGGCAGTCACCGGCGTGATGCGGTGATCCACAGCGTCTCGGCGTTCCACAACACCGGCGGCTGGAGGATCGAGGGCGTCGCGCCGTGTACACGCTCGGACATGGCGATGATCACGTCGGGCGCGACGAAGTACACGACCGGCAGGTGCTCGGCGAAGATCTTCTGGATCTCCCCGAACAGCCGCTTCTGCTCCGTGCGATCGAGCGTCGTCGATTCCCGGCGCATGAGGTCGTCGATCGACGCCTCCCAGGGCCGCCCCGGCGTCTTCTGAGCTGGCTGCCAGAGGTGAAAGTCGCCCGAGCTCATCCAGAAGTCGGGGTTGCGCGCCGGATCGAACGAGTCCGCGCCGATGTAGAAGTACATCGCTTCGTACTCGCCCTTGTTGAATTTTTCGAGCATGGCGACATGCTCGAGCGGCGCGATGTCCACGGTCAGACCAACACGGCGCAGTTGCTCGCGCAGCACCTCGGCCGAGCGCTCCAGAATCGTGTGGCCCTTTTGCGTGAGGATCGAGAAACGCGCCGGCCGGCCGGACGCATCCTCGAGCAGCCCGTCGCCATCGCGATCGCTCAGGCCCAGCGTGGCGAGCAGCGCCTTCGCGCGCGCGGGGTCGTACTCGGTCTTCGGGAGATCCGCGACAAACCACTCGCGATTGCCGGGCGTCACCGGCCCATAGATCGGCTTCGCCGCGCCAAGGAACACGGTGTCGGCCAGCGCCTGCCGATCGACGGCGTACGAGATCGCGCGCCGAAGCTCGTCGCGCTGGAGCCAGGGCTTGTCCTTCGCCACCGGAGCGCCCGGCGCCAGGTTGAACCAGAGCCCATCCGGGTTGAGGCCGACGCCGACGTTGGCGATCTGGAGGCGCCCGGCTGATTCGAGGCGCCGGAGCGTCGCGAGGTCCTCGGGCCGCACCTGGCTCGTCGTCAGATCGGCCGTGCCGTTTTCCAGGCGGAGGAGCTCCCCATCCTGCTCCGGGACGATCTGCACCTCGATCTCGTCGAGCCGCGGAAGCGGCAGGCCTCGTTCATCGCGGCGCCAGTAGCGCGGATTGCGCGCGAAGAGCAACTCTTGCCCGGGCACATACTCGCGGAGGACGAACGGCCCGAGGCCGACGATGTCAGCGGCCGGCGTGCCAAGGCCCCAGGCGTCGCGGAAGGTGCCGGCCAGGTAGGCCGCCTCGAGTTTGTGGCGCGGCAGGATGGGAATCGCGTCGAGCAGCGCGAGTCCCGGCCCGTACGGCGCCGCGAGGGTAATCACGATCGTCGTCTCGTCAAGCACGCGCACGCCGAGCGGCTCGCCGGCGACGAGCAGGCTCGACGCGAGCGCGCTGTTCACCTGCTTGTCGAAGAGCGCGCGAAAGGTGAACTGCACGTCGGCGGCCGAGAAAGGCGCGCCGTCGGAGAAGGTCACGCCCTGGCGGAGCTTGAGCGTGTATGCGCGTCCGTCCGGAGACGCGCTCCACTCGGTGGCGAGCCACGGCTCGATCTCGCCGGTCACGCGATTCAGCCTGACGAGCGTGGCCTGGGTCAGGCGCGCCACCAGGTCCTCGGCTGCCTGCGGGGACGCGAAGCGGTTGAACGTCCGGGGCTCGGTCCGAAACGTCGCGATCAAGCGGCCGCCGCTGACGGGCGTCCCGTCCCCCGCCGAGGGCGTCGGCTGGCCTGCCCGACGCCAGAGGCCCAGACCAATCGCCACCAGGAGGGCGGCCAGGATCGGGAGGACTGTGCTGCGCCTCACTTCCGGCGCCTTCCAGTGACGTTCTTGAAAACGGCTTTCAAAAGTGAGTGTCGAGGGGTAGGATCAGCGGCTCTATCTCTGTCGAGAGGCGTAGGTCTTTGGTGCAATATGCACCAACCTTGAAAGCGCACTGACGAATCCGTAATCAAGGACTCGATTTTGTCGGTGGCCATGGCGGCGCAAAGTGCTGAAAACTCACGAATTAGGCCTAATTCCTGACCCTCGAAAATGTCAGTCTCTGGTACGGTACATGCGTGTAATTAGCCAGGGCCGGCGTACATTTCTGTCGCTCCGGCTACCCGGATCTCCTATGCGTGCACTTCGACCCGCGTCCTGCTACGTGCGATCTGCTACTGGAACTGTTATCGGCCTGATCGCGCTCGCCCTTACATTGCCGACCCCTGCGGCAGCTCAGCACCGGGCCCGCTTGTCGAAGGGCCTGGATCGGCAGATCCAGCAGGCGCCCTCGGCCACCGTCAACGTCATCGTGGACGGCCCGCAGTCTGAGGTCGACCGGCTTGCCCGGACCTACGGTCTGCAGGTCGTCACGCGGCTGGACTCCGGCGCCCGGCTCTCAGGCACGGCTGCCCAGTTCGCCCAGGTCGCCGGCGACGCGGCCGTCAACTCGCTCGTCGAGGACGAGCGGGTCACGGGCACCATGGCCGTCACGACGCAGGCGACCGGCGCGAGCCAGCTGTGGAAGGGGCGCGACGGCGCGTTCGGCGGCATCACGGGTCGCGGCGTCACCGTCGTCGTGATTGACTCGGGCATTGCCGGCCATTCCGATCTCGACAAGCGCGTGATGACGTGGATCGACTATGTCGATCCGGCGACGACGGTGCGCGTGGACACGTACGGGCACGGGACGCACGTGGCGGGCATCATCGCGGGCAGCGGCGCGGGCAGCAAAGGCGCGGCAGGCGGCGCCTACATCGGCATGGCGCCGGCGGCGAATCTCATCAGCATCCGCGTGCTCGGCACCGATGGTTCCGGCCTCGTCTCGGACGTCATCAAGGGCATCGACTGGTCGATCAAGAACAAATACAAGTTCGACATCAAAGTCATCAATATCTCGCTCGGGCATCCCGCGACGACGTCCTACAAGGACGATCCGCTGGCGAAAGCGGTTGAGCGCGCCGTGGCGAACGGCATCGTGGTCGTGTGCTCCGCCGGCAATCTCGGCAAGACGGACGACGGGACGCCGATTGTGGGCGGCATCGTGTCGCCGGGCAACACGCCGGGCGCGCTGACGGTCGGCTCGCTCAACACGCACGGCACCGTGGCGCGCAGCGACGACGGCGTCACGACGTACAGCTCGCGCGGCCCGGTCGGCGATCCGGACGTGCCGTCGTCCTGGGAAATCAAGCCGGATCTGGTCGCGCCGGGCAACGCGATCGTGTCGGCGGGCGCGCCGGGCAGCTATCTGTGGGAGAACTATCCGACGCAGCGCGTGTACGGCGCGAGCGGCGGGACCTACATGATGTTGTCGGGCTCGAGCATGGCCGCGGCGGTCGTGACGGGCGCCGTCGCGCAGATTCTGCAGGCGAATCCGAGACTCACACCAGCGGAAGTGAAGTTCGCGCTGCAATTCACGGCGCAGCATCTCAATGGTTTTGGATTGATCGAGCAGGGCGCTGGCAGCCTCGACGTGCCGCTCGCGGTGGGAATGGCGACGAGTCGGAGTCTTGCGGACGCGCCGGCGTCAGTGGAGATCGGCGGCGAAAGGGTTGATGAGGGTCACATCGCGTTCGGCAACACGATCATTTGGGGTAATGCACAAGCGGACACGATCATTTGGGGCAATCGTGACGCGAAGGCTGACACCATCATCTGGGGCAACGCGAAGGCTGACACGATTATCTGGGGCAACACGATCATCTGGGGCAACACGATCATTTGGGGCAACACGATCATCTGGGGCAACGACGCGGTGTGCGGTGACCCAATGAACGCTGAGGACGCAGGCCAGCGTGGCTGCGGCCGCTAGCGGCCTTTGAGCTCGCTAGTGTCCAAGATTTGGACCGAAAGTGCAGGAACGTAACATCTTGAGCAAGGGAGTCAAAATCTTGACGCGACCAATCATTGTTTGGAGCTAATCCTGGCAAGTTGCCGCAGGTTAGAGGGGTACTGGTTTTGCTCTGAAGCTTGGAGGTTCAAGATGTCGACGCAGTCGATCATCGTTTGGAGTTAGCGCCCTAAGGGGCGTGCAGCCGAGCCCGGCTCGAGCCGAGAGTGATCTCGGCCGCCATTGGAGGGTTCCATGGCTGGACGTTGCCCTTGCCTAGATCCCAGACTCAGGCAGGCGCACACTATGTAGGGGCTCCCCTTACCGATGTCTGAGTCCTCGCGCCCCAATCTCTCGCCCAGAGCTCAGGCCTATGTCTTCGTTGTTCTTTGTCTGGGTGTAGTTACTGTCGGACTGAGCACGCGCGACCTTCTCGCCGGCCCGCCAATCGGAAATCTCGACTGGCTGAAATTCGTTGTCCTCACCTTCGTGAGCGGCTGGTTCTCAGTCAAGCTCCCATCCGTCAGCGCCAGCATTTCAATTTCGGAGACCTTTGTCTTTGCGGGGACCCTCCTGTATGGGCCAGCTGTTGGCACGGCACTCGTCGTCCTCGATGCCGCAGTCCTCTGCATCAAGGAAGCCTGGGTGCGACGACGGCTCCGCTGGCAGCAGGTCGTATTCAACATGTCCGCGCCGCCACTGTCCATCTGGCTGGCCGCAAAGCTGTCCGGCGTCACGCACCCTTTTCTTGGCGTCGAACTGAACAGCACGTTCATTACGACGCTCGCCGTGTTTACTGCGCTGTACTTTCTGCTGAACAGCTGGCTGGTCACATTCGCAGTCGCGCTCGAAGGCCAGACTCCTCCGTTCAAGATCTGGTGGTCGAGCTTCACCGAGATATCGGTAAATTTCGCAGCCGGCGCCTCGATCGCCGCGTTTGTAGTGGTCAATGCACAGCGAGTTGGCTTCACAATCTTGGGCCTCATCGTTCCACTTCTTGGCGTCAACTACTTCACATATCGATGGTCTACCAAACGTGTTGAAGCAGAGCGAGAGAAGGTGCAGGAGCTGAATCGCGTCTTCCTTTCAACGATCGAGGCACTTGCTCTCGCAATTGACGCGAAGGACCAAGTGACGCACGGTCACATCCGACGCGTTCAGCGCTACACGATGGCGCTCGCCAACGCTCTGGGTGTCAAGGATGAGCGTCAGCTGGAAGCCCTTCGCGCCGCCGCCCTCTTGCACGATACCGGCAAGCTCGCAGTTCCTGAGTACATCCTGAACAAACCGGGCCCCCTCACTACCGCCGAGTTCGAACGGATGAAAGTCCATGCAGCTGTGGGGGCGGACATCCTGAAGAGCATCGACTTTCCTTATCCGGTCGAGCCTATCGTTCGACATCATCATGAGAGCTGGGATGGCAGCGGGTATCCGGATGGCATCAATGGTCAGGAAATCCCGCTCGGCGCGCGAATCCTAGCAGTGGTTGACTGCTACGACGCGCTAACTTCGGATCGGCCATATCGTCCACGGATGACCAGACAGCAAGCAGAGCAGAAGCTACGTGAGCGCCGAGGCACGATGTACGACCCGTGGATCGTCGATCAGTTCCTGAAGATCGTGGACAGGCTTGAAACCGAAGAGGCAGCGAGCGAGCGACGCGAACTCGAGGGCACGACCGTCATGCCCAGACTCGCGCCAGCCCAACTTGACAAAATCGTTGCAACGACGGCCGAAGAGCGGGAGTTCAACGAATTGCGCCGAGAGCTTTCTCGCACAGCCAACCTGCTGTCGGCCGCCGACGTTCTTTTCAGCCACCTGCGCCGGCTAGTTCCTGCCGCGGGATTGGCGCTGTACTTTCCGAAGCACGAATCCAACGACCTCGGAGTTGTCGCTGCGTGCGGTGCCGTGGCATCAACGATTGTCGATCTGAAGGTCGCCATCGGCGATCGAATTTCGGGCTGGGCGTTTGCGCATGGTCAGCCGGTCTTGAACTCCGATGCTGCGCTCGAACTGGGTCCCGTCGCGAAGACCTTGAGCGTTCCACTGCGATACGCTGCGGCCGTTCCT
>DATIWF010000046.1:0-49934 GCA_035519535.1 Vicinamibacterales bacterium | reverse complement strand
GTGACGGCGAACCCCGGCGTGAAAGACGACGTCGGCAAGGCGGCCATCCAGCGCGGCCCCGTCGTCTACGCGCTCGAGGGCGTGGACAACGACGGCAAGGTCCTCGACGTCACGTTGCCGCTCGACGCGAGGTTCACGCCGGCCTACCGCGCCGATCTCCTCGGCGGTGTGACGGTCCTCACGACGACGATCCCGGCCGCCGCCTCGGCGCCCGCGCGCACGATCACGGCCGTGCCGTATTTCGCGTGGGCGAACCGGGGAAGAGGGGAGATGGTCGTGTGGATCAGGCACTAGGCATCGGGCAGGCAGGCCCAGTGCCTGAACGGTGCTCGCCCCCCAACCGTTGGAACGCCTAGACCGTCTACCCGTATATGTGTAGAGTGGCTAGGCATGGCGGCTAGACCCGACAAGTCCGACCTCGACGTGCTGCAGGGCACGCTCGACATGCTGATCCTGAAGGTGGTCGCGCGCGAGCCGCTCCACGGTTACGCGATCGCCCAGGAAATCGGCCGAATCTCGCGCGCGTTGCTCCAGGTGCCGCAGGGGTCGCTCTACCCGGCGCTGCACCGGCTGGAGAATCGCGGGCTGCTCTCGGCCACGTGGACCGAGACCGAGTCCGGCCGATCCGCCAAGGTCTACCGCGTCACCCGGCAGGGCCGCGCGCGGCTGGAGCGCGAGATGGCGGACTGGCGGCGCCTGTCCGAGGCCATTCAGCTCATTCTTCAAGCGGAGTAGACGATGGGGTGGATCGGACGCGTCGTTCGTCGTGAGCGCCTCGAGCGCGAGCTCGACGCCGAGCTGCAGTTCCACGTCGCCGAGGAAGTGAAGCGCCTGCAAGCCGAGGGTGTCGCCCCCGAGGAGGCGCGCCGGCGCGCGCTGGCGTCGTTCGGCGGCCTCGAGCCGATCAAGGAACAGGCGCGCGATGCGCGCGGGACGCGCTGGCTCGAGGACCTGTCCCGCGACGTGCGGTACGCGTTCCGCATGATGCGACGCAGCCCCGTGTTCACGCTGGCGGCCGTGCTGTCGCTCGCCGTCGGAATCGGCGCGAACGCGGCCATCTTCAGCATCTCCGACGCGCTGCTGCTGCGGCCGCTCGACGTGACGAGGCCGAACGAGCTCGTCTTTCTCAACCGGGCCGGCTTCAGCGAGCCGAACTACCGGTTTTCGTATCCCGGGCTCACGCGCTTCCAGCAGGCCGTCGGCGACGTGCAGTTCGGAGCGTTCGGCTCGCTCACGAGCGTCCAGATCGACCGGGAGGGCGGCGCGGAGCTGGCGCTCGGCCAGCTCGTCAGCGCCAACTGGTTCGACGTGCTCGGCGTCGGCGCGGCCGCGGGTCGCGTGCTGGCACCGGCCGACGCTCCCTCGCCCGGTGGCGCGCCCGTCGTCGTCCTGAGTCACGATTTCTGGGCGCGCAAGTTCGGCGCCGATCCGCACATTGTCGGCTCATCGCTCCGCGTCAACGGCGTGCCGCTGACGGTGGTGGGCGTCGCCGCCGAGGGGTTCGTGGGCGTGGTCGTCGGCCAGCGCGTGGATCTCTGGGCGCCCGCCACGATGCAGCACGAGCTGCGCTTCCGCGGCAACGCCAGCATCGACAACGCCGACCCCAGCCAGCCGTGGGTGACTCAGGACGGCGTCCAGTGGCTCACGATCGTCGCCCGCCTTCCGCCGGCGGTGAACCGCGCGCAGGCGGCGTCGCGAATCGCGGCGGTCCGCCGCCAGGAGGCGGAGCGCGAGGCAGCCCAGATTCAAGACAGCCGGCGACGCCAGTTCGCCCTCCGCGAGCACGTCGAGCTCGTGGACGGCGCGCGCGGCCAGTCGTTCCTGCGGGACAGCTTTTCGCAGCCGCTCATCGTGCTGATGGTCACCGTCGCCGCGGTTCTGCTCATCGCCTGCGCCAACCTCGCGAGCCTGCTGCTCGCGCGCAGCGCGGCGCGGGGGCGCGAATTCGCGCTTCGACTTTCACTCGGCGCGGCCCGCGGCCGGGTCGTGCGCCAGCTGCTCGCCGAGAGCCTCACGCTCGCCGGTCTGGGCGGTCTGGCCGGACTCGTCGTCGCGCGGCTCGGCGGTCACGTCCTGCTCGTCCTGGCGTCGTCGTCGGGGACGAGCGCGATTCCGCTCGACCTGCCGTTGAACGGGCGGCTCGTGGCGTTCACGCTCGGCGTCAGCCTCGTCACCGGCGTGCTCTTCGGCCTGGGCCCCGCCATCCGGTCGTCGCGTCCGAACCTGGTCGATCCGCTCAAGGCGGGCGCGCGCGTTGCCGGCGCCGAGCGGCGCGCCGGGGCGTGGTCGTTCGGCAAGGTGCTCATCGCGCTGCAGGTCGCGCTGTCGTTCGCGCTGCTGGTCGGCGCGCTGTTGTTCCTGCGCACCTTCCGCAACCTCGTGACCGTCGACACGGGCTTTGATCGCGCGTCGGTGCTCGTCGCGCGCTTCGATCCGATCCTGTCCGGCATCACCGAAGCGCAGCTGCCGGATCTCTACGCTCGTCTCATCGACCGGGCGCGGGCGATTCCGGGCGTGAGCCATGCCGCGCTGGCGCTGTCCGGGCCGGTCACGGGATCGAGGCGCGTCAGCAGCGTCTCGGTGGACGATGAACCGATGCGCGCGGGCAACGACGCCGACGCCCGCGAGGAGTACGTGAGCGCCGACTACTTTCACACCGCGGGCATCCGGCTTCTGGGCGGGCGCACGTTCACGGCCGACGACGTCGACAAGCATCCGAAAGTGGCTGTGGTGAACGAGACGCTCGCGCGGCATTTCTTCGGCGACCGGAATCCCGTCGGGCATCGCATCGGCTACGGTTCCCCGGCCGACACGGAGATCGTCGGCGTCGTGGGCGACGCCCGGGTCGACGGCCCGAAGGACGACGTGCCGCCGATGGCGTACTACCCGCTCGCGCAGAATCCGGGCGAGTTCGCGCGCAACCTGTTCATCCGCGTGTCCGGGCCGTCAGACGCCGCGAAGGGCGCGCTTCGAGCCGCCATCGCTGAAGTCAATCGCCACCTCGCGGTGCGCGAGGTGACGACGCTCGCCGACCTCAACGAGCGGATGGTGAGCAACGACCGCGTCGTCTCGCGGCTCACAGGGTTCTTCGGCCTGCTCGCCGTGTTCGTCGCGTGTCTTGGCCTGTACGGCACGGTCGCGTACTCGGTGGCACGCCGGACGAACGAGATCGGCGTGCGCATGGCCCTCGGCGCGACGCGCGGCCGCGTGGGCTGGCTCGTGCTGCGCGAGACGCTGGTCTTGGTCGCCGCTGGCGGCGTCCTCGGCCTCGCCGTCGTCTGGCCGCTGCTCAAGTACCTGACGTCGCTCCTCTACGGCATCTCGCCGCACGATCCGGTCGCGTTTGCCGGCGCGGCAGCGGGACTGCTCTCCGCCGGTGCGCTCGCGGGGGTGATTCCCGCCTGGCGCGCTTCACAGGTTGATCCGCTGACGGCGCTCAGGGCCGATTAGCGACGCGATCCGGCAGTCGTTCGAGGTGGTACAGCGTTCGTCCGTTCGTCACTGCGGAAACGGCGAACGTGGCGACCATGCCCGCGGCCGCGACGACGCCGCCCACATCGAACAGCAGAAACGACCGGCCGAAGAACGTCGGCGCCGGATGGCGGAGCAGCGCCAACGTGCCAATCGAGAGGATGATCCTCAGCTCGGTCGGTCCGATCTTGAAGTAGCTCATCTTGAACGTGCCGAGGCTGTGCGTCGCGAGGTAGACCTCGGCGGACAGCATGAAGTACGCGCCCAGCACGCCGAGCGCGACGACGGGCGTCATGAAGCCCGACAGCGCGAGCCCGCCGACGAGACACGCCGTGCCCGCCAGATCGACCGCGTGGTCGACGTAGTAGCCGTAGCGCGGCCGTTGCCGCTGTCGCACGCGCGCGAGCGTGCCGTCGAGGCTGTCGCCGAACCAGTTGATGGCCAGGCAGACGACGACGAGCACGAGCCCGAGGGGCGTGATGCGCGCGAGCCAGTACGAGAGCCCCGCGCCGAGCATGGCCGCGAGCGCCAGCGCCGTGAGGTGATCCGAATGCACCCAGCGGGGCATGCGATGGGCCAGGAAGAGCAGCGTCCGTTTCTCGAGCGGGGTCAGGATGCTCGACAGCACGCGGGTGGCGTCGGCGAACGGTTTGGAGCGGGCGGCGGGAATGGGCGTAGCGCTCACGGTCGATCTCCTTACAGGGGAATGCGAGAACGGCCGGCGAGCGGGCTCACCGCATGGCCATGAGCCGTCCCGGCAGGGGATTTCGCATTCCCGGGTATGAGGGATGCTGTCCGCCTGACGGCCTTGACCGTCTTCTTGTCCGGGTTCACGGTCGCCGCTGCCGGCCTGCGACCGGAAGTCGAAGTGGGCTGGACCGCCTACGTCACGGCCACGGAGGAACGTATGGCCCGAGAGCTGTCGGCCCCCGGCGGCTTTCTGGCGGTCGATTTCACGTCCTCGGGCGCGGCGGATCGGCAGGCCGCGCTTGCCGGCGGCGTGGTCGTTCGTCCGGTCGAGACCGTCGACGCCTCAGGCGACGCGCTCGGCGTGCCCTCCGCGATGGTTCATCACTGGCGCGGGCTGGTGTTCATCCCCCGGACGACGGTTGGCGAGGTCCTGACGCGGCTGATGGACCGCGTGCCGCCGCAGCCAGACGTGCTGCAGTCGACGATCCTCGAGCGGTCGCCGAATCAGATGCTTGTCGCGCTCCGCCTTCAGCGAACGCGCATCATCACCGCTGTCTTCAACACGGAGCACATCGTCACGTTCGTGCGTCTGAACTCCGACCGGGCGATCAGCACGAGCGTGGCGACGAAGGTCGCGGAGGTCGAGAACGCCGGTACGCCGCGCGAGCGCGAGCTCGCGCCCGGCGACGATCGCGGCTTTCTGTGGAGGCTGAACGCTTATTGGCGCTATCAGCAGATCTCGGGCGGCGTGCTCGCCGAGTGCGAGTCGATCAGCCTCAGTCGCAGCGTGCCGTTCGTCGTCCGCTACTTCGTCGGGCCTCTTGTCGAGAGCACGGCCCGGGAATCGATGGAGAGGACGCTGACGGCGGTCAGGCAATCGGGCAATTAGGGATTACGGGATCGCGTCAATGCGGATTGAACTGACGATTCAATCTTCATTCAGTCTACATTGATGCGATCCCGCAATGAATCGATGCGACGATCTCGAAAGGCCGCCCTCGCCGTGGCCGGTTCGATGATCGTGAAGGCCACCAGGGCGCCGAGGGCCGCGGTCACGAACAGCACGGCCATGCCGCTGTGGCCGTCGAGCGCGATCGCTCCGGCGATCGCGAAGACGACGACGAAGAGCACGTCCGCGATTCGAATCCACCTGGCGGCGCGGGTGCGCTGCGCCGCCGATTCGGCGGGAAGCTCGCGCACGGCAAACCACAGGTTGAGCCGGAGCGTGCTCGCGACGAGCACGGCGGCCAGGCCCGCAAGGAACAACGCGGTCCCAGGCAGGCCCGGCGTCCAATTGCGCGCCTGCCACAGCGGGACGAGCATGACGGCGTAGCCGAGGCTGGCCATTGCCTGGTGCAGCTGCCACCACCAGAGCGCCTGGCGTGTGGGCAGCGGACGCACGGATGCCCGCGCGCTCTCCGGCTTGGCCTCCGCCGCCGCGTCGCGCGCCCGGGCGAGCGCGGCGACGAGCTCCGGCGTCGATCGAAATCGCGCGTCCGGCGCTTTCTGCAGACACGCGAGGATGACCGCCTCGAGGCCGCCAAGTCCGGCGGCGCCGGCGAATTCGGCCGGCACCCGGGCCGACAACTGTGGCGGCTCGGTTTCGAGAATCCTGGCGATCGTCGAGGCGGCGTTCGAGCCCGGAAACGGGTGCGCGCCGGTGGCCAGCTCGTAGAGCACGACCCCCAGCGAGAACAGGTCCGAGCGGAAGTCCACGGCGTCGCCGCGGATCTGTTCCGGCGACATGTAGGCCGGCGTGCCGATGGCGAGCCCGGTGCCGGTCTCCGCGTCGTCGCTCGGGCCCGTCTCGCGCATTCGCGCCAGACCGAAGTCGAGGATCTTCACGTCGCCGCCCGGGGTGCGGATGACGTTCTCGGGTTTGAGATCCCGGTGCACGATGCCGCGGTCGTGCGCAGCCGCCAGCGCACCGGCCAAACCGAGCGCCGTGTCGATCACGCGCGACGGCTCGAGTGGCCCGCGCCTGATCTCGTCACGCAGCGTTTCGCCGGGGACGTATTCGCCTGCGATGTACACCTGGCCGTCGAACTCCTCGAGGGCATACACCGTCGCGATCGCCGGATGCGTCAGCGCCGCGGCGGCGCGGGCCTCGCGCTGCAATCGCGCCCGCCGGGCCGGATCGGCTGTGAAGCGCGGCGGCAGGGCCTTGAGCGCGACCTGGCGTCCCAGCCGCGTGTCGTCGGCGAGGTACACGACGCCCATGCCGCCCTCGCCGAGGACGCGAACGACGCGGTAGTGACCGACCAGGTGCCCGATTGGCGCCGGCGGCGTGCCGGTGTCCGCCATGGCGGGACGCTCGAGAAACGCCTCGTCCTGCTCGTGCGCGGCGAGGAGCGAGCTCACCTCGGCCTCGAGCGCGCGGTCGCCGCCGCAGGCTTCGGCGACAAACGCACCGCGACGGCCGGCCGGCTGCGCCAGCGCCTGATGGAACAGCTCGTTGATCCGGGCCCACTCGGGCACGCTCGTCACCGCGTGGTCGTCCGCTGCAGCTCGCGCCGCAGCCAGGCTTTGGCGATCGTCCAATGCCGCTTCACGGTCGCCGGAGAGATCGACAGCGCGTCCGCCGTTTCTTCGACCGAGAGACCGCCGAAGAACCGCAGCTCGACGATTCTCGCCTGCTGCGCATCGATCTTCTCGAGCGACGTCAGCGCGCGGTCGAGCGCCACGAGATCGATCGACGCGTCGTCATCGGGAGCCGCCTGGGCGAGCAGGCGCTCGTCGAGCGTGACCTGCACGCGCTCGCCGCCGCGCTTGACCGCGCCGCGCGCGCGCGCCCGCTCGACCAGCAGCCGGCGCATCGAGATTGCCGCGATGGCGAGGAAGTGCGTGCGGTTCCGCCAGCGCGGCGACTTGTCCTTGAGCAGCCGCAGATACGCTTCGTGGACGAGCTCGGTGGCCTGCACGCTCTTCGCCTGTTCGCGACGGACGTAGCGATCGGCCAGCTGTCGAAGCTCGGCGTAGACGTCTTCGACGAGCGCGCCGACGGGCTCGCGCGTCAATGCCTGCCTCGATAGCCCTTCGCGAGGTCCGCGATGAGCGCGGCCTTCCACACGTAGCCCAGCTGCAGGTTGATTTCCGTCGTCTGCGTCTCGGTGGACATCGAGCCGGGCTCGGCCGGTCTGTGTTCGCGGACGACCGGCATGGCGGAAAAGATGCCGAGCAGCTTCAGCACGCGTCCCGATCGCATCGACCCGTCTTCCGCCTCGTAGATCCCGTTGGCGACGGCGAGCACCGGCGACCCCGACATGCCCGGGAACGCCGAGACGTCCACGAGGAACGTCGGGAGATTGTCGAAATCGACGTTGGGCTCGCTCGCGACGTGGCCGGTTTTCCACACGGGCAGGAAGTGCGACTCGTCGTAGAAGCCGTACGGATAGCCGAGCAGCGTCGCGCCGGACGTCGGGCGAATCTTGATGTCGCCGCGCGTGTGCGCTTCGGTGAACACGATCAGACTGATGTCGCGATACGCCTCGGGCGGCACGGGGACGAGGACGACGTCGGCGGCCGGCACGGCGTCGCTCATGACCCACAACGGCATGTTGCTGAGGTCGTAGAGCGGAAGTTCGACCTGCCGCACGCGCGTCAGGTCCGTCGAGCTCTCGTGCAGGATGAAGCGGATGCGATCTCCCGTGCGCGGGCCGGCCGTCATCGGCGCGCGCCCCGTGACGACGTGGTAGTTCGTCACGAGAAACACGGTGTCCGGCTTGCCGTCGGGCGTGGTGCTTGCGAAGAAAAAGCCGGTTCCCTGCGAGACCGGCCGCGCCCCGTTCATCAGGACGACCGGCGTCGTCATCAGCGACGGCGCCTCCAGATCGGAGGGCAGGCCCTGCGGCGGCGCCGCGACCGCGAATCCCAGGGCGACGGACGCCAGCCAGAGAGGCATGGTTCTTAGACGATGGCAGAAGGGCAGCGGGCAGGCAAGAACATGATTAACTTACAAGGCAGAAGGCAGAAGTCCGGAGCTCGAACTGGAAGGGGGAACCATGCCTGGCATCCGTGTCACACTGGCGGCTGGCGTCGTCGTCGCCGCGTCCGTCGTCATGTCCGCCCAACTGCCCACGCCCGACAAACTGCCTGCCGCCGGGGGCGACATCACCATCGCGCCGATCAACCACGCGACGCTGCAGCTCGTGTACGCGGGCAAAGTGATCGACGTCGATCCGGTAGCCGCGGCTGGGACGTTTGCGGGCTTCGCGGCGCCCGATCTGATTCTGATTACCGACATCCACGGCGATCACCTCGATCCGGCCACCGTGAACAAATTGAAGACGCCATCGACGATCGTCGTCGCGCCGCAAGCGGCGGCCGCGCAGTTGGGCAATCCGACGGTTATTGCGAACGGTGAGAAGAAGACGATCGCGGGCGTCGCGATCGAGGCCGTGCCGATGTACAACCTCACGCGCGGACCGTCGCCAGGGCAGCTCTACCACACGAAAGGCCGCGGGAACGGCTACGTGCTGACGCTCGGCGGCAAGCGCATCTACATCGCGGGGGACACGGAAGGCACGCCGGAGATGCGCGCGCTCCAGGGCATCGACGTCGCGTTCATCCCGATGAACCTGCCGTACACGATGCCGCCGGTCGAAGCGGCGGACGCGGTGAAGGCGTTCAAGCCCAAGATCGTGTATCCGTATCACTACCGTGGATCGGATCTGCACCAGTTCGAGGACGCGCTGAAGGGGACGGGGATCGAGGTGCGCATTCGGGATTGGTACGCCAAGTAAAGGCAGAAGGCAGAAGGCAGAAGGCAGAGCGAGCTGAACGTGAATCGACTCAAGGACAAGGTCGCAGTTGTGACGGGCGGCGCGCTCGGGATTGGGCGAGCCACGTGCCTGCGGATGGCCCAGGAAGGCGCCCGAGTGGCCGTGACGGATTTGCGCGACGCTGAGGGGCAGGGCGTGGCGGACGAGATCGCGCGCGGCGGCGGCCAGGCGCGCTACTGGCGGCTCGACGTCTCGCGCGAGGCGGAAGTTCAGCGCGTCATGGAAGACGTCGAGCGGACCTTTGGCCGGCTCGATGTCCTCGTGAACAACGCCGGCATCAGCGGCGCCAGCAAGCCCACGCACGAGCTGACCGAAGCCGAATGGGACGCGCTGATGGCGGTGAACGTGAAGGGCGTCTTTTTCTGCACGAAGCACGCCGTCCCGCGGATGATGCGGGCGGGCGGCGGCAGCATCATCAACCTCTCCTCGATCTACGGGCTGGTCGGCGCGGCCGATGCGCCGCCGTATCACGCGTCGAAGGGCGCCGTGACGCTCATGAGCAAGACCGACGCGATGCTCTACGCGCCGCAGCGCATCCGCGTGAACTCCGTGCACCCCGGCTTCATCTGGACGCCGATGGTCGAGACGTTCCTGAGGGCCGCCCCGGATCCCGGCGCAATGCGCAAGGCCATCGAAGCGAAGCACCCGCTCGGCCACATGGGCGACGCGGACGATGTCGCCTGGGGCATCGTGTATCTGGCCTCGGACGAAGCGAAGTTCGTGACGGGATCGGCGCTCGTGATCGACGGCGGGTACACCGCGCAGTAGCACGCGCGGTCGCCGGCGGAAGTTCCCACGCCAGCCCGTAGGAATCTGCGGCACCGGTCAGCTCCTGCGAATCATCGCTGCCACGGTTCGGTCGAGGCCCGGGTCCATAAGGGCACCCGTCTTGCATCGTCTGCAGATTGACGCGGGGTCTCCCCTGGCTTTGAGGGGGACTCAATGGAACCGTCTGCTAGGCGATTTATCGCATTGATATGTCTCGCGGTTGTGTTCGTGGGCTGCGAGAAAAACCCGTCGCCGACGACGCCGAGCGCACCGACGGAAGGAACGGCGACAAGCCTCACAATTTCCGGGGCGGACTGGCTGCGCACAGGCCAGAGCCAGGCCTACACGGCGACGGTGAACCTCTCGGACGGAACCACTCGTCAAGTGAGCTCAGCGGTCTGGACCAGCGACAATCCCTCGGTCCTCGGCATCACCAGCGCCGGTGTCGCCCAGGGATTGACACAAGGTTCAGCCACGATCACCGCGACAGCCCTGAGCGTGAGCGGAACGCACGCCGTCAGAGTGTGGCAGGACTATCAAGGAACCTGGAGCGGGAGCTACAGGGCGAGCGTTTGTCAACTCCGCGGCGGCTTTCCGGGCGGGCCGCTCTGCGATACCACATTCTCGCCAGGATCGCTTCTGCCCATCAGCATCGCGTTGACGCAGAACGCCGAATCGGCGTCGGGTTCGCTCGCGCTCGGAGGATTCGTCAACGCCCTGAGCGGGAGTATCGTCGACTCCGGCCGCTTCGTTGGCGCGGCGTCGGGCGGGATCTTCAGCAACGCGGGCCTGACAATTCGAACGACCGTCAGCACTCTGGACGTCATGAGTACCGCCACGGATCTGAACGGCGCTCTCATCTTCACGATCACTTACGACGGGACGCCCGGCGACCTCTATGTCGAAGCGGATCTCAGCGGCGTCACCCGGACGGCGTCGGCGGCCAGACTGGAAAAGCACTCGTCCCAGCTCTCGTGGCCCGCGATCTTGCGGGACCGGGGCCGTTGACAGCGCCGGCCATGCGCGATGGCTTCCTCGAGGTGCGATTCCAGTTCGTCGTCGATGTCGTCGCTCACGCGATCGGGATGGAGCGTGCGCAGAAGCGCCGTTCAGGGCGATCGGAGGGCCCGAACGCCCAGGTCCGTGTGCGGTGTGCAGCGGTTGCAGACCGCGGCGATGATGCCGAACGTGAACCGCGTGTCGCCGTCGCGCCAGTGGCCGAACGGCAGCCGGCGCTGCAGCTCGACATAGGGCGACCAGACGTTGCCGCCCTCCGTCCTCAAGCGCCGATCCGAGAAGACCGCGAACATCATCTTGGCGCTCGCGTAGCCGCCGAGGCCGGTCCCGGCGTGGTAACCCACGCCCGGCTCGACGTAGACACGCAGGTAGTTTCGCCTCGGATCGGTCTGCGGTCCCGGGGATCTGAACACCGGCACCATCGCCGACAACTCGGTGCCAAGACCACTGTGCGACGCGACGTGGTCGTACCCGAGATCCAGCGTCACCGTCGGCGGCTGCCGATACCTGGCCGCGCCGATCTTGATCCCTCCGTAGGCCGTCGTGCCCATCCGGGCAGGCGAAGCCAGTCCGGTTCCCGCCTGAACGGCCAGGAGCAGCGCGAGAAAGCTCGACAGATCACCTTGCATCGGTCCCTCCACGTCGGCGAGCGTACTGAGCACGCTGGAGGGGAGTCGTGACCGAACCGTGAGAAAACTGTGAAAGGATCGTTGCGCAGCCGCCGCGGCTATCGCTTCGTCAGCTTCAGCGTGACCGTCTGCGTCTCGCCCTCGCCGATCACGACGCCCGTTGAGAGCGGCACGAGCTTGACGAGCGTCTCAGGCTCCTGCGCGTCGGCGACCTCATTGGCCGGCAACGCGATCACGCGGTACGACCCGGGCGGCAGGCCGGTGACGCGAAAGACGCCCTGCTGGTTCGGTCCGCCGGCTGCGATGAAACGCGACGGGAACGTCCACTTCGTTTGATCGTCGGAGAACACGAGCACGCCGTAGCCGGCCGCGGGCGCGCCGCCGTCGGTGACCGTGCCGGTGACGGTTGCGGCGCTGCTCGTCAGCGTGACCTCGAGGCCGTTGATGTCGCCCGTGCGGAAATCCACCGGCTCGTCCGTGATGTCGCGGCCGTCGAGCGTGACGCGCTTCAGCACCCACGGCCCGCCGACGGTGACGCGGATGACGCGGCGTCCGGACATGTTGCTCACCTCGAACGTCCAGTCGTCGTGCGTGACGGTTTGCGGCGGCCCGCCGCCGGCCGGTGCGGTGATGAAGTCCGCTGGCTGAGGGAACACCAGGACCACGCCGGGGCGGGGCGGCGTCGCCGTGCCTTCGAACGAGATGTGGCCGCGCGCCGTCGCGCCGCCGATCTGCACGACGAGGTCGCTGCGACCGCCGTCAGGGACATCGAGCGCAAGCGAGCCGAACGGCGCGCGGGCGAGATTGCCGCCGCCCTGCGGTCGTCCGAACGCCTGAATGACGTACGCACCCGGAGTGACATTGCGAAATGTAAACGATCCGTCGGCGTCCGCGACGAGGCGGGCCATCATGGCCAGGCGTATGTCGCCGCCGGTCGTCGGGTAGAGCATCAGGTTGGCGCCAGGTACCGGTTGCCCGGACGCGTCGACAATCGAGCCCGACATCGTGGCCATGGGCGACGCCGCCAGGACGAACGAGACGTCGCGGACGTCCCTGCCCGAGTCGAGATGGATTGGCTGCGCCTGCGTGGCGACACGCGTCCCGGGATAGAACGTCGGCGCAAAGCCCGACGGATCGTCGGCGCCCGCGAACGGCCCCGAGACCGCGAGCACGTAGTAGTCGCCCGGCGGCAGGTTGAACACGCGAAACTGCCCGAGATCATCGGTCGGCCGCGTCGGCATGGTGCCGAGCGAGATCGGGGCGAGTCGCCGCTTGCCGGCCGCGACAAACACGCGGGCCATCAGAACCGTAACGCCCGGGACCGGATCGCCGAACTCGTCCACCAGGCGGCCCTCGACGGCCGACGTGCGGGGCAGCGCGAAATCCGCCTTGTCGAATTGCACGCCCTCGCCGAGCTCGATGCGCCGGCCCGGCTCGCCCGGCGCGCGCTGCCCGAACTCGAGACCGACGTAGCGATCGGCGGTGACGTTGATCTGGTACGAACCCGGACGAAGGTCGGGGAACGTAAACCGGCCGTCAGCGTCCGTGCGTCCGTAGGACTGCGAGCCGAGCCCGCCCTCCCAGCGGACCATGCGCACCGACGCGCCGGCGATCGGCTTGCCGTTTGCGCCGTCGGCGACCTGACCTGAGATTCTGCCGGTGCCCTTGACGGGCGGCGTCTGCGGATTCTGCGAGACCCCGGGCGACGCGAGAAGCAACGACAGGATCAGCGCGAGTATCGGCACGTCCTACCTCACTTTCAGCGTGACCGTCGTCGATGCGCCGTCTGTGAGCGCGACCGTCGTCGCGAGGGCGCGCAGGCCGCGCAGCACCGTCGCATCCGTCCACGATTCCTCTTCGAGATAGGGCACGGCGACGATGGCGTAGTCGCCGGCGAGTACGCCCTCGATCGCGAACTGCCCATCCGGCCCGGTCTCGACCGCGCGCACGGTGCGCGATCGCGGCTGCCACTGCCGCTCGTCGGTGGAGAAGAGCACGACACGCGCGTGTCCCACCGGACGCCCGCCATCGTCCTGAGCCGCGCCGCGCACGACGGCAGTCCGCGGAGTGATCACGATGTGGACCGCGCGGGGGGAACCGCCGGGCTGAAAGTCGGTGGCGGTTTCACTGATGTCCCGATCGTCGAGCGCGATGCTCTTGATCGCCCACGTCGCCGGCAGCCCGTCGAGACGGAGCAGCCGCGGCCCGAAGAGGCTCGAAAACGCGAACGTGCCGCTCGGGTCCACGCGCCCGTCGGTCGTCGGCGCGGGTGGGCCGGGGAGCGCCGGCAACGAGTAGTCGGTCTCGTACGCGACGACCCGGAGATCCGCAGGCAGCGGCGCGGCCCCGCCGTCCACGTCGACCCGTCCCGCGATCGACGCGCCTTTCGCGGTCGTGACGACGAGGTCGGAGATGTTCTGGCCGACGACGGTCAGGCGCACGGCGGCGTACTCGAGCGCCGCGCCGGGTGACGGTCGGGCCACGGCCATCACCCAGTAGTCGCCTGGCGGAACCGCTGGAAAATCGAACTCGCTGCTCTCGGGCAGCGACCAGCCGCGGACCTCGCCCACCGGCCCGCCGACGCGCTGAAAACGGAAGTAGACGTCCTTCGCCGGGGCGCCTGAGCTCAGATTGGCGTGGCCTTTCACGCTCACGACGGCGACGCGCGTGAGCCGGACGTCCATGTCGGACACGTTCTGACCGACCGCGAGCGAGATCGTTCGCGCCTCGCCGACGCGCGGCGTGCCGGGGTAGAAGGTGTGTGCCAGCACCGGCGGCGGCTGGCCTGGCGTCGGCGGTCCGTTCAGCAGGTCGAGCGGATCCGGTCCCGCCTCGACGAAGTACTCGCCGGGCGGCAGCGTGTGCACGCGAAAGTGCCCGCGGTCGTCGGTGCGCGCCTGGCGCACCGGCGTCAGGTGCCGGCCGCTCGCGTCGTAGCTGTATCGCTCGGCGGTGACCACGATGTTGATCGCCGGGTCGCCCGTGTCGGTGACGACCGCGCCGTCGATCGCCGCGCCGCGCTGCATCGGGATGTCGAGCTGGACTGCCTGGCCATCGTTCAGATCGATCGGCGCCGGCCGTTCGAACGCGCGCCGCGGGTCGGACACGCGCGGCACGAAGCCCGCCTTCTCGGCGATCACGCGATAGGTGCCGGCGGGCAGGTTGGTGAACTGGAAGCGGCCGTCGGTGTCGGTGTCCACACGCGGCGGGCGCGGGAGCACGGACGACTCGAGTGTGACGCGCGCGCGGCGCACGGGGACGGTCTGGCCGTTCTCGGTAATCGTCAGGCGGCCAGAGATAGACGCGGTGCCGGTGGGCGTCGCCGCGCGGTCGCGGGTCTGCGGGGGTGGGCCCTGCGGCGTCCCGCCGGCAGCCAGCGCCAGGAACAGCGAGGCGAAAGCGCCGGCGCGCAGGACGCTCGTCATGGGTAGATCAGACGCATCTTACCGCCGAAGCCTTTGAACGGTGCCGTCGCACGTCGCGCGCCTTACAAGCCCCGCAGCGCGGTGTTCGGATCGACGCGCGACGCTCGTCGTGCGGGCAGGTATCCGGCGACGACGCCAACCGCGACCAACAGCAGCGGCACCACGATCCATGTGGCCAGCGCGTTTGCCGCCGGCTGCTCGGGATCCGAGATGAGCGCGATTTGTCCGCCGAGCGCCGCGATGAGCACGCCGGGCAGCAGCCCGACGAGCACGAGGTGGATCGCGTGGTCGAGGACCATCTTCAGCACGCGACGGGGGGTGGCGCCGAGCGCCAGCCGGATGCCGAACTCTCTCGTGCGCAGGCCGACGATGTAGGAAATCACTCCGTACACGCCGAGACCGGCGATGAAGAGCGCCACGCCCGCCAGCGAGAGCACGAGCATCGTGGCGGCGCGCACTGGGCGGACCCACGCGAGGATCGAGTCATCGAGCGGCCCGACGTCCTGAAGCGCGACGTCCGGATCAACCGCGCGAATCGCCGCCTTGAGGGGCTCGACCTGCGTGACGGCGGCTTTCGACTTCACCATCACGAGCATCTCCGGCCGATAGCGCTGATCCCACGGCACGAACGCGAGGCACGACTGGCAGTCGTGAGGAGAATCCGTCCCCTTGTGCAACGGGTCGGTGGCGATTCCCACGACGGTCCGCCAGTAGCCTTCGCTGCCGAACATCAGGCGCTTGCCTAGCGCGTCCTCGCCCGGCCACAGCCGCGAGGCCGTGCTCTCGGTCACGATCGTCACGAGCGGTGCGCCGTAGCGATCCGTCGGGACGAATCGACGGCCGCGGGCCAGCGTCAAGCCGAGCGTCTCGAAGAAGCCCCCCGAGACGCCCGCGTACGCGCCGGTGATGCGGCGATATTGATTGGCGATTCCCGTCTTCCCCTTCTCGGCGACGAGCAGAAAGTTCGGCGCCGAGACGTACGCGTAGCCCGGCAGACCGTCGGTCAGAGCGGCCGCCTCCACGCCGGGCAGCCTGCCGACGCGCGCGAGCACGTCGTCATAGAACGCGCGCCCGCGCGTGGCGTTGTAGTCGTGGAGCGAGAGATCGACGCGCGCCGCGGTCACGCCCGCCGTGTCGAGAAAGACCTTCGTCTGGATGATGGCCGATGCCCGGACGACGAGCAGTCCCGTTGCCATCAGCAGCAGGACGGCGACGGTGACCTGGAGCGCGACGAGACCCTCGCGGATGCGCCGGCTGGCGGGCGTCGTGACGGCCCCGGCGCTCGAGCCCGCCAGGATTCGCGCCGGCGGAATGCGGCTGGCGCGCCAGGCCGTCGCGGCGCCGACAATGAGCGCCGTGACGGCGCCGGCGGCGAGGGCGTAGGCGAGCACCCGGAGGTCCGGTGCCAGATCCGCCGCCAGGACCGCGTTGCGCCCGCGCAGCGCGGCCGCCTGTGGCAGCAGGGAACTGCCCGCCGCCAGGCCCGCGAGTCGGAGACCGCCAAGGGCCAGCGCGAGCCCGACGACGACGGCGAGCGCGGAAACGATCGCGGCCTCTGCCGCGAACAAGCGAAACACCGCGGCCCGACTTGCGCCCAACGACAGGCGCGTCGCGACCTCGCTCTCGCGCTCTGTGCCGCGCGCGTACAGCATGTTCGCGAGGTTGGCGCACGCCGCGAATAGCACCAGTCCCGACAGCACCATGATGCCGACGCCCGCGGCGCCCAGCGGGTCGATCCGCAGGCTCGCCCAGGCCGGCACGGCGATCGCGCGCAGCCCGCGCGGATCGTCGCCGCCGTCCCGGCTGACGAGCACCTGCGTGGCGGCCCGCACGGCGTCGGCTGGCGCGCCGGGGCGAGCACGCGCGTAGATCTGGCCCAGGAGGCGATCTCTCAGGTCCGGCCGACCGGCGAGCTCTCGCATGCCGGCCTGCAGAACCGTCAACGGCTCCCAGACGTCCACAGTGACCCACATCGGGTTGAGGCCGCGGAATCCCACCGGCGCGACGCCGACGATGGTCAGGTCGCTGTTGTTGACGGTCAGGGTGCGGCGGCCGAGCACCGAGCGATCGCGATTGAACCAGTCGCGCCACATGCGGTCGCTGATCACGCAGACCGCGGCGCCGGAGGCGTCGTCGGCGGCCTCGATCATCCGGCCGGCTTCGGCCACGAGGCCGAACACGGCCGCGTAGCCGCCATCGATCCCTTCGGCGTTGGTGCGCTGGGCGTGGCCCGGCACCCGCACCGTCGCGCTTCCGGACCAGACGGAGGCGGCACCGGTCAGCGCCTCGGGCGGATGGGCGGCGAAGGCGCGGAAATCCGCGACCGAGACGAAGTCATCGCGGCTGACCGTCGGCGGCTTCGGCTGGCTGGGATCCGGACGCCGCTGGATCGAGACGTAGTACAGGTCATCGGTCCGCACGATGCTGGTCGGGCGAAAGACGACGGCGTTGACGATCGAGAAGATCGCCGTGCTTGCGCCGATGCCGAGGGCGAGCGTCAGGACGGCGACCGCGCAGAATGCCGGCTGCTGCGCCAGCAGTCGCGAGGCACAACGCACATCGTCAAGGGCCGCCCTCATCTCATCAGACCTCTGCCGGTCTATCGACCGATCGCGTGCACGGCTCTAATTGCGGAATCAGTACGTCTTGATCAGCGCGCTCGCAACACCGGCCATCAGCGCCGCGCGGTCCTTCTCGGGCGCCCGCGAGTCGGCGATGAACACCGCGATGCTGATGGCGGCCACCTTGTCGTCCTTGTTGCCGACGAGGATGCCGACGTCGTTGGTGGCCGCCGTCACGCCGCGCCAGTCGCCACTCGTGCCGGTCTTGTGGCCGATGATCCAGCCCTTCGGAATGCCGGCTTTCAACCGATCGGGAAAGGTCTTCGTCTCCTTGAGCAGGTCGAAGAGGTGCTCGGTGGACGACGGGCTGAGGACAAGCGGTGCGAAGCTGCCAAAGCCGGCGATGCGCTCGAGGAGCTCCGTCATCGCTCGCGGCGTCGCCGTGTCACGCTGGTCCTTCAAGTACGCCTGAAAGGCGTCGTCGCGCTTGGCCTCAGGCACGGCGGCCACTGCGCGGTCGAACACGCCCGGGTCCAGATACTCGTCGCGCCACTCGAGGCCATTGATGTCGCTCTGCAGGTGCTTCTCGTCACGGTCGATGCTGACGTTCACCACGAAGTGCCGTCTGAGCGCGATCTGCAGCGCCGTCGGCCCGCCGAGCTTGGCGAGCAGGATGTCGGCGGCGGCGTTGTCGCTGTCCACGATCGCGCGCCGCATGAGATCGTCAATCGTCGTCTCGTAGCCGTTCGGGCCGACGAGCTTCGCCATGGGCTGCACGTAGACGCTGAGGTCCTTCTTCGTGACGAGGACCTTGTCATCGAGCCGCCAGGCGCCGCGATCGACGGCATCGAGTACGCCAATCGCGAGCGGCAGCTTCCACACGCTCTGCATCGGGAAGCGTTGCTCGCCGTTCACGCAGGTTTCAGAGATGCCGTCTCCTGCACAGACGCCCACGCGGCCATCGAAGCCGTGCGTCAAGTCCTCGAGCTCGTGCTGCCAGCGCGCCCTGCGCAGCATGGCGGCCGTGATGCGCTCGCGATCCCAGGCCGAGAACCGATTTCTGATGCCGGCACTGAGGAATGCGGAATAGCCGCCGAGGACGACCGACGCAACGACGACGTAGGTCGCCATTGCGATCGCTTGCCGCCAGGCGCGACCGGCGCCGCGCTCCGCCGAACGATGATTCCGCAGACCAAAGCGAAGTGCGATGGCGACGAGGCCGCCGACCAACACGACCGGCAGCCAGTTGCCGACCGTCCGGAATGCATCGAGCTGCCGAGCGGAAAGTTGGTACGACAGGGATGAACCGAGCAGGCGCGTCCAGCCAGACGTCACGCCCTGAAGAGTGTTCCAACCAGCCGGATTCGTCAGGGACCCCACGACCAGCGCCACGGCGATGGTGACGGGCAAGGAAATCAAGAGTGCCCACAATCCACTTCGAGACAGCGACGACACATACAACCCGATCATCATCAAGCCGAGCGATGCTTCGACCGCCGTCGCAAGAGTCGGACTGACGTCCGTCGGCGGACTGAAACGCGCCAGCAGCGCCGGCAGCGCGACCGCGAGCGCCAGCGTCAGCGCCCCGGCCACGATGACCTTCACCGTCCATTGTTTCCACGTGGCACACGGCAGGAGCGTCTGCGAATCCGCGGTCCCGAGCTGGCGTTCCTCCGCGGCGGCGAGCGATCCGATGACCAGGGAGACCAGACCGGCATAGAAAAACGACAACACGTAGAACGGTTCCCGGCGAGCAAACAGCATGACGCCGAGCCAGCCGACCACATACAGCACGGCCATCGCCAGCGGCAGTTGCTGCAAGTGGAGCTCCTTGCTCACCAGCAGCCGCACCGGGTGTCGACGCGGTGTCGTCGATTCGTCGTCGACGACTTCCGCGCGCGTCAGCCACGCCGGCAGACGAACGTCGGCGCTGCGTCCGTCGATCGCCTCGAGCCGCATGAATGTCCGCCAGCCCAGGACGGCGCCAGCGCCGCAGGTCGCCAGGGTGCCGCCGTACAAGGCGATGACGCCCCCGGTTTCCGGCGGCTTCGCACCCGCCCACGACGCGATCAGCGTGCCCGCAATCCACCACAGGCCGGGCACGACCAGCGTGAACACCGTGCCTGCAATCGTGCTGCGGCACAGCATCGTCAACCACGGCGCAACGAACAACCCATAGAGCATCGGTAGAGCAAACGCGCCCAGGAGCCAGGATGGGACGCCGCTCAGCGGTCCGTGCCGGTCGATCAAGACGACATGCGAAGCGATGGCAAAGAGGAGCTGAAGCGGGACGAGGGCGAGGAGTTTGGTCAGCAAGAGATCGCGTCGGCTTCGCGGCTGTGCGAGGAGTGCCGCCAACGTGCCGTTGCCGTACTCATGACCGATCGACAGCGCGCCAAGGGTTGCTGCGCCAAGGATGTATGACAGGACGGCAGCCCCTCTCAAGACTGTCATTCCAAGCGCCACGGCGACCAGCGCCGCCAGCACCGCCAGCCACGCGGGCACGAGCGCCCGCAGTTCTTTGCGAATCGCCGGTCCCCAGCTCGGCGCGTGCATCACGATGTGGCGCCTTCCGTCTGCAGCGACGTGACGAAGATCTCCTCCAGCGTCAGCGCCTCGGTCTCGATCGTCTCCGGCGACTTCGCGCGCAGGCGTTCGACGATATCCGCGGCGTTGCCGTTGACGAGGACCTCGACTTCGCGGCCGCGTTGATGCAGCAGGCGCGCGCTGCCGAGGTCGAGGGCGGCGGGCTCGGCGGGGAAGCGCGCGTAGATCTTCTGGTAACGCTCGCGCGCGGTGTCGGCGTCGAGCGTGAGCACGTCCCGGCCGCGCTCGATGATCGTGAACTGATCGATCAAGCCTTCGAATTCAGAAATCAGATGCGTCGAAACGAAGACCGTGCGCCGGCCAGGCGCGCTTTCCTGATAGGCGCCGATGACCGTCTGAATGAACTCGCGCCGCACGATCGGATCGAGCCCAGATGTCGGCTCGTCGAGCACGAGCAGCTCGGGCTCCGGGCAAATCGCCGTGATGAGCGCGAGCTGAGTGCGCTGGCCCTTGGACAGATGACTCGTCTTCTGACGCAGGTCGAGCCGGAAGCGACCCAGCAGGGCGCGTTCGGTCGCCTGATTCCACGTCGCGCGGAACGACGCGAAATAGTCGAGCGTCTCGCGCACCGTCATCCATGGATAGAAGGCGACGAGGTCGGGCACATAGGCGAGCCGCGACTTCACCGCGACCTCGTGCTTCGCCGGATCCATTCCGAACAGCCGGACCGCGCCGCTCGTCGGCTGCAGCAAATTGAGCAGGCACTTGATCGTCGTCGTCTTGCCCGCGCCGTTGCGGCCGAAGAAACCGTAGCAGCGGCCCGGCTGGACGCGCAGGGTCAGGCCGTCCACGGCCTCCGTGTGGCCATAGCGGCGAACGAGGCGATCGATCTCGATGACGGGTGTGGTGACGGGAGCGTCAGCAGTCATAGGCGTCACGATGTCGCGGCACGCGTCCGCTTGTGTTCGAAGACGTCAAAACGTTCGTCGGCCAGCCGGGCGAACTCCGCTTTGCCGACCTGCAGGTGATGGGCTTTCACGACGGCCTCGTCGATCGCTTCGGCGAGGAGCTTGAGGCGGACTTCCTTCTTGAACGGGGAGTGATTGGCGCGAACGAAACAGCCTTTGCCGGCGATCGTCTCGATGACGCCCTGGTTCTCGAGCTCGGTGTAGGCCTTGGCGATCGTGTTGCGGTTGACGCGCAGCGCCTCAGCCAGCGGCCGGATCGACGGCAGCGGCTCGCCCGGTTGGACGACGCCCGAGGCCGCGGCGGCCTTCACCTGATCGACGAGCTGCAGGTAGACGGGCTTGCCCGACTTGAAGCTCAGCTGGAACTGCATGGGCGTCTGTCATATGACAGTATGACAGTTGCCGCCCGCGTGTCAAGGCCGACGCAAAGACAAAGGCCCCGAGGACGGGCCTCGGGGCCTCTGGTCGTGCGTCCGGCTCCGTCAGCTCTGCTTCGCGATGATCAGCGCCTTGATCTTGTTGTAGGTCGCCGTCGGCACGATGTGCTTGCTCGTGAGCTCGGTCTTGTTCTTGTACGGGCGGCCGGCGATGATCTTCGCCGCATACGCGTCGCCGATCCCCGGCAGGGTCATCAGTTGTTCTTTGGTCGCCGAGTTGATGTCCATCAGCGGGGCGGCCGGGGTCGACGGGTGCGGAGTCGCTTGTGCTGTGGGCGTGGGCTTGGGCGGTTTTGGCGTAGGAGTGGTCTGAGTCCCCTGGGCGTACACCACGCCGAGAGCCAGAACGGCGGCCACCGCCGCGTCAACGAGAGTTCGTGCAAAACGCTTCATGAATGCCTCCAGAATTGCGACGGACCACGCGTCCGCGCGAGTTCTTCGAAAGAAAAGAACCTGCAACTAGTTTACACTGGTGGCCCATGCAACGAAGTCGCGCATGGATCGCCTGTAGCGCCCTCCTCGTGCAAGTCCTGATTCCGGCGGCGTGCTCCAAGCCAGCCGATCAGGCGGCCAAGCCAGCCGAGACCCCGGCGTCCGAGGCGTTGTCCGCCGAGATGGCGCCTCCAATGGTCCGGCAGAAGTGGACCGGCGACCTCGAGGAGATGGTCAAGCGACGGGTGATCCGAGCCGGGGTCGTCTACAGCCGGACCCACTACTTCATCGATCAGGGGACTCAGCGGGGCATCGCCTACGAGTCGCTCAAACTGTTCGAGGACGAGCTCAACGCCAAGTACAAGACCGGCAACCTCAAGATCCACGTCGTGTTTCTGCCGATGTCGCGCGACGAGCTGCTGCCGGCCCTGGCCGACGGCCGCGTCGATCTCGTCGCCGCCATGCTCACGGTGACTCCCGAACGCCAGCAGCTCGTCGATTTCTCGAATCCGACGCGGACGAACGTGAATGAAATCGTGGTCACTGGTCCCGGCGCGCCGGCGATTGCGAAGGCGGACGATCTCTCGGGTCGCGAGGTCTTCATACGCAAATCCAGCAGCTACTACCAGAGTCTCCTGTCCCTGAACGACCAGCTCGCGAAGGCGCACAAGAAACCTGTCGTGCTCAAGCTGGCGCCGGAGACGCTGGAAGACGACGACCTGCTCGAGATGGTGAACGCCGGCCTCGTCAAGACCATCATCGTCGACGACTACATGGCGGAGTTCTGGAAACAGGTGTTTCCGGACATCGTGCTCCACGAGGACGCCGCGCTGCGCACCGGCGGCAACATCGCCGTGGCCCTGCGGAAGGGCAGTCCGCAGCTCATGGCCGCGACGAACGACTGGATCCAGCGCAACGGACCGAAGACGATGTTCGGCAACATGATCTCGAGCCGGTACCTGGCGAGCACGAAGCACGTGAAGAACGCGACGGCGCAGGCCGACATGGCCCGCTTCAAGTCGCTCGTCGCGAGCTTTCAGAAGTACGGCGCCGAATACAAGCTCGATTGGCTCCTGATGGCCGCGCAGGGCTATCAGGAATCGGGCCTGAACCAGAAAGCGAAGAGCTCGGTGGGCGCCATCGGCGTGATGCAGGTGCTGCCATCGACGGCCGCGGATTTGAAGGTGGGGGATATTAGCCAGACCGACGCGAATATTCACGCTGGCGTGAAATACATCCGGTTCATGATCGACCAGTACTACAAAGATGAACCAATGGACGACCTCAACAAGGGCCTGTTCGCGTTTGCGTCCTATAATGCCGGTCCCGGCCGGATCCGGCAGCTGCGGAAGGAAGCTGAGCAGCGAGGCCTCAACCCGAATCTCTGGTTCAACAACGTCGAACAGGTCGTGTCAGACAAGATCGGCCGCGAGACGGTGACGTACGTGAGCAACATCTACAAGTACTACGTTGCGTACAGCCTCGCGAGTCAGGTCGCTCAGCGCAAGAAGACCGCGCCCCACGTCCCATAGCGGCGTCCTCGCCGGATGACAGCGCGTCTCGCGTCATCGAGCACGCGGTCACTCTGCCATCGCGAAGCCCGTGGCACCTTCATTGCAAGAACCAGTACCGGCGCCTGCCGGAGTGTCGTCCCGTGCGTAAACTCCTTGCTCCCCAGTATCTCATCGCACTTTCGACGGCCGTGCTGCTGTTCGTCGCGCCGGTCTCGCTTCTCGGACAAGGCCGTGGTGGTCCGCCTGCGCAGCCGAGGCCGGCACCTGCACCTCATCCCGGACCAGGCGGACCGCACGGCGGCACCCACGTCACGGTCGGCGTGGGGTTTGGCTACCCGTACTGGGGCGGGTTCGGGTTCGGCTACGGGTACTGGCCGTGGTACGGCTACGGCTATCCGTGGGGATTCGGTTGGGGCTGGTACCCGCCGTACGGCTATCCGTTCTATCCGTACTATCCGTACGGCTACGGCTACATCGACATGCTCACGGCGTCGGTGCGGCTCGATGTGAAACCGCGCGACGCGGAGGTCTACGTCGACGGGTACCTCGCCGGCAAGATCGACGACTTCGATGGCACGTTCCAGCGCCTCCACGTGCGGCCGGGTGAGCACGATCTCGTGCTGTATCGCGACGGCTACCGGACCGTGAAGCAGCACGTCTACCTGGGACCGAACTCCGATCAGAAGATTCAGTTCGCGATGGAGCCGCTCGCGCCGGGCGAAGTCCCCGAGCCGCCGCCGACGCCGGCGCCGTCGTCCGACCAGCCGAATCCGTTGTCGCAGGAGCCGCAGCCGGTTCCGCCGGGTTACGGACGCGGCGCACCGCCGCAGCCGTATCCGACCGAGCCGGGGCAGCCCCAGGGCCCGCCGCCGGGCTACGGGCGCGGGGCGCCGCCGCCTCCGCCCGAGACGCCGCCACAGGAGCAGCCGACCGGGAGCTTCGGATCGCTCGCGCTGACCGTGCAGCCGCCCGATGCTGAGATTCTCGTCGACGGCAACGCATGGACGATACCGGCAGGAGAAACGCGATTGGTGATTCGGCTGCCGGAAGGCAAGCATCACGTGGAGATTCGGAAAGCTGGCTTCGCGACATATGTCGAGGACGTGGGCATCCAGCGCGGCCGGACCCTGTCGCTCAATGTGAGCCTGCACAGTCAAGGTGGCGGCCGATGAGGCGCCGCGGCGCCGGTCCCACGGGAGCCGGGCTCACGCTCGCGTTCGCGCTGACGCTCGTCGCCTCAGCTGCGGCGGCGCAGACGCAGGGCGGCCCGCTCGTTCTGCAGCCGATCAAGAATCCGGTGGTCTTCGCACCGGACGTGAAGATCACGAACATCGTGCACCAGACGGGCGTGTTCGTTGGCGGTTACGCCGGCGTCAATCTCGATCAGACGTTTCTCATCGGCGCCGCCGGGTACTGGCTGGTCGAACCGTACAACACCATCCACATGGGCTACGGCGGGCTCCTGGTCGGCTGGCGGGTCGTCAACAGCGGCGCGTTCAGCGTCGCCGTGCGGGACCTGATCGGCGGCGGCAGCGCGACGACGTACGCGCCCGTGCCATATGCGGTGCCCGGACCGCGTCCGGACCCCAGGCACAGCTACTACGGTCCGTACTATCCGTACGGCTACTGGACGGGATTCTTCCTTACGGAGCCCGAGGTGCGCGCGCAGATCGCGCTCGGCTCCGCGGTCTCGGTGGACGCAGGTGTCGGCTATCGCGTCACGAGTGCGAGCTACTACGGATCGGGCACGCAGCTGAACGGCGTCACCGGCAGCATCGCGGTGCGCTTCAACTTCGGACAGTGAAAATCATGCCGACAGTGAAAATCATGCCGGGTATATTTTTGCGGACCGTTATTACCGCCGCAAAAATATACCCGGCATGATTTTCACCGCGGCATGATTTTCACCGGCACCCCGGGATCTTGAATGCGCCGATCTTCGTCGAATAGGTCGCCGCGTCCTTCTTCATGTAGTCGCCGACGTACCAGAACGTGCAGTCGTCGGATGGATCCATCGCGAGCGTCGTGTAGTCCTCCCAGCGTACCGTCGTCGTCTGCACGCCTTCACCCGCTGCGAGCACGCTCTCCCGGAACGTGAGCTGGCCCTTCGGATCGTTCGCCAGCCGCGCCGCGAATCGCTGACCGGCAAAGTCCTGCGGACCGCCAAACGAATAGCCGATGCCGATGTTGCCCTGGCGGTCCATCCCGGGGCTCGCCATCCAGCGGTAGTTGCCCTCGGGTGCGTACGTGCCCTGCTGATACAGCGTCACGGCGCGCTTGCTGTCCACGCGGAACTCGTACCAGCGCACGCCGCCGCCGGCCGCCTCGGTGTTGACGGAATGCACCGCGACGATCGACTCGCGGTTCCCGATGCGGCGATACACCAGCCGCTGCATGATCTTGTCGCCCTGTGCGTCGAGCCGTCGCTCCGCGCCAGGTTGCGGCACGCAGTTGGTGAGCTGGCCGTTGCACAGGTAGTGGTAGGGCGCGACGGCGATCTTCTCGGGACCGACCGCCTTCGTGTTTTCGGGGTGCGCCCAATCCACGTGGAACTGCCAGACGAGGATCACGTCGTCCTGGTAGTTCTCGTCGAGTTGGCGGCCGCCGCCGGCCATCATGATGTTGGGCGCGCCGGCGGGCGGCAGCGCCTTCCCGTCGATGTCGGCGTTGTTCAGGAAGTTGACGTTCTCGATGATCACGCACTGCTCGCTGGCCGGCTCGCCCTTGAGCATCTTCGCGCGCTCGGCGACGCACGCGTGCTTCTGCGTCGCGACGGTTTCCGAGATGCGGTTGTCCGAGGTGCTCGAGGGGACGTAGTAGCCGTCAGGCCAGATCGCGGGCCGCGGATAGTCGGGGAAGAGCGGGCGCAGGAATTCGTAGCGATAGTACGAGCCGAGCGGATCGGACGACGTGCTGACGGCGTAGCACATCGAGTACGGGCCCTGCGGGCCCTCCGGCGCCTGTCCGCGGCCGGCACCGCCGGCCCGCGGCGGCTGACCCGTGCGTCCTGCCGGCTGGCCGGGCGGCGTGGGCGTCGGCGGTGGCGGAGGCGGCGGCACGAAGAGCGCGGCCGCCGGCCCCGGCTGATCCGCGCGGCCGCGCACGCTGACCTGCGCCGGTTCGTTCGGATGGCCCGGCTCCAACTGATCCGGCCGCGGTGCCGCGCGAGAGAACAGCGGCAGCACGAACAGCCAGCGATCCGCGAGCTGGTCGTACCTGACCACCGCATCGCCGCTCTGCCGCTGCTCGCACGATCCGCCGAAGCCCTTGAACACCGTGTTGGTCGGCACTGGCCCGTAGAGCGGCTTGCCCGACGCGTCGAACATCGATCCCTTCTTCGAAAAGATCGCCATGTTCGAGTTCACGATCTGGACGATGTGATTGGGGCCGACGGCGAGGCTGTTGTCGGACGGATTGTTGCGCGCCGCGGTCCCGTGCGGCCCGCTGAAGCCGGCGCCGAGGCCGTCGAAGCTCTCGAGCACCGGCAGCGCCGGCTTCGCGCCCATCGTCGTCTGCTCGACCTTGGCGCCCGCCGCATCATGCGGCGCCTCGGCAGGCGCGCCGCCCCCGCGCGCCTGGAGCGGCGCGGACTCGTCGTGCGCCACGGCCGCGTGAATGGTCGTGCCCACGACGGCGGGGGAGACGGTCGGGAAAAGCCCGACGGCCACGGCGAGCGCGGCGGCGACGGACAGAGACGAGCATCGGCTGGTCACGGGCGACTCCTGGAATTGTCGGGCGGATAGTACCACCGTCGCCCTTTGCCCTCTGCCTTCTGCCTTTTGCCTTCTGCCCTCTGCCCTCTGCCTTCGTCCCTGGTCCCTTCCCTTCATGCCAAGGCCGTTGGGTGTAACATCCCCGCGAATCCTGGAGGGTGGACATGGTTCGAAGAGCTGCGCTCGGCGCTTCGCTCGCGGCGATGCTGGTTCTGGCGTTCGGCACGGTGGATCGCGCGGCGTCGCCCGCCGGCCCGATCAAGCTGGCGCGCTATCCGGACTATCACGCGGGACGCATCACGTTCAGTTATCTCGGCGACATCTGGACGGCGAACGAGGACGGGTCGGCCGTGCAGCGCCTGACGGACAACACGGCCCGCGAGACGTTCCCGCGCTTCTCGCCCGACGGCCGCTGGATCGCGTTCGCGTCGAATCGCTACGGCAACTACGACGTCTTCGTGATTCCGGCCACCGGCGGCACGCCGCGGCGGCTGACCTACTTTACGGGCAACGACGAGGTCGTCGGCTGGACGCGCGACTCGGCGAACGTCGTGATGCGGACGGCTCACGGCGACGGCGCGTTCCCGAACGTCGCGACGCTCTACACGATTCCCGTCGGCGGCGGACCGGAGAAGCCGTTGCCGGTGGACTGGGGCTACTGGGGCACGTTCTCGCCCGATGGCAAGCAGCTCGCCTTCAACCGGCATCCGGCGGTGTGGTCGCGTCAGCACTACCGCGGAAGCTACGCGGCGGACCTGTGGATCGCCGATCTGTCCGCGCGCTCGTACACGAAGCTGCTGCCCGACGAAAAGTACAACCGCTACTGGCCGATGTGGGGCGCCGACAACCAGATCTACTTCGTCGGCGATCCGCTCCCCAACGAAAAGGACGCGGTGCCCGGCAGCCTTGCCGTCCGCAAGAGCATCAACAACATCTACAAGGTGCCGGCGGCCGGCGGGCAGGCGACGCAGGTCACACGGCACACCGACGGCAGCCTGTTCTTCCCGTCGATGTCGAGCGACGGCAAGGTGATCGTGTACGAGGAGAATTTCGGGATCTGGAAGCTCGACGTCGCGTCCGGCAGGACGTCGGAGATCAAGATCGAGATTTCGACCGACGACAAAGAGAACGAGATCGAAACGCAGACCGTCACGAACGAAGTGGATTCGTTCGACATCTCGCCGTCGGGCCGGCGGGCGGTCATCTCCGTGCGCGGCCAGCTGCTCACGATCGCGACCGACCGCGGTGACATCACGCGCATCGCGCCCGACGACATGGCGTCGCGCAGTCAGAACCCGAAGTGGTCCGCTGACGGCAGGAACATCGCGTTCATCTCCGACAAATCGGGGCGCGACGAGATCTGGGTGTCGGACGGCGAGGGCAAGAACCTGAAGAAGATCACCGACCTCGACAACGAGAAAGTCCAGTTGCTCTGGACGCCGGATTCGAAGGCGCTGCTCTACACGACGGCCGACAAGCGGCTCTACAGCTACAGCGTCGCCGACGCCAGGACGTCGGTCGTGGCCTCGGACACCATCGGGCGGATTCAGTCCGTGTCGGTGTCGCCCGACAGCAAATGGGTGGCGTTCACGAAGCAGGACCGGACGCTGCGCGCGCACGTCTATATCGCCCCCATCACGGGCGGCGACGAGCGGCACGTGTCCGACGACAGCCTGCTGTATTCGGAGAACAACGCCGTCTGGACCGCCGACGGCCGCTACCTGGTGTTCACGTCGTCGGAAGGCACGGGCTCGGGTATCGCCTCGACCGGAGGCGTGGCGGCCACGATGGAGCTCTGGGCGCTGTCCCTGAGAGACCAGGATCGCGATCCGACGAGTCGTGACATCGACAACGAGGCGCAGGGGCTCGCGGCCGACGCTGCGGCGCGCCAGGGCGGCGCGGGGCGCGGGGGCGGCGCCGCAGGCGCCAACGCGCCGGCGGACGTGCGGATCGACTGGGACGGACTGGCGAGGCGTGCGCGTCGCGTGAGCGTGCCGGGCGACACGATTGGCGGGCTCGTTGCCGCGCCGGATGGTCATTCGGTCGCCTTCAACTTGTCGGGCGGCGGCGCGGCCGGCGGGCGAGGCGGCGCGGCCGCGGCGGCGACGGCGGGTCTCTACATCGTCAACGTCGAGACGGGACAGCTCACGCGCGTCCCGCCGGCGGCAGAGGCGGCTGGGGGACGAGGCGGACGTGGCGGCGGAGGCGGTGGAGGATTCGGCGGTGGAGGCGGCACCGTGTTTGCGCGCGACGGGCGGACGATTTATTTCCGTTCGGGCACCGGACTCTTCGCGGCGCCGGTCGGTGGAGGCGGCGGAGGCACGGCGGCCCCGGCCGCACCTGCGGCAGGCGGCGGAGGACGCGGCGGACGAGGAGGCGGCGCGGGCGCGCCTGCGACCGCCGAGCCCGCGGGCGCCACGGCCCGCCAGATCACGTACAGCGCGAACCTTCAAGTCGATCACCGCGCGCTCCGCGCGCAGGTGTTCAACGAGGGCTGGCGCATCATGAAGAACCGCTTCTACGACTCCGAGATGCACGGCGCCGACTGGGTCGCGGCCAAAGCGATGTACGCGTCGCTGCTCGACTATCTGGTCGATGAGGAAGAGCTGCACACCGTCATGATGATGATGATCGGCCAGCTCAACGCTTCGCACACGGGCGTGAGCGGCGGCCCGTCCGACGCCGAGCCCTCGCCCGCGCAGACGCGCTATCCGGGTTTCGACCTCGTGGCTGATGCGTCCGGGTACTACAGGGTCGGCCACATCTACAAGACCGGCCCGGCCGATCGGGACTACATGAAGATCAAGGAAGGCGACTTCATCATCTCCATCGACGACCACGACGTGAAGACGACGGACAACTACTGGCAGTACCTCACGCTCGCGTCGGGCAGCAAGTTCCATTTCATGTTGAATGACAAACCCGCGAAGGAGGGCGCGTGGGAGCTGGCGATTGAGCCGGTCGCGGGCGCGGCGTTCGGCGACCTTCAGTACGAGAAATGGGTGAGCGATCGGCGCGACATCGTCACGAAGCTCAGCAATGGCGACATCGGCTATCTGCACATCCGCGCGATGGACGCGCCGTCCCTCCGGCAGTTCCAGCTCGACCTGGCCGCCAACCGCACGAAGAAGGCCCTCATCATCGACCAGCGCTTCAACGGCGGCGGCGGGATCGATCAGGAGCTGCTCGGGATTCTTGCCGGCCGCGAGTACCAGTACACCGTCGGCCGCGATTCCGGCGTACGGCAGCCGCGCCCGCAGAACTTCTACGGGCCGATGGTCGTGATGCAGAATGAGCGGTCGGCGTCCGACGCCGAGATGTTCCCGGCGGGCTTCAAGGCACTCGGCCTCGGAAAGACGGTCGGCGTGCCCACGATGGCCGCGGTGATCGGGACGGGATCGTACACGCTCCTCGATGGATCGGCGATTCGCACGCCCGGCAGCGGCGTGTGGCTGAGCGGCACCGGTCAGAACATGGAGAACTACGGCGTGCCGCCCGACGTGCTCGTGGACAATACCCCGACGGATTTCGCGAGGGGACACGACGCGCAAGTGGAGAAGGCAGTCGAGGTGCTGAAGGCGCAGCTGGCGGCGGGGGTGAAGAAATGAGAAAGGCAGAAGGCAGAAGGCAAAAGGCAGAAGGCAAAAGACAGAAGGCAGAAGGCAAAGGGCAGAAGGCGGAAGGCAAGTACCCTCGCGTGGTGTTCGTCATCGCGGCCGGAGTCCTGTGCCTGACGATGGCGGCGTCCGGGCAGGCGCCCCAGGCGCCGGCGGCGGGGCGCGCGCCGGAGATCGCGTTCGAGTCGGTGATGGACGCGCTGAAGCTGCCGCCCGAGATGAACTTCGGCGAAGTCGCGGGCATCGCGCTCAACTCGAAGGGCCATTTCTTCGTGTACAACCGCGGCCGCCAGACGCAGCTCTTCGAGTTCGACAAGGACGGCAGGTTCCTGCGCGAGATCGGCAAGGACCTCTACGGCTTCGACTTCGCCCACGTCGTCCGCGTGGACAAGGACGACAACATCTGGTGCGTGGACGAAGGGTCGAACATGGTGATCAAGTTCAACCCGGAGGGCCGGGTCACCATGCTGCTGGGCCGCAAGTGGGAGCTGCCGGAGGGCCGGCCGGAGCAGCCGCCCGCGGGGTCGCCGCCGCCGCGCGCCACGCTGAACAGCTTCAACCGGCCGACCGACGTGACGTGGGATCCGGCGGGCAACATCTACGTCGCCGACGGCTACAACAACTCCCGCGTGGCGAAGTTCGACAAGAACGGCAACTGGGTGAAGGCGTGGGGCGATCGAGGCACCGGGCCCGGGCAATTCAACATCCCGCACACGATTGCCTCGGACGCGAAGGGCAACATCTACGTCGGGGACCGCACCAACCGGCGCATCCAGGTGTTCGACGGGGAGGGGACGTTCGAGCGGCAGTTCGACAACGTCCTGCAGCCGTGGGCGATTTGCATCACGCCGGGCCCGAATCAGGTCCTCTACAGTTCGGACGCGAACTCTGGCAAAATCTTCAAGTTGGACCTGAACGGGACCCTGTTGGGGACGTTCGGGTCGTTCGGCAAGCAGCCGAAGCAGTTCGGGTGGATTCATGAAATCGCGTGTCCGTCCGAGAATGAGTTGTACGTCGGCGAATTGCTGAACTGGCGGGTTCAGAAGCTGCTCCTGAAGCCGCCCCGGTAGGGCCGGGGCGGGACTGGACAAGCGGCTGAACTTTGCGATACAAAGTATGAGCGTGTCACCCCTCGAGCTGGCCCTCGAGATTCGCCCCCGCGCCCGTCTGGACGTCATCGACGTGCGCGGTCTCGCCGCTGAGGTTCACGGCAACGCGCTGGCGGCCTACCCGCGCACGCTCTACGCGTCCCGGCACACGACGGCGGGGTTCCTCCCGCAAAGTCTCGCGGCGCGCCTGACGGCCACGCCGGACGGCGTCCGCCGCTACCTCGACCTGTTCCGGACCGTCTTTCCCGAGGCTGCGGGCTACCTGCACGACCAGCTCGAGCTCCGGCACGAGCTCGACCCCGACCAGCGGCTGGTCGAGCCGGTCAACGCGCACTCCCATCTGGCGTTCATCGGCGGGGGATTGCGGCCGTGTGTGTCCTACAGCGCGAGCCGGCCGGGGCCCGTGTACTTGATCGACCTCGACGGCACGCACGACGGCGTGCCGCGGCGACGGCAGACGACGATCGTCGGCTATCACCGCGAGACGGTGGTCGCCCGGACCTCGATCCGCGTGCCGGTCTCGCCGCACCCGATTGACGCGGTGAACCTGAAGGACGAGCGGTTCGGGCTGTACGACCAGGTGGCGGCGCTCATCAAGCAGCACGAGGTCACGAAAGGGCGCGTGCGGCTGGAGCTGGGTCCGGGCGAGCAGTTCGCGAGCCTGACGGTGAACGAGTACGAGACGCTGCTCATGCGTCACGACCTGGCCGAGGTGCTGCGGAATCCGCTGAAGTTCGCCGCTGAAAAGGCGCGCCACGCGTGGGACGATCCGCGGGCCGTGCCGGCCAAGGCGCTGGGCTACGCGAAGTACGACCTCGTCCGCGCGCTCAACAAGTTCATGGACGCGCTCGGGCTGGGCGCGTCGCGGATCGAGCGGCTGGTCGCGCGAACGCTCGAGGTGCCCGCCTCGCGTTTTCTGCGGATGCGGCGATCGGTCGATCTGCTCGTCTCGGACGCCGGCCGGGCGGGCGACGGCGGGATCGCGGAAGGCACGTATCAGGCGCCCATCCTCGTCCAATGGCGCCCGGCGCGCCAGGCCGCGCGCGAGATCAACGTCGCCCTCACGCGGTTTGGGTAGGGGCCCCTACTCGCCCGCGTAGTACTTCACGACCATCTCGCGGCCGTCGGAACGCGTGTACACGTCGGCCTCGCGGGACTCGATCGCGCCCGCGATCACCTCGGCGACTTCCTCGGCTGACTGCGCGCCCGGGATCGTCCGCGAGTCGACGCCGCCGTAGAGCGCGTTCAATCCGAAATCGGTCGCCACCACGCCCGGGGAGATGAGCGTGATCTGAATGCCGGGGTGCGTGGCCTGGACCTCGGTCCGGAAATTCGCGGTGAGCGAATTGAGGAAGTGCTTCGACGCGCTGTAGGCCGAGCGCACGAGCGCGAACGGCACGCGACCGAGCATCGACGAGATGTTGATGACCTGTCCCTGGCCGCGGGACTTGAAGTGGGGCAGCACTTCCTGCATGCCGTAGAGCGCCGACTTGACGTTGATCAGCATCATCAAGTCGATGTCCTCGTCGGTCAGTTCCGAGGGCAGGCGCGAAATGCCGCGCCCGACGTTGTTGATCCAGACGTCGATGTGACCGAACCGCGCGACGGTCTCCGCCACGACCTTCTTGACGTCCTCACGCCTGGTCATGTCGGCCACCATCGGCACGGTGCCCGCACCGCAGCGAGACGCGAGGTCGGCAAGCTGCCCCTTGCGCCGTGCGGCGAGCACGAGCCGGGCGCCCTTCCGGGCCAGCGTGTCGGCGAGCGCCGCGCCAATTCCCGCGCTCGCTCCGGCAATCACGATCACCTTGTCGTTCATCGGACCGTCATCATACCCCGGGGAATGCTGGGTGCTGCGTGCCGCGTGCTCCGTGCTGGGTGCGGGTGCCGGGTGCTCGGCGGCCCGTGGCGCGCGGCAAGCCGAGCCAGGCGTGCCAAGGCTCGCTAGTGTCTGACCGGTCCGAGGTATTTGTCGAGCCAGTCGAGCATTTCCTTGATCGGTCCCTGCTGGTTGGCGGGAATGTGCCCGCCCTCGAAGACCGCGTGTTTCTTGTCGGCCGCCGGCGTGCCGAGCATCCGGAACATCGGCACCTGCGCCGTCGTGTAGGGGAGGTCGAAGTCCTCGCGCCCGTTGACCATGAGGACCGGCACCGTGACGTGCGGTGTGTAGTTGATGGGATCGACTTCCTGCGGGAGTTTCCAGGTTTCGAAGCCGCCCGACATCAATACGCCGGTCTTGAACCGCGGCTCGATCGTCAGAAAGATCGGTCCCAGCTGGGCGCCCAGGCTGACCCCGTAGAACGCGATGCGCGACGTGTCGATGTCGCCGCGCGACGCGAGATAGTCCAGGGTCCGGCGGATGTCCTTGCCGTCCTGCACGAAAATGTCCCGGAGCAGGTTCGGCCCCTTCGGGCCGGCGATATGGCGCTCGTAGGTGTTCTGATAGACCGGATAGACGAGCACGCGGCCGCTGCGGACGAAGAAATCCGACCACTGCAGCCACAGTGACGCGCTCGACGACGTCATGGTGGCGTTCGACCCGGGGAACATCACCACCGCCTGGTACGGCGGCGCGGCGGCCTTCGGGATGTAGACGTTCACGGGCAGGCGCTCGCCGCCGTACGCAGCCGCGACGGACACCTTCTCGCGCCGCCATGCCGGCAGATCCTCGACGCCCTCGGCCTTCGTTTCCAGCGGCTTCTGGTCGTAGTCGTACTGCCGCAAATAGATTTGAAAGATGTCGCCCGCGACGGGCTTGATCGTCGCGGGATCCCGTTCGACGCTCAGGACGGGGCCGGTGAGCGCCGCCGCGATCGGCTCCGCCTGCATGATGGTCCGAAACCCGAAGCCGGGACGCCGCTCGAACGGCGACTGCGCATCCGGGTCCCGGAACTGATACGTGGCGTCCGCAAACGACCCGCCGAGGACGTACCGACGGCCGGTATTGGCGGTGTTCCAGCACCATTCCTTGACGTTGCCGGCCATGTCGTACGTGCCGAACGGGCCGAGCCCGCGGGACTCGCCGACGCGTGTGGTCCCACGCCCGGAAAAATTGCTCATCGTGACCAGGTCCGAGAAGACCGTGAACGCGCCCGACGCCCGGTACCAGTGGTAGATCGTCGGCAGTTGGCGGTGCGCGAACACGGCGTACGCGGCGGCCTCGTACCAGCTGACGCCGCTCACCGGGAAGTCATCCTGCCCATCGGGATAGCCGCCGACGTTCCACGTCGAGGGGCCCGGGCGGCCCGTCGCGTCGCGAAACTCGGCCATGGCCGTGTCCCAGCCGATCGTCCGGCCATCCTTGACGAAGGGCTCGCGCCAGTACTCCTGAGAGCTGTACCCGCCCGCATCGATGAATTGCCTGAACTGGCGGTTCGTGACTTCGTAGATGTCGATCCAGTAGTCCGGTAAGTCCGCGCTGCCCACATCGAGCTCGACCGAGCCGCGCGGCACGAGCGTCATCCCACGCGGCGCCGTGCCAGATGGCGTGAGGCGAAAGGTCGACAAGTCCGCACCGCTGCCCGAAACCTCGAGCGGGTCGTAGCCGGGCTTCGTCAGCCGCCACCGCACCATGCCGAACGGGATCCTGGCGTTCGCGAGCGGCGTCGTTCCGAGCGGGATCCAGTCGCGAGCGGACGGAAAGCCCTTGACGGCGATGTCCGCGCCTGGCGGCTCGCTCGTGAGCGCCTTGTCGACCGCGACGTTGGTCCACGCCTGCTGCAGCAGCGGCTCGTCGGGCGCCACGGCGAGCGCCTCCCGGGCGAGCCGGAAGGCGCCGTCGACGTCACCGGCGGTGGCCAGCCGCGAGATTTCCGGGACGGCCGTCGAGCGGACCCAGCGCAGCCTCGACTCGCGCAGCCACGCCCAGCCAATCGTGCCGGCGGCCGCGACTGCGAGCACCACGATCGCGGCGACGACGCTCCAGCGGCGTCCGGCTCGTGACGGGACGCGGACCGGCTCGCGCAACGCCGCCAGATCATTCGCGACCTCGCGCGCCGATGCGTACCGATCCTCCGGCCGCCGAGCGAGCGCGCGTGCAACGACGCGCGCGAGTCCTGGCGGCGTGTCGGGCCGCAGACGGTTGACGTCCGGTGCGTCCGTGTTCACGGTGGCATTCATCGTGGCCCACGCGGTGTCGCCAACAAACGGCCGTCGTCCCGTCACGAGCTCGAACATGAGGACGCCGAGCGCAAACACGTCGCTCCGCGCGTCTGCCGGCCGGCCCTCGATGAGCTCGGGTGCCATGTAGCCGGCCGTGCCGGCGAGGCCGTGGCGAGTCACGAACTCGGTCGTCGCGGCGCGCGTGTCCGCGGTGGGTGCCGCCGGCAGATGCCGCGCCAGCCCGAAGTCGAGCACCTTGATGCGACCGCTCGGCGTGACCATCACGTTGCCCGGCTTGACGTCGCGGTGCACGAGTCCGGCTTCGTGCGCGGCCGCGAGCGCATCGGCGACCTGCCACGCGTAATCAGTCGCGCGATCGACGGGCAGTCCGCCCGGCGCGATCTGCGCAGCGAGCGACGCGCCCTCGACGTACTCCATGACGAGGAACTCGGTGTCGCCGCTCTTGCCCAGCTCGTGGACGGTGACGATGTTCGGATGGTTGAGTTTCGACGCGGTCTTGGCTTCGCGGAGAATCCGCGGCGCCAGGTCGGGATCGTCCGTGGCCTCGCCCGAGAGGACCTTGATCGCGACCGTGCGGCCGAGCACCGTGTCACGGGCGCGGTACACCGTGCCCATGCCGCCCTCTCCAAGCTTGGCGTCGATCGCGTAGTGGCTGAGCGTCGTGCCGATCATGGCGGTGGTCGCCGCCGCAAGCGCTGAGCGGCCTCTAGAAGCCCGGGTCGTAGTACAGCCAGCGCCACGGCGCCTGGTCGTCCCACGAGCACCAGCCCGGCGCGCCGAGCCAGTCCTGGCCGAGATCGCCGATCGGCGCGCCCGGCGGGGCGGGCTCGGCCGGAACGATGCCGACGGATTCCTGGGAGCGCTCGAGGAAGCGCTTGATATCGGCGGCGAGGAGCGCCCGGTGGCCGATCTCGGCGTCCTCGGTGCCCGGTTGCGCGCGCAGGCGCGCCGCCAGACGCGCGAGTCGCAGCGACGCAATCGCGCGGACGTCGTTGTTCGGCGAGCCCTGCGCGAGCCACATCACGCGGCTCACGAGCACGCGCTGCTCGGCTCGCTTGACCGCCGCCTCGTACGGCGTCGCGGCCGCGACGTCGAACGTCGCCGCCGTCAGCTTGTCGATCACTTCCTCGAGGCCGGGCAGCGTCGGATCGACCGCGTGCTGCGCGACCATGCGCGCCGCGCGATCGAGCTGCAGCACGAAGCCAATCGTCACGTCGGCCGCAATCGTCCCCGGCGTAATCGGATCGAACGCTTCGCCCGTGGTCCGCGGAAACAGCTCGCGATGCAGGCCGTAGCCCGGCGGTCGCGGCGGGATGGCATCGAGAATGCGCTGCGGGACCGTCAGCTCGGACGGCTTCAGCGTCGCCGCGAGCGCGGTCAACGCCTTGCGCTGGTTCACCGCCGACTCCCATTTGACCGGCGTGCGGCCGTCGCCGCGCATCGCATAGATGAAGTCCTGGCCGCCGATCGTCGAGGCCGTGCTCTCGACGGCGTAACGGTGGTACATCCAGATCGGCACCAGCGGCTCCTCGACCGTCGTCATCGGCGCGCCGAGACGGATCGTGCGTTCGCCGATGCGCGCGAGGGCCGCGTGGCGCACCTTCATGATGCGCGTCAGTTCGTCGGCCTGGTTGACGCCGTTCGACCACTGCTCGACGCGCGGATGGATGTCCATGTCCTGGTTGGTGAAGAACCGGATGTCCTGCGCCCAGGCGTCGTCGAGGATCTTCGTCAGCGCTTTCGGCTCGTCCGCGCCGGGCGGGAACTGCCGGTAGCCGTAAGTGATGGCGACCTTGTCCCACTCGCCGATCCGCGCCTGATAGGCCTGCGAGATGTCAATCGATCCGTCCTCCTGCAGGCTCTCGACCGGATGCGGATAGTCCATCACCGAGATCCAGCCCTTGGTGCTGTCGTAGTAGTTGTGGCTCAGGCCGAGCGTATGACCGACTTCGTGCGCGGCGAGCTGTCGGATGCGCGCGAGCGCGGTCTGATAGAGGATCTGGGGCCGCTCGACGCCGGTCGTGTAGGGCGACAGCAAGCCCTCGAAGATCATGTAGTCCTGCCGGTCGCGCAGCGATCCGAGCGTCACCGTGCCCTTGATGATCTCGCCGGTGCGTGGATCCGCCACCGACCCGCCGGAGCTCCAGCCGCGCGTGGACCGGTGGACCCAGTTGATCATGTTGTAGCGGATGTCCATGGGATCCGCGCCGTCGGGCAGCACGTCGACCTTGAAGCCGTTGCGGAAGCCCGCCGCCTCGAAGGCCTGGCTCCACCACCGCGCGCCCTCGAGCAGCGCCTGCTTGACGTCCTCGGGCGCGCCCGAGTCCACGTAGTACTGAATCGGTTTCACGACGTCGCTGACGTCCGCGGTGGGGTTGGTCTTTTCGAGGCGATGGCGGCGAACGTAGCGCACGACCATCGGATCGCCGATCGGCACGCTGTAGTCGACGTAAGTCATGCCGCCGTAGCCGGCGCGCGGGTCGTCGACCCGCGGCTTGTACTTGTCGTCCGGCAGCTCGACGAGCGATGCGTGCTCGCGGAGCGTGACGGCATCGGCGGAGGGCGTGACGCTGGCCACCGTGCCGGAAAACAACCCACCGCCGCGTCCGCCGCCGCCCGCCGCGGCTGCGGTCGCGTTGCCCGCGCCGATCGGCTGTGGTCCCTGGGCCGGACCCGCCGCGTTGCCCCCGCCGCGCCCGCCGGCGCCGTCGCTCACGAACGTCAACGTCATGTCGACTTCGGTGTTCTTGGGGAAGTTGCGCGTGTTGGGCAGGTAGAACGCGCTGCGCGTCGGATCGACGCGATAGGCGCCTGGCCGGAGCGCGCTCGCCGCGCTGGTGCCGTCACGCAGGAAGAAGGGCGTGGCGTCGACGAGCACGCGTCCGCCTGATTCCGCGGCCACCGTCGTCCCCCACAGAATCGACTTCGCGAACGAATCCTCGACCGACTTGCGCTCCAGCACGTTCGTGCTGCTCGACCGGAACGACTCGTTCGGTTGGACGAGCAGGATCCGCTGGCCGACGCGCTCGAACCGCACGAGGCGCCCGCCGCCCTCCGAGCCGCGGTCCAATCCGATGTCATTCGATCCCAGGCCGGCCGAGAGGCCGGTCACGTACAGGAAGGGCGTGTCGAACTGTGAGATCTCGAGCCACATCTGGCCCGCGCGCTCGTCCCAGTACAAGGGGAAGTACCCGTCGAGCTTGCGCGTGCCCGCCGTGCGATCCTCGATCGTCGGTGTCGGCCCGCCCGCGCCGCCGCGGCCCTGACCGCCGCCCGCCTGTGTCGCGGGCGCACCCGCCGCCGGCTGACGCGCGCTGGGTGTCACGGCGAATGCGACGAGACCAACGACAGCAAGAGCGAATGCGACACGATGGTTGGACATAGTGGAGCCTCCGGGCGAGCGCATTCTACTTCTTCAACACCACGCTGATCGCGCCATTGTTTTCGAGCACCGCGTAGTGCACGTCCTCGACGTCGGCGCATCCCGCGCGGCGAAGCGCCGCGTCCAGCTCGTGTCTCGTGAGCTTCGCGTCGTGCAGGGCGCGCTCGTAGAGCTTGCCGTTGTGGATGAGCACCTGCGGCCGCCCTTCGACGAGCGCTTCGAGTCCCTTGCTCCGATAGGTGACGAACCCCACGCCCAGATTGAGCGTCACCAGCGTGAACGCGGCCAGCAGGCCGCCCACGAGCGAGTTGTCACCGCCGGTCATCGAATTCTGGACCGCGTTGGAGAGGACCAGGAGCAGCACCAGGTCGAAGGGCGCGAGTTGCCCGACCTGCCGCTTTCCCGTGATGCGCAGCAGGACCAGCATGAAGCCGTACACGACGACGCAACGGACGATGAGTTCCCAGACCGGAATGCTCATGCTGAACACAAGGCACCCCTCGATGAGATGAGACCGACCACATGCCGGCCGCCAATTGTACGTCTCGAAGTCTTCCTCCCGAGGGACATCTCCGGGGACGATGAATCTCAGCCTGGGAGCAGCCTTCTTGGGACGCATGAAGCCTTCCGACCGACCGGGCCGGCGGCCCTTCGTGGCAGCCATTTTGCACAACCGGAAACACGGTCTGTTCCACGAGCTGGCGAACCAGGTATTCACGAGGGCTGAGACATGAAGCTGAGAGTCGCGCTGTTTACACTGCTGCTGGCGGCGGGAACCGCATCGGCCGCGGCCGCTTTCCCGATCGCGTTGCCCGGCACCGAGGGCTTCACGGTGATTGTGAACGGCAATAGTTCGATCGTCGCGACGTATCAGGGAAATTCGGCGGCTTACAGCAACGATCTCTACCTGATGCTGCTGTCGAACGGCCTGCCCGGCGACGACGGCAACACCGCCAACGATCTCTTCATCTTCAACAACCACACGTCGCTGGTTGGCAGCACGGTTGATCTCGGCACGTTCCTGATCGGCACGGAGCTCGAGTTCCGGCTGCACGTCAACAACACGGGCTACGATTACTTCACGGGGCCGGCGTCGCGCAATCCGGATCAGCACTTCCATGCCCGCGTCGATTCGAGCTTCGGACCGAACGAGACGCTGGTGAGCTTCGAGGATCTGTACAACGGCCCCTTCGACTACAACGATCTCAGCTTTTCGTTCACGAACACCAACAGCGCGCCGGCCACGGCGCCAGAGCCGGCCTCGATGGTGCTGGTCGGGACGGCGCTGGCCGGCTGGGTCGCGCGCCGCCGGATGCGCTGACGCCACCGGTCGAATCGCTGAATGAACGGGGCCGGACCCGAGAGGGTTCGGCCCTTTGCGCGTACGACGAACGCCGCGCCGGCCGCGCGCGCGATGGCCGCCCTCAGACGTGATTGCGCAGCATCATCTCTTTCGGATGCGGCTCGAGGTAGACCTGTCCGGCCAGGTAGCGCGCGTCGTGCTGGCGGACGTGATGGCGGATCAGAGTGATTGGAACGATGAGCGGGACGAAGCCCTGGCGATAGTCTTCGATCGTCTGCTGCAGCTCCGCCTTCGAGGCGCGATCGAGCGTCGTCTTGAAATAGCCGGCCATGTGCTGGAGCACGTTGGTGTGTCGGGCCGGCGTGGCGAGGATCGACAGGGCCGACATGAAGTCGGCGGTGTAGCGGGCCTCGAGCGCCGCGCGGCCGACGTGCGACCCGCCGGCGACGAGCCTGCCGAGCCGACGATAGGCGTCTGGCGAGTGGGCCATCAGCACGAGCTTGTGGGCGGCGTGGAACGCCACGAGATCGGCCACGCGCCAGCGTCGGGAGAAGAGGTCGCGCACGCGACCATAGGCGAACAGCCGCTCGATGAAGTTCTCGCGCAGCCTCGGATCGCTCAATCGGCCTTCTTCTTCGACGGGGAGCGCCGGATAGCGCGCGAGCAGGGCCTCGGCGAACAGGCCACGACCCGTGCGTGCGGGCATGCCGTTCGCGTGATAGATCTTCACGCGTTCCATGCCGCAGCTCGGCGAGTCCTTCTTCAGCACGTAGCCGCAGAGCCGTTCGTTTTCCAGTTCCTCGACACGCCGGGCCGAGAACGTCCGGAGCCGGTTGGTGAGATCGATCCGCGTTCGCGTGGTGACCAGCCGCAACGGCTGCGCCCGTCCCTCCCGCACCAGCCGCATCGCCTCGCGTGGCGTGCCGAAGCCGGCCTCGACCTCCGGACAGACACGGACCCACTGGACGAACGGGCTGAGCGTGTCGACCAGGAACGTGTCGTGCTTGTGGCCGCCGTCGAACCGCACGTCATCGCCCAGCAGGCACGACGAGATGCCGACGCGCAGCGGCGCGTCGGATGCGGGACGGGACGACGACGTGGGCGTCATGGCCGGGGGACGAGGCCGTATCGGAGGGCGATCACGTCCCGACGATACGCGAAGATGCGTCGCAGCATCGGCGCGATGAACAGCGGGTGCGTGGATGTCGCCGACGCGCTGCTTTGGATCTTTCTGCAGGCAGCGGCGCAGGAACACGTGCAGCGTGGGGGAGAGATCGCCCGGCAGCAGACTCCAGTTCGGTTCGCTGCCGATGACCGCGGCGAGCACGTCCGTGATGTCGTCGCCTGAAAACGCGCGCGCGCCGGTGAGCATTTCGTAGAGCACGCACCCGAACGCCCAGACGTCGGCGCGATGGCCGACGACCTTGCCGCGCGCCTGTTCCGGCGCCATGTACGCGGCCGTCCCGAGGATCGTGCCGATCTCCGTGGCACGCGCGGTCAGCGTGGGCGAGTTCATGGCGTCGGCCGTCGCGCTCGACGCATTCGCAACGAGCGCTTTGGCGAGACCGAAGTCGAGCACCTTCACCGCTCCGTCCGGTCTGACCTTGATGTTGGCGGGCTTGAGGTCGCGATGAATGATGCCCTGCTCGTGCGCCGCTTCGAGGGCCTCAGCGATCTGCCTGGCGATGGGCAGAGACTCAGCGATTGGCATCGCGCCGCGAGCGATGATCTTGGACAGATCCTCGCCCTCGACCAGCTCCATCACTAGTGCGTGCGTCGCTCCCGAATCCTCGAACCCGTAGATCGCGGCGATATTGGGTTGGTTGAGCGACGCGAGCACCTGTGCTTCCCGCCGGAAGCGTGCCAGTCGATCGGCGTCGCTCGTGAACGCCTCCGGCAGGATCTTCAGCGCGACGTCGCGATTGAGCTTGGTGTCGCGCGCGCGATAAACCTCGCCCATGCCGCCGGCGCCAAGCTTGGCGGTCACTTCGTACGGACCCAGGCGCGCGCCAGGAGTCAGGGGCATCGCGGAGTCGGTGGATTATACGGGTGCCGGAGCCGTCACCGGCGGCGGCGCTACGGCTTCTGGCGCGATCGCCGTCCGCGCGCGGCCCGGGCGACTTCAGGCGTGACGCCTCCACGCCGCCGCCGCGCCTTCGGGATCGCCGGATCCGGCGCCACGTTGCCGATGTTGTCGTCCGGTGACTCGGAGTCGTCATGCAAATCGGGCAAGGCGAGCGGCGGCGCCTCGACGGCCTGGGAAGGCGGCGCGTCCGCGCCCCGGAACACCCGAATCACGCCCTGCCGATCGCGATCGACGCGCAGCAAGCCTTCTTTCTGCGCCGCTCGCAGCAGGTCAACCAGATTGCCAAATCCGTACGCGCGCTCGTCGAGGCGCGTGGCCGGCTGGCGCAACAGCTGCTTCACATTGCGCAGATACATCGGCCAGCGCCGGATGTGCGTGGATTCGAGGATGCGTCTCAACTCGCGAACGCCGTCCGCCGGCGCTCCGGCCTGGGCGATCGCGCCGTTCGGCCTCGCCGTGTGGCCGTTGCTCGTCGCGCCCGATGGCGCCGCGCCCGGCTCGTCGTCCGACGTCGCGACAGCGTCGGCGGGACCGGCGTCGGTCGGGACAGCGCCTTCGGCCGCCTCAACGAGCAAGCCGCCCTTGCCCTGGTGCACGCGGACGAGCCCGGCGCGCTCCAGCCGTTGCACGAAATCGCGGAACGAGCTCGCGCCGTAGCTGCGTTCGGAGAAAGTCGAGTCGAGCTGCAGCAGCGTGCTCTTGAGCAGTCCGAGCTGGGGCGAGACCTCGCGCTCGGACAGCACCTTCAGTGCGCGCGTGATCAGCGGAATCGCCTGGTCAATCTCAATCGCCGTCCGTTCCGGACGGCGGGCGCGCCCCGTCTCACGCCGCGCGGCGGCGCCAGCGCCAGCCGCGGCGCCGCTCGATCCGATCAGGTTTTCGTACGCGATGAACTCGTGGCAGTTGCGCTGCATGATCGCGCTCGTGAACTGCCGGCCGCCGACCACCATGACCTTCTTGTCGTACTGTTTCAGCTTCTCGACGAGGCTGATGAAATCGCTGTCGCCGCCGACGATGACGAACGCGTTGATATGCGGATGGGTAAACGCCATCTCGAGCGCATCGAGCGCAAGGTTGATGTCGGCGCCGTTTTTGTCGCCGCCAGGAGTCATGTTGCGCTGCACCATGCGGATCGCGTGCTGGGTCAGCATGCGGCTGTAGCCGCCGGCGCGCTGCCAGTCGCTGTAGGCGGTCTTCGCCACGACCTCGCCGCGCTCTTTCAGCGCCTCGAGCACGAGGCCCGCGTCGAACGACGCGCCCAGGGTGTTCTTGACGCCGATCTCGATGTTGTCGAAGTCGATAAAGACGGCCAGCCGGAGTCGATCAGTCTGTGTCACGGAGGAGAGTCTACCCTCTTGTATGATGCGCCGGTGCCCTTCTCACACGCTTCGACGGGCCGGCTGACCCTGCGGGACGTCGGCCGTTTTCGCGGGACGACGTTCTTCGATCGGATGGCCCGCGCGACACGGGCGACCTGGCCGGGTGGATGGACGTGCTGTTGCTGCTCAACGAACGAAAGCAGCCGCTCGTCGGCACGATCAATTTCACCTATACCCTGATTCGGACGCGGTGACCGAGGCCGGGACTCAGTCCACCCAGATCGTGCGGCTGGCGGCGCTCCCGCGAGGCTTGGGAGCGGGCGTCTCGGCCGGGACGCCGACGTTGACGATCGCCACGATGCGTTCATCGTCTCGCACGCCCACGACGGCGCGGGCCGACGGATCCGCCATGACGGCGCCGGTCTTGATGTGCGTGCCGAGGCCCATCGCCACCGCGAGCAGCGACAGGTTTTCAATGGCCATCATTGCCGCAGCGTGTCTCGAGATACTTGACCTCGCGCCGGCAGAAGATCGTCTGAGGCCGGAAGTTTGTCAGCGTCAGTACCAACAGTGCCTATCTCCCGAGAACCTGCGCGCAGACGACGTCCATCATCGCTTGCTGACGCGCGTCGGGCAGCTTGAGGTCACAGCGCAGATACGCCACGAGCTCGGGCGAGCGGCGGATCGCGATCTCGATTCGCGTCGGATCGGGCAGCGCCGGATCGATCCGGAGCGTCTTGGCGACCCTCGGTCCGCCCACAGAGTCCACGTCGTCGACCAGCACGACGTTGTGGTCGTTGAGGGGAATGTTCTGGTCTTCGATCTGCGCGAGCCGTCCCCGACCGTCGAAGAGCGCGTACAGGACGAGGCCACCGTACCGCACGGTCATCCCGCTCCGCCCGCTGGACCCGCCACCTGACGAGCCATCGTGGCTGTCACCTCGCAGCGGCCACCCCGGCGAACCACGCCAGAGCACGAGCAGATCGAGTGCGGTCGCTCCCACTCCGTCCCGATGCGTGAACCAGCCGCCGACGACGGCGGGCGACAACAGGCGATTGCTCGCGCCCTGGCTCAGCCCGATAGGACGACGAGGCGGGAGCGGTCCGGCCGTATCGGCCGCGCGATTCTGGACGGGGCCTTCCGGGATCGACGTGACCGTTCGCTCGGCGCCGATCTTACCGAGCGCGACGGCAGCCGAACACACGTAGTTCATCGGCACGCGGTTCAGCGGATCGGGTACCTGCGCCTGGCAGCGGAGGTAGTCGAGCAGTTCCGGCGTCGAGAGGAAAAGACTGTTGAGCACGTTCGAGTTGCCGAGCGCGGCCTCGACCCTGAGCGTCTTGAGCACACGCGGACCCGACGGGTCGTCGACCTGATCGACGAGAATGACGTTCGCGTCGTTGAGCGGCACGTCCTCGTCGAGGATACGCGCGACACGCGTCGCGACATCGAACGCGAGCGTGAGGTTCAGTCCGCCCAGCCGAACTGAGGACGTGGCGACTCCGGTGCGACCACTCGATGAACCGCTCATTCCGCCGCCCAGTCCCGTGCGCCGCATGAACCAGCCAGGCGAGCCTCGCCACAACACCACCAACTGCAGCCGGGCGGCGCCACTCCGATCGCGCGTGATGACAGAGGAGCCCACGACCGACGGTGACATGACCTCGGTGCCGCCGGAAAACGACATGGACGCGCCGGGCACGCCGCTCTGTGCGGCGCCGGGACTCTGACGGGCTGCGAGCCACCCGACGAGAACGAGCGACCACGCCAGCAGACGGTGCATCGGCGTGAGTGTAGTTCAACCCGCGACTCCCGATTCGACGGCGTCCATGCCCACACGACGCGGGCGCCGAGATCGGCGGCGCATTCGGCGGCGAGAAGGAAACCGGCGGCGGCCGGGAGTCCGGTTCCGACGCGTGGAAGGCCTACATGCGTCGCCAGACGAACACGGTCAACTGGTCGGACCAGCTGCCGCTCGCGCAGGGAATCACATTCGATACGGGCAATTGAGGATTTGGAGATCCCCAACTGCGTCATTCAGTTCTTAGTGCCACGATCGGATCGACACGCATCGCGCGCCGGGCGGGCAGCGCGGTCGCGACGCCCGCTGTGATGGCGAGCAGGGCGGCCACTGCAGCAAAGGTCCAAGGGTCAGTCGGCGAGATTTCGAAGAGCAGGCTGCGGAGCAGCGTCGACAGCGCGATCGCGCCGACCAACCCGACGAGCAGGCCAGCGCTGACGACCCGGGCGGCCTGGCGCATGACCAGCCGGGCGATCTGAGACCGCTCCGCACCGAGCGCCACGCGAACGCCGATTTCGCGGGTGCGCTGGCTGACCGCGTACGACAGCACGCCGTACACGCCGATCACCGACAGGATCAACGCCAGTCCCGCAAACGACGCGAAGAGCGCGAGGTTGATCCGAGGTTCCTCGAGCGCCAGGCCAATCGCATCCGAGAGGGGCTGCACGCCGAAGACGGGCACGCGCGGGTCGGTCTCCCGAATCGCCTGTCGCACGGTGGCCACGGCCGTCGTCGCGTCTCCGGTCGTACGGACCGCCAAGCTCATGCCAGGCCGCCGGTCTTTCATCCAGAATGGCAGCTGGGTGAAGGGTGTGAATACCTGAACGTAGGGCGGCTCGCCCGTGAGGCCGTAGGACTTCACGTGATGGACGACACCGACGATCTCGCGATACATCGGGCGTGGATCGCTGGGCGAATCGCCTTCGAACTCAAACGCAATGCGTTGGCCGATGGGATCGCGGTCTCCGAACAACCGGGCCACCAGCGCGTCATCGACGATGGCCACTCTCGTGGAGCTCGGAGTGTCCTTCTCCGAAAAGGTCCGCCCGCGGACCATCGTCATGCCGACGGTTCGGAAGTAGTCGGTGCTGCCGGTCTGGAAGACGCACTCCTCACCCGGATGATTCGCCGCGGGAATGGGATCGCCCTCCTTGATCAACGTCGATTCCATGGCGTTGCCCGAGAACGGCAGGTTGCTCGTCAGGCCCACGGCCTCAATGCCGGGCGCGTGCGCGACGCGATCGAGCAGCGACTGGTGAAACGCCGTCCATGCCTCGACTGTCGGGTACGAGGCGGTCGGCAGCGACACCTGCATCGACACCACGCGGGTCGGGGTGAAGCCGAGGTCCACCGACATCAGACGGTTCAGGCTTCGGGCCAGAAGCCCGGCACCAACGAGCAGAATGAGCGCGATCGCCACTTCGGCGGCAACCAGCACGCTGCGGATTCGTCCGGTCCCGACGGCGCCGCCGTCCCGACCGCGCCGCAGCGCGTCTTGCGCGTTGGCGAGCGACCGGCGGAGCGCCGGCGCCGCGCCGAACAGCAAGCCGCTCAGCATGGAGACCGCGACGGCGAACATCAGCACGCGCGCGTCCACCTGGATCAGGTCCACGCGCGGGATCGACGTCGGGCGAAACGCGACGAAGGCCCTCACGGCCCAATTCGCCAGCAAGACGCCCAGAGCGCCGCCGACCGTCGAGACGAGGAGGGCCTCGGTCACGAGCTGGCGCGCCAGCCGCATGCGGCTGGCGCCGAGCGCTGCCCGGATGCCAAGCTCACGCTGGCGGGCCTCGGCTCGCACGAGCATGAGGTTGGCCAGATTGGCGCATGCGATGAGCAGCACGAGACCGACCGCGCCAAGCAGAATGCGAAACGCCGGCCGGACGCTGGCGACGATCGACTCGTAGTACGGCGTCACGACGATGCGGGAGCCGTGGTTGGTGTCTGGATACTGCAGCGAGAGTCGTCCGGCGACGGCGTCCATCACCGTCCGCGCGCGCTCGAGCGAGACGGCCGGTTTCAACCGGCCGAACGCCGTGAGACCGGGGTGGTTGTCGCGCGCTTTGGGGAATCCATTCACGGCGAGCCCGAGCGGCATCCAGAGGTCGGTGAGACGGGACGGAAAGCGCAACGAGGCCGGCATCACTCCCGCGATCTGGAATGTCTGGTTGTTCAGCGTGATCGACCGGCCGACCACATCGGACGCCTCACCAAAGTGCGAGCGCCACAATCGCTCGCTGATGAGCACGACGCGGCGGGCGCCGGGGCCGTCGTCTCCGGCGTCGAACGTCCGTCCGAGACGTGGCGTGATTCCCACCGTGGCGAACACGGAAGAAGACACGACGGCGCCGCTGAGCCGCTCCGGCGCGTCCGGGCCGCTCAGTGTCGCGATCGAACCGCGATAGACGCCGAGTTCCTGAAACACCTCGGACGCTTGCGACTGCCAGTCGAGGAAGTTCGGCCATGAGACGGACATGCCGCGTCCGTCTTGCGTGGCCTCAGACACGAGCATGATCCGGTCGAAGTCCGGGTAGGGAAAGGGCCGCAGCATCGAGCCGTCCACGACCGTGAAGACGGCCGTGGTCATGCCGATGCCAAGTGCGAGCGTCAGGATCGCCGTCGCCGTGAACCCCGGTGTTCGCCTGAGCCGGCGTGCGGCATAGCGCAAGTCGGCAACAACGTGGTCCATCGTCAGTCTCCGGGAACGCGGCGCCGCCGGATGCGAGGCCGTGGAAGGTGAGATCACGGACACTCGGCCGGCTCGCACGCGTGCGACGTCGGCGCCGACGCCGCCAATCACGCGCAGGAGTCCAATCCGGCCGCGGTCTCGCCACGCGTCTTCAGCGGCCTCACGAACAAAAAGCTGGAGCTCGGCGTGGTCGAGGCCTGCAATGTGCGGGTAGGCCGAGGCCAGTTTGGTCGCCATCCACACCGCGACACGAACAGGGAATGGCGAGGGCGCGGCCGTCACATCACCGTCCCGGCTTGAACAATGACTTGCCGCGAGCCACGGTGACGAGCCGCTGGAGCCGGCGTGCTTCGGCTTCGGCGACCGCTCGCCCGAGCGTGGTCAAGCCGTAGTAGCGCCGCCGTTCGTCCCCGGCGCCGTCACCCTCGGCGGTTTCACGGACCAGCCCGGCCTCGAGCATGCGTGCGAGCGTGCCGTAGAGCGTACCCGGCCCGAGGCGAACGTCTCCATCCGTCCGTGCCGCGACTTCCTTGGCAATCCCGTAGCCGTGCCGATCGGCGTCGGAGAGGGCCAGGAGGATGTGAAACACCGCCGGCGTCAGCGGCAGAAACGTGCTGGGATCCGGGCGTGGGACGGGCAGACTCAGCTCCTCTCGAACCGTGACGGATACGTCCGTCGCGGATATAGACGAGAGCCGGGCCCAAGAAGTTTGCGCGGATTGACTCAGCGCAGGGCGTCGTAGTCGGCGAGGACGGCCTCGACACGCTTGAGCGCCTCGGCCACGGCCGCTTCGCTAGCCGCAGTGGGCCGGGCGTCGGCGTCCTGAATGACCTGGAACAGATCCGAGAGCGGCCCGTGCGCGGCTGCGAGGGCCGCCGCAACCGCCGACCACCGCGCGGATAGCTCCGGCGCGATCGACGCCGCCTGCCTCTGTGTCTGGTAATCGACGATTATGTCGACTCGCGAATCCCGTCTGTACGGACTATCGGCCGTGCTGGCGTGTCCGCGCTGCCGGGGTCGTCTGCGGCTGGAGGCGCTGATTCAGGCCCGTCCGGTCGTGGAAAAAATCCTTCGACATTTCGGGTTGCCGGACGCGGTGCCGGCGGCGCGAGCCTCGCGGGCGCCGCCGCGGGCTCCCAGTGCGTTGGTGTACGTCGCGGACCCATGATCGCCGCAGTTGTGGTGCGTGAGGTCAGGCCGGAGGCCTGCCTGGCGGCTGCTGACAGGTCACCCTCAGGGTTGACGGGCACCTCGACGGAGCGGATGATGCCTGGAAGCGGCGGCGGCTTGCGGCGTAATGTGCCCCCGCGATTGGGGAACAGCGTCTGAGAACAGGCGTTCTGTTGACTGGGAAGGCCGCTAATACGGACTATCGGCTGGTGGTGACGAGCGCCGTCCTGCACTTCGCCCGCGACGACGCCCAGTTCGACGCCATGGTTGCCGGCGCATGGCGGTGCCTCGCGCCCGGGGGCATGTGGTTCTGCCGCCTGGCGTCGACCATCGGCATCGAATCCCAAGTGCGCCCGCTCGCGCCCACCGGCCGCCGGTATCGC